>NZ_CP024870.1:0-600000 GCF_002795265.1 Spiroplasma clarkii
ATGAAAGAAACAAACTTAATAAAAGAATTAAAACAGTGATTCATTTCATCAGATTTAATTACTCCTGAAGAATATAATGATTATATTAAGGATGCAAAAATTGAAACTGTTAATGATAGTGATTTTGAAATGATAGTAAATTCAAACTTAGCAAAATCACTCTTATTAAATATCAAAAAAGAAATTGAAAATGGATTTTCAAAAATTGTTGGACATTCTGTAAAAGTTGTTTTGATGCACACTGATGAGCACAAAAACAAAGTAGCTTTTGATTCAATAAAAGATAATAACAAAATAAATAGTTTTTCAAAATTTACCTTTGATAACTATGTTTCTGGAGCAAGTAATAAAAATGCTATTAAAGCAGCACATGATATTGTTGAAAAACCAGGAACAGTTTGAAACCCATTATTTATTCATGGTGAATCTGGTTTAGGTAAAACCCACTTGCTTGGAGCTATTTATAATAGTTTAATAGCAAAATATCCAGGAATTTCGGTGCGTTATATGACTTCTGTTGATTTTAGAAAAGAGGTTGTGGGTTCACTAAATGCAGGTTATGAAAAAATTGAAGAAGTGAAACATAATTTAGCTGATCTACAAGTTTTATTACTTGATGATATTCAGTTTTTAGCAAATAGTTCAAAAACAAATGAAATCTTTTTTAATGTATTTAATCAACTAATTGAAAAAAATGCCCAAATTGTTTTAACTTCTGATAAAGCACCTGAAAAACTTAATGGTTTTGATGTGCGTTTAGTTTCGCGATTCTCACAGGGTTTAAAAGTAAAATTAGAATCTTTAGATACTCAAATAAAACATGAAATTATCAAATTTAAAGCAAGTGTTGCTAAAATCAAACTTTCTGACTCGGCAGTTTCTTATATTGCAAGTTGTCATGCAAATGACGTTCGTAGAATTGAAGGATCAATTAACATGATTTCCTTTGTTTTTTTAGAACAAGGGGATAAAGTTTTAGATTATGATGATATTTTTGAAATATTAAAAGACAGCGTTTATGCACCCGGAAGTGAATTAACTGCTCAAAAAATTAAAGACGTTGTTGCAGATAAATATGGGGTTACTTCAACTCAACTTGAAGGAAAATCTCGAATTCAAACTGTTGCAAATCCAAGACATCTAGCTATGTATTTAATAAGTGATTTATTAAAAATGAATCAATCAGAAATTGGGAGTATTTTTGGTTCAAGAGATCATTCAACTGTGACTCATGCCATCAATAAAATTGAAACAAACATTAAGGCTGATAAAAAATTTAAAGATTTAGTAACAAAATTGAAAAAGGAAATTACTTCTTAGGCGTATTATTCTTACTAATAAAATGTTATTATAATTCTAGGTTAGTCTATTATTTATGGTGTTTGTGGTTGTTTTCCACTTTTCCACACCATAATAATAAAAAATAATTTTAATATAATTGGGGTGAATATATGTTTTTTAAAATTGAACGAAATTTTTTAATTGAAGAATTAACAAAATGTAATCGTATTATTGATAATAAATCAGTGTTGTCTTATTCAATGGGTATTTTCGTTGAATGTGATGGTGATTGTGTTTCTTTTTCTTCAATGAATAGTATCATGAATATTAAAAGTAAAGTTTTTTCTGGGCAAGGTGGTTTAGAGTTTAAAGATACTGGTAATTTTTTAATTAGAGGTAAATATATTTTAGAGATCTTAAAAAGAATGGATGATGCTTATGTTTCAATTTCAAAAATTGATGATAATTTAATTTCTTTATATGGGGATAGGTCTGAATTTTCTTTAAACATTTTAGATGATAGTGGTTTTCCAACTGTTGCTTTTAAAGAAAGAGGACAAATTGCTAGTGTTGAAACTGAAGAGTTCAAAAAAGCTTTGGCTCAAACAATTATTTCTGTTAATGAGTCAAACCAAAAACTAGTTTTAACTGGGATAAATTTAAATGCAGCTGGGGAAAGTTTGTTTGTAACTGGAACAGATGGTTTTAGAGTTTCAAGAAAAGAAATTTATTTACATGAAAAAACTAATGAACATATTAATACCAACATTCCTTACAAAACTATTTTAGAGATCCAAAAATTATTAATGGATAAAGGTGTTTGCAAAATTAGTTTAATGGACAACACTTGTTGTTTTACAATAGGAAATACTTTAATTCAAACAAGTGTTTTAGAAGGTCAATACCCAAATGTGGAAGTAGTTTTCCCCGATGACTTTGCTACCAAAATAATTGTGGAAAATAAAAAAATTAGTAAACTAATTTCAAGAGCTGACATTCCAAGTGATGAAGCCAGCGCCACTGTTGTTAACATGATGATTGAGGGAGACAAAATGATCATCAAATCAAACATTCAACAAATTGCAAGTTTCGAAGAAGAATTTAAAGAATATTCATTAGAAGGAATTGAAGAGCAAAACATTTATTTAAATCCCAGGTTTTTATTAGATGCATTAAGAACCTTTGAAGCAAAAACAATTGAGATTCAGCTTCTTGATGAAAAAAAACCAATTGTTATTTGTTCTGAAGAGGAGAAAACATTAAAACAAGTTATTTTACCAATGTCTTCAAATTAAAAATGGAAAGCAGGGATTATACTAATGGACAATAAATATGGAGCAAATCAGATTCAGGTTCTTGAAGGACTAGAAGCAGTTAGAAAAAGACCGGGGATGTATATTGGTAATACAAATAAAAATGGATTACATCACTTGGTTTGAGAAATTTTGGACAACTCTGTTGATGAAGCATTAGCAGGTTTTTGTAATGAAGTAACTATTGTCATCACTCAAAATGAAGAAATAATTGTTAAAGATAACGGTAGAGGGATTCCTATTGATATTCACCCAAAAACAAACAAAACAACTTTAGAAACAATTTTTACTGTTCTACATGCTGGGGGAAAATTTGATGAATCTACTTACAAAATTTCAGGTGGTTTACATGGGGTTGGAGCATCTGTTGTCAATGCTTTGTCTTTGCATGTTGAAGCTATGGTTTGCCGAGACAATAAAATCTATTATCAAAAATTTTATAATGGTGGTAGTGAAGCAACTCCAATCAAAGAAATTGGTGTAAGTGATGTTAATGGGACACTAATAAAATTCAAACCTGATCCAACTATTTTTAAAGAGACTGTAGAATTTGATTTTAGAGTTATTCGTTCAAAAATTAAGCAGCTAGCATTTTTAAACAAAGGTTTAAAAATTAATTTATATGATGAGAGAAATGATAAACAAATCACATATATTTTTGAAGATGGAATCAAAGATTATATTAAAGAAATTAATAGTGGGAAAGAAAAAATTAATAATGAAATTTTTTATATAATTGATAAATATGAAGGTATTGAAGTTGAAGCATCAATTCAATACAATGACACTTATGATGAAACCCTATTTTCATTTTGTAATAATATTTACACAAGTGAGGGTGGATCACATGAAGAAGGTTTTAAAAATGCTTTACTAAAAGCATTGAACAACTATACAAATGAACTTAAAAATTTCAAAGGTAATAAATTTGTTTATGATGACATCAAAGAAGGTTTATGTGGAGTTGTTTCAATTAAGCACCGAGACCCATTATATGAAGGACAAACCAAAGCAAAATTGTCAAACCCAGATGCTCGTGAAGCCACTAGTAATGTTGTGTTTGAATCATTTAAAGAATTCCTTTTAAAAAATCCAACAGATGGGAAAAAAATAATTGAAAAAATAATGATCTCTCAAAAAGCCCGAAAAGCAGCTCAAAGAGCAAGAGAGGACACTCGTAGAAAATCAGCAATTGATAACTTTTCTTTACCTGGAAAACTTGCAGACTGTGAATCAAAAAGTGCTGCAGAAGCAGAACTATATTTAGTCGAAGGGGATTCAGCTGGAGGTAGTGCTAAAACTGGAAGAAACCGAAAAAACCAAGCAATTTTATCACTTAGAGGTAAAGTCCTTAATGTTGAAAAAGTTAAACAAGCAAGAGCTTTTGAAAATAATGAAATTCAATCAATAATTGCTGCAATTGGTACAGGTGTGAAAAAAAACCTAGAGCTAAATAAAATTAGATATAATAAAATAATTATTATGACTGATGCTGATGTTGATGGAGCCCACATTAGAATATTGTTGCTAACTTTTTTTTATAGATACATGAAAGAATTAATTAATAATGGCAATATCTATATTGCTCAACCCCCACTTTATAAAATTAGTGATGGTAAAAAAAATACTGACTATGCATATTCAGATGCAGAACTAGAAAAATTAAAACAAAACAAATATAAGGATATAAAATATACAATTCAAAGATATAAAGGATTAGGTGAAATGGACCCAATTCAATTGTGAGAAACCACAATGGATCCAGAGCGTAGAACTATGATACAAGTTAAGGTTGAGGACGCTTTTTTAGCCAATGAAGTTTTATCAAGTCTAATGGGAGAAAATCCTGAAATGAGGAAAAATTTTATTACTGAGAATGCACAATTTGTTGAAAGTATTGATGTTTAGTATAACTGGAGGAAGAAAAAATGGCAGACAATAATAAATTAGAGAAAATTATAGAAGTTGATTTTAAAGCAGAAGTTGAAAAAGATTTTTTAGAATACTCTATGAGTGTTATTGTTAGTCGTGCTTTACCAGATTTAAAAGATGGACTAAAACCAGTTCACCGAAGAATTATTTATGCAATGAATGATTTAAAAATCACTGCAGACACACCACATAAAAAATCTGCTCGTATTGTTGGGGAAGTTATTGGTAAATACCACCCACATGGAGATAGTTCAGTTTATGAAGCTATGGTAAGAATGTCTCAGGATTTTTCATATCGTTACCCATTAGTTGAAGGTCATGGAAACTTTGGATCCATCGATGGAGATGGAGCTGCTGCTATGAGATATACAGAAGCCAGACTTGCAAAAATATCAAATATGTTGTTAAAAGATATTGATATGGAAACAGTCCCTTTTGTTGATAATTATGATGCTTCAGAAAGAGAACCAAAACATTTAACAGGCTATTTCCCAAATCTTTTAGTAAATGGAGCCACTGGAATTGCAGTTGGTATGGCAACAAACATTCCACCACATAATTTGCGTGAAGTTATTGCAGCCATTAGAGCTTACATTAGTGACGCCAACATTTCAATTAAAGAAATTTTAACATACATAAAAGGGCCTGATTTTCCTACTGGTGCTTTAATGACCAATGGTAAAACCATGGTTGATGGTTATGAAACAGGAAGAGGAAATTTAACTTTAAGAGCTAAGATTGAAATTGAAGAAAATAATAAAAAACAAAGAATTGTCATTAGTGAAATTCCCTACCAAACCAACAAAGCAAAAATAGTTGAAAAAATTGCTGAACTTTATAAAGAAAAAACCATTGTGGGAATTTCAGACATTAGGGATGAATCAAACTATGAAGGAATCAGAGTTGTTTTAGAGTTAGCAAATGCTGCAAATGCTCAGTTAATTATTAAAAGACTTTACAAATATACAAGCCTACAAACAAATTTTACAATTAATATGTTAGCTTTAAATAATGGTATTCCCCAAGTTCTTAACATTAAAGATATTATTCGCTTGTATGTAAAACACCAAATTGAAATGATTTTAAAAAGATCTATTTTTGAAAAAAACAAATTGGATGCAAGATTACATATTCTAAAAGCTATCAGAATTGCCATAGACAATATTGATGAAGTTATAAAAATTATTAAAGAATCAAAAACAACTGAACTTGCCCACCAAAACCTAAATAAAAAATTTGGGTTTGATGAAAAACAATCAAAAGCAATTTTAGACATGAGATTGCAAAGACTGGTTGGTTTAGAAATTGAAAAAATTGATAATGAAATTCAAACCACTGAAGCTAGAATTTTAGAATTAATTAAAATTATTAATTCTAAAGAAGAACAAAATATAATTTTAGTTAATCAACTGCAAGAAATTGCAGATAAATATGGTGATGACCGCCGCACCCAAATAATCCAAGTTGAACAAACAGTAATTGATGATGAAGAACTAATTCAAAACCAAAAAATGATTTTAACTTTAAGTGAAGATGGGTACTTGCGTCGTTTAAACAATGAAGACTTTAAAGCTCAAAAACGTGGTGGAAAAGGAATTATTATTAACTCATATCCAGAAGACAATATTATTATTTCAAGAATTGGTAAAACCAAAGACGACGTTTTATTTTTCTCAGATCAAGGAAAAGTTTATAAAGTTAAGGGGTATTCAATCACACAATTTTCAAGAACGTCGAGAGGGATGCCAATCATCAATTTCATTGGAATAAGTTCAAGTGAAAAAATTACTTCAATCTTATCAATGAAAAATAAAGGCAATAAATTTAAGTACTTAGCTTTTGTAACTTCAAATGGAATTGTAAAAAAAGTTGATATCAATGAATTTGAAAGAATAAATAATTTTGGAAAAATTGCAATCAATCTAGATAACAAAGATACCTTAAGAACAGTAATTCCAACTACTGGAAAAGATCATATTTTAATTGCATCCAAAAGAGGAAAAATAATCAAAATAAATGAAAATGAATTTAGACCAATGTCTCGTTCTTCAAGAGGAGTCAAAGGAATAACTTTAGATAAAGAAGACAAAGTAATGTCAGCACTTTCTGATTATAACAACGACAGCATTGCCACAATCTCAGAACTAGGAATTATTAAAAAAACACTTATAAGTGAATATAACCCAATTAGGAGAGGTTCAAAAGGAATTGCTGTAATGAAGCTAAATGAGAAAACAGGTAAGTTTAAAGCAATTCATGCAATCAGAGACACAGATGAAATTATAATGATTTCATCTCAAGGTAAAATTATTAAAATTCACTCTTCAGAAATAAAACAACAATCAAGAAACTCATCAGGAGTTATTGGATTTAATTTAGATGAAAATGAATATATCACAACTTCATCAGTTGAATATAACAAAGGAGGCTAACACATGTTAGACATTAACCGTATTGAAACAGACTTTGAAAAAGTGTGTCGTCAATTAAACACACGTCAAAAAGATTACACCAAAGATCTAAAAGATATTTTAGAATTAAATAGTAAACGTAAAGAATTAACAAAAATTGTTGAAGAGATGAAAGCACAAAAAAATAAATTTTCAAAAGAAATTGGAACTCTTGCACGTCAAAACAAAAAAGCAGAAATTGAAATTGCAAAAAAACAAGTATCTGAAATTTCTGGAAAAATTGATAAATTGGATGAAGAACTAAAAGTTATTAATGAAGATATTTATAAAAAGAACTTACAACTACCAAACATACCTAATGATAATATGCCTGTTGGTAAAGATGAAAATGATAATGTAGAAATTAGAAAGTGAGTTAAAAAAGATTTTAGAAAAACAAATATCCCCCATTGAGATATTGCAACCAGATTAAATCTTGTTGACTTCGAATTAGGAGCAAAAATATCAGGAACAAGGTTTTTGGCTTATACTGAAAACGGAGCAATTATGGTAAGGGCAATTGCAGATATTTTATTAAAACGCCATAAAAAACATGGATATAAAGAAATGATGTTGCCGCTTCTTGTTAATGAAGAAAACATGCTAGGAACAGGTCAACTTCCAAAATTTGAAGATGACGCATATAAAATTGATAATCAATTTTTAATTCCAACATCAGAAGTTTCATTAACAAACATTGTGCGAGGAGAAATTGTAGATACCAAAAAATTACCAATGTATTTAACATCATTCAGTCAATGTTTTCGAAGAGAAGCTGGAAGTGCTGGAAGAGACACAAAGGGAATGATAAGGCTGCATCAATTTAATAAAGTTGAAATGGTTAAAATTTGTGAACCAAAAGATTCATATGATGAACTAGAGAAAATGGTTCAAGATGCAGAAGACTGTTTACAGTTATTTAATTTACCTTATCGAGTTGTAGAATTATGTAGTGGTGATGTTGGCTTTGCATCTCAAAAAACATATGATCTAGAGGTTTGATTCCCAAATCAAAGTAAGTTTAGAGAAATCTCATCATGTTCGAATTGTGGAGATTTTCAAGCCAGAAGAATGGGAGCAAGATTTAAAAATACTGAAGGTAAAACCCAATTCCTAAATACACTAAATGGATCTGGGTTAGCAATTGACAGGTTGTTTGCAGCAATCTTAGAAAACCATTTTGATGGTACCAAGCTACATCTCCCCGAAGCTTTAAAACCTTATTTTGATAATAATGATTATCTATAATATTTAACGTTTCACGTGAAACGTTTTTTATTTGTATTTTTAAATCCCAACCGTGTTTCACGTGAAACAAAGATGATATTTTAATTTCCTGAGAAAAATATAGTTTTTATGATATTATAAGTATGTCATTGTAAGGGTGACGTTCGAAACTGGTCAGGACCGGAAGGTAGCAGCCATAAGAATCCAGTGCCTTGTACAATGACTTTTTTATTTTGAGAGGTATTTATGAACAGTGAAATATTACAAAAAATAATCTTAGAAATTAAAAAATGTAATAAGTCTAAGGACGTTCCTGTTGCAGCAATACTAGTGGACAAAAATAACAAGATTGTCGCTGTTGGCAAAAACAACAGAGAAAGAAAAAAATGTATTTTAGGCCATGCAGAAATAAAGGTAATTAATAAAATATTTAAAAAAACTAAATCGAAAAATCTTGCAGAGTACAAAATGTATGTTTCATTGAAACCCTGTCTTTTGTGTATTGCTGCAATTGAACAGAGCCACATTACTGAAGTTCACTATTTTTTAGAGAACATAAAATGTGACTACTGAAGATTCAAAACAAAGATAAATTTTTTTAAAGAAACTGATGGGACAGGAATTTTAGAAAAAGAGCTTAAACTTTTCTTTAAAAATTTAAGAAATAAAATGTAAAATATATTTGATTAGAGGTGCAAAAACATGGAGAACAAAAAATCATTATATAGACAGTACCGACCAAAAAACCTTGATGAGGTTGCTGGTCATGAAGGAATTAAAGAGATTTTAATTTCAGAAATCAAAAATAGCAACTTCCCTCACGCACTTCTATTTTCTGGACAAAGAGGAACAGGAAAAACATCAATTGCTAAAATAATGGCAAAAACAATTAACTGTGAAAACCTACAAGGTTATAACCCTTGTGAAGAATGTAACAGCTGCAAAGAGTTTAACAAGAATGCCCACGCCGACATTTTTGAAATGGATGCTGCTTCAAATAATGGAGTTGATGAGATCAGAAATATCAAGATGAATGTTTCAACAATGCCGGTAATGTCAAAATATAAAGTTTATATAATTGATGAGGTTCATATGTTAACAAACTCTGCATTTAATGCATTGTTAAAAACTTTAGAAGAGCCACCAACACATGTGGTTTTTATTTTGGCAACAACAGAATTTTCAAAAATTCCTGAGACAATCATCTCTAGATGTCAGCTATTCAATTTCAAAGGTATTACAAAAAACGCATTAGAAAAACGAATTAGCCAAGTTTGTGAAAAAGAAGGAATGTCAATTAACAACGAAGCCCTTGAAGAAATTTTTTATATGTCAGATGGATCACTAAGAGATGCCCTTAATTATTTAGAGCAAACAATGGTAATTACAAATTCAGAGATAACAAGTGAAGATTTAAAAAAAGTTTTTTATATAACAACCAAGAAAGACAAACTAGTTTTAGTTAACAAAGTTTTTGAAAAAGACGCAAAAGAAATCATCAACTTTTTTGAAACAGCAAATGACCAAGGTATTGATTTCCAAGTAACAACTTTAGGAATAATTGATATTTTAAAAGAAATCATAACTTTTAAAATGACAAAAAATTCAGAGCTTTTAAAGTTGTTATCTTATGAAGAAGCAAAACAGTTTGACCAAGTTGAACTAAAAAATGTTTTCAATTTTGTTGATAACATAATTGATGCTTATACAAAATCAAAGAATTCAAATGTTAACTATCAATACATTCTTATAAACATGCTAAAAACAATCAAGGATATTGAAACACCTATAAGTGTTGTTAAAATTGACAACTCTTTTGTTGATGAAAAACAAGAAGTTGTTGTAGAAACAAACAATTTTAAGATAGATGAAGTTGAACCAAAGCATTCTTTTGAAACTAATCAAAGTTGCACAAATGTTCATCATGATGAAACTACACAAACACTTGAGCAACCAATCAACAATAGCGAACCAGAGATTAAGAACTTTTATGAAAATAAAGTTGAACCAGAGATTAGTGATGAACCAATTATTCACAACTTTGCAGACAAAACAATTAATAATTCAGAGACTGAATTTGTCAGCCAAATGGTTTTGATGAACCAAGAAATGAAAGATCAAAAATTCAATTTTAAAATTTCAAGTGAAAAAATTCTTGAAGTTATTGCAACCGCATCAAAAGAAGACCGCATTATGGTTGAGGACAAATTTAAGGAAGTTAATGCAAATCCACAATTAAAAAACAACCAGCTATTTTTACCATTCATAGATTCTAAAGTAAAAGCATCAAACAAAGAATGTTTTGTGATTGTTCCAGATATTGACGAGGTTTCAAAATGAATAAATTGAAAAATGCAAAATAAGGATTATCGTGATAACCTCTCTGAGTTTTTAGGATTTAAAAAAATTATTATCTGTATTACCAAAGAACAATGACAACAGTTAAAAAATGAATTTATGTTTCGCAAATCTCAAAATACATTGCCAACAACTTCAACAATTACCGATGAGGAAAATTATTATCACAGTATAGTTGTGCCTGAAAATGTTGATGACATTACAAAAAAAGTTGTTTCAATTTTTGGGGAAGACGTTAAAGTGGTGGATTAGTGATGAATGAAATTATTGAAATTTTAAAAGAATTTGAGGGTATTGGCACAAAGGCAGCCAAAAAAATCTTTTTTGAAATTCTGACAAATCAATCCAAAAAAGATAAACTTATCAAAGTCATATCTGAAATCAGCGAGAAATTTAGTTTTTGTGAAAGATGTTTTTATTATAAGAAAGAAAACTACTGTGACTTTTGTGATCAAAAAAAACGCAACCAAAACCAAATGTGTGTTGTCTCTTATTTAACTGACGCTCAAAAAATATCGGAAAGCAATTATAATGGTCTAATTCATGTTTTGAATGGTGAAATTAACTTACCTAAAAATATTCAACCTGAAAATTTAAAAATAGCACAGTTGTTTGATAGAATAAGTACAGACATGGAAATCATCCTAGCACTTAATTTGACATTTGAAGGTGAAGTAACCGCAAATTATTTAGGAGCTAGATTGAAAAGCAAATGCAAAAACATCACAAGAATTGCCCGCGGAATTCCTCTTGGAGGTGTATTGGATTACATTGATAACGATACAATTGATGATGCGATATTGAACAGAAAATCAATAAAAGAAGAGGAGTAGATTTATGATATTCATTACACTTGAGGGTATTGACGGCTCAGGAAAAACAACAATTGCAAAAATGTTAAAAGACAGCATGACCCAAAAAGGTTTTAAGGTTTTATTGACCAGAGAACCCGGGGGGGAACCGCTGGCTGAAAAAATTCGTCATATGATTTTAGATCATGAGAGTCAACCAACCCACTGAACTGAAACATTATTATACATTGCAGCAAGAAAACAACATTTGGATAAAATCATTGTTCCTGCTTTAAAAAGCGGAACCCTAGTTATTTGTGACCGCTTTATGGATTCCACTTCAGCATATCAAGGACATGCCCGCAATATTGGGATGGCAGATGTTGATGAGGTTCAAAATATTGTTCTTGGATCAACAAAACCTGACTTAACAATATTTTTTGATATCACACCAAATGAGGCACAAGCCCGATTAATTAATAGAAAAAGAGCTGTCGACCGTATTGAAAAAGAAAAAAGTAATTTCCACAATGCAGTTTATGAAGGTTATCAAATTTTAATTTCTGAACATTCAGACCGCATTAAAGTTGTTGATGCTCGCAAGACAATTCAAGAAGTATTAACTCAAGTTGAGTTTCTAGTTGAAAACACAATTAATGAAAGAATTAATAGAAAAAATGCAAGATAGCAAAATTATCACTTACTTTAATGAGTTGTTAACTAATGGGCAGATGTTTCACTCAACAATCTTTTCTTGTAATAATCAAACACAGTTAGAAAACATTGTTGAGGAAATTATCAGAATGACAATTTGTGAAAACCACGCCATAAAAAACGATGGCTGTGCTTTGTGTTGCAAATTTGAAAAAAACAACCTACTAAATTTAATCAGAATTGGTGACGGAGTTAATTTAATTAAAAAAGAAAGTGTCAATGAATTGATTACAAGTTTTTCTTCATCAACATTTGAACAATCTTCATTAAAAGTATACTTGATTAAAAACGTTGAGAATCTAACAGAAACGGCAGCCAATGCAATCTTGAAGCTTCTTGAAGAACCACCAACAGGCGTATTTGCATTTTTATTAACTAATGACAGAAACCAAATTATTTCAACCATTAAGTCAAGATGCAAAACAATCATGGTTGAAGAGCGCGTTGTAGATTTAGATATTGACCTAGAGTTACTAGACTTAATTCAAAATAATAAAAAAAATGAAGCCCTATTGTATTCAGAAAATTTTAAAAGAAAAGACAAGAAAGAACAAATTGAAATTTTAAATCAAATTTATAAAAAAGAAATCTTAACAAACCGCCAAGAGGTAGCCGAATTTTTCTTAGACACAATTTTAGAAATTAAAAGATCCAGTTATACAAATTTAATTATTGAGAATTTTTTCATTAAAATTTTTGAGGCCCCAATATGAAAGTAGTCAACAATGTATTAAATTACAAAAATCTCAAGATTTTACAGGAAACAGAAATGTTTTCTTTTTCCCTTGATTCAATTTTGCTAGCTAGATTTTATACACCAAAAAAAAGTGATAAATTGATTTGTGATTTTGGAACCAACAATGGCATCATCCCTTTAATTCTTTCTTGTTACACAAATGATGATTCAAAAATTATTGGTGTGGAAATAAATACAGAAGCTGCAGCACTAGCTAAAGAAAATTTAGAACTTAATAAATTAACTAATAAAGTTGAAATTGTAAATGAAGACATTAAAGAATTTATTAAAAACAAAAATAATTTTTTTGATGTAGTTTATTCTAACCCTCCATTTTTTAAAGTGAATGAAGAGCCGAACCTAAATTCAAATCCTAAGTTATCAACTGCCAGACATGAACTAACAATCACATTAGATCAACTGGTTTATGCTGCAAAGGTTGGACTTAAAAATGGTGGAAGGTTTCTATTAATCCACTTAGCTGAAAGATTGGATGAGATAATTTTCGTACTAAAGAAACATAATTTTGCTGTGAAAAGGATCGAAGTGATTTATTCAAAAGCAGATCAAGATGCAAAAAAAGTTTTAATTGAAGCAATTAATGATGGCAATCAAGGTTTGAAATTTTTAAAACCACTAATCATTCACAACCCAGATGGTACTTACACTCCAGAAGCAGAGGAACTTTTTCATGACTAAATTTAGTATTTGTAATAAAAAGAAATATGTTGTTGGTTTTTCTGGTGGACCTGATAGTTTGTTTTTGCTAGACAATCTTGTTAGAAAAGTTAATGCCAAAAACATTGTGGCTTGTCATGTCAATTATAACTACCGAGTTGATGCTAAAAATGATCAACAAATTTGTGAGAACTATTGTCAAGAAAAAAAGATAAAACTTTATATCAAAGTTATTGAGCAAGATTATTCAAAACTTAAAAGTAATTTTGAAAGTTGGGCTCGCCAAGTCAGGTATAATTTTTTTAAAGAAATACTAGCAGAGACCGGTTTTGATAAAGTTCTTATTGCTCACAATTTGAATGATGACATTGAAACCTACTTAATGCAAAAAAACAAAAATAGTTTAGTGGATTATTTTGGAATAAAAAAACAAAGTCTAGTTAATGAAATGCAAATATACAGACCAATTATTGGATTCAAAAAAAGTGAAATTCTGGACTATTTGCAGCAAAATAATCTGGTATATGCAGTAGATTCAACAAACACAGACATAAAATTTAAAAGAAATGCCATCAGAAAAAACCTTAAAGAAGCAGATTTTGATGAATTACTTGTAAAAAAGGCCATAGATAATAAAAGAATTAAAAATCTTGTTAAAAAGACCAACAATTTAGAACCTCAAAATTTTTACTCAATTGATAATTTTAGTGGAGATAAAGAACAAGCTCAAAGATTTTTATTTAAGATTATTCAAAATTTGAATCTTGAAACAAATTTCTATTCAAGAAAAAAACAAACTCTAAAAGAAATTATAAATCAATTGAATTCTGACAAGAGTTATATTAAAATTTTAATTGGAGAGTTGTTAATTATTAAAGATCGCCAAAACGTTCATTTTCTAAATAAGAACATGGTTTTAGTTATCAATAAAAAAATATGTGAACTAACCAAACAAGAAAAGGATTTTTTTAATCATATAGATTTAACAAGTTATAACAGCAATCTTTATGTTTCAAATGATTGAGAACATCTAAAAAATTCTCTTACATATGAAAACAAAAAGCTGAGCAAACTTTATAAAAAGGCAAAAACAAGCTATTTTGAAAGGTTTTTTAAACCTATTGTTTTTGACAAAACAAATAAAATAATCTTAAATAATTTATTTTAAAATGATAAAATTAAACTATTGTCTTAGAAAAGGTGAAACAATGAAAAACAAAAAGAAATTCTGGATCATTTTAATCCTATTTGTGGCCCTAATTATTTTGGTCTATGCAATATTCCAGTTTAGAAGTGGTTCAATTGTCACTTGACCAAGCGGAGGAATTGACTATGATAGCAACTGGTCAAGTATACAAGGTAGCATCACCGCAAATCAAGTAACCAATAATGCCTATTTAGTAACAGGAGTTTTCCTACAAGGTGATAGACTACTTAACTTTAAGCAAGTCTTAACCTTTGAACAATTTGCGGAATTCCAAAAAACAGTAGGGGCAACTGTTTACATAACATACCAAACTACATCAATTTGATTGTCATTAGCAACTAGTTTGTTACCAATGGTTTTACTTATTGCAGTCTACTTTTGAGCAATTTCAGCAATGACAAAAGGTGGCGGAATGGGTGGCGGAATGTTTGGACAAAACAAACAAAGACCTCGTGAAACCAAGTCAGATGTTAAGTTTATTGATGTTGCTGGAATCAATGAAGAAAAACAAGAACTTGTTGAAGTTGTTGACTATTTAAAAAACCCAAATAAATATGCTCAAATGGGAGCTAGAGTTCCCAAGGGAGTGCTAATGGAAGGGCCCCCAGGAACAGGGAAAACTTTACTAGCAAAAGCTGTTGCTGGAGAAGCTGGAGTGGCATTCTTTACAATGGCTGGTTCAGAATTTGAAGAAATGTTTGTGGGATTAGGTGCAAGTAGAGTTAGAGATCTATTTGCAGATGCTAAAAAAGCTGCACCATGTATTATCTTTATTGATGAAATTGATGCAGTTGGTAGAAAACGTAATGCCTCAATGGGTACAGGAACAACTGAACAAACCTTAAACCAACTATTAGTTGAAATGGATGGTTTCGGAACCAACTCAGGGGTTATTGTTATGGCAGCAACCAATAGGGTTGATGTTCTTGACCCTGCTTTATTAAGACCTGGGCGTTTTGATAGAACTATTCAAATCTCTCTACCCGATATTCGTGAAAGAGAAGATATTTTAAAACTACATGCTCGCAACAAAACTGTTTCACCTGAAATTGAGTGAACTAGAATTGCAGAAAGAACACCAGGGTTTTCTGGTGCTCAACTCGAAAACGTTTTAAATGAAGCTGCAATTTTAGTGGTTAGAGATAAAAGAAAAATGATAACAATTCATGACATTGATGAAGCAATCGACAGAGTTGTTGGTGGACCAGCTAAAAAATCAAGAGCTATGACAGTTCAAGACAAACAAATTGTTTCATACCATGAAGCTGGTCATGCCTTGATTGGGTTAAAATTAGACTCAGCTTCAAAAGTTCAAAAAGTTACAATTATTCCTCGTGGTAATGCTGGGGGATACACAATTATGACTCCAAAAGATGAATCAAACTTTTCTTCAATTGATGATCTAAGAGCTTCAATTGCGGGATACCTTGGAGGTCGTGCTGCAGAAGAAATTAAATTTGGTAAACAAAAAGTAACCACTGGAGCACATGATGATTTAGATAAAGCTACAAACATTGCTCGCCGAATGGTTACACAATTTGGGATGTCAAAACTTGGTTTAACAAAGTTTGTAACAATGCAAGAAGAAGCTTATGGACAAACCAAGGGTGTTTATTCAGATGAAGTAGCTGCAAAAATTGATCAAGAAATTGCAACAATTCTTGATGATAGTTACAAAATTGCTGTTCAAACAATTAAAGATAACTTGAGTCTGCTTGAACTAATTGCAGAGTCTCTAAGAATTTTAGAAACAATTACTGCAGAGCAAATTGACTACATCAATAAAAATATGAAACTTCCTGACATTGTGGTTAAAGAGAAAAAACGCCGTGATGCAGAAATTAAAAAAAGAGAATCAGGAGAAATTCTTGAAATTGAACCTGATGATGACGATGATAAATAGTTCAAAGCATTTTAGTTGAGTTTATTTAAACCAACCAAAAATGCTTTTTTCTTATTAAAGTGTGCACTTTTAGATTAAAAAAAGTATAATAAATAAGTAAATTTGAGGGGGAAAAACAATGGACATGCAAATTAGAGCAATCAGCGAAAAGAATAATATTAAGATGGCAGTTGTTGATATCACTGAATCACTAGCAGAAATAGTGAAATTACAAGGAACCAATCCATTAACAAGTGTGGCACTAGGAAGGGCTTTAATTAATAATGCTTTAATTAGTTTGAGTTTGAAAGATGGTAACAAAATGACCACAAACCTAAATGGAATGGGTTTTGCAGGAACAATTATTACAGAATTCCAAAACAACACAATAAGAGGTTATGTTGAAAATCCTGATTTTGATGCAACACAAATTTCAGAAGAAAAAGGAGATGGCAGCCCCTTGTCACAGACAGTGGGAACAAACGGTTTTTTACAAGTTTCACGTTATGATCAAGATAAAAAAGAGCCCTATACTTCAAGAGTTGAATTAATTTCAGGAGAAATTAATTTAGATTATATGTATTATCTCCAAAAATCAGACCAAATCCACTCATTAATCACTTCTACAGTTGAAATTGATGATAAGGGCGGCATCGAAAAAGCTGTTGGAATTATTATTCAATTATTACCAGGATACACCGAAGAAAACATTAGCTTTATCGAAGAAAAGGTAGGGTCAATTGACTACCTTAAAAAGATTTTGATTGAAACCACAAATTATGAAGCACTATTAAAAGATATTGCTCAAGATGCCAAGGTTTTGGGTGTGGCTGAATTAAAATTTGAATGTACTTGCAATGAAAACAAAGTTATGGATTCAGTAAAAATGCTGGGTGTTGAGGAAATCACAAAAGCCTATGAACATGGCGAAGAAGTTGAAGTGGTTTGTGATTTTTGCAAGAAAAAATACATAATCAATCCTGAAAAATTAAAAACATTAATTAATTAAAGATGCTATAATCATAGAGACGTTATTTAGTTTTCTGAAAGGATGAAAACATGGGTGAACCAAACAAAGAATTAGATCTTGATAAAAGTGTTCAAGCTAAGCAACCAAAAGCCGCAAAAGCACCTAAGGCTCCCAAAGAGCCCAAAGCACCAAAAGTTTCAAAAAAACCTGAAGCAAATGTAATCAAGGTTAGAGAGTATAAAAATATTGAACTTCCCGCAGTAACCGAGGAAGGAATCAAAGGTTTTAGACAAAAACTTAAAGTTCAAAGACAAGCAACTTCAAAATATTCTAAAGAAATTTTGAACGGAGCCATTATTTCAACAACAAACAGTAAGCCAAATATTCAAGAATATGTTATTGAATTAAGCAATGTAAAAAAATGATATCCAGGTGGAGAGAGTGTCACTGAAATTTTAAAAGGAATTGACTTAAAAATTGAAAAAGGTAAATTTATTGTTATTTTAGGACCATCAGGTTCTGGAAAAACCACCTTGCTAAACATTATTTCTGGTCTAGATAAAGCTAACCAAGGTGATGTTTTTGTAATTGGTAATAATCTTTCACTATTAAAAGATTCACACCTTACAAAATTTAGACGTGATAATGTTGGATTTATTTTTCAACAATATAATTTATTGTCAAATTTAACTGCAAAAGAAAATGCAGAAGTTGGTGAAAATTTAAATAGTTCAAAAGAAAAATCAATGTCAATTGAAGATATTTTTAAAACAATTGGTATGGAAGAACAAATGAATAAATATCCACACCAAATGTCAGGTGGACAGCAACAAAGGGTTTCTATTGCAAGAGCCTTGGCAAAAAATCCTGAAATTCTTTTTGGTGATGAACCAACAGGAGCTTTAGATGAAGAGATGGGTAGAAAAGTTCTAGAAACTCTAGTAGAAATTAAAGATAAGTATAGAACAACAATGATTGTGGTTACTCATAACCCGAACATTGCTGAAATTGGGGACAAGGTTATCCATGTCAGAAATGGATTAATTGATGAAATTAAAATAAACTCAAACCCAAAAAAACCATCAGAAATTGATTGATCATAGTTGCTAAAAAACACATAAAACATTATGTGTTTTTTAATTTTATGTACAAAAAAATATGAAAAAAATATATAATCAAATAGAAAAGGTGGGAAATATATGCCAATTTTAAGTTTTAGGGGAGTACCTGAAGATAGGGTCCAAGAATATTTTAAAAAAGCAGGCGAGTTAGCACAAATGATCAATTCAGATGTTAAAAATGTGGTTTTTTGACATGAACCAAGTAAGTTAATAGGAAATGGTTATGACAAGGATGCTATCTTAGTCACAATTGATTGAATTGGAAGACCATTAAAGCAGGAGGCAGTAGCCAAGCACATCTGTGATTTCTTTGCAAATGATTCAAAACACATTTACATTAAGTTCACAGAAATAAACCACTTGTTATATTTGAACACCGAACTTGTGGGTTAGTGCTTATGAAAATTAAAAATATTGAAATTAATGGTAAGTTAATTTTAGGACCAATGGCCGGAACCACAAATGAAGCTTTTCGAATTATTTGTAAAGAATATGGAGCAGCGTTGGTTTATGCAGAAATGGTGAGCACTGAGGGTTTAGTCCACAATAATCAAAAAACTAAAACTATGATTGAGGTCTCGAAGTTTGAGCATCCAATTTCTTTACAGATATTTGGATTTGATGTTAACTCATTTGTAACAGCCGCAAAAATTGTTGATGAACTTTCTGAATGTGATATTATTGATATCAACATGGGTTGTCCAGCACCAAAAGTTGCTGTTAGAAGTCAAGCTGGATCAAATTTATTAAAGTATCCCGAAAGAGTTGGAGAGGTAATTGCTGCAGTGGTTAAAAGCACTAGCAAACCTGTAACTGTAAAAATGAGAATTGGTTGAGATGAAAACAATAAAAATGTTGTTGAACTTGCAAAAATCGCCGAAGCAAATGGAGCTGCAGCAATTGCAATTCATGGGAGAACAAGAAATCAATTTTATACAGGTAAGGCTGATTGGTCATGAATTAAAAAAGTGAAAGATGCTATCAAGATCCCTGTTATTGGGAATGGCGATGTTGTGGATGGGCCAACAGCCAAGCAAATGTTTGAAGAAACGGGTTGTGATGCAATAATGATTGCCCGGGCAGCACAAGGAAACCCATGAGTTTTTAGAGAAATCAATCACTTTTTAGAAACTGGTGAAACATTACCAAAACCAACTTTTACCGAATGAAAAGAAACGGTTGCCAGGCACACCAAATTATTAATGGAAGCAAAAACTGAGGAATTTGCTATTAGAGAAATGCGCAAGCAACTATTATGATATATTGCAGTTTTAGGGAAGAACCCTATAACACTGCACATGAAAAAACTAGCAGTGGAAATACAATCATATAATGATTTAATTGACATTTTTAATTATTATGAAATAAATTCAATATAAAGGAGAAAACAAATGAAAGATAATATGGAAAGAAATTTTAGTGAACAAGAAAGAGTTCGCCGTGAGAAATACAATGACTTAGTTAGCAAAGGACGAGACCCATTTATAAATACTGTTTTTGATAGAACTCACACAACCACACAACTTAATGAACAATTTAATAAATTTTCAAAAGAAGAGTTACAAACAAAACAAACAACAAAAATTAGTACTGCAGGAAGAATAAGGTTATTTAGAGAAGCAGGAAAAAAAGCAATCTTTGCAAATATCCAAGACCAATATGGAATGATCCAAATTTACACCCGCCAAGACGAACTTGGAGACGCAGAATTTGAATTTTTTAAAGACCTAGATTTAGGAGACATTATTGGAGTTACAGGATCTATGATGAAAACCGATCATGGTGAATTAACAATTAGAGTTGAAAGTTTTAAATTACTAAGTAAGGCTTTAAAGCCTCTTCCCGATAAACATTCAGGAATTGCAGATATTGAAGAAAGATATCGTCGTCGTTATGTTGACCTAATTGTTAATCCAGAAACACGCCAAACATTCATTGATCGTAATAAAGTTATTAGAACAATTCAATCAACTTTAGATAGCAAAGGTTATATGGAAGTTGAAACCCCAATTTTACACCAACTTCGTGGTGGGGCTGCTGCTAAACCATTTGCAACACACTACAATGCTTTGGATTCAGAATTTTACTTACGTATTGCACCCGAACTTCACTTAAAAAGATGTATTGTTGGAGGCTTTGAGGGTGTTTATGAAATTGGAAGACTCTTTCGAAATGAGGGAATGAGCACCAGACATAATCCAGAATTTACAACAATTGAAATCTATGTAGCTTACAAAAATATGGACTTTGTTATGAACTTATGTGAAGAGTTAATTAGAGAAAGTGCAAAAGCTGTTAATGGGAAAACCACCCTGACTTATGGTGGTCACAAACTTGATTTAGGAAAACCATTTAAAAAATGACATATGGTTGATGCTATTAAAGAAATAACTGGGGTTGATTTTTGAAAACCAATGAGTTATGAAGAAGCTAAAAAAATTGCCAAAGAAAAAGGAGTTGAAGTTGAAAAACACCAATTCTCAGTTGGTCATATTATTAACTTGTTTTTTGAAGAATTTGTTGAAAGCACAATCATTGACCCAACATTTATTTATGGACACCCAAGAGAAATCTCACCCCTTGCAAAATTAAATGAGCAAGATTCAAGATTCACAGATAGATTTGAACTATTTATTATTAATAGAGAATATGCTAATGCCTTTTCTGAGTTGAACAACCCAATAGATCAATATGAAAGATTTTTAGACCAAATCAAAGAAGCAGAGGCCGGAAATGACGAAGCTTCAGATATGGATATTGATTTTGTTGAAGCACTTGAATATGGAATGCCCCCAACTGCTGGAATTGGTATTGGAATTGATAGACTTGTAATGTTATTAACTGGTGCTGAATCTATTAAAGATGTAATTTTATTCCCTCAAATGAAGCCAAGAGGATAAATTATGAAACACGGGATAACACTTGGTTACATTTCAAAGTTAACACCAAAAGAAACAATCATGGGGATAGATTTTGTGGTGAGTAATTTGCGAGGAAAAATCAAAAGCACTTTTAATCTTTTAGAAATTCCAAGTGCAGCCATAACTGATCGCCAACTGTGATTGAATGATGATGCCCAAGGAACTAAAAGGGTTATTGACTTTGATAACAAATCTATTGATGGATATGGTGAGGTCATCCAGTCAAACAACAAATGAAGACGTTACTTTCTTTATAAAAATGATTTCACTGAAGATGGTAGTGGTATTCTAACAAATATGACAGTTATCGAAAGAGATGTTAAGGTTGATAACAGTTCATCAATTTCATATGAAGAAATGGGAATTGAAATTGTTAAGGACAAAAAAGATGATAAAGAAATTGTTGAAGTTGCTTCAAAAATCTTTTCAACTATTTTTGAAATTGATAATGAATGTAGCAAAATGTTCCCAACATTAGAAAAAAATCACTTTGGTAGCACTCTAACTTTTGTGACTTACAAGAAACTAAAAGAGCTGTACCCACTGATTTCTTTTAAAGATAGATTAAACCGTTTTGCAAAAGATAATGGTTCATTTGTAATTCAAGATTACATTGAGAAAACAAATAGCCAAAACAGTACCCAACAGTTTTCAAGTGATGTTTTTGATTTTAAATCTTATGCCAAGATTTATTATTATAATAAAAGTTGCGAGAAAGTTATTAGTGCTGGGTATGTTGCCTACCAAGTGGATCGTGATACTTATAAAAATCAAAACACAATTTTAAAAGAATCTCAAAAATCTGAAACAATTTACAATCACCTGATTAAGTCTGACCAATTGCCACTAACTTTAACATGTGGAATTTATGTAAATAGAATCATGATGGGTTTTTTGGAAAAACAACACATTGCTGAAGTGTATCCCTCAATTTGAAGTCAGGAATTTGTAGACTATTGTAATACAAATAACATTAATATTTTGTAACCTTTTTGCTAAACAAAAAGGTTTTCTTTTATAATTAGATTAAGGAGTAGGAAAAATGTTTGATGTAGTAATTTTAGCAAATGGTCAAAGTATTCGTTTTGGTGAAAATAAATTATTAGCCAAAATTAATGAAGAATTATTAATCTTAAAAACAATTAAATGTTTTTTTGATCTTGAAGGTTTACAACAAATTATAGTTGTTGGCAATGAACAAATTAACAAACAATTACAAAAATTTGAACTACCAAACTTGGTTTTCACAGTTGGGGGTCCGACTCGAAGTTTGTCGGTTGCTAGAGGATTAGAAATGGTAACAGCACCAAATGTTTTGATTCATGATGGGGCCCGCCCATTTGCTTCTAAAAAACTAATTACAGATGTTTATAAAAATCTAAAAGCATTTGATGTGGTAGTTCCAATTCAAAAAGTAGTTAATTGCTTAAAAAAAATAGTTAATGTGGAAATTTCAACAGTAAACAGAGATGAATACCTAACAACCCAAACACCTCAGGGGTTTAGAACCAAAATTATCAAAGAAGCCTTTGTAAATGTTGATGCAAATTGAAATGATGACTGTCAAGCAATTGAAAATAAGGGTTATAAAATTAAAACAGTTTGTGGAGAAAGTGAAAATATTAAAATAACTTATGCTGATGATTTAAAAAATCTTTAAAATGTTGTGTAGCTATCAAAACAAATTTGGACTTTTAGTAATTTTAATACAACTTTTAATAAATTGCTAGTTTAATAGGAGTGCTTTTTATATCAACTTGAGTATTTTTTCTTAAAAAAGATAAAGTTTGATTGAGCTCAGACAGAGTTGTTTTTAATTTTTTGTGGCATATCTTCAGGTTTCACTCCTTCATTTTCAAGAACAACTTTTGATTTGTAGAGCATTTCATTATCAAATTCAATCATACTATAATAGTTATCACCAAGTGATGCGATAAGGTTACCATCACAACATTGAATTATCATAATCTCTCGTCTAGGTATATTTAATGGTGTTGTGAAATTGCATATAAAGTACTTTTTCTTTTCATAGGTAACAGTTAGATCTCTTGCAACCACTCTAATTGATTTGTGTCCCAAAATAATATTTAGATCTCCCTCAAATTTTTTGAATGAATTTGTAGTAAAATCTTTTTGAAGGGTTACAACATGATTATTTAAATACTCAACAAATTTTGGTAAGACTAGATTGGCCTCATTAATATTTGTGACTTTATTTTGTTCCATAAAGGTAGTGATTGTACCTTTAATGGTTTTTCAGAGCCTTTCAATCCTTGGTTTGAATTGTGGTGAAATTGATGATTGGATGTCAATACCTAAGTTTTTAGCTACAAATGCAAACTGAATTCGAGAATCTTCGGGCGAAGATTCTTTTTTTTCACTCCAAAAAGTTCTGCGTTTGTCAGTTCTTAGCACTTCAAAAGTCCCATAATTTTTTAAGACCGGTTTCAAAGCATTGAAATAACCTTCAGTAGTTTCTTGATGATCAAAATATAATCCTAAAACCTCTCCACTTGCCTCATCAATATAACCATGCAATGCCCAAATCTCCTCATCACTGAATCTTCAAAATGTAGCATCAGCTTCAACAACATGACCACGCCTTTGGGTTCTTGGCCTTGCAATATGGATATTTTCTTTTGCTCTTTCTGTAGCTGAGGAGGGAACCAGTAGACTTTGAGGTCTATTTTTCAACTCTTCTTCTTTTGCTAACAATTTGATAGTTTTTTTATGTGCCAGTTTTGAGCAATGATTTTTAGATCTTAAAATATTGTAAATATATGAATAACCCACCCACTGATAGTCATATCTTTTATCTGCTTTTAAATAGCGCATAAAATCCCTAAAATTACAGTTTAAGTACTCATCCCTAAAAATCCTGCTAATCTCTAGTGCTTGCATATGGGTTCGCTTTTGAGCATGCTTATTGTTTTTATTTTTGTGGATAAAGAAGGCCTCACCAATTTCTTTGTATTTTTTAATGGCATCATAAAACCATGATCTACTACCACCACTTTTTATCAAAAGTTCTCTTTTGGCTGCTTTATCCCTGGATAAAGCAGCCTCCCTAATAATATCTTGTATATGTTTGTTGGTTTTCATTTGTCTTTTACCTCTATAATTTCTTTTCATTTTTATTCCCTGATTTCCTTTATTATTATAATCAAGTCCAAATTTGTTTTGATAACATTTAGTCCTTTTTTGTTTTGATAACAATGTGATGATTTAAAAAATCTTTAAAATGTTGTCGCAAACACTGTAAATAATGTATAATAACTTGGTGAGTTAATTTTTAGATTAACTCCTTGCCGTATAGGCCAAAAGACCACAAGGAGAGTATTTAGTACATGATTAGAAAATATGAGATTATGTATATTGTTGATGAAGCTGCTGATCAAAAAGCAATTGCAGCAAAACTAAATGATATACTAACCGCTAATGGCGGAAAAATTCTTGCCTCAGATGAATGAGGATTAAAAGAATTTGCTTATGAAATTAACAAAAAGAAAAAAGGATTCTATACAGTTTTAATTGTTGAAACAGATTCAGCAAACATATTAGAATTCCAACGTATTGTTCGTATTGACAACAGTATCATAAGAGAGTTAGTAATTAATACTGAAACTGAAAAAAAATATATTCAGTCAACAAAATTGTCAAAAACTGACATGTCAAAATTTAAAGAAGAAAAAAAACCAACACGTAGTTTTGACAGACGTCCTCCAAGAAAATTTGAGGATAAACCAGGTGAAAGAAGACCAGCAACTGAGGCACCTAAGCCAGCTGACACACCAGAAGTTGAAAAACCAAAACCCAGCGAACCAAATTCGGCTGAATAATGAGGAGGTAAATTATGAACTCAATTAGTTTAATTGGTAGAATTACAAAAGACCCTGAATTGCGCACATCAAGTGGTGGCAAATCATTTGTCGCTTTTACTGTTGCTGTGAATGAATTTAGTGGGGGAAACCAGTACACTCAATTTATTCCATGCATTGCTTGAGAAAAAGTTGCTGAAAACATGGCAAAATTCTTAAAAAAAGGAGCACAAATTGCTGTTGAGGGATCTTTAAGTGTTCGTCAAGAAAATGCCAATGGTCAATACAACACAATTGTAAATGTTAGAGCATCAAGAGTTCATTTTTTAGGAGGAGCAGCAGGAACATCACCCCAACCAATGGCGGGTGGTAACCCAGTTCCTCAACCTCAAATCCAAAACCAACAAATTCCATCAAATAACATTGAGTTTGACTTGATTGACGACAATCAATCAGCAAAAGATGATGACTCAATCTTATGAGATGATTAATTTAAAAGGAGAAATAGGTTATGAAAAAATTTGTAAGAAGAAAAAAAGTAAACTTCTTTGCTAAAAACAACATAGATTATATTGACTATAAAGATGTTGAATTATTGAAAAAATTCATTTCTGGAAATGGACAGATTTTACCAAGAAGAATTACAGGTACTTCACCAAAACACCAAAGAATGCTGGCAACTGCAATTAAAAGAGCCAGAGTTGTTGGATTGCTACCATTTGTTGTTCAATAATTATTAATAAACATTTAAGTGCCTAAAAAATGGGTGCTTTTTTAATACTTTGATATAATAATTATGGTGATAAATATGAAAGTAATATTAATTAAAGATGTTAAAAATTATGGACAAAAAGATCAAATTGTTGAGGTTAGTGATGGTTATGCAGCAAATTACTTAATTCCAAAGGGGTTTGCCATAAAAGCAACCAAAGATGACTTGAGTCATTTGAATGTTAGACTAAAAAAAGAAGAACAAGAAATTTCAGGACAGAAAATTAAAAATGATTTGTTAAAAAAAGAAATTGAAGCTATTGAATTAAAGTTTCATCTAAGGGTTATGGATAAAAAACCTTTCGGAACTATTTCATTAACTCAAATTTGTGACAGACTTAATAAAGAATTTGGTTTAAACATAGATAAGCGTAAATTTGTAAGTCATGAAAACTTAAATAAGCTAGGTTTGCATTACTTAAAAATTAAATTAGACTTTAAAGTTGTAGCAACTTTAAAAGTCCTAGTGGAAGGGAAAGAATAATGACAAATGAATTTGAGGTAAATTCCATCAACATACTTTTGAATGCTGAAAAATATGTTTTGGCAGTTGCAATGCACTCTCCAAAGGCATGTTTTGAAATTATTACCCAACTTGAGCAAACAGACTTTTCTTCTGATGCTCACAGTATAATTTTTGAAACTATTCAAGAAGTTTCTCAAACAGGAACCAAGGTGTCAAGTGCAACTGTTATCAACAAGTTACAAGAAAACAAGTTGTTAGCAAAAATTGGGGGAATTGAAGCCATAACTGATATAAACTCATTTTATATTACAGATGAGGGATTTGAAGACCACATTGAAGTAATTTTTAAAAGTTCAATGGGAAGACAATTAGACAGAGCAATTGGTGAAATCAAGCAACTTCGTGATAGTAGATCACCAGTTCTAGATGTTTTTATGGCTGCCCAACAAAAAATTATGGGAATTAGAACTGAAATTAAAAAGGATGATGCAGTTCCAATTAAAGAAACAGTTGTTGAAGTAATTAAAAAAATTGATAACTTGCAAAATAGTGGTGGGTCACTAATAAATGGTATACCTTCAGGATTTACAGATATTGACAGTATTACCAATGGCTGACAAAAAGGAGACTTTATTATTTTGGCGGCTCGTCCATCAATGGGTAAAACTGCCTTTGCTTTAAACTTAGCAACAAATGCCGCTAAAAGAAACAAGGGTGTTGTCTTTTTTTCACTAGAGATGCCCAAAGAACAACTTGTACAAAGAATTTTAGCCTCAGAATCAACAGTGGATTCAAACTTGTTGAGAATCCCTGCAGGTTTAAACCAAGATAAATGAAAACTTATTACTAGTGCTGGGGATAAAATCCAAAAGATGAATATTGTTATTGATGATACCCCTGGACTTAATGTTATGCAAATTCAGTCTAAGTTAAGAAAGATCAAAAGAGATTTTGAGATTGAAGTTTGTTTCATTGATTATTTACAATTGATTTCATCAGTTAACAACAGATTTGATAGTCGTCAAAATGAAGTTGCTGCAATTTCTCGTCAATTAAAGTTAATTGCTAGGGAATTAAACATCCCAGTTATTTGTTTATCTCAACTTTCACGTAGTGTTGAAAAAAGAGAAGAAAAAACACCATTAATGTCAGACTTGCGTGATTCAGGAGCCATTGAACAAGATGCCGACATTATTATGTTCTTGTATCGTGAAGATTATTATGCAAAAAGAGAAGAATATTCAATGCAAAGCGGCAGTCAAGTTGAACCAACTGATGTAATTATTTCAAAACATCGTAACGGTGCAACTGGAACAGTAAAAGTTCAATTTGCAAAAAATTGTGGTAAATTTATGGACCAATCAAAAAATAACTAAAAATTGTTAAATTTTAACATATAATATATAGGTACAAAAAAGGAGAAATAACTATGAAAAAATTACTATCTGTTTTAGCTGGGGTTGCCATATGTTCATCTTCACTTACTAGTGTTGTGGCATGTAGTGTAAGAAAAGAACTAATGACAGTACTTGTTAATGGAGATGAAGATACTAATACAACCGATTATGACACAAACTTTAGAAAAGGAATGTTAGCTGACGGTGTTTATCAGCTTATGAATGCAGTTACCTACACTCCAAGTAAGTACCAAAATGCTGAAAAAAGAGCAGCATTTGAAAAAGTTCTTGGTGAAAGTGGTCAAGCCTTATCAATAAGTAAAGTTTTTGATAACAAGCCAGATAAAACTGATGATGAAAAAGAATTTTGAGCTTCATATTGAGCTGCTCGAAACACTAATTTTAGAACCTTTTCATTTGCAGATAGTAACATTGGAACCTACAAGTTAAAAGATGTCAAACCCTTTTTACAAACTATAGTAGTTGATGCAAGTGGTGATGAAACTAAAACAACATATGAAGAAATTACAGTTTCAGATAAAACCATTGGAGACTATACAAGTGATGATGAAACCAAATCCCTTTTTGATGGTTTTAAATTTGATGACATTAAAATGTTGGGTTTTAAGCCTGAAACCCTGACTAATGTAGTGCCAGAACCTGAAGAACCTGAATCAGATGATGCTTTGGCAATTAAAGAGTTTACAGATGAGCTTGCAATTAATCACAAAGAGAATAATGAACTTAATCTAAAAACTTTGTATTATTCAAAAACCTCAACCAATAGTTTTGACTTAACTTTTAATGACCCAGGTGAAAAAAATGATGAGAAAAACTTTAATATTAACTACTCAATTTCAGCCGGAATGATTATTAGATGAAATATTGGAAGAGTGACCTTGTCAGCAGATACAGAGAACAAGGTAACCACAAGCAAATATGCTTACTGATTTGAACCAACAAAATACCAATTTAGTGTTCAAGAAGTCTCAGATCAAGGTACCGAAGACATGTTTAGGGGAATTGACTCAAACCCAGAAGAAATTAATGTTACAATAAAAAGAAGCTAGCTAAAATACCTTAATAAAGGTATTTTTTGCATTCCTTTATTGTTTAAATCAAATATAATTTATGAGATAATAATTTAAGATTGAACTTGGAGGTAAACTATGAAATTCTACATAAAAAGAGATAAAGAGATGTATGTTGTAGTTGATGCATTGATAAATCAACCAGTTGCCTCTTTTATTGATGAGCAAGATGCTCACAAATTTATCCAGTCTTTAATAAAATTGCCTACCAAAAAAGCTCCCTTTGAATTTATTAACAAAACTTTTCCTGGCAAAATGAATCTGGTTACTGATGAGGGACAAACTCAAGAATGGTCAAAACAAAAGTTTAATGCAAATGATTTAACTGATAAAAAGTTTTTACAAGAAACCATCAGAAATATTAATAATAAAACCAATTCTCAAAAAAACTATATGAAAAGTTTTGAACAAGAGAGAATTGATGAAAACTTCATTCGCCGAATTGTTGCTGAAATGCAATTAGATTTTTTATTAAAACAAGGTCAACAAATTGTTCAAGTTAAAGAACCAATTTACATTGGAGGTTATCCGCAATCTGCCAGCAGAAATGAAAACTTTAGTGATCGATGACAAGATGACTATGATAATAAAAAAAGCCAACAGATCAATCGTTCAAGACAAAGAAATTACTTTGAGAACATAGAGGATATGGAAGAAAATTACATTAACCAGCACAACAACAGAGTTAATAATAATTTTGATGAGTTTAGTAATGATTCTAGATCCCAAGCTCGTTACAATGATTATCAACAAGCCAGAAACTATGAAGCAGACACTACTAACCAAAGCTATCAACAACAAAGTCGCCATAAAAACCAGGCTGAAAGATATGCAAATTCAAGTGCAGATAGCCAACAATATCAAAATCGCTTTGACTCGAAGTTTGACAACCATTATGATGAAACTGCTGAAAATAAAAGAAGATACAATCAAAGACAAGATTTTGCTGATACCAACAAATCACAAAGTTCATTTGATGCTAGAAACCAAAGTGCTCATGATTCAAGAGTGGGGAATACAGCCTCAAATCATGATGAACAAAAAAGCTATGAAATGAATCAAGCAAAGTCTAATAATAGAATGTGAAATGAAGAGAGAAATTCTAATAATCTAAATGATAGAAGATTCGATGAGGAATATAGCAACCAAAGAGGATTTAGATCAAAAAACACAAATGCCATGGATGAAAATTATCAAGAAGCATTGCGCAAAGAGAAACAAAAATTTCAAAACCAAGAAGACATTGTTGATAACAATGATTTTAGTGCTTCTCAAAGTTCATATAAGAACCAAAGACAAAATGAAGCAAACAGAGAATGAAATGATCAAAACCATTATTTAGATAATAATTCAAGAAATTATCAAAATCATTCAAATAAAAGAGACAACTATGCTAATGGAAATAGCAATAATCAAAGTACTTTGAATAATGAAAAATTAAATAGAAGTCGAAGCAATTCTGATGAGCGTGGAAACGAAAGCAACAATAGTCATTCTAGTGATGAGGAGTACTATTCGAATAATAATGATCACCGAGATTCTCAAAGCAGTTCAAAGTTTAACGACTCAGCACATGATGATTATTTAGGAGTTAATGATAAAAATTCAAGATCAACAAAATCAGAAGACAGTAACTCTAAATATGACAAAAAAAAATCAAATCAAAATAAATTTCAAGCATCAAGAGATGGCAATGATTTTTCAGACAGCAGCAACTATCAAAATTCAAAAAATGATTCTAGATTTAATGATTCAAAAAATAATTTGAGATCTAATCAAAACAAATCTGACTCAGCACATAATGACTATTCAGAAGACAATAATAAAAATTCAAGATCTACAAAATCAAAATCAATGAGAAGCAATGATGATTTTTCAGAAGATAGAGATTATCAAAGTGGATCTGAATTTGGCAACTCAAAAAATGAATATGATTCAAAATCTAAATATGATAAAAAAGATTCATCATATAACAATCGCTTTAATGAAAATTCAAATAAAAACAGATCTCAAACATCAAGGGATGACAATGATTTTTCAGACAGCATCAACTATCAAAATTCAAAAAATAATTTGAGATCTAATCAAAACAAATCTGCATCAGAATCTGAATTCGACAAAAGAAACTTGGCAAACAAATCTGACTCAGCACATGATGATTATTTAGAAGCTAATAATAAAAATTCAAAATCTGCTAGCAACTTTGATTATTCTGATAATGTTTCAAATCAAAATAAATCAAAATCAATGAAAAGCAATGATGATTATTCAGATGACAGAGATTATCAAAGTAACTCTGAATTTGATAGTTCAAAAAATGAATATGATTCAAAAGCTAAATATGACAAAAGAAATTCATCATATGATAATCGTTTTGATGAAAACTCAAATAAAAACAAATCTCAAGCATCAAGGGATGACAATGATTTTTCAGACAGCAATGACTATCAAAATTCAAAAAATGATTCTAGATTTAATGATTCAAAAAATAATTTGAGATCTAATCAAAACAAATCTGCATCAGAATCTGAATTCGACAAAAGAAACTTGGCCAACAAATCTGACTCAGCACATGATTACTATTCAGAAGACAACAATAAAAATTCAAGATCTGCAAAATCAAAATCTGATAGTGATTTTGATAATGTTTCAAATCAAAATAAATCAAAATCAATGAGAAGCAATGATGACTATTCAGAAGACAAAGATTATCAAAGTAACTCTGAATTTGATAGTTCAAAAAATGAATATGATTCAAAATCTAAATATGACAAAAAAAATTCAAATCAAAACAAATCTCAAGCATCAAGGGATGGCAATGATTTTGCAGATAGCAACAACTATCAAAATTCAAAAAACGGTTTGAGATCTAATCAAAACAAATCTGACTCAGAACATGATGATTACTTAGACAATGATTTAGATCAAAACAGATTTCAATCAATGAAAGAAAGCAAAAACCTTAGAGATAGTAATGAGTATCAAAATTCTAATGAAAATTATCAACAAGAGAGTAAGTTTAATAACAAAGATGTAAACAAACAAAAAGATTTTAGAGAAAATAGTGATATTGTTGATAACAATGATTTTAGTGATTCTCTAAGTAAACAAGGTGCAAGAGCAGCCAACAGTAATTGAAATACTGAAGATGCTAAATTTTTTGAAGATGCAGTCAATGCTCAATTAAGCAGAGAAAAAGAAAACAACAACAAAAAAGCCAAGAGTGCTGAATCAGATCTTGTTGAATCAAGAGGTGCTAATGAAAAAAAACAAATAGTTGTAGATTCAGATACAAACAGAATAAGTGATGAGGATTTTCATGCTGATGATTCAAATACTGAAGAGTTTGTTGCTAACTTCGAAGAGGTTGCAAGTAAAAAACAAAATAAAAAACAAATTGATGCAAATGATTCAAACCAATCAGGAGTCAAATTAGCAGAAGATACTGATAAATTAGAAGCTAAGCCATTGAGTTGTAAAGAAAAAAAACTTGAAGAAAAAAAATTAAAAAAATTAGAAAAAGAAAGAAGACAAACCAAAAAACAAGATGAACTTGTAACTGAGCAAGAAAACAATGATCAAGAATACTTTGTTGATGATCAAAAACTAGAAGCTTTAATTGCAAAAATGAATGATAAACAAAAGGACACCTCATTTTTAAAAATTGATTCAGATGAAGCAGATGCTGAATCTAACTTAAAAAACAAAAGCATTGAAGAAACTTTAAAAAATAAAGACAAAGACACCAATGCCAAAAATGTCACTAGAGATAATGCTGATGCAAAATCAGAAGTCGATGATCAAATTAGTGAAGCTATGAAATTACTTGAAGATAGTTCAGAAACTGAACCACAAAGAAACGCAAAAGATAAAAATTCTGCAAAAAAAAGCAAAGCAAATATTGAAGACAATCAAGATGGCAAAGACGCAATTCCAGGAAATAAAACTGATGATAATATTGATATTTCTTCACCAAGAGAACTTTATTCTTCATTAATCAACACTGAAGATTTTGATGACCAAATACAACAAACATCACCAAAATCTGCTCGAGCAAATAGAAAATCACCATCATCAAAATCAGTACCGCCAATTTATAATGAACCAGAGGAATTGTTGGGAAACAGAGATGGAGTGATTGATTTTAGAAATGAAGCACAAATTAGCGATCCTGAAATTCAACAAAAAAATAAGGACTACTGAAGTTCAGATTGAAGAAAACCAGTTAAATCAAATACAAGTTCAGAACAAGAGTTTAATTCAAATGATGATGAAGCTGAGTTGAAAAATAAACCCTCAATGAGAAAACTAAATGAAGCATTTGCACAAAGCCAAGGTAAGTCTAAGAAAAGTGCCAATGCAAATGACACAATTGATGACTTTTATGATGATGACTATATTGATGAAACCAACAAAGAGAAATTATCAAATGCAAGAGGGAGTGAAAATTCTGCTGAACAATATTTTGGAGATAGACAACTTAAAAATCTTGATTCAAATTCTAGACCTTCACAATTTACTGGTAAAAATAAAGATGCAGAATATAAAAACCAAAATTTAGCAAATAACAATGGAGATTATGATGACCATGATTTTTATGCTACACCAATAAGCAATAAAGATGCAGTTAAAAATTTAGATGATGAAAGAAATCAATTAAGTAGACAAAATCAAAATGATAAAGCTACTTCTGGAAAGAATAAAACCAATCTCGGAAATAAAGGTGCAAGAACTTTTACAAGCCCAAATGATTCAGACTATGTTAATAATCTTGAAGACTACAATCAAACTCCATCAAGTCAAAGAGCAATGGGGAAACAAAATAGCAAAACACCATTAGGTCAATACCCCAACGATTTTAGAAATTCTGATTCAGGTTATGGTGATGTTAACAATCCCCAACAAACTGCTTCTGACATGAGAGCCCAAGGTCTTCAAGGTGACCCAAGTTATTTAGCAAATGATCAAAATCAATCAGCTAGAAGAAATCAAAATAACAACGCCCCAATGAATCAAGACCTTAATGATTTTAACCAAGCAGAAAATTACAAAGATGCTTCTGGAAAAAATAAAAACAATCTTGGGAATAAAGGTTCAAGAACTTTTACAAATCCAAATGACTTAGACAATGCTAATAATTTTGAAAACTATAATCAAACTCTGCTGGACCAAAGAGCAATGGGAAAACAAGGCGACCCAAGATATCTAGCAAATGACCCAAATCAATTCGACAAAGAAAACCAAAATGGCAAAGCACCATTAGGCCAACATCCAAATGACTTTAGAAATTCAGGCTATGGTGATGTTAACAATCCCCAACAAACAGATTCTGACATGAGAGCCCAAGGTCTTCAAGGTGACCCAAGATATTTAGCAAATGATCAAAATCAATCAGCTAGAAGAAATCAAAATAACAATGCCCCAATGAGTCAAGATCCAAAAGGTTTTGCAAGTCAGTTTAACAATGAAGGTGCAAGACTAAACCCTCTAACCCAAAATCAAGTAAATCCAAGCTATGATGAGGATATTGATGATTTCTATGATGACTACAAAACAGACCCAACTCCAAAATCACTGAAAAATATAGCCAACAATCTGCAAAATGATGATGACTTTTATGAAGATGATGTAACTGAATTTGATGATAATGGGCTTGAAACTAATTTAATTAATCTTGAAGAGGCAGTTCAACCAAGTCAAAATTATGGTAAAGTTTCAAGAGGAATTGGTAATGCTTATGGAAAAAACAAAAACCAAGAGCCATTGCCCCCAGGTACCCTAGATCCAAGTCAAAACCAACAGTCAGGAGTTTCAAGCCTACAAGGCAAACCTGCAAATCAATATCTTGGCAACCAACCAAATTATAATCAAGGTTCAAAACAATATCAAAGTGAAATTGATCAATTGAGGGCAAAACAAAGAGGCGGTCAAGGTTATGATGGATTGGATAGAGAACACCTATTAAATCAGCAGTTACCAACAGGTTATCCAGTAAATGTAGCAATTCAAAAATATGGAATTGATTATGAAAAATTGGGGTATAGAGACTATCAACCACCCCAAGCCCAGAACCATGCAAAAAACTTGCTTCAAAACACTGAAAGCAGTGATATTAACTTTAAGCAAAACTACCAACAGTCTGCAAAATCAGCAACTGTTGATGATTATTTAAAATACTCTGCTTCATCTCCATATATAAGCAATGGGGAATACAATGAAACATTATTCGGTGAACAAATGTTATTTGGTGGAATTATGAAATTTAACAATAATGCCGATGATGATAGTTTGGGTGAAGTGGCTGCTTTTTCAAGTGTTAAAACTATGCAGCCAAAACCTGCTGTAAGGACTCAAATCACCCCTCAACAACCAGTAACACCAAAGCCAGTAAATGATTGAAGTCGTGATTTACCTTCACTTGATGAGTTACATGAACAAATGCAAGCAAAACCACCAGCATTTTCTCAACCAGCAACACCAAAACCAGCACTTGAAAATCCAGCTCCGCAACAGGAAGTAAAACCAAGTAAAGATCCAAATGTGCTGGACTTAGGACCCATTGATGAAGAAGATGATATATTTTCAACTCCAAGAAGTGATTTGGATAAAACAAGTGATGATAAATTAACCAAAGAAGAGATGAAAGCATTGAAAAAAATTCGCAAAGACCAAGAAAAAAACCGCAACAGAAAAGCAAAGGGGTTCTAGTATGATTGGTGAATTATTTGCAAATTTAGATCTTGAGTGGTTAGAACTTTTTGAAAGAATTAATGCCAAAGAAGAAATTACTTCAATTTTGTCAAGAATAACAAATTTTGAAGAAGTATACCCAGATCAAGCAGATATTTTTAGAGTTTTTCAACTTGTAAAACCCTCAGCAATTAAGGTTGTGATTTTGGGTCAAGACCCATATCATGGTCCAAATCAAGCAAATGGGATTGCTTTTAGTGTTAAAACTGGGGTAAAAATGCCACCAAGCTTACGCAATATCTTTAGGGAATTAAAATCAGATTTAAACATAGATCGGACTGAAACTGATCTCTCAGATTGGGTAAAACAAGGAGTTTTCTTGTTAAATTCAAGTTTAACAGTTCAAAAAAATAAACCCGGATCACATTCCAAATTAGGTTGAGAAAACATCATAATTAAAATTTTACAAGAGTTATGCACAATAAACCCGAAAATAATTTTTTGTTTATGGGGAAATCAAGCAAAAAAGATTTATAATAATATAAGATGCATTGGAGTAGAAGTGTTGGCCTCAGCCCATCCCTCTCCATTCAGTTTTAAGAGAGGTTTTGAAAACTCAAAGCCATTTTCTAAAATTAATGCACTATTATTCGCTAACAATCAGTCGGTCATAAAATGAAGCAACTAGACAGGGGAAAATGATGAAAAATTTAATTGTAAAACTGCTTGAAGGAAACAATCTGGCAATTTATATGTCAGCATTAATTGGATTCTTTGTTTTAGCATATATCATATATAATAGTGTCTCTTATTTTGTTCTAAGAGAAAGGTATCATGGGATTAGATTTACCACAAAAAATATTGCTTATATTACAATGTTTACTGCTGTAAGTGTTAGTGTCACTATAGTTATTTCATTAACAGCACCAATTACAGTCTTCCCCCCAATTAGGATTGCCTTTGAAGGGGTTATGGTGAAGATTACTGGGTTTATTTTTGGTCCAATTGTTGGAGTAATTGTTGGTTTAATTACTGAAGTATTGGTAATGCTTTTTGTTCCATCATTTATTCACCCAGCTTTCATAATTTCAGTAATTTGTTTTGGATTTATTGCTGGAATAGGATCAAGTTTTCTAAGGGTTGGACATGGTAACAACTGAATCTTAATGTCAATAATAAATGTTTTCTTAATTTCTTTTACCATCTTTATTTATTTTGTCATTGAATATTCATCTCATGAAACTTTCTTAATTTTAAATGTCACTATGAATAAAAATGTCTTTAAATGAGTATTTTTATCTTCTGTTTTATCTTGTACATTTATAATTTGGGGAATTTTCATAGTCATGATGGCAACAGGTAAAAGAAAATCATTAAATGTTGCTTTACCAATTTTACTATTTGCAACAGCCACAGAGTATTTAGTAACATCAGTCATTTCCGCCTGGGGGGACAGTGAGTTTTTAGGACTGTCCAATTCAGCAGATGATGCATATATTGTAATGTTAATGTCTCGCTTGGTTCAAGCACCATTAAAAGTTGTGTTTAATACCCTAGTTTTATACTATACATATAAAGCAGTTTCACCACTGATTAAGCGAGATAGATAGGCTTGAGATAAATGAAATTATTTGACACACTCTCACAAGAATTACACAATCTTGAAAGTGATCTAAAAATCTATTCATGTGGACCCACAGTTTATAATGAAATCCATATTGGAAATACTAGACCCTTGTTTTTGACTGACACATTAACAAGATTTTTAGACTACCTCAATATCAAGTATACATATTTATTAAATATCACAGATATTGATGACAAAATTATCAACAGAGCCATGGATGAAGGTTGTTCTGAAAGTGAATTAGCCTTAAAATATAGTACTGCTTTTTTTGAAGTGCTAAAAGCACTAAACATTAAGTCACCAACAAAAATTATCCCAATCTCAACTAAAATGGATGAAATGATTAAGTTCATTGATCAATTAGTGGCAAAACAAGTAGCCTATGTGGTTGATGGTAATGTTTACTTTAATATAATGAATTATAGTAAAGAATATGGGAGACTTTCAAAACAAAACCTTGAAGCCTTAGAAGTGGGGGCGCGAAAAGATGTTGACACCAATAAACTTAATCCCTTAGATTTTGTTTTATGAAAAAACACAAAAAAAGGAATTAAATGAGATTCACCATGAGGACCAGGTCGTCCAGGTTGACATACAGAGTGTGCAGTCTTAATTGCTGAAGAATTCCAATCGACAATTGATGTGCATGTTGGTGGAATTGATTTAAAATTTCCCCATCATGAAAATGAGAGAATTCAATTTTTAGCTTTAAAAAATCAGGAGTTGGCTCGAAATTGAATCTACAATGGACACCTTGCTTTAGAGGGTGAAAAAATGTCCAAGTCATTGGGAAACACAATAACTGTAACAGATTATTTAAAAACTAATGACCCAAACCAGTTACGCTATATTTATTTAGCAACTAACTACTCTCAACCAATAAACATTGGAACAACCATATTAAAACAAGCTCATGATTGAATTAATAAAGTGCTGAACCTAATTAAAAATGTAAACTTAAACACAGCACTTAATAAGTACAACATTTTTGAAAATGATCAAACCAACGTACTTGAAATTGAATTTGTAAATTATATGAAAGACAACTTAAATACTGCAATGGCAATTAGTACAATCGATAAAATAATCAAAGAAATTAATACCGAAATTAGAGCAAATAATCTTAATCGAGGTAAATATGAGTTACTCTTAAAAATGCTAGACGTTTTAGGATTTAACTTTAAAATCACACCAATTGATAATAATCTCAAAGAGATTATTATTGCTTGAAAAGAAAGTTTAGAAAAAAAAGATTACAACAAAGCTGATCAATTGAGACAAGCACTTATAGATAAGGGGGTGTTATAATGAATTATGTTTATGGTAAAAATGCTGTTGAAAACATTATTTTAAAGTATTCACAGCAAATTAAAAAAATTTATATTTTAAAAGGAACCAGCTTTGCGCCAGATGTTTACAAACAAATTAAGTCACAAAACTTAGTTTGAGAAAGTGTTGACAAACATGTGCTGAGCACCTTGTTTAAGGAAAAAGTTGCCCATCAAGGTTACGCTGCAGAAATTAATGAATTTAAATTCTCTCACATTAAAGATATTATAGCAAATGACAATCAAAAGCATATCATTTTAATGCTAGATCGGCTTCAAGACCCTCATAATTTTGGTTCAATTATTCGAACTGCATCACTATTGGGAATTGATGGCATTGTTATTCAAGAGCATGATCAAGTAGGGGTGACCCCAGCAGTTTACAAAGTATCTGCTGGAACAGTTTATGATACACCAATTGTAAAAGTAGCGAACCTTTCAAATGCAATTCGAGAGTTAAAAGATAATGGCTATTGAATTTATGCCACAACTTTAGATGAAGATGCCGTTGACATTCAAACACTTGAATTTGCCAAAAAAACAGTTCTTGTTGTAGGTAATGAAGGAGATGGTGTTATGAAAAAAATTCAAAACAATTCAGATGTGAAAATTAAAATTTCTACAACCAATGCAATTGACTCACTAAATGTCTCTGTAGCAACAGGAATATTGCTGTATTATGTTATTAATCAATAGTGAACAACATCCTTGTCAAAAACGCTTTATATGAACTTTTTGCAAAAATGTTACCAAAGCTAGTTGAACAAGAACTCATTCAACTTGCTCATGATGAATTCAACATTATGAGAAAGGCATGTCATACCTATACTAAAATTAAAATTACCCCAGATGAATTACTTAATGTTGCCTTTTTTTCAACAGTGGAAGCACTTGAAAAATATGATGAAACTCGTAATATACCAATCACAAATTTCATTAAATATATCACAAAACAACGTGTTAAAGATGTTATTCGGAGTTGATACCGAAAAAATGAAGTAGACCATTTTGTTCATGAATATAACAACCCCAACAGTGATGGGGCAAGTCTTTATGAACAATCAATTGATATTTTCTCATGTTTGAAATACCAACAAAATCGAACACGTGAAGAAATTAGCAATTTAATGGTACAATATAATGAGAAAACAAATTCTTGAGTAAGAACCCGCTGCATTGAGTTAATTTGTGAAAATTACTCAGCCTCATATATTAGAAGAAAACTCTTTATTAAAAGAAGAGAATATGAACTACTTCGCGATGATTTCTTTGATTTTGTAAGAAAATATTGAAATTATGATAATATATATTAGAACTAGAAAGAGTTGATTCATGTGGCAATTGGTAGTAAAAAAAAGACTATTCTTGTATGTGAAGACTGCTTGGGAAGAAATTATTCAATAAAAAAAAGCACAATAGCACAAAAAGAAAGGGTTATTGTGAAAAAATTTTGTAGTACCTGTAATGGAAGAACTACCCATAAGGAGACCAGATAGCTATGAGCGATAAAAACAAAGACAAAAAAAAGCCAACTGCTGAAGAAAATGCCAAGGCTAAATTGGATAAAATCCAAAAAAAAGAAGCTAAAAAAGCAGAAAAATCTAAACGTAAAGAGGAAATGGAAGAGCTTTACAGTCAACTTGATCCATACCGTGGGTTAACTAAAGAACAAAAAATTAAAAAAACTAAGGAAATAAAAATTAAAAAAACCAAAGAGAAAATTAACATTAGACTTTCTCTAAAAGAGGCCCCTGTAAAAATGTTAAAAGAGGTTAATAAAATTCGTTGAAGTAATCGTAAAAACTTAGGTCAAAAGTTTACTTGAGTTATCACTTTCTTAATTATTTTTGGAGCCTTCTTTTATGCAATTGACACAGGTTTAAAATATTTATTTGTCTTATTGAAAATAGTTTAGTGAGGATTTAATAATGGACAACAAATTATTAGAATTAGAAGAAGAACTTGATTCGTACCAAGGACAGTGATTTGTCATCAACTGTAATAGTGGTCATGAAGAAAGAGTTAAAAGCGACTTACTTCAAAAAATTGAAACTTCTGGATTAGAAGACCGTATTTTTGATATTAGAATTTCAAAAATGCCTTTTTTGGGTAAGGGTGGTAAAACTGTTGAAAAGAATAAATTCCCCGGTTATATCTTCATTAATATGTTAATGACTGATGAGACATGATTTATTGTGCGGAACACCCCTGGTGTTACTGGATTTATTGGGTCATCTGGGAAAGGTGCTAAACCCTTCCCACTTTCAATTGAAGAGGTTGCCAAAATGTTAACCGATACAACTGAAGTTAGTGGTGATAATGATTGCAAAGGTGGCAGCACTGAAAGAAAAGAAAAGATTCTTTATGAAGCATCATTTAAAATTAATGATGTAATAGTGGTTAAAGATGGGCCTTTTGCTGGAGTGGAAGGTCAAGTTATCCAAATGGATTATGAAAAAGGAATTGCTAGGGTTAACCTAGAATACTTTGGTAGAATTACAACTACAGAATTTGAGTTTGACAACCTAGAGTTGGCATACAAAGATTAATCGATTAAATGGGTCTATCACAGATCCATTTGTTATGTAAGGAGAAGCACAAATGAGTGAAATTATTAAAATTAGAATTTGTTTAACTGATGGCAGAACTTTAAATGCTGAATTATACCCAAAATTAGCACCAATTAGTGTTAAGAACTTTGTCAACTTAATCAAAAAAGATTATTTTTCAGGCTTAATTTTCCACAGAGTCATTCCTGGATTTATGATTCAAGGTGGAGGAATGACCCCTGATTTAATTGAAAAAAATGATTTAAACCCAATTGTTGGCGAATTTGCAATTAATGGGCGAAACAAAAATGCCACAGGGTTACCCCATATTTTGGGAACTCTCTCAATGGCACGAACAAATGTCATGAATAGTGCCACAAGTCAATTTTTTATTGTCACAGGAGATGCTAAGTTTTTAGATGGTCAATAGAATTAGTATAAAAAAACTAATCTATCTAGATTAGTTTTTTAAACTCTAAATTGCACTAATTCTTTCAAATTTTTTGATTTTTTTGATGTCAGAGTTGGTTAAAGTGTTTTCTTGTTTCTCACTTATTCCATAAGCAATATCTACAGAATGGATGGCATTGAAATAGTAACTTTGTAGAGTATGTAATTTGTTATAATTAATTTCTTCTGAGACAGTATTCAATAAGCTTTCTGTTTTTGATAACAATGCTTCTTGAATTAAATCTAACTTTATTAATAATTCTTCTTTCTTATTACTATTAGATTCTCTCTTTACCACCAAGTCATTGATTTTTTTGAATAGTTAATTTTGTCATATTTAATTTTTAGTTTGTGGACTTTCTCAATTTTTTCTTTTGCTAAAGCAATTAGAGTAATTATTTAATAATTTAATAAAATCTAACTGGTTTATGTGATATGATTATTTATGGCAGATTTTAATTGTGGAAGTAAGAATAGGAATCTATTCAAACGATTGGACCACAGCGAAAACAGGAGGTGTTGTTCGTGGCAAAGAAAATCACACGTATAGCAAAATTAGAATTTATGGCAATGCAAGCTAAACCAGGTGCTGAACTAGCATCATTAGGGATTAACATGCCTCAATTCACACAACAATTTAATGATGCCACCAAAGACAGAGCAGGAGAAATAGTACCAGTAGTTATTACTGCATATGATGATAAGTCATTTGATTTTGTACTTAAAACCACACCTGCAGCATTTATGCTAAAAAAAGCAGCAGGAATCCAAAAAGGATCAAAAACTCCAAAAGGAGAAACTATTGCAACTATTACAGCAGAAGATGTAAAGAAAATTGCAGAATACAAAATGGCAGACTTGAATGCACATACAATTGAAGCTGCAATGAGAATTATTGAAGGTACAGCAAGAAATATGGGTATTAAAGTAACAGGAATGCCTGAAAAAGGGGATAACTAGTTATGGCAAAAATTGGTAAAAAATTAAAAGCAGTTAATGCTAAAGTAGATAAAACAAAATTATACCCAATTGCTGAAGCTATTAAATTAGCAAAAGAAACTTCAATCACAAAATTTGATGCAACAGTTGAAGTTGCATTCAATCTAAATGTTGACCCAAGACATGCAGATCAACAAATCAGAGGAGCACTTGTATTACCTGGAGGAACAGGAAAAACTCAAAAAGTTTTAGTTTTAACAAAAACTAAAGTTAAAGAAGCTGAAGAAGCTGGTGCTGACTTTGTTGGGGGAGAAGAATTAATTCAAAAAATTTCAAAAGAAAATTGATTTGAATATGATGTAATTGTAGCTACTCCAGAAATGATGGCAGAACTAGGGAAAATTGGTAAAGTGCTTGGACCAAAAGGTTTAATGCCTAACCCAAAAACTGGAACTGTGACAGTTAATGTTAAAAAAGCTGTTGAAGAAATTAAATCAGGTAAAGTTGAATACAGAACCGATAAAGAAGGAAACATCCACTCAATTTTAGGAAAAGTTTCATTCTCAGAGGACAACTTAATGAAAAACTATGCAGCTATTTTTGATGTAATTAAAAAAGCAAAACCAGCAGCCGTTAAAGGAACTTATATTAAAAATATTTCAGTAACCACCACAATGGGTCCTGGAATTAAAGTTCTAATTGAAGGCTAAAACACTAGAAATAACCCCAGGGGGTTATTTTTTTATTAGAAAATATTACATAACATTATCGTATAATAATAAAGATAGTTTACCCACAAATTGGGTAAACTATAATAATTTCTAGTTAAAGAAAGATTTTATAGACGGGAAATAACCAATGAAATGATGATTTTCAGACTATGATGGAACCATTAACATCCATCACAACGATGAAATTGAAACAAAGGATTTAAGATTCATTAAGAAATGAATTGAAACGGGGAACAAGTTTGCTATTGCCACAGGAAAGATGCACCATGAAATAGCACCAGTTTTAGCAATGAATAAAATCCCATATGATTACATGATTTGCAATAACGGGGCAATTGCTTATGGAAAAGATCAAGGGATTTTATATCACACTCCAATTTTAATGAGTTCAAGAGCTGCTATTATGGATAAATTAAAAGTGCTGCAAACCAAATATATTTTAGGGTACTGTACTTTGGATGCACGTAAAGATTATTCATATGTGCCAACACCAGAAATTGATGATGACCCCTTTTTTGCTAATGCTCCAAAATGCAACAATTTAGATGAGGGTGCCAAAGACATTTTAAATAACCCAGACTTAAACTTAATTTATGTTTATTTGAGTTTAAAAGATGTTGAAAAGGTGAAAGATTTTTTACAAGATATTCCAGGTTGCAAAGTAGTTAGAACCCATAAAAATGTTTTAGAAGTCATGGATGCTAGTGTTTCAAAAGCACATGGAATTAAAGAAATTCAAAAAATTCATAAATTTAAAATTGATGATGTCATCGCTAGCGGTGATGGTAAAAATGATATTGAAATGCTTCAAATTACTGCCAAAGCCTTTACAATGACCAATCACCAAAAAAATGTTGATAAATATGCTAATGAAGTAATTGACAATGTTTGTGAAATTCAAAAATTTTTAGAATAAGAGGAGAAAGACATGAAATGATGATTTTCAGACTATGACGGAACTTTGAACTTAGATCATAGCAACAAAATAAAGGACAAAGATTTAGAATTTATCAGGAATTGAAAAAAACAAGGGAACAAATTTGTGGTAGCAACTGGTAGAATGGTGCAAGAAATCAGCACCATCTTAGAAGGTTATCAAATTGATTATGACTATTTAATTTGCAACAATGGTGCTACAGTTTATGATAGCAATAAGCAAATGATTCATTGTCAAAGCATTAATCTGGCTTGTCGACCAAAAATTTGAGAGATTTTTGAAAAGATTAAAAATACTTATTCACTAGGTTATACAATTGAAGACAAAAGATACAATTATACAAAGGTAAAATCTGGAGATGTAACTGTTGATGAGTTTTTAGCTAGAATGCCACTTGATATAATTACAAGCATAACACCTGAACAAGATATTTTAAATAATCCAAATTTAAACCTTCTTTATGCTTTTGTTGCTGAAAACCAAGTTGAATAAGCAAGGGCTATCCTTGACAAAATTGAGGGATGTAAAGCTGTTAGAACCCACACAAATGTTTTAGAAGTTATGGATAATGATGTTTCAAAAGCTGCTGGAATTGGAATTATTCAAAAAATTCATAATTTTAGTAATGATGATATTGTGGCTTGTGGAGATGGTGAAAATGATATTGAGATGTTAACTAAGGCCAAATATTCTTTTGCTATGACCAATCACCAGCCCAAAGTTTGCACATATGCAGATCACACAATTGATCAAGTTCACCAAATTGAAACCATTCTCAAAAAATATTATTAATTTAATAAATAAAGTTCAAACTATGCTAAAATATAAGTGCTATTCGTACCGAAGAAAGCAACTGGGGAAAAACCCTTAATTTGTTGCCGAGGAATGAAATCTCTAAATTATCAAATTTTTTAATTTGAATTAGTGTATTTTAATTTACCTCGGAAAAATTATATTTCTGAGGTTTTATTTTGATTAGTATTATTTTAAAAAGGAGGTCAATATAAGTGTCATACACAAGACCAGCTCATGAACAAAAAGAGAAAATTGTTAATGAAATTAAAGCAAAAATCCAAGCAAGTAAAGGTATGGTTGTTGCTGAATACAAAAAATTAACAGTGGCTCAAATGTCAGACTTAAGAAACAAAGCTCGTGAACAAGGAATTATTGTAAAAGTTTACAAAGATTCATTGGTAAGAAGAGCAGTTAGTGAATTAAAAATTCAAGGTTTAGATGCATATTTAATTGAACAAAATGTTTACATTTTTTCAGAAGATGAAGCTCTATTACCACCAAAATTGGTTGCAGATTTTGCAAAAATCAATGAAAACTTAAAATTGAAAGCCGGGATCTATGAAGGTAATGTTATGGATACAGCAGCAATTAATGAAATTGCTTCTATGCCATCAAAAGATGAACTTTACTCAATGTTCGCATCTTCATTGATTTGCCCATTACGTCAATTTATGTTAACTGTAAAAGAATTAGCAAAAACAAAATCAGAATAATTAAAATTTAAGTGTACTAATAGCACCAATAAAATTATTAAAGGAGAAAAAAATCATGGCAATTACAAAAGATGATATTATTAAAGCTTTAGAAGAAATGAAGCTTACAGAATTAAATGACTTAGTTAAAGCAATCGAAGACCACTTTGGAGTTGTTGCAGCAGCTGCAGTTGCAGCACCAGCAGCAGCTGGAGCAGCAGCTGCACCAAGTGAAGTTAGCGTTATGTTAACAAATGCTGGTGGAAACAAAGTTTCAGTTATTAAAATTGTTAAAGAATTAACTGGATTAGGATTAATGGAAGCTAAAAAATTAGTTGATGGAACTCTACCAGTAGCAATTAAAGAAAATGTTAAAGTTGAAGATGCAGAAGAAATGAAAAAACAATTAATGGACGCTGGAGCATCAGTAGACTTAAAATAATATATTCCAAAATAGATAAATTCTTATCTATTTTTTTTTGTAAATATTTAAATATTTGTCTAATTATTTTGTATAATAAAATTAAGTAGGGAAAGGTAGTTGCGGATAGTACATGTTAAAGCTTCAAAGACAGTAAAATTTATTTTTATATGAATTTGTATGAAAATAATTTAATCACATTCAATACATATAACATGGATCCAATTGAACTCGTAAACCTACTATTTTTTTTTACAAAATAGTGGGTCCCTGCCTAAAGATACATTGAAAATAGCAGTTACGGGGGGTAATGTGGTTTTCAATAAAAAAAACTATAGGAGAGAAAAATGAAAGATTGAATTAATGAGCGCCTTAGGTATGCTAAGGTAAATTACGAAGTCTTAATTATTAAAGGAGTTTTATTATTTTTAGGAATGACAATCATGGCACTTGGGATTGCATTGTATATTCCTACGGGATTAGGAAAAAGTCAGGTTGACTTCGCAGTATTTACATTTGTTTATGTTGCTAAGGGTAAATTCATGAGTGACGGAGATGCTGTGGCAACCATCTATTCTACAACTTTGATGTTGTTTTATGTAACAGCAATGATAGTTTCAGCAATTTTTGGTTTAATTGCCACTATTCGTGAATACAAAAAAAATAAATTGAAAGCAATTTGAATACCATTTGCAACAATTGTTGTAACTGACCTAATTATTACATTTGTGTTTCCATATTTTGTTAACTTTTTCGCTAACCCATTAGGGACCAAAGGTCTGGGTGTGGTTGGTTTAGTTCCAAAAATGGCTGTCTGACTAGATTCACTTGGAGCAAGTTCTCAGGGAGTTAGAAGCTGAATGTTTGTATTAGCATTTATTGTATTTTGTTTTGGGATTGCTTTATGAGTTAAATCAACTTGAGCACCAGGATCATACAACAGTATTTGTACACAATTTATGGCTTTAACTAAACTTAACTACTCAATTTCAAGAATAATTTGTGATTTAATTATTGTAGCACCAGCAGTAGTGGCAGTGTGATTTGTACCTACCACTGATGGAATTACACCGGCAAATAGTTTCTTCACAAACTTCTCAATTGCAACAATTGCATTTGTGTTTGTAGCAGGACCCATTATTAACATTATGATTAATGGAATTGGTAAGTTAAAATTCTTAAATTTTGACAAAATGATAAAACCTCACATGCAAGAGGCAGAAACAATTAAAAAATAAGAATAAGACACATTAAGAAAGAAAAGTAGAAAGTGCGGTGATGCGCACTTTTTTGCATCAAAAGCAAAGCATAATAATATCATATAATAATAAAAAATAAATAAAAGTATTGAATTTCAATTGCATTTCATATAAAATTTGTATGCATATGTTTTATTAAAGTGGAGGATACTATGAGCTATAAAATCAAAAATGTAAACGCATTAGTGCAAAGAAGGGACTACACAAAGGTCTCAGGGGATTTAGAACTACCAAATTTAATTGAATTGCAAACAGATACTTTTGACTGATTTGTAAAAAAAGGAATCAATGAAGTTTTCGAGGAGGTCTTTCCGGTTGTCTCAGCAGATGGGGACATTGTTTTAACAATGAGTGACTGAGCATTTAGAGAACCTCGTATGTCAATTCCAAAAGCAAAAGAAGAATCAAAGATATATGACGCACCAATTTATGCTAACTTATCACTGACAATTCACCAAGAAGATGTAGAAATTTTTAAAGAAGAAATTTCAGGAAATATGGAAACTTTCTTAAAAGGATGATTACAAGAAAAGGTTGAATCAACAGGGGTGGAATTTAAAAATAGCCAAGACAAGCTATACTTTTTTGAATTCAAGTCAAAATCAGGTGAAAAAGATTCAATCCAAATTGAAATAGTTGAGGAAACCGACGAAACTTACATTGCCAATGTGGATATCTATAAAACAGGAGAAGTATTTTTTGGGGAATTCCCATTAATGACCGATAGAGGTACTTTTGTAATTAATGGTAGTGAAAAAGTTGTTGTTTCACAACTTGTTAGATCACCAGGAAGTTACTTTAAAAATGAAATCAACCGTAAAAATGGTGAGATGATTTACTTTGCAGATATTATTCCTTCAAGAGGGACTTGATTAGAGTTTGAATTAGATGATAAGAAAAATACTGAAAATAAAAAATCAAAGATTTTCAATGTCAAGATTGATAAATCTAGAAAAACCACAGCCACAAGTTTATTAACTGCTTTTAAAATGAAACAAGAAGAAGTAATTGCTTTATTTCATGAAAGTGATTTAATTACTGCAAGTTATGAACAAGACTCATTATCTGGAGATTTACAAATTGATTTTGAGACCCAAGTTCAAGAAATTTACAAAAAAATCCGTCAAGGTGAAACCGCCACTGCTGATGGGGCAAGTAAATACCTATATGGATTGTTATTTGATAAACGTAAATATGACTTAACAAGAGCTGGAAGATTTAAATTACAACAAAAATTAGCAGTTAAAAACCGACTATTGGGTAGAGTTCTAGCAGAAGATCTAGTTGATGTTAATAATAAAGTAATTATCCCAAAAGATACTGAAATCACAAAAGACTTACAAGGCCTTATTGAAAAAACTCTTGATGCTGGGGCTATGGTACAAAAAATTAGTTTTAGTGAAAACATTACTTCAGATGATGAAGTACAAAAAATCATTGTTTATCGAAACAATGAATTAAGAGATGAAGTTACAGCAATTATTGGAATTACTCCAAAATTAAGCAAGGAATGATTAAGTGTTCCTGATATTTTAGCAACCATTTCTTATGCAATTAATTTAGTTGATGACATTGGTGAAATCGATGACATTGACCACCTTGGAAACAGAAGGGTGCGTACAGTGGGGGAATTATTGCAAAACCAATTTAGAATTGGGATGATGCGTATTGAAAAGAATGTTAAAGAAAAACTTTCAACTTCAAACCCATTTAAAATGAAACCTTCAAGCATTATTAACAATAAACCGTTAACTGCAATTATTGGGGAATTTTTTAACCTTTCTCAATTATCACAATTTATGGACCAAACAAATCCATTGGCAGAATTAACTAACAAACGTCGTTTAACTGCTTTGGGACCTGGCGGGTTAAGTCGTGATCGTGCTGCACTTGAAGTTCGTGACGTTCACCCTTCTCATTATGGAAGAATCTGTCCAATTGAAACTCCAGAGGGGCCAAATATTGGATTGATCAATAACTTGTCAACCTATGCAAAAATCAATGAATATGGATTTATTGAAACTCCATACCGTAAAGTTGAAAATGGTAAAGTTATTTCAGAAAAATATGAATACTTAACTGCTGATAAAGAAAGAGACTACATTGTAGCTCAAGCTAACATTAAAATTGCTGAAGACGGTAGAATTTTAGATGAATCTGTTGTTGCTCGTTATCGAGGTGATGACATTATGGTAGCACCAAAAGATATTGACTATGTTGACGTTTCTCCAAAACAAATTGTGTCAATTGCCACATCATGTATTCCTTTCTTGGAAAATGATGATGCTAACCGTGCTTTGATGGGAGCTAACATGCAACGTCAAGCAGTACCTTTAATTGACCCTCAATCACCAGTTGTTGGAACTGGAGTTGAGTATGAATCAGCTCGTGACTCAGGAGATGCAGTGCTTGCAAAAGAAGATGGAGTTGTAACCTATGTTGATTCTAAAAAAATCTATGTAGAAAACTCAAATGGAACTAAAACTTATGATTTAAATAATTTTAATCGTTCAAACAATGGAACTGCTTTAACACATGTTCCAATTGTTAAGGTTGGCGATAAAGTTAAAACCCGTGACATATTAGCTGATGGACCTTCAATGGATAAAGGTGAACTTGCTTTAGGACAAAATGTTGTGGTCGCTTTTACAACTTGAAATGGGTACAACTTTGAGGATGCTGTAATTGTTTCTGAAAGAATTGTAGTTGAAGACCGTTTTACATCAATTCACATTGATGAGTACACAATTGAAAGAAGACAAACAAAACAAGGTCCTGAAGAAATCACCAGAGATATTCCTAATATCTCTGAGGTATCAAAAAAACACCTTGATGAAGAAGGAATTATTGCTATTGGAACTGAAGTTAAAGTGGGAGATATTTTGGTTGGAAAAGTAACACCAAAATCTCAAACTCAACTTTCTCCAGAAGATAAATTATTACATGCAATTTTTGGTGAAAAATCAAGAAACGTAAAAGATAATTCATTAAGAGTACCAAATGGTGGAGAAGGAATTATTAAATCAATTAAAAGATTTAGTAAAGCAGAAGGACATGATTTACCTGCAGATATTTTAGAAATTATTAAAATTTATGTTGTTCAAAAACGTAAAATCCAAGAAGGAGATAAAATGGCTGGACGACATGGTAACAAAGGGGTTATCTCAAAAATCTTACCAATTGAAGATATGCCACATATGGAAGATGGAACTCCAGTTGATATTATGTTAAACCCACAAGGGGTGCCTTCACGTATGAACATTGGTCAAGTGCTTGAAATTCACTTGGGAATGGCAGCTCAAAAACTTGGAATTAAAGTTTCAACTCCTGTTTTTGAAGGAGTTAAAGACCAAGATTTACTAGATATCATGGATGAAGCTGGTATGGAAAACTATGGTAAAGTAACTTTAATTGATGGTCAAACTGGTGAAGCCTTTGACAAACCAATTTCTGTTGGAGTAATGTACATGTTAAAACTATCACACATGGTTGATGACAAACTACATGCTCGTAACATTGGACCTTACTCACTGATTACTCAACAACCACTTGGAGGTAAAGCTCAAAATGGGGGACAAAGATTTGGAGAAATGGAAGTATGAGCACTGGAAGCTTATGGTGCTGCATATACTCTTCGTGAAATCTTGACAATTAAATCAGATGATATTAAAGGTCGTATTAAAACTTATGAATCAATTGTTCGTTCAAAACCAATTCCAAAACCAGGAATTCCAGAATCATTTAATGTGCTAACAAAAGAAATCCAAGGATTAGGATTTGATATGCACATGATTGATGAACATGGAAACAAAGTACAAATTAATGCTTATGAAGAAGAGGACATCACCACAGAATTTGATGATGTAGAAATCCCAGGATTTGGCAAAGTTGTAGATCCAGTTGAACTTGATGGCTACACTGAAAATGATGGTGAAGATCTAGAAATTGATTTAGAAGATGATGACTCTGAGCTTGAATTCGCCGATGACGATGATAGCCTTGATGATTAGAAAATGGAGGACAGTTAAAAAATGGCAAATAACAGACAAATAAAAATTGAACTTGCTTCTCCTGATGTAATTAGAAGTTGATCAAAAGGTCAAGTTACAAAACCTGAAACCATAAATTACAAAACCTTAAAAACTGAAAAAGAAGGTTTGTTTGATGAAAGAATTTTTGGACCTACCAAAAACTATGAATGTAGTTGCGGGAAATACAAAAAAGTTAAAAACAAAGGAAAAATTTGTGAACGTTGTGGGGTTGAGATTACTGAAGCAATTGTGAGACGTGAAAGAATGGGTCACATTGAATTAGCTGAACCAGTAACTCACATTTGAATGTTAAAAGTAAACCCCTCAAGAATTGCTTCAATTTTAGACTTAAAAACTAAAGAAGTTGAAGAAGTGGTTTATTTTGTAAGTTACATTGTTTTGGATGCTGGTGAATCAAAACACTTGAAAAAAGCTCAAGTATTAGACTTGGGAATTACTTCAGGAAGTATGAAAACTCGTGAAAAACTGATTAAAACTCTTGATGACATTCGTGTTGATTTAGAACCTGATAGCTTTGCATATAAATGTGCAAATAAATTAATTGAACAATTAAAATCTTCGGGAAACACTTTCTCAATGGATGATGCTGGGGGCTTTATTTCAAAATACACTGGGGCAAAATTTGGAATTGGTGCAAGAGCAATTGAAGAGTTATTAAAACAAATTGATTTAGAAAAAGAAATTACTTCAATTAAAGAAGGTTTAAAAGAACGTCGTGGTAACACTGAACAAAATAAATTAATGAAACGTTTAGAAAACCTAGACTCACTTTATAATTCAGGAGCAAAACCAGAATGAATGATTTTACATGTAATTCCAGTTATTCCTCCAGATATTAGACCAATTATTCAATTAGATGGAGGAAGATTTACAACTTCTGAAATTAATGATCTTTATCGAAGAATTATTATTAGAAATGAACGTTTGAAAAAAGTTAAAGACATGGGTGCTCCAAGCATCATTGTTAACAATGAAAAAAGAATGTTACAAGAAGCAGTTGATGCTTTATTAGATAATGAACGTAAACCAAGACCAGTTACTGGAAAAGATAAACGTCCATTAAAATCATTAACTTCAATTTTAAAAGGTAAACAAGGGCGTTTCCGTCAAAACCTATTGGGAAAACGTGTTGACTATTCAGGTCGTTCAGTTATTGCAATTGGACCAGACTTAAAAATGTATCAAGCTGGAATTCCTCGTGATATGGCAATTACTTTATTTAAACCATTTGTAATCAAAAGACTACAAGAAAAAGATTTTGCAGAAAATGTCAAAGTTGCTGAAAAAATGATTATTTCAAATGATCCAAAAGTTTGAGATATTTTAGAAGAAGTAATTCATGATCGCCCAGTCTTACTAAACCGTGCCCCAACTTTACACCGTTTGGGTATTCAAGCTTTTGAACCAAAACTTGTTAAGGGTAAAGCAATTCGTCTTCACCCTCTAGTTACTACAGCCTTTAATGCTGACTTTGATGGAGACCAAATGGCAATCCACTTACCAATTAGTGATGAAGCTGTTGCTGAAGCACGTGCTTTAATGTTGGGAAGTAAAGCAATTTTAGGACCAAAAGATGGTAAACCAATTGTTACCCCAACTCAAGATATGATTTTAGGTAACTATTATATTACTACAGAAGAAAAATCAACTGAAAAAAATGAAATTTTAGGACAAGGAACAGTCTTTACATCAGTTAATGAAGTAAAAATAGCTTATGAAACAAATAGTGTTTCATTGAATGCCATTGTGGCAGTTCCAGTTAATGAACTAAAAAACAAATGTTTTGATCAAGTTGATAAAAACAAATATTTAATTACCACTGTTGGTAAAATCTTCTTCAACCAAATGTTTACTGAAAGATTCCCTTGAATTTCAAACAGTAATATTTTAACTGCTGAAGATGAAGTTAAAAAATTCTTGGTTGACCAAAATACAAACATTCATGATTACATAGCAAATGAATATGAAATTCAACAACCAATTAAGAAAAAAGAGTTATCTTTAATTATTGAAAGATACTTTAAAACTTATGGTGCTCAAAAAACCGCACAAATGTTGGACAACATGAAAGACTTAGGATTTAAATTCTCTTCAAAATCTGGAACCACAATTAGTGCTGCAGACGTTGTCGCTTACAAAGAGAAATTCAAAGAATTTGCCGAAGCAGATGAAAGAGTAGCACAAATCAATGAGTTCTTCAACATTGGTATGTTAACTCAAAGTGAAAAGAAAAGAAGAATTATTTCAATTTGATCAAAAGTAAAAGATAAAATTCAAACTGAATTAGAAACAGTTTTAAAACAAGATCTAAAAAACCCTATCTTTGTGATGGCAGATTCTGGAGCAAGGGGTAATGTTTCTAACTTTACTCAGCTTGTAGGGATGAGGGGATTAATGAATGACCCTAAAGGGGACATTAAAGAAATTCCAATTAAGTCATCATTTAGAGAAGGGTTAACAGTGTCAGAATACTTTATTTCAACACATGGTGCCAGAAAAGGGATGGCTGACGTTGCCTTGAAAACTGCTGACTCAGGTTACTTGACTCGTCGTTTAGTAGATATTTCTCAAGAAATTATTGTAACTGAAGAAGACTGTAATGCTTCAAAAGGGTTTAATGTTTACTCAATTATTGAAACAAAACACAATAACATTATTGTTCCTTTAAAAGACCGTTTATTAGGAAGATATTCATGAGAAGAAGTTGTTGATAAAAACAACAATGTGATTGCACCAGCAAACACATTAATTACTCCTGAAATTGCTGATGCAATTATTGAAGCTGGAGTTGAAGATGTTCTAATTAGAACAGTCTTAACTTGTGATACTGAAAGAGGAGTTTGTCGTCGTTGTTATGGAATTAACTTAGCAACAGGACAAGAAGTAGGAATGTGAGAACCCGTTGGGGTTGTGGCTGCTCAATCAATTGGGGAACCAGGAACTCAACTTACAATGCGTACCTTCCATACTGGTGGGGTTGCCGGGGGAGCTGACATTACTCAGGGTCTTCCTCGTATTAAAGAACTTTTAGACGTAACTACACCAAAAGGATCAATTGCGATTATTTCACAAATTGATGGTGAAGTGACCAAACTTGAAGAAGAAGATGGAATCATCTCCTTTGTAGTTTCTTCAAATCAAGAAGAGAGAAAATACAAATCTCAATATGGAGCCATTTCAAGGGTTAAAGAAGGAGATTCGGTTAGACGTGGTAAAAAACTGACTGAAGGAGCAATTAATATTAAGGAATTATTAGAAGTTGCTAAGCTTGAAGATGTTCAAAACTACATTCTTAAAGAAGTTCAAAAAGTTTATCGTTTACAAGGGATTGAAATTTCAGATAAATACATTGAAATTATTGTAAAACAAATGTTAAATAAAGTTAAAATTGTTGATTCAGGAGATACAAATTTACTTCCCGGTGAAATCATTTCAGCCAGAAAGTACAAAAATGAAGTACTTGCTGCTATTAATGAGACTAAGAAACCCCCTCTCGCCAAACATGTTATTTTTGGTATTAAAAAAGCACCACTTGAATCTGATTCATGATTGTCAAGTGCATCATTCCAAGATACAGCCAGAGTTTTAGTAAAAGCTGTTATTAAAGGAAAAATTGACAAACTTGAAGGATTAAAAGAAAACATTATGTTAGGAAACTTAATTCCTGCTGGAACAGGTAAAACTGGTTCAGAAGACATTATTATTAGAGGAAAAGAAACATTTGAATCTGAATACTAAAAATTGCGTAAGCAATTTTTTTTAATTTAAATGAATTTTTGGCCAAAAATGGTGTATAGTTTTATGGAAGGAGAATAAAAAAGTGAAGATATACATTGGTAATGACCACACTGGTATTGAAATGAAAAACGCTATTTCTAAATACCTAGTTGAACAAGGTCATGAAGTTATAAACATCGGAACAAATACAGCGGAAGCTGTAGATTATCCTGACTTTGGCCGTGAAGTAGCACAAAAAACTGTGGCAGATCAAGGGTCAATAGGAATTATTATTTGTGGTAGTGGAATTGGCATTTCAATTGCTGCGAACAAAATTAAAGCTGCACGAGCTGCGCTTTGCTATGAAGAAAAAGCAGCAGAACTTGCTAGATTACATAATGACGCAAACATCATCGCACTTGGTGCCCGCTTTATTGCTGTTGAAAAAGCAATAAGTTTGGTTGATGTATTTTTAAAAACCGATTTTGATGGGGAAAGACATCAATGTCGTGTTGACAAATTAAATGAACTTTAGAAAGATAGGTAAAAAAATATGGCATTAACAATAATTAACCACCCCTTAATTCTTGATAAATTAACAAGAATGAGAAGACAAGAAACATCATCAAAAGATTTTCGTGAAAACCTTAATGAAATTGGTCAATTAATGGCTTATGAAGTTTTTAGAGATATCCCTTTAACTGAGGTTGAAATCACAACCCCAGTTGCAAAAGCTAAAGGACAGACAGTTGGAATTCCAGTTGTGTTAATCCCGATTATTCGTGCAGGTCTAGGTATGACTGAAGGAATTCAAAAATTGGTTCCAACTTCAAGAATTGCCCATGTTGGTTTGTACAGAAATGAAGAAACATTACAACCAGTTCAGTATTATGCAAAACCAACAGAAGAAATGGATAAAAGCTATGTTTTAGTAGTTGACCCCATGTTGGCAACTGGTGGAAGTGGTGCAAAAGCAATTGAAATTGCAAAAGGATGAGGTGCAAAAAACATAAAATTTGTATGTTTAGTAGCAGTTCAAGAAGGTGTTGATAAATTACAAAAAGAACACCCAGATGTTGAGATTTACACTGCAAGTTTGGATCCAAAATTAAATGAAAAAGGTTACATTGTTCCAGGTTTAGGAGATGCCGGGGACAGAATCTTTGGGACAAAATAAATAATATCCATTAAAAAATGCTTGTCTAAAAGCATTTTTTAGATTACAATAAAAAAAGATTTAGGGAGAAGAATTTAGATGTTAATTGTATTAATGGTATTATTAATTATTTTGATAGTTTTAACTTCAGTTTTATTAATATTGTTTTTTGTTAAGAAAAATAATGTGGCAATTCAAGGAGTTGAAAAAGTAGACTTAGAGCTATTAGAATTAAAGTTAAACAATGATAATGAAAAAGTTAAAGGTGAAATTAAAGAGGCAATCAATCTTTTATCAAAAGAACAGTTAGAAAAACAAAGAGAACGTGAACGTGAACTCCATGAAAAGCTGTCAAATGCTAGTCATGAAATTACAAAACAATTTGCAGATCTAGCAACTAAAGCTCAACCAATTGCTGAAGTTAAAGAAAAAGTAAATAAGCTTGATGTACTTTTAAGTCAAAATAATAAGACAGGAAAAGCTGGAGAATACTTATTAGAAAGAATCTTTGACAATATCATCAATACCAAAGGAAATGATAAAATTATTTTTGAAAGACAGTACACAATGAAGAAAGTGACTGATGGGGGCAAAGGCTTAACTGTTGATATGTTTATTAAGGGTGATGGTAGCAAATATGTTAATATCCCAGTTGACGCCAAATTCCCTTTTAATGCATACACAGAATTAGTTAATTTAACTGAGGGTAGTCAAAATTACAAGGCAGCTGAAACCAATTTTAAAGCAGATGTTAAAAAAAGAATTGAGGAGTGTACAAAATACATTAGTGATGCTGATAAAACAGTTTATGTTATTATGTTCATTCCAAGTGAAGGTGTTTTCTCATTTTTAGCAAGCCACACTGATATTATAGATTATGGTTTTAGTAAAAAAGTGATAGTTGCTGGACCAAGTACTTTAATGGCAATCATTAGTAGCATTGACAATTATATGAAATTGTTTGACAACATCAATTCTTTTGACAAAAATGCTGAAGCATTAGCAAAAGTATTAAGATTTATTGATAATTATGATAATTCAATGCAAAATTTATTTAACTGTATTGAGGATTTAACTAAAAAATATGATGATTTAAAAACTAAAACCAAATCTTTAAAAAGCCAGTATCAAAAATTTAGTACTGAACTTGAGGGTTAAGTACTTGCACATTTTCATTATAAATATTTAGACCTAAATTGCATACCAAGCATAAAAATAGAGATTTTACAATCTCTATTTTTTTTAACGTGTATATACAAAATATTATTTGAAAACGGAATAAATGTGAGAATAATTTCTATAATTTATGATAATAATTATAAGTAAATTGGATGAAACAATTTACGATGATTATTTAAGGAAAGGTAAAATAAATAGATGAAAAAAATGATATCATTGCTTAGCGCAATGGCAATTACAGCATCGTCAGTATCTGCAGTAGCAGCATGTGGCGGTGGAAACGACAATGAAATTATTGTCCAAATGAACAAACAATGAGTTGATGCATACAATCCAGCGATTACTGCAATCAATGCAAAATTTGAATCATTGGGACTTGACTTCCGTGCAAAAACTAAAGAACTTGATGTTTTTGACAACTATGACAACATAGGTAAAAAAGGTGTTAGAGATAAAAACACACCAGATATTTTTATGTTAGGTTATGATAGATATCAAGGTTATAAAGCGCAAAACAATATTAAAGATTTATCAAGTGAGATAAAATCAGTATTAATTAAAGAAACAGCAAAACAAGAAAAATATGGTCTAACTATTGAAAATGATAAGATTCAAATTACTCAATCTCATTTAGCAACAAGTACATGAGAAGGAGCAAGAATTGCTCAATCAGGTGCTGATGACTATTATGGTATGGTTCCAGCATGAATTGAAAATTTAATATGAATTTTTGACAAAGATAAACTTGGGATTGAAGATGGAAAACTTGTTGGAAGTTATGTTGAAGATTATAGAACTGATCTTGAACTTGGTGATGATCCAGTAGTTTCTCTTGAAAATCTTGCAAAAATAAATAGAAAAGCAGAGAAAACTGTTGGTTATTTTAGAACTGTTGATGGATATTATGCTGGAAATGCCCTAAATGGAGTATTACATGCAAATGAAGATAAAATAACTCCTGTTACAGGCTCTTCAAAAGCAATTGTTTATCAAAAAACAGGAACTCATCCATCTGAAAATAAAGATGATTTTAGTTCAATTTGAGAAGAGGCATCAACAGTTGAAGCCTTCAATAAGGCAGCAGATACATTAGTAGATATTGGATTTTCATATGGTAGTGATATGCGTGAAGCAACATATGGGAAAACATCTGATGATGCATTATTACAAGCTCTTACAGCTAAAATAAAAGCCGGAGAAACTGTTATGTCAGTTTTAGGACCATGAGATTTACAATCATATAAAACTTTAATGGAAGAAAATGACAGAACTCCTAATTTAGGAATTGCAAGTATATCATCAATGCAAATTACAAATACTGTAGCTGATGGTAAGTTATCTGGATTTGCTGGTGGGTATGGATATGTTGTAAAATCAACAATTTCTAATAAAGTCAACCAAACAAATGATGGTGATGAAATTACTAAAACACAAGCAGCAATGATGGTTATAGATGAGCTTGCAAAAAAAGATTATGCAACCGATCTTGCAAAAGGTGATGGAAAATACTCAACATATCAAGATAATATTGATAAAGCTTATAAGGACTTTAGTGATACTGAAGGTATGGAGTTGTTTGCACAAGCAATTGAACAGATTTCATTTAGTTACAATGATGGTGGAGTAACAGCTCGTCCAAATACAAGTCTATTTGATATTTATTGAGCAGCATGAGCAGATAACTATAGATTATCTATGAATCCTGCTTGAACTTTGGACCATGCCAAAACTGAGTTCAGAAAACTTTTCAATAACAAATGAGACACTGATAAAGCCGCATATGTATGAGGTTAGGAATTAAGAATTTAAAAACCACTTAACAAAGTGGTTTTTAATAATATACTATGAAAACAAAAGTTAATTTCTCAAAATGAAATTTCTATGTTTCCATTTTGATTGTTGGAATCTTTATTCTGTTCGTCACAATTCATATTGCTAGTGATTTGGCCTATAACACCACAAATGCAAATGAACGCGCATTGAATGCAGGACTTGTGACAGGAACACAAGAATTTATAGACTTTGTTGATGAAGTTGTAAACTCTACCATTAAAAACTGAATTATTCAATATTTAGCAGCAACAAGCTTTGCAATTACTTATTTAATCTATGTTATGTTTGCCACAAGTAAGATCCAAGTTGGATATTTATTTGTTGGAGTTTGACTAATTGTTTGATTTGCATTTGCCTTTGCACCAATCATCTTAAATAAAAAATTTACATGATACGATGGAATTGATGTGGCAGTTTTTATTGCCATTCTAGGTTCGCTATTTTTTGTAGTAAAAGATTTATACACTTTAAAAACACATACAAATTACTTAAAAATGAAAAATCAAATTAAAAAAATTTAAAGGAGGGAACACATGTTAGTTGAAAAAGTAAAACAACTTTCTTCTAAAGAAGAAGTTTGAAAATACTTCACAAGCTACTCATTTTATGAATGGTTAGATTTTTTTAAAACACTTGATGAAACACAAAAGAACAAGCCTGAATTACAAAATCAATTAAGTGAAAAAAATATTGCTCAATTTTGTTATCAATATGGTTTACAAAAAGTTTATGAAGACATTAATTATTTAACTTCAAAAAATTTTGCAAAGTTCAGTAGTTGAGAAAATAAAAAGTTTAATATAAATCAAAATGCACTTGAAGAATATTTTGTTGCCAAAGATGAAACATTCATTAGAGATATGTTTGAAATTAATGGTAGAATTCAGCTGGCCACTATTGGTTTAAAAGCTGAATTAAAAGAATTGAAGTATGAAAAAACTAAGTTAAATAAAAATTATTGTAATTTTTTAAAATTCTTAGTTCAAAAAGAATATGAGCTTAATTTAAAATTTATTAAAGCAACTTACAAAATTGCTAAGCGAAAAATTGAAGAATTAAAAATGCTCTTTACTTTTAATGGTGATGTTTATTTTTCAAAAACTAAAGATAAAAATTTAGTTGAATTTAAACAAACCAAAATTCAAGTTGCAAGTGAAATAAAAAAAGATCTAAAACAAATTGATAGTAAACTACCAGTTAGAGATAAATTAGCAAAACAAATTGAGGTTTATCAAAAGGGTAAAGATTTTGATTACATTTTTGAATGAAAAGAAAAATGTGCACAAGCAAAAATTTCTTATCTTGATGAAGTCAATAAAGCAAAAACTAAATCTGATGCTCAAATCAGTAAAGCCCAAATTCATTGAGATAGCATCAAAAATGATAAAGCCAAATATTTTGCCAGTTCAAAAACAAAAGCAAACCATTTGTTTGAAGAATACAAAAGTAAATTAAGTAGTGCTGTCACTGCAAGTGAAATCAAGGATGTTAAGTTACAATATCATCAAGATAAAAAAGTGATTAAGCACACTAATGAATATATTAAAGCTAAAACAGATTTAAAATATCAATATTATGTTAGAAAAATGGAATTGAAAAAAATTAAAACAACCTATGTTTCAAATTTAGAAAACATAAACAATTCAACTCCAATTGAAACACAAAAATGAAAATCATGAGTTGCCCCAGTTACTTCAGTAATTCCTGGAGTTGGGCAATTAATCAATCATCAATTTAAAAAAGGATTAATTATGATGCTTTTGATTCCAATTGTTTTATTATTCATCATGTATGGATTTGGAATTGGAAACATTGAGGGAACAGGTATTCTAGGTTTAATTGACTTTGGTGCTAGTGATCCAAATGGTGATGGTAGATTTTATTTGATTGAAGGAATCATTGCCATAATTTTAATTGCAGTTTCTGTAATCATTATGATTGGATCTGTAATTGATGCTAAACTTGTTGCTAAGCAACAATATATTGGTGCAAGAGCAAGAAATTGATCTCAAACTAATGAATTTTTAAAATCACAAGGAACACCTTATTTGTTATCATTCCCAGCAATCATCGGAATTCTATTTATTGTATTAGTGCCAATTATTGCCACAATCATTATTGCTTTTACCAATTATGGAAAGGGAAATGACCCAGCAAGACCAGGTCAAGTAATTGAATGAGTAGGTTTTGATAACTTTGCAGCCATTTTTGGAGGTAGATACTCATCATCATTTGGTTATGTAATGTTATGAACTGTAATGTGAGTTATGTTTGCTTCAGTTGGAGCAATTGTTGCTGGAACATTAGCTGCTTTAATGGTTAACAATGACAGATTAAAAGGAAAAGGATTTTTCAGATTATTTTTAATCTTACCATGAGCAGTTCCAGCCTTCATTATGATTATGATGTTTAGTTTATTACTTGCCAATGAATCATTTAATGAATTTACTCAAAAGTTTTTTGGAGTCAGGGGCTGGACCAACCAGCAAACCCAAGCTAGGGTAGCATTGATTTTTATTCAAACCTGACTTGGACAATCTTATATGTTCTTATTAATCACAGGAATTTTACAAGGAGTTTCTAAAGATATTTATGATGCTTCATCAATTGATGGAGCTAGTCGTTTTAAACAAACTGTCAAATTAACTTTACCAATTGTCTTTGGACAAATTGCACCCTTGATTTTAGGACAATTCACATTTAACTTTGGAAACTTTGGAATTATTAGTTTGTATGGTGCTAATGGTACAGCCCTTGGACCTGATGGTTTACCTTATCCAGGTGAACCAGGAATTACAGATATTTTAATTTCATTCGTTTATAAATTATCAACAAGTCAAACTGCATATACATATGGAATTGCAGCATCATTTGTGATTGTTTCATCATTTGTTGTTGTTAGTATTTCTGCAGTTGGATTCAAAAATATGAAAGCATTTAAAAATTAGAAAGGGTTTTAATTATGGAACAAGCAAAATTAAATACCAAACAAAATATTGTTGAGTTAAGTTTTAGTGATTTATTAAAACCCAACAAAAAATATGATCTTAAAAATTTTAAAGCAAATGGAAGTTGAGCTACAGTTCATCAATATTTTGTAAATGATGAAACAATTGTGGCAACTTCAAAACAAAAAATTTATAAAAAGTTTTTAGAAAATAACCATGACTTTGGTGCAGTGCTAGATATTTTTGCAATGTACTCAAGTGATCAAAATTTAAGCAAAGAGTTTTGCTTAAACTTAATTGCTAATGCATTTTCAAAATTTGATGACAAATTAAAATTAGATATCAGCATTACTAATGAATTACTTTATAACATTGCTGCAAAAAATTCAAGTCCTGAAAATTTAACAAAGATTACAGAGTATCAAAAATCAAAATCAGAATTTGATTTGAAATATTTTGAATTTAAAAATTTAGCTAACTATGAATTTATTTACCAGTGAAATAGAATTAATGCTGTAATCAATGTTTACTTTGATTTAATTGGTCAAAAAAAATTAGGAAGTGCAATTGCAAAATTATTTTTAATAGCTTATGAATCAAAAAAAGAATTACATGACTTTATTTCTTCAAGCTTAATTGCTAGTGAAAATTTATCTGAAGACTTTACTTTTAATCAAGCAAATGAATTACTAAAAAATATTTATCAAGAATTAGAATTTCAAAATTGTGAAGAAACAAAAGTTAAAGACATTTTTAAGAATCTATTATCAATAATTCCAAATTACCAAATTGAAGTTAAGAAAACAAATTTCTTTAAAAATATTTTATCAAGTAAAAAAAGTGGTGAAAAATTTAAACTCTATGCTTCTGATGAGATTTTGTCTGAGATCGGAAAAGATTTAAAAATAATCTCAAACAAATTAAAAACTGCTGACAAAAGTTTCAATCATGCTAGTGAGTTAAATGTTTCCAACCTTAAATTTAATGTTTCTTCAAATGAACTATCTTGTGCAAAAGCAATTTTAATCAATACAGATAAAATTGATTACCTAACTGCATTAAGTGAAACTTATTTTAAATCTAAAAAAATAAGTTTTAATAAATATAAAAATTATTTAACAATTATTAAGCTGGCAACATTAGCTTATGGATATTCTCAAAAGAATCTGAAAACTAATTTAAAACATGATGCTGCCAGAAAATTATTTGAGTATTTAATGTTGAAACAAGCATCTTTAAAAGATGAAAAACTAGTTGAGAAATTAAATGCAGTTTTACAAAACAAAAATTTTAAAGATGATTTTATTGTAAAAAATTTACCTCAAGAATATGAACACCTTGACAAAATTAACAGTTTAATAAATGTTGTTAAGTTTATTTTTACAGAAATGAAACTAAACACAAAAATCATTGTTGAAACTATGCGTTACTATACTTTGAAAAATGAATTGTGAGCATTTGAATCAAACAAAAAATGTAAATCAATTTTTAGTTATGAAACCATAACAATTTCAGAAGCATCAAAATGACAAAATAATTTGATATCTGAAATTGAAAGTGAGTTTAAAAATGAAAAATCTAGTATTTATGTAAGATATATTAGATTCATGACTGAAACATACGGTAAGCTTTATCTTTCAGATAAGCCACCCATGACTACATCTCAAAAAATTGGACTAGGAGTAATTTATTTAATTTTAGCTCTTTGAGTTTTAATAATTGCGATGCCAATTTTACAAGTCTTGATTCAAGCATTTAACTGATATTCTTCAAATGCTTCAACAGGAACACCCGATCAAGTTGGGAGTTTAGGAGTTTTTGACTTTGCCAACTTTAAATTTAGTGGAGCCAACTTTGGATACTTATTTGATGAAACCAGATTTCAAAATTGATTAATTAACTCAATTGTTATTGCAGTTATCAGTATGGTTTTAATGGTTTCAATTGTAGCCCTAATTGGGTATGCTTTTAGTCGATTTAGATTTAAGGGTAAAAAAATTGGATTAATGACAGTTATGTTAATTCAAATGATTCCAACCATTTCAAGTTTTGTGGCCTTTTATATCATGCTACAAATCTTAAATGAACTAATTGGAGTCACAGGTCAAGTTATGTTGATCTTAATCTATACGGGTGGAGGAATTCCTGGGAATGTTTTTGTCCTAAAAGGATACATGGATAACATTTCAATGGACATTGATGAAGCTGCAAAAATTGATGGTTGTGGCAACTGAACTATTTTCACAAGAATTATAGTTCCATTAGCAAAACCAATGTTGTCAGTTATTGCACTATGATCATTTATTGGACCATTTGGAGATGTCTTACTACCACAAGTTTTACTAGCAGACATTGGTCAATACACAATGGCTACTGGTTTGAGAACATTACTAAGTAGTGGAACTGTCCAAGCACAAGGTGCTTTTGCTGCTGGTTCATTAATTGTGGCAGTACCAATTTCAGCACTGTTCTTGGGATTACAAAAAAATATTACAGGTGGTTTATCAGCTGCTGGAGTGAAAGGATAAATAAATATGAAAGTAGAATTAAGAAATGTTTCTAAAAAATATGAAGGAAACTCATTTTACACATTAGAAAATATTAATTTGTTCATTGATAACAATGACTTTTGTGTAATTCTTGGACCATCAGGGTGTGGGAAAACCACTTTATTAAAAATTATTGCCGGTTTAAATTCAATTACAAAAGGTGACTTAATTTTTGATGATGTTAAAGTTAATAATTTACTACCAAAAGATAGAGATATCTCAATGGTGTTTCAAAGTTATGCTTTGTACCCACATTACAATGTTTATAAAAATATGGCCTTTGGTCTAGAAATGAAAAAAGAAAAAAAAGAATTAATAAATTATCGAGTACGTGCTGCCGCAAAGATTTTAAATATTGAAAAGTATTTATTTAAAAAACCAAAAGAACTTTCAGGAGGGCAACAACAACGTGTTGCCTTGGGAAGAGCAATTGTCAGAAAACCAAAATTATTTTTAATGGATGAACCATTAAGTAACTTGGATGCAAAATTAAGAGAAAGCATGCGTACAGAGTTGGTTTCAATTCACAGAATGTTAGGAACTACAACAGTTTATGTGACCCATGACCAACTTGAGGCTATGACTATGGCTACTAAAATTGTTTTAATGAATAATCAAATCATTCAACAAGTTGGTAAACCTGAAGAATTTTATGATAAGCCCCAAAATTTATTTGTTGCCAAATTTATTGGAACACCAACAATGAATGTTTTATTAGGAAAACTTGTTGATAAAGAATTTGTTTCAAATGATAATGGTTATAAAATAAAATTAACAGATCAAGAAATTAAATTAATCAATGAAGAACAAAATAACTCAATCTATTTAGGAGTTAGATCTGAAGAATTAGAAATTGTTAAAGAAAAAGGCCATATGTCATTAAGAGTTATCAATGTTGAGTTATTGGGTATGAGCAAGCAAATTGTTTGTGAAATTAAACCTGATGTCAATGTAATTATCACAGCACCAAAAGATACTGCTGTGGAAATTGGTCAAAAAATCGAATTAAGAGTTAAAAATTATCATCTTTTTAGTGAATTAACTGAGAAGAGAATTGGTTAATGGCAAAAATAAATAATTCAAGTCTATCGGTTAAACCAACCGACTTGAAACCAGATGAAATTTTTAAAGTTGAATTTATTGAAATGAAACTGCTAAATTCAAAAACCTGTCAACTAATTTTTTCAAATAATGTTGAAGTACTGGTTAGAAATTTTGAAACTGAAATAATTCAATTACAAGTTGTCTATAATCAAGAAATTATTATTGATAAACAACAACATCAACTAGAAGCAAAGTTATTGCAGCTTGAAAAGAATAAAATTTCAAATACTAACTTTAGTTTGACAATTACTGATAAAAATTATATTTGTATTGAAAATCAAAACCATCAAGTAATTATTAAAGCAATCTTTTTTAAAGATAATTTTTTGAACATGTCAATTCAAACAAATAAAAATGAAAAGTTTTATGGGTTTGGTGAAAAAACTGGTCTTAATTTAGATAAAAAATTCACAAATACATCAAACTATGCAACTGATTTATACAAAGCACATTGTGATCAAGATTTAGAAATGTATGGGGCACTTAATTTCAATATCATTAACAAAGGTCCCCAAAAAAATCTTGGAGTTTTGGTGGATAATCCCTCAAGAACAAAATATGATATGAGAAGTAATGATGAATTTATTGTCAGTGTTTTTAAAAATGACTTAGATATATATTTCATTTTAGATACTTCAATTAAAAATGTGATTTATAAATATTATCAGCTAACTGGCTTTCCATTTTTACCATCAAAGTGATCACTGGGACACCATTTATCAAAACATAGTTATGAAAACACAAATGTAGTTAAAGAACTAATTGAAAAATCAATTGAAAGTAAAATTAAACTTGATGCAATTTACTTGGATATTTTATACATGCAAGAATATAAGTCATTTACAGTTGATAAAGCTCGCTATGAAAATTTAGCAGAGCTAGTAAAATATTGTCAAAGTCATGAAGTTGAAATTGTCCCAATTGTAAATCCTGGGGTCAAAGCCGATGAAAAATTTTCATTATTTAACCTTGGTAAAAAAATGAATGCCTTTATAAAACAACCTGATGGCAAAACAATTTACCAAGGAGAAGTTTGACCTGGACAATGTGCTTTCCCAGATTTCTTTAATAAAAATGGTTGAGAATTTTGAAAAAAATGTTTTGAATTTTATTTAAGTAAAAATATTCATGGAGTTTGATTAGACATGAATGAACCTGCAGTTTTCAACGACTTACATGTTGTTGAAAATGAAGCAACTCATATCATAAACAACAAACAAGTATCCCATGAAGAAATTCATAATAACTATGGAACTTATGAAGCAAAAGCTACTTATGAAATTATGAGTGAAACAAATTTAAGACCTCATTTAGTTTCAAGAGCTTTTTCAGCGGGAATTCAAAAATATTCAACAGTTTGAACTGGTGACAACTTTTCTTATTGATTCCAACTACAGCAATCTTTACCAATGGTCATGAACCTAAGTTTATCTGGAGTTCCATTTACTGGACAAGATCTTGGTGGGTTTGAATATGATTGCAGTGCTGAATTGTTAACTCGTTGGTATCAAGCAAATATTTTATTTGGTTTGTTTAGAAATCATTGTTCAATAAACAAAAGAGCACAAGAACCATGAACTTTTGATGAAGAAACTACTAAGGCAATTGCCAAAGCAGTAGAGTTTAGAAATCAATATTTACCAACACTTTATAATCAAGCCTATCTTGTACACAAGTTTGGTGCAAGTTTTGTCACACCATTGTTTTATAATTTTGAAACTGATTTAAAATCATATAACATTGATGACCAATATATGGTTGCTAACTTAATGGTTGCACCAATTTTAAAGAAAAATACTTATGACCGTTTGGTTTATTTACCAGATAATGAAACTGGTTGAGTGGATCTAAATGAGTTAAAATATTTTGCACCAAACCAAAATATTATTAAACATATTGCTTATGATGAGCTTGGAATTTTTGTTTTAAACAACTCAATGCTATTTAAAATGGATGCAAGCCAAAAGAAATCCGGACTCTTCAAACAAATTGAAGTTGAAATTTACAATTTCAACAACCATGCAACTCCAATTGTTGGTAGTTACTATGATGATGACGGTCTCACAATTAAAGTTGAAAAAAACTTTGAGCATTTTAAATTCTGTTACAGTAATCAAGAAGTAATTGTTGAAAGTTTAAACAAAAATTTATCATATAAAGAAATAAAAGAAAAATTTAAATTCATTTTAATAAATGAACAAGGAAAAAAACAAATAGAAATTAAGGAGGAAGGTTATGGCAATTAAAACTGATGTAAATATCAAACGTTTATTTGATATTGATGAATGAACACTAACTGAAAACAAACTTCCAGATAATTCTTATGACATTAGACTAAGCGAATCAATTACTTCATTAGGAAATGAATACATGGGGATGCGTGGAAACTTTGAAGAAAAATTTGGTGGTGACTCACATCAAGGATCATACATTGGTGGAATCTGATATCCAGACAAAACTGTTGTTGGTTGATGAAAAAATGGTTATCCAAATTATTTTGGAAAGGCAATTAATGCTATCAACCACATTGGTTTAAATATTTTCATCAATGAAGTTGAACTAGATTTAAATGAACAAACTCCAAAAACATATCAAAGAACTTTGGACATGTACAATGGAACTTTAATGCGAAAATTTACAACAACAGTTGGTGGAGTTTCAATTGATGTTGAAGCAAAGAGGTTTGTCTCATTGGCTGTAAAAGAATTGTGTGCTATTGAGTACACAATTACTCCATCACAAAATACAACCATTGAAGTTGATAGTTTTTTATATGGAGATGTTATTAATCGGGATGCAAATTACAAGGAAAGATTTTGAACCCATGTTAGTTCAAAGGCAACAAACAATCAACAACAAATTCATTCAAAATTAAAAGCAAATAATTTTGGAATTGAAAACTTTGAAATTTGTGCTAGTTCATTTTTAAAAACTAATTTAAAACCACAAACATCAAGTACTGAAGAACAAGATTTATTTGCAAGTACTGTTCAAAGTTTTAAAGTTAAAGCAAATGAAAAATTAGTGATTAACAAATATATTGTTGTTTCAAATTCATTAAATGCTGCTCCCAAAGATTTACAAAAAGTTTCACAAAAACTTTTAGATCAAGTTAAAGAAAAAGAATTTAGTGTTTTAGAAACTGAACATTCAAAAATGTGACATGAACGTTGAAAAAAATCAGATGTAAAAATTTTTGGAAGTCCAATTGATCAACAAGCAATTAGGTTTAACTTATTTCAATTATTTTGTACTTATTATGGAAATGATGAAAGATTAAATATTGGACCCAAAGGATTTACTGGTGAAAAATATGGAGGAGCCACTTACTGAGATACAGAAGCGTATTGTGTGCCCTTATATTTAAAATCTTCACCTCCAGAAATTACCAAAGCACTTTTAAAATATCGATTTAATCATTTAAAAAATGCTCAATTAAATGCTCAAAAACTAGGACTTGCTGGTGCACTTTACCCAATGGTAACATTTAATGGTGAAGAGTGTCACAATGAGTGAGAAATAACTTTTGAAGAAATTCACAGAAACGCTGCTATGGTTTATGCAATTTGAAATTATGTAAACTATACTGGCGATGAAGACTATATTAAAGAGTATGGAATTAAGGTAATGGTAGAAGTGGCAAAATTTTGAGCTAGTCGTGTCCACTGAAATCCAACTAAAAAAGTTTATATGCTGCATGGAGTTACTGGACCAAATGAATATGAAAACAATGTTAACAATAATTGATTAACAAATTTAATGGCACAATGATGTTTGACTTTTACTTTAACAAGTTTAACAAAGTATCAGTTAGATTTTACCAAGTATAATTTGAGTAAAAGTGATTTAGATAAATTTAAAGATATTTGTGAAAAAATGTATTTACCTGTTGATGAAAAACTAGGGATTTTTGTTCAACATGATGGCTTCTTAGATAAAGAATTAATTTCAAAAGATCAACTTTCAAAAACAGAAAGACCATTAAATAAAAATTGATCTTGAGATAAAATTTTAAGAAGTGTTTACATTAAGCAAGCAGATGTTCTACAAGGGATCTATTATCTTTGAGATAGATTTACTAATACTGAAATTAAAAATAACTTTGACTTTTATGAACAATTTACAGTTCATGAATCAAGTTTGAGTCCTTGCATTCATTCAATAATCGCAGCCAGAATTGACAAACTAGATAAAGCATATGAATTTTATGCTCGCACAGCTCGCCTAGATTTAGATAACTATAATAATGATACAGATGATGGATTACATATTACAAGTATGACAGGTAGTTATTTAGCAATTGTTGAGGGTTTTGCAGGAATGATGGTTAGAGAAAATAAACTACACTTTACTCCCAAATTACCAAAACAATGAGAAGGTTATGAGTTTAGAATTAATTTTAGAAATCGCATTTTAAATGTTACAATTTCAAATAAAATGGCTACAATTAAGTTAGTTGAAGGGGGAGAATTAACTTTAAGCATTAATGACCAAGATTACTTAGTAAAAGATGTCTTAACAGTTAATTTATAAAAAAAATGGATAAATGATGAAAAAAGACTGTGGTTTATGAATTGTATCCACAATCATTTAAAGATTCAAACAATGATGGTGTTGGTGATCTAAAAGGAATCATTGAAAAACTTGATTACTTACAAGACCTTGGAGTTGGAGCAATTTGGATGACACCAATTTACACTTCACCACTAGTTGACAATGGTTATGATATTGCTGATTATCAAAACATTAATGAAATTTATGGATCACTTGCTGATTTAAAAAATTTAATTAAAGCAGCTGAAGCAAAACAAATTAAAATCATTATGGATTTAGTTTTGAATCATACCAGTGATCAACACAACTGGTTTTTGCAAGCAAAAACCAGCAAGGCTAATCCTTATCGAGATTATTATATTTGAAGAGATCAACCTGATGAAAAAAAATCAATCTTTGGTGGGAGTGCTTGAACATATGATTCAACAACCAAACAATATTATTTTCACCAATTTGCAAAAGAGCAACCAGATTTAAATTGGGAAAACCCAAAGTTGCGTTCAGAAATAAGTGCAATGATAAAATGATGGGTTGATTTTGGTGTCAAAGGGTTTAGACTAGATGTTATTGACTTAATTGGTAAAGAAGTCGATAAAAAAATCTACTCAAATGGTCCAAACTTACATCAATTTATTAAGGATTTACGAGCAGAAAGTTGAAATTCTGCAGAGTTTTTAACTGTAGGAGAGTGCTGAGGAGCCTCAATTGATGATGGTATCAAGTACTCTAATGAAAAAAATGATGAATTTTCAATGATTTTTCAGTTTGAACAAATCACTGAATTACAATCTGAATTAGGAAAATACTTATACAAAGAAATTGATTTTATTGCTTTGAAAAAAGTTTATAAAAAATGACAACAAGGTTTACATGGCCTTGGGTGAAACTCATTATATTTAGGAAATCATGACTTACCAAGAATGATTTCAAAATATGGAAATGATCAAGAATTTCGAGTAGCTTCAAGCAAAACTTTATTCACAACCTTGTTTTTAATGGAAGGGACACCCTTCATTTATCAAGGTGATGAAATTGGAATGACAAATACTAATTGAGAAAATATAACAGATTATCAAGATGTTGAAATTAAAAACACCTACCAAGATTTGGTACTTGATGAAAAGAAATTGACTCATGAAGAATTTATGCAAGGGTTAAAAGCAAATGGTCGAGACCATGCTCGAACACCAATGCAGTGAGATGGTAGTGAAAATGCTGGTTTTTCAAATGCCAAACCCTGGATTAAAGTTAATGAAAATTACCAAACAATTAATGTTGAAAATGATTTAAAAAACCCCTCAGGAATTTATAATTATTTAAAAACTTTAATAAACTTTAGAAACAAAAGCGAGTATGCAGATCTAATTGCCAATAGTCTGTATGTGCCAACTTTAATTGATGACTCTTATTTGTTTGCCTATGCACGCACAAATGGTCAAAAAACTATTAAAATTTTAGCAAATTGAAGTGAAAAAGAGTTAGACTTGAGTGTTTTAAATTTACAAGGCTTAGAAGTATTATTAAATACTCATGATAGTTTTGCTGATTTAAAATTAAAAGCATGACAAACAGTGGTTCTGTTAGAAACTAGAATCTAAAAAATAAAAAGGAATCGGGAGTTATTGAATGGATAATATACATGATGCAAATCTTTATGAACTTGAAAAAAAGTTAAAAAATTCAAATGAATTTAAAAAAGGCAAAGAAATTGAAGAATCCTTAAAAAATAGAATGAAACCAGAACTTGGATTCTTTAAGTTAATTAATTTATTTTCAAAAAAATACCCATTTTTATTCAGCATATTAATTACTTTGATTGTGATTAATTCAATTTTTACTGCAAGAATATCATATCTAACCAATATCATTATTCAACAAGCAATTTATGATGTTGATGGTCAAGCCGGAACAAATTATGGTTTAGAATGATTTTGGTGAATGGTAATAACTTGTGGGGTTTTGTTGGTAATGTGTTTTGGAACATACTTTAGAGATTATATCGGAAATATGATTTCTGTTAAAATTGAAGTTGATTTAAGAAATATTTTAATTAGCAAGCTTTTAGAACAAGATATTTCTTATTACTCAGACAAAAAAATTGGGGAAATTATGACAAAACTAATTTCTGACACCAATGTGATTGGTAATGAAATTAATGGACTACTAGCCAATGTTATTTCCGCTCCAATGGTTTTGGTTTTTGGAACAGTAACTTTGATGTTAATAAATTCAATTATTGCTGGAATTTCAGTTGGATTAGTTTATCTAATGGCTATTTTCTTGGTTTTAATTGTAAAAAACTATCGAAAAAGATTTGGAGTTATTAGAACAATCATCACTGACATCAATGGAGATGTAACTGATAAAATTGGATCAATTAAATTGGTCAAGTCATCAGGAACCCGATTATATGAAGAAGAAAGAATTAAAAAAATTCACCTACCTTATATTAAAAACTTTAAACCAGTAGCAAAAACTGGGGGATGACTAATTACAGTTTTGATAATATCAGATGTTGTTATTGCCCTTGCCACAATTGCTAGTACAATTTTCATTTTTGGTGATAAAGATCCAATTTATTTTACAGCCTTAATCACACCATTTGTGGCTGGACTAACAGCTCTAACCAGACCTTTGTGACAAATTTCAGGAATTATTCCTGGGATTTCAAGAGCCAGTACTTCAACACAAAGAATTTATGAAGTAGTTCGCTCTGAATCACTTTTAAGTGAAAACATTAAGGATGGGATTAAGTTTAATCAAGAAATAAACAATATTAGTTTTCAAGGAGTGTCCTTTGCTTATCCAGAAAAAATTGAAAAATTAATTTTACCTCCAACTTCATTAGTTTTTGAAAAAGGTAAAAGTTATGCTTTTGTTGGTGAAACTGGCAGTGGAAAATCAACAATTTCTAAATTGTTATTAAGATTTTATGACCCAACAATCGGCACTATAAAAATTAATGACTTAGATTTGAAGACATTAAATTTACATTCTTATTTAAGACATGTGGGTTACGTTGAACAAGAACCCCAAATTTTATATGGAGATGTTTATGAAAATGTCCGTTATGGTATTTTTGAGGCCACAAATGACGATGTTGTGGCAGCTTGTAAAAAAGCTGGATTGCATGACTTGATTGAATCTTGACCACAAAAATACACAACCATTCTTGGTGAAAAAGGAACCTTGATTTCTGGAGGACAAAAACAGAGAATTGTGATTGCTCGAATAATTTTAAAAAACCCAGATCTACTAATTCTTGATGAAGCTACTAGTGCTTTGGACAATATTGTTGAAAAAGTAATTCAAAAAGAACTTGAAAAAATTATGGTTAACAAGACAACTATTGTGATTGCTCATCGTTTAAGCACAATTAAAAATGTTGATAAAATTTTTGTTTTAGGACCTAATGCTCAAGGAATTGTACAAACTGGAACCTTTTTAGAATTAACAAAAGTAGAAGGTCACTTTCAAAAACTTTATAAGGCTGGAGAAATAGAAAAATAGGAAGAGATAATTATGATAGAAAGAACAGCAATTTTGCATGTGCCAAAAAGTAATTTTGCATATGCTCAAGACCAAGATAATTTACACATAATTTTAAAAGCAAAACATAATGATTTAAAAAAAGTTACTTTGTTTTATTCTGATCCATTTGATTTTAATGATGGATTAAACTTCAAAACGGTTATTATGGAAAAATCTGGAGAAACTTCATTATTTGATTATTATAAAATCACCATTGCTCCAAAAGACAAAAGAGCCACTTACTTTTTTGAAATTGAGGGTACAAGTGGAGATAAAGTTTTTTATACTGAAAAAGGATTTTTTGAAATTGACAAAAAGACCACTTTACTTAAAGGGGGTTATGGGTTTACTTTTCCTTGAATGAACCCAATTGATATTCAAAATACTCCAAGTTGAATTAAAGACACAGTTTGGTACCAAATCTTTCCAGAAAGATTTGCCAATGGTGATCCTAGTTTAAATCGCAAAGATGTTTTACCTTGAGGACAAGTAGATCCAACTCCAAATAATTTCTTTGGTGGGGACTTGCAGGGAATTATAGATCACTTAGACCACCTTCAAGATTTAGGTGTAAATGGATTATATTTATGCCCAATTTTTAAAGCCTACACAAATCACAAGTATGATACAATTGATTATTTTGAAATTGATCCAGACTTTGGTGATAAAGCAAAATTTAAAGAATTAGTGGATAAATGTCATAAACTAGGTATTAAAGTGATGCTGGATGCAGTTTTTAACCACATTGGTTATCGTAGTCCAATTTGACAAGATGTAGTAAAAAATCAACAAAACTCAAAATACAAAGATTGATTTTTCATTAAAAAATTTCCTGTTGAAACTATGGATGCTGGTGGAGTTGAAAATAGCGTTAAAGAATTAAGTTATTACACTTTTGCTTATACAGGTTACATGCCAAAGTTTAACACAGCCAACCCAGCAGCAAAAGAATACTTATTGTCAGTAGCTAGCTATTGAGTTGAAGAATTTAATATTGATGCTTGAAGATTAGATGTTGCTAATGAAGTAGATCATGAATTTTGAAGAGCATTTCGCAAAACAGTCAATCAAAAACAACCAACATACATTCTTGGAGAAATTTGAACTGAAGCAAATGCTTGATTAAAAGGTGATCAATTTGATGGAGTTATGAACTATTTCTTAACAAGTGCCATTAATGATTTCATAGCAAAACAAACAATTTCGGCAGCAGAGTTTCAAAATAGAGTTGTTGATGCAATGCACACCTACCCAGATAATGTTCAAGTAGGAATGTTTAACTGCTTAGACAGTCATGATACTGCTAGACTTTTGACAACTTGTGGAGAGAACATTGATAAATTTTTACTAGCTTATTCATTTTTATTCACTTGCACAGGAGCTCCAAGTATTTATTATGGGGATGAAATTGGAATGAATGGTGAAAATGATCCTTGGTGCCGTAAGTGTATGGAGTGAGTTCAAGGCAAATGAAATCAAAAAATCTTTAAGTACTTTAAAAACTTAATTCAAGTTCGTCAACAACATCCAGTTTTAGGAAGCTATGGAACTTTTGCTTTTGTTTCAATTGATGTCAAAACCAATGTTGTAGTTTACAAAAAATATGATGAAAACAATGAATATATAATTTATATGAATAACTCAGAAAAAGTTAACTCTGTAAAAGGTTCATTTAAAAATCAAATTGATTTAATTTCTAACGTGAAAGAAGATGGAACTGAAATTAGTTTAGAACCATTTGGAATAAAAATATTTAAAACTAAGTAATTGAAAAAACAGATTATAATTAAAATCTGTTTTTTGGCATTTTTGTAAATCAGATTAAGACCGCAAAATAAAACCACATATTTTTTTATTGTAATGAGTTGAAATAATAAATTTTACATAACTCAAAAGTGCCATTTCTACACAGTATTATTCAATAAAATCAAGTTATAAAATTGACATAGATATATAAAGGGAGTAGTATTATTATGATGGAATCTTTAGAGGTTTGATAATGATGAAGAAAATTATTCGCCCCAATAAAACAATGTTATGAGTCATAACTTTGTTTTATTTATTGGTAGCAGCTTGCTTTACAGCACTTATCATAACAGATATCATCACAGTTTCTTGAATTTATGGTCTACTATTAGCTGTAATTCTTGGCATAGTTTCATTTATATTTTTAAGGTTTTCCATAAGCAGGCTTGTTTCAGAGGAAAACCCATTTGAATTTATATTTTTTTCTATACTAAGAACAGGAATATATGCGGTTCCATTCCTTATAAGTGTCTATTTGTCAGAGGCAATTAACATTTTTGGTGTCTTAATCGGTACTTTAAGTGTGGCATTGTTTAACCAAATGCTCATAAAGTAAAGATACAAGTAAATTTTTATAAGGTTAAATATGAAGGGGGGAGTCATTATGCCTTCGTTATTATTAGTAAACTTTTTAGAGTACTGGAATAAATTCACTCCACAATTTGCATCAATACTATTAACTACAATAGTTATCTGTAGTTTTAGTATTATTTTTAACTTAAAAATTAGAAATATCAAAGATGGCGAAGAGTTAAGTGGTTTTATGGTTTTAGCAGCAACGATGGTTCAATCATTTGAAAACATGGTTGTTGGGGTAATGGGTAAAAAATTTAAGCACCTTACTCCCTATGTTATGTACTTATTTTTATACATTTTAGTATCATCAATCATAGCTCTGCTAGGTTTTGAACCCCTAACAAGTTCATTAACTGTAACTCTTGCAATGGCAATAGTTACTTTTGTGGCTATCTATTATTATGGTTTAAGGTACCAAAAATTCTTATTTTTTCAAAGGTATATGTATAATCCAATTGATATTTTTACACAATTTGTGCCAATTTTATCTCTATCATTTAGGTTATTTGGGAACATTGTGGCAGGATCAATTATTTTAGGATTATTTTATGCCGTTTTAATCAATCTTCAAGGAAAAATCTTTGGAGTTTCAAATGCCTATCAAGACCAACTCTGGTGAGCGGGATTTAACTTCTTTTCAACAGCGCTACTACCTTGATTGCACCTATACTTTGACCTATTTGATGGGTTTATTCAAGGTTTGGTCTTCTCAATGTTGACCTTATCATATTGAGCAAATGCAAAAAATGGAGAACATGAACGTTCATCTGAACCAGTTGAAAGGTATAATACCAAAAAACTGCGTGTCAGAAAAATAAAAATTCATAAACATAAAAATGAAGAAAAAACTGAAATTTAATTATAAAATATATTAAGAAAGACAATGGAGGAAATTAAAATGTTTACAGAAATGTTAACCAACTTTTATATTACATGAGGGGGATTATTGGGATCTACCTTGCCATTTTTAATGGCAGAAGACATTAACCGTGGACTAATTGGAATTGGTGCCGGACTTACCGGAGTTGGTATGGTTGGTGCCTCAATTGGTCAAGGACTTGCAGGCTATGGTGCCTGTGTTGCTATTGGGAGAAACCCAGAAGTAGCTGGTAAAATTACAACAACACTTATTATTACTGCTGGATTTTGTGAGTCTGGTGCTATTTATGCTCTTGTAACTGCTATACTAATTTTATTTGTGTTATAAAAATGCTAAATTTAACAATACTATTTGCAGAGAGCTCAACACCAGGAATAATTGATATTAAACAAGCAATGCTCCCGAATCTACCAAATTTCATTGCCCATATTTTATCAACAATTGTTATTGTCATGTTTCTATCAAGACTTGTTTACAAGCCATTTAAAAAACTAGTTTCAGACCGTCGTAAAAAAATTAACGAACTATTAGATGATGCTGCTAGTAAACAAGCATTAGCAAACCGTGATAAAAAAGATGCATCAAAAATTTTAACCAAAGCAAGACAAGAGTCAAAAGACATTTTATTGCTTGCAAAATCTGAAGCTGATGATTTAAAGTTTGACATTATAAATGATGCTAAATCAGAAGCTCAAAATATTCAAAACCATGCAAAGCAAGCTATTGAATATGAAAAAAAAGAAGCCCAAGAAAATATCAGAAAAGAAATTATTGACCTTGCCTTTGTTGCCGCTGAGAAAATTATGGAAACAAATGTTGACCAAGAGGTTAATGAAAGACTAATTGAAGAATTTTTAAATAACTTATAGTTTATGATTAAAGAATCATTAATTCGTAACTGGTCTACTGCAATTGCCACAATTGCAGTAGAACAAAATAAAATTGATGAATACTTGCAAACAGCAAGAGATCTTAAATTAGTTTTTAAAGATAATTTCATTCTGATAGATTTTTTAGCAAACCATGACATAGATTTTAAAGCAAAAGAAAAAATTTTAGTCAATACTTTTAAAGGTAAAATTGACCAAAACCTTTTGCACACACTGTTATTAATTGTTGAGCGCAACTTAGTGCCAGCAACTAAACAAATTTTTAAACAAGTGGAGTATGATCTCTTGAATGCAAAAAGTGTTGCTAAGGGATACATTTATTCAGTAGCTCCATTATCACAAGACATTATTCAAAAAATTGAAAACAAATTCTCTGAAAAATTAGGAAAACAAATTCTTCTTGAAAATGTAATCAAAAAAGAACTGATTGCAGGTATTAGAGTAGAAGTTGAAGGTCAAAAATATGACTCTTCAGCCCAAGGAAAAGCAATTGATTTGAAAAGAAAAATTTTAACAAATAGAAAATAGGGTGATTATATGCCATTAAAGATAGATGAAATAACTGAGGTTATTAAAAAACAAATCTTGGACTATGGAAAAGAAGTAGTGGTTCAAGAAGTAGGTACAGTTGCCAGCATTGGTGATGGTGTTGCCCTACTATTCGGACTTGATAAGGTTATGATGGGTGAACTATTAATTTTTAATGATAATGTTTTTGGAATGGCTTTAAACTTAGAAGAAGGTGCAGTTGGAGCCGTTATTATTGGCGATGATTCACAAATTAAACAAGGGGGTAAAGTTCGTCGAACAGGTAAAGTTGTCAAAACTCCAGTTGGAGATGAATTATTGGGTCGAGTTGTCAATGGAATTGGTAATCCCATTGATGGAAATGGACCTTTTGTTAACAATGAATTTGCTCCAGTGGAGAGAATTGCTTCAGGAGTTATGTCAAGAAAATCAATCGATCAACCTTTAGAAACAGGGATTTTTGCCATTGACTCAATTATCCCAATTGGTAAAGGTCAAAGAGAATTAATTATTGGTGATCGTCAAACAGGTAAAACTGCTATTGCTATTGACACAATCATTAACCAAAAAGGTAAAAATGTAAAGTGTGTTTATGTTGCTATTGGTCAAAAAGAATCAACTGTAGCTCAAGTAGTTCAAAAATTAAAACAAGCAGGATCTATGGATTATACAGTTGTGGTTTCTGCATCTGCAAGTGAATCAGCCCCAATGCAGTATATTTCACCATATACTGGAGTGACAATTGCGGAAGAATGAATGAATAAAGGCGATGACGTTTTAATAGTTTATGATGATTTATCAAAACACGCCATTGCTTATCGTACATTATCATTACTACTGCGTCGACCACCAGGAAGAGAAGCATATCCAGGAGATGTTTTTTACTTACATTCAAGATTACTTGAAAGAGCTGCCAATGTTAATGAAAAGCTTGGTGGTGGAAGCATTACTGCTCTCCCAATTATTGAAACCCAAGCTGGGGACATTTCTGCTTATATTCCTACCAATGTAATTTCAATTACAGATGGGCAAATCTTTTTATCAGAGCAATTGTTTAACTCAGGAATTCGTCCAGCAGTAGATACAGGGTTATCAGTTTCTAGAGTTGGGTCATCTGCTCAAATTAAAGCTGTAAAACAAATGGGGGGAACTTTAAAGTTAGAGTTAGCACAATACTATGAGTTACAAGCTTTTGCAAAATTTGGAAGTGATCTTGATGATGCCACTCGAACAACATTAGAACATGGAGCAAAAATCGTTGAGCTATTAAAACAGCGTCAGTTTACTCCACTTAGTGAAATCATGCAATCAATTTTCTTACTTGCAATCAAGGAAAGATACATAAAATGGTTACCAATTGAAGAAATGGCTAATTTTAAATCTGAAGTTATTAAACACTTTGAAAAAGATGAAGATGGTAAAGCAGTTTTAAAATTATTAAATGTTGAAAAAGCTTATGATGAAAGTTTAACTGAACAGGTTCAAACTGAAGTAGTTAAAGTTTTGAAAAGAGTAGTTAAAACAGTTAAAGATTGAAAATCAGTAAATTTTGGAACTGAAGCTGAATGAAGGAAGCTGAAATAAATGATTAATTTAAGTGCTTTAAAAGGAAGAATCGCTTTAGTTAAAGATATTCAAAAAATTACTGGTGCAATGGAATTGGTAGCAACTGCAAAATTAAAAAGACTTTCAAAAAGAATTGGAGACATCCACCAGTATTTGGCTGGAGTTTATGATGTTTTTAATTTTATAATTTCAAATACTGAGGATTCAATTTATTTAAAAAAAATAGATGTTCCAATTAAAAAAACTTTGTGAGTAGTTATCACCTCAAATTTAGGTTTATGTGGCGGGTACAATTCAAATATTTTTAAATTAGTTACTGAAAATTTAAGTCTCAATGATGAAGTTGTGGCAATTGGTTCTAAAGCAATTAACTTCTGTAATTCTAAAAAAATTAAAATTAAAAAAGAATTAACTGATCTAGATGTTAATTTCTCTGCAGATGAAGCTTCTTACATTGCTTCAGATATCTTGACTTGATTTACTCAAAAAGAAACAGATGCAGTTAAAATAATTTATACCAAGTTCATTAACAATGCGACTTTTGAGCCATCAATAATTGATGTCTTTCCAATAGTTAAAAAAGAAGAACATGCTTCTCATCGAGAAGATATTATCTTAGAACCTGATGCAGACATTGTTATGGAAACAAGTGTTTCATTGTATTTAAACACAATTATTTTTGGAACCATTTTAGAATCAATGGTTTCAGAACAAGCAAGTCGACGAGTTGCTATGGAAGCTGCTACTAAGAATGGTAAGGACTTATCAAAATCTCTGAGCATATTGTATAACCGCAGACGTCAAGAAAACATTACACAAGAAATCAGTGAAATTGTTGCTGGAGCAGATGCTCAAGGCGATAATTAGTTGAGGGAGGAAATTATATGAATACAAGTATTGGAAAAATAATTCAAGTGCTAGGTCCAGTTGTTGATGTCAGATTCAAAGAATCAGAAATTCCTGAATTGTACAACACTATTGAACTTGATAATGGTGGTACTAAATTAGTTTTAGAAGTAGTTCAACATATTGGTGATGACATTGTTCGTACCATTGCTATGGGTCCAACTGAGGGTTTAATCCGAGGAATGGAAGGTAAAAATACTGGTTCACCAATTAGTGTCCCAGTTGGTGAAGAAGTTCTAGGAAGAATGTTTAATGTTTTGGGAGACCCAATTGATGAAAAACCTCCTGTGGAAACTCGCCGCATGCCAATTCACCGAACTACCCCAACCTATAATCAATTAGCAACCTCAACTGAAGTTTTAGAAACAGGAATTAAAGTTATTGACTTGATGATGCCTTTCTCAAAAGGTGGAAAGATTGGGTTGTTTGGTGGGGCTGGAGTTGGGAAAACTGTTTTAGTTCAAGAACTAATTAACAATGTTGCAAAAAAACATGGTGGAATTTCAGTTTTTGCTGGAGTTGGTGAAAGAACCCGAGAAGGAAACGATCTTTACTATGAAATGACTGAAGCAGGGGTTATTGATAAAACTAGTTTAGTTTTTGGTCAAATGAATGAACCTCCAGGAGCCAGAATGAGAGTGGCTCTAACAGGTCTGACAATTGCAGAATACTTTAGAGATGAAAAGAACCAAGATGTACTTTTATTTATTGATAATATTTTTAGATTTACTCAAGCAGGTTCAGAAGTTTCAGCACTATTAGGAAGAATGCCTTCAGCTGCAGGTTATCAACCAACCTTGGCAACTGAAATGGGTGCTTTACAAGAAAGAATTACTTCAACCAAAAAAGGTTCAATTACTTCTGTTCAAGCAATCTATGTTCCAGCAGATGACCTAACAGACCCAGCTCCAGCAACTACTTTTGCTCACCTTGATGCTAGAGTAGTACTTGATCGCACCATTGCCTCACTGGGTATTTACCCAGCAGTTGACCCACTGGGTTCAAGTTCAAGAATTCTTGATCCAAGTGTTGTGGGGGAAGAACATTATGGAGTGGCTTTAAGGGTTCAAGAAACACTACAAAAATACAAAGATTTGCAATCAATTATTGCTATTTTAGGAATGGATGAATTGTCTGATGAAGATAAGTTGGTTGTGAACCGAGCAAGAAAAATCAGAAACTTTATGTCTCAACCATTTACGGTTGGTGAAAAATTTACAGGTCGTAGTGGTAAGTATGTTGGTGTTAAAGATAGTGTAGCTTCATTTAAAGCAATTTTAAATGGAGAACTTGATGAAGTTCCTGAAACATACTTTATGTATGTTGGTTCAGTTGATGAAGTTTGAGAAAAATATCTAGATAAAAAATAATGAGTGGATTAAGATTAAAAATCATTACCCCCAATGGGATTTATTTAGATAAAGAAGTAGAATATGTAAACACTCAAACTGTTGCTGGAGATATGACCATTTATTCAAGACATGCTTCTATTGTTTCGACCTTAAAAATTGGAGTTGTTAAATATGCAACTGACAAAGGAATTCAATATGTGCATGTGCATCGTGGTTTACTAAGAGTAAATCAAAATCAAGTTTTAATTCTTTCTCAATGACTTTACTTAGTTGATGAAAAAGGTAAAAAAACTGGTGAAAAATTTTAAGAACTCAGTGAGCAACCAGTTACATTGGTTGCTTTAATTTTGCAAAATATTGCAAAATATTACATTTAATATAATAATTATAAAAAAATGGAGTAAAATATATTTATGGGAGATGAAACAATGCATAAAATTGAACGCAAAAAATTGTATTTAAAAGAACTTGAAAAACATAGTTTCATTACTATGACTGATTTTTTAGATACTTTTGAAAAAGAGGGAATTAAATCAGCAACAATCCGCAGAGACTTAAAGGAATTAGAAGTTACCGGAGCCATCACATTAACTTTTGGTGGTATTAATGTTAACATTGGTAATGAAAATCAAGTTAAAGATAATGTTGTAAATAAAAACTTAGATAAAAAACACAAGATAGCTTTAAAAGCAAATGAGTTTTTAGAAGATGGAGATATGATTTATTGTGGAGCAGGAACAACAATTGAAGAGTTTGTAACCAATATCTCTAAGACAATCAGATTACTGGTTACTAATTCTTTATCAGTCTTACAAAAAGCAGTAGCAAATCCCGATATCAAAGATGTAGTTTTAATGGGAGGTCTTTTCCGAGAAAAGTCACAAGTCTTTATTCCTGGAAATGCCAATAAGTATTTTCAAGAATTTAGAATTCACAAAGCATTTTATAGTGCCATAGCTTTTGATAAAATTGGAAATGCCTTTGATGATTTTTTACCAGAAAATAATGTAATTAAAATGGCTATTGAAAATTCAGAACAAAACTATTTACTGGTAGATTCAACAAAATTAAACAACTATGCTATCAACCCCATTGTTAATATGATTAATGTTACCAATGTAATTAGTGATCAAGAAATTAACAAGGACTTATTAACAAAATTCAATAACATAGTTATTGCCAAATAAAGGAGAAAAACAATGAGTAATAACACGCTTAAAGAAATCAAACAACAACCACAAGTTTGAGAAAAAGTCTTGCATGAATTGCAAGCAAACCAAAAAGAATGACTTGAATTTTTAAAGCCACTTAAAAATCATAAAGTAATTTTTACAGGAGCCGGGACCAGTGAATTTATTGGTAATGCTTTGGTTGGTTATTGTCGCCAACATCAACTTGATGCTGAAGCAATTGCTTCAACTGACATTGTTAGTGCTCCCACAAAGTATTTATTAAATAAGCCAACAATCTTGGTGTCATTTGCTAGAAGTGGAAACTCGCCTGAATCAGTTGGAGCAGTTGATTTAGCTAATCAATTTGTTGATGACATTGTGCACATTATTATTACTTGTAATAAAGATGGACAATTATATCAAAATGGTTTAAAACAAGTAAAAACAAAAATGTTTTTATTACCTGCAGAGGCAAATGACTTGGGTTTTGCAATGACATCAAGTTATTCAGGAATGATGTTAGCAGCTTGAGGTATTGTTAAACTTGCTCAAGCAGACTTTGACATTAAAAAAATAGATGCAGAGTTGAAAAACTTTTCAGGACTAACAAATTATCTTGAAACAGAAGCAAACAAATTGTCAGACTTAGACTTTGAAAGAATTGTTTACTTGGGAAGTGGTTGTAATCAAGCCTTTGCCCAAGAAAGTCGCTTGAAATTACTTGAGTTAACTCAAGGGCAATTTCCTGCCTTTTTTGACAATACCCTAGCTTTTAGACATGGTCCAAAATCAATTTTAAATGAAAAAACTATTGTTTTTATGTTAGTATCAGCAAGTAGTTATGAAAGAAAGTATGATCTTGATTTAATTAAGGAATTAAGCCAACAAAAACAAATTAAAAAACTGATTATGCTAGATGCTTTAGATGAAAACAATTTAGCAAAACAAGGAGAATTAGTTACCTTGAATGGACAATTACATGAAGAAATCTTTATTGGATTAGCATACATTTATTTATTACAAATTTTTGCAGTAAATAAATCAATCCAACAAGGGCTCAACCCTGACAATCCCTGTCCAACTGGTGAAGTAAACAGGGTAGTTCAAGGAGTTGTGATATATCCATATGAGTAATTTAGAAATTTATTTATTAGTTGGAGGAATTTTAGGTACTCTGGGTTTGATTGGTGGGTGCATCTACTTAGTGATAGCTCACCAAAAACACAAACAAAGAGGAATTAGCATTACCCCAAGTCATGAACAAAGGTTCATTTATGTCTTTTTTAGAAGGTGACTAGTAGTTTTTATTGTCTTTGCCTTGGCATTGATAAGTTTATTCTGTTGAGTGCAATTCTTTGTAGAAATATGTAAATAATAGCAACATTTTGCAAAAAAATGTAAAAGTACGTTGCTATTTTTTTCTTTTAGTACTATAATTTCTAGGAAAGGAGAATTCATATGGATAAAATTCTAGAAAAAAAGGCTGCAGTAAAACAGCCTAAAAAAGAAAAAATAAGCACTCCAGGTTCAAATGGATGAAAGAGATTTTGAAGTAATACTTTAGCAAAACTTCAAGGTCTTGGTAAATCATTAATGTACCCGATTGCATTGCTTCCCTTTGCAGCCTTACTTAATCGTTTTGGAAGTTTAGGGATTGAACTGAATTCTACTGAAGAAGCACTACATAATGTAGGTTGATGATTTGGATTCATTATTCAAAAGCCAGGTGGAACTATATTTGATCAATTACCATTGATTTTTGCAATTGGTACTGCCTTTGGTCTTGCTAAAGACCAACGTGGTGAAGCTGGACTTGTTGGAGCAGCATTTTACTTAATTTTAACTGCATTTTTAGTAGAAAATGGATTACCATCATTATTCTATAAAACTGTACTTCAATTTGATGTACATGATAAAGTGACAGGAGAAGTAAGTGGTGGTTTATCACAATTATTCTATGTTCCAAACTATGGAATAATTGATGGCAAGCTCACCAAAATTGGAGGTACATACATCTTAAATATTGGTGTTCTTGGAGGTATTGTAGCAGGTTGTTTATCAGCTTGATCATACAATAAATTTAGAGAAACCAAATTACCTCAAGCCTTATCATTCTTTGGCGGAAGAAGATTTGTACCTATGATTGTAATGGTATTGTCAATTCCTGTTGCCTTCATATTTGCAATCATTTGACCTTGATTCCAATATGGTCTAGTTTCATTTGGTAATAAGATTTCTTCAGGAGATGCCTGGGCAATTCCAGGGGCATTCTTGTATGCATTTATTAACAGACTTGTACAACCAACAGGTTTACACCACATTATTAACACCTTCTTGTGATTCCAATTACCAATTAGTGGACACATTGTTGATTTTAGTGGAAAAGTAATAATGTTTAGTGACGTTGCTCCAGCTGGAGTACCAAATGAAACAGCATTAGCTGCTTTAAGTTCATTATTCAATGTAACAATCAATGAATCAAACTTTAAAGATTACATTGTTGTTAGAGCAGGTGCATTACCAACTGGGGCAATTTCAGTTGGTGATGGAACCTACACAATTTTTGGGGACATCAATGCCTTCCAAAAATCTATGATTTCAGGTAACTTCCAAACTGGTTACTTCCCAATGTTCTGAGGAGGATTACCAGGTGCAGCACTAGCTATGATTTTCAGTGCTAAAAAAGAAAAACGTAAAGAAGTTGCGACATTCTTGGGAGGAGTTGCTGTTGTAGCCGCTCTAACAGGAATCGATGAACCATTGATCTTTGCCTTCATCTTTGTAGGACCAATCTTATGAGTGATGAATGCCTTCTTCACATCAGTCTTTGCAGCCATTGCAGTGGCAATGCAAATGCGTGTTGGATTTGGATTTAGTGGAGGATTCATTGACTACATTATTTCATTTGCCTCATCATGAGGAATGAGTAGTTACACAGGAATGGCTAGAGGTGGAGTCTATGGAGTACTTTCAAACCCATTATGAATGTTTGCTCTGGCTGGACTAGCATTCCCAACTTACTTCTTCTCATTTAAATTTGTTATTAAAAAAATGGACATTAAAACTCCAGGTAGAGAAGATGATGGAGAAGAAGTTGCAGTTTCAAAAGTTGCTCCCAAAAAAGGTGATGGAAACAAATACCAAACTATGGCAGAAGGACTTGTCAAAATCATTGGTATGGAAAACATTGTCAAAGTGGACAACTGTGCAACTCGACTAAGATTAACTGTAAAAGATAATCAAACCAATATTGATGATAAAGACATCAAAGCTTTAGGAGCTTATGGCGTCAAGCGTTTAGGAGAACAAGGTCTCCAAATCATTATTGGAACTGATGTTGAGCATGTTGCTAACGCAGTGCATAACCTCACAGGTAAATAGATATTTTTTAAAAGAACACTAATATTCATTCCCAACAATTTACAATTTTGTTGTATGATTTAGATAGTGTTCTTTTTTTGTTGGCAAAATTAAGAACTATATTTTTTAAACTTTTTTAAACTTTTTTAAATAATTTTAAAAAAGGTATATAATTTAAGTAGAGTTAAAAAAGGGGGTAACTAAGATGCCAAAAATATATGCTATTTCACTTAATCCAGCTATTGATTATGTGCTAAAGTTTAAAGAGCTTAAATTAGACAAAACAAATCGCCCATATCAAACTGATATGTATGCTGCTGGAAAGGGAATTCACATTTCATTGCTTTTAAATGAATTAGAGTTTGAAAATGAATCAATAGTTTTTTTAAATGGGCATTTTGCTGATTTTTTTATACAAGATTTAAAAGCAAATCATGTCAAATATCAAAAATTTTCAACTAATGGAGAAATTAGAATCAACTTAAAATTAATAGATCAATTCCAAACAGAATGTAGTGTTCCCGGTCCTGAAATTAGTGCTAGTGAATTTGAAAAATTACTTGCTTATCTTAAAGAAGTTATTCAGCCAGGAGATTATGTGGTGGCTTCTGGAAGCTTACCAAGTAATTGCCCAACTGATGTATATCAAAAAATTGGTATTGCCGTTAAACAAAATGAAGGTCATTTTGTGGTTGATGCTTATGGAGAAAGTTTATTGCAAGCATTACAAACAAAACCATTTTTAATTAAGCCAAACCTGGATGAGTTAGAACAAACATTTAAAGTTAAAATTACCACAGAAAAACAGTTATTTGAATATGCTCAAAAACTAATAGATCTTGGTGCTCAAAATGTTTTATTATCAAGAGGTGAAAAGGGTGGAGTTTTAATCAACCAGCATTCAATAGTAACTTGTGGAATTTACCAATGGGGTAAAAAACTTGAAAATGCTGCAGGAGCTGGTGATAGCATGTTGGCTGGTTTTATTGTCAAATATATTAATACCAGTGATTTTAATGAGGCTTTAAAATTTTCAGTGGTTTGTGGTAGTGCTACTGCTTATTCAAGCAGAATTGCTTCAAGGGAGTTAATTGATGAATTAAATCAAAAAAATCATTTAATGGAAACTAAAAAATTAGTTTAAGCTAAAGCACTCACAAGTGCTTTTTAATTTAAAAAAAGTTTAAGATTTTTTGAAAAAAAGGCAAATGTCTTGTTATTATATCTATGTATCAATTATCAATTAAATTAAGTTGGATAAAGAGTAATAATAATGTAGATTAACTGGACTTAGGATGGCAAAACAGTTAATTCCCTGATGTGACCTAAAACATCAAAAAAACAAATTAATAAAATGATATATGTTTTTTGCATAGTTATTTTCGTTTGAAGATTTAATTAATGTATCAATTTACTATTATTGTGTAACTTATTTACTTAGGTAAACTTATTCAAAAAAACTAGATGTTATTTTGAAATGAGTTGTAAACACAATAAAGTTGAAAGGAAACTAATATGAAAAAATTACTTAGTTTAATAAGTGCCATAGGATTAGTGGCAGGAACTACAGGGCAAATCGTGTCTTGTGGTGATGGTGAAAAAGAAAAACCAGCTGAAGAACCAAAACCAGAACCCGCTAAAAAAGAAAAGCTAAACATTAGTGGACTAGTGATTAGTGCAAATGATAATTACGGAAAAATCACAAAAAGCATTAAAGCAATGGCTGAGAAAAATTATAAAGGAAAAGCTATTAACATCAAATTTACTGTTAAAGACAGTTCACAAAATGTCGTAATTGTCAATGAAGATTTTGTAGCTAAACCTGGACAAACCTTCACATTTGTTATTGAAGGAAAACTTGATGGAGTGGCATTAGAACCAGCTACTTATACTGTTAAAGATGCAATTACAAAAATTGAAGACATATTCAAAACTGGTTTTGAAGTTACAGTAAACTCTAGAGTTTCAGAGGTTAGAGGTAAAATTGAAACTGCAATTAAGGAAAAAGTTAAAGACGCAGCTATTAAAACAGATTACGATATTGAAATTAAAGATGATAATGGTGGATTAATAACTAAAAACACTACTGTTAAAGTCTATGCAGTTAAAGATAGTGCACTTTTAAGTGGTCAAGTATCTTTGAAAATTACTGATAAAAGAGTTGAACTATCAAGTCTTAAATTCGGTGAGGTAGCTGAAGGACTTAGTTATGAAAAAATCTTAGGGGTATTTAAAATTGCAAAATTAAGTGGTGAAATTGGTAAAGACTTTATTGTTGAAATTACAAGAAAAGATACTGATGTGAAATTTGATGGCTTCTATGAAAGTGTAGCCTTAGATCAAATTAAAATCACTGCAAAGGAAAGTGCAGAGTTTAAAGGAGAAACTACATTGGTAGTTGCAGAAAGTAAACCTGAACCAGCAAATCCAGATAAACCAACTAGTCCTGAAACTGAACAACCTCAACCAGACAAACCATCAGGTCCTGAAACTGAACAACCAACAAACCCTGGAACAGATCAAAATCAACCTGAAAAACCTACTAGTCCTGAAACTGAACAACCTCAACCTGAAAAACCATCAGGTCCTGAAACTGAACAACCAACAAACCCTGGAACAGATCAAAATCAACCTGAAAAACCTACTAGTCCTGAAACTGAACAACCTCAACCTGAAAAACCATCAGGTCCTGAAACTGAACAACCAGCAAACCCTGGAACAGATCAAAATCAACCTGAAAAACCTACTAGTCCTGAAACTGAGCAACCTCAACCTGAAAAACCATCAGGTCCTGAAACTGAACAACCAACAAACCCTGGAACTGATCAAAATCAACCTGAACAACCAGCTTCACAACAAGGACAACCAACTCAAGTTGATCAAGCATCAAATCAAACATTAGGAGATAGCAATACTGCTCAAGCAAATTAATTGAGAAAACACTTAATTTTTTAATTAAAAAAATAGTAACAACCCACTCATAATCTATTGTTTTTCAACAATGGGTTGCTACTGACTAAGAATTTTAAAAATTGAGTACTATTGTATTAACACAAAAACCCGTTAGTGAACATCTAAAGTAAAATTGTCTCAAGATAATTAGATCTTGTTATCACAATTGTATTAAGAGATGTTCTTTTTATTTAAACTATAAATACAAGTAAATGCCAAGATAATTTGTCATAATCTGGTGGTTTGATTTTTTAAAATTTTGGATTAAAATAATGTAAAGGAATGATGGAAATGGACTACAAAAAAAGTTTGAAAAAAATAAAAAGATATCATTACAACTGATTTAACATAACAATTATGATAATTCTTTTTCCCATTGTTTTAATCTTGTCAATTATTTGCTCCATAGCATTTGTGCCATATTTATTTAAATACACAAGAAGTGGAAAGTATAATGGTGTTGAATTTAATACCTATGAACATTTACTCTATGACTTGAAAGTAAAAAAAATTGAGAATTTTAATATTAATGAAAATCAAATTAAAGAGTTTAATATTGGACCTACAAATGAACTAATTAGTGCTTTAATGGTGAGAAATAAAGATTCAAAAAAATGGGTAATTGGATTGCATGGTTTTAAAAGAAACAAATATATGGGTTTAAGAAATGTCTTTCACCTTTATGATAAAGGCTATAACATTGTTTGTTTTGATGGGTTTGCCCATGGCTTGACTTATGGCAAATACTCAGACTTTGGTTTGACAAACTCCAAAGTATTAAATGATGTTATTATGTGATTAAAAAACACCTATGAGGTGGAAGAGATTGGGGTTTTTGGTACAAGCATGGGGGCAACAACCTCATTATATTTTGCTAAAAAATATTATGAAAAAAATAAAGTTGACTGGTTAATTGCAGATTGTCCCTTTACTCAGGCAGTACCTCAAATTAGATTTTTCTTACAAAAATACTTAATAATTCCATGATGATTAATGTCACTGGGGATTAACCGAAACTTTAGAAGATATGCAAAATTAAATATTAAAGATGTTGATCTATTAAAAGAGGATAATGACATTAGTGATTTAAAGGTTTTGTTTATTCATGGTAAAAAAGATGACTTTATTATGTATAACAATTCTCTGGTTTTATATCATTTAAAAAGCCTTACTGAAAAAACAAAACAAAGTGAAATAATCTTATATGACAATGCAAAGCATTCTAGCTCAATGCATAAAAATTTAGATGATTACATCTATAAAACCCTGGATTTTATCAGTAAATAAAACATTTAGCTAAACCATACCAAGTAGTATGGTTTTTTATTTAACAGTAAATATTTAGAGATCTCACTTGATTAGGTCATTTTAAAGTATTTTAAATTCTTTTAAACTTTTTTAAACTTTTGGTTTACAATAAAACTAAGGAGATATTTTCATAATTAAGTATATATAAATAAAAATTATTGCAAATTCTCCAAAATAGATAAATGAGTTTTCTCATAAAGGAGGTATCTAAATGAGTAAGGATTCTAAGCAAATTGTTACCCTTGTTGAAATTTCTCAACAAGTTGGTGGTGAAAACAATGTTAAAGATGTTTATCATTGTGCAACCCGAATGCGTATCACATTAAATGATAGCACACTTGCAAATCTTGAAAATTTAAAAGCAATCCCCATCATTAAAGGTGCATTATTTGCCAATGGAGAATTGCAACTAATTATTGGGGCAGAAGTTTCTAGATTAACTTCAGATTTTAAAAACTATTTAAATAAAACAACAACTAAACCAAATAATGGAGGTTTTGTAGTTAATGCTCAAACAGATACTAGCAAATTTTCAATTTGAAAAAAATTGTTAAAATCTGTATCAGCAATATTTGGTCCCTTGATTCCATTTTTGATTGGGGTGGGGCTAATTTTAGCACTACAACAGCTATTATATCGAGCAGGAGCTGTGGTTATTCCTGATTATGGCAATATGACTTTAGGAGTTGATTATAACCTCTTTGATTATATTTTAGATGTCATTGCAGGAACTGGGTTTAAAATGATGGGAGTTATTGCCATGTGATCTACTGTTAGATATTGTGGTGGTAAAACTCCAACTGCACTTGCCTTAGGATTGATTATGATTTCACCAGTCCTAATTGGAGGTGGAGTCTTAATGTTTTCAATTGGAAACTGAGATATTAAAGTTGGTCCTTATTACTCAACAATGTTGGTTTTTATTGTTATGGGAGTTTTAGTGGCCTATGGCCAAAAAACCTTAGAAAAATACTTGCATCCAGTTGCCAACTTTATTTTAAATCCCTTAGCAACCTTATTGGTTGGGGGTTTGCTAGCATTCTTTGTCATGGGACCAATTATGGGAATTGTTGAAAATGCAATGTTAGTTGCTTTTAACTGATTTATGACTCTACCAATTGGGATTGGAACTATGATTGTAGGATTAACTTGACAACCACTTGTGGTTTTAGGTGTTCACAATATCTTGTTCTTTGCAGCTGTTACTGCCATGAGTTCAGGACCATCTCTTTTCTTAGCAGCAGCATTTGCAGCTGCTTGAGCACAAATGGGAGCAACTATCGGAGTTGCTTTAAAATCACAAAAAAATATTGATAGATCTGCAGCAATTGCTGCAGCAGTACCTGGAATTATTTCAGGACCAACTGAATCTTGTATTTATGCAGTTAACTTACCTAAAGGATTACCATTTATTACTGGAACAATTGCTGGTGCAATTGGAGGTTGATTAATTGGAATCTTTGGAGTTGATTTAGATAATCTAGCTGGTCTTGGAGGAATTGTTGGTTTCCTAGCATATACTGATGACTTAGTTGCTGCAATTTTAATAGACCTAGGTTCATTTGCTTTAGGAATTGGTTTAACTTATTTACTATGAGTTGAACATAAATCTGAAAAATTACTTGCTTTAAAAACACTAAAATATTTAAACAGTGTTAAATATTTTGCAAGCAAAAATGATTTTCAAGCAATTGCAGCAAAAAAATCAATCAAAAAAATTCTTGGTAATAGAAAAAATCTAGACCTTGCAAATGAATTAAAAACATTACAAAGTCTAGCTAATGGCTTACAATCTGTAGATAGTGAAGCTTGCGAGCTGATTAAAAATTTTACAAAAAATTACGACGCACTAAAAACTGATAAAGACTTTAGACAAAAATTGAATAATAAGTTAGTAAAAATTGAATCTCCACGTCAAGCAAATGTTAATAATACTTATGAAGCTATTAAAAAAGATATTGTTAACTTAAAACAGCTTGCACCTGCAGCTAAGGCTTATGGTAAACTTACTGCAAGAAATGAAAATTTAGATTTTACTTTAAATCGTCTTTTACAAATTAAGGCAACCAAACAAGCTAAACTAGATGCCAAATTGCAAAAACAATTGGCAAGTCTTGGTGGTGTTGATGAAAAAACCAAAATGATGATGACAAATCTTGAAAGTTGAAAACAAACTAGAATTAATGATTTAAATCAAAAAATTTTAGATACACAAAAATCAATGGATGAGAAAGAAAAACTTTTACAAACAGAGATTTCAAATCATTATGGTATCTTGGTAAAACAACTTGAAGAATTTGAAAAAATAACAAATGAAAACTTAACAGAATTTAAAAACAGATTCTTCAATGATTTACATGATAAGGAAATTAAAGCAGAACGTATTTAAGCAAAGTTAATTGCTTAACAAAAACCCCTTGCCGAGCAAGGGGTTTTATTATTTTTCTTTCACTTGTTTTTTTCTTTCATTGATATTTTTTTCACATTCAACTTTTTGTTTTTCAGCACGTTCTTCAATAACTTTTGTGAAAGCTCACATTTTCTCTCTTTTTAAAAATCCCATAAAACGAACATAGTTCACATTAAGCGGTTTAAAGTTAACTCTACCAATGTCTACTGTTTTTAAAATACGGGCAATCTTTTTGTTCAGAAGGACTTGATCTTGTGCTTTCAATAACTTTTGCTTGTGCTCTTCAGGAAATTCATGAATATTTTTATACATATTTTCTACACATCCGTATTTTGTCACTAACTTTACTGCCGTACTAAAATGCATTCCTCGAATACCTTTGATGTTATCAGAATGGTCTCCAATTAAACTCTTCATATCTGGTATTTGACAAGGACGACAACCATATTTTTCTAAAACTTCTTTTTCAGTTACTATTTCTTTTTTTGCCTTTTTTGATTGTTGTGAAATAACATTTACATTTTTTGAAACTAATTGATAGGTGTCTTTATCATTTGAAATAATATCAACATCATAACCTAATTTAACAGCAATCCTACTGATTGTACCCATAATGTCATCACCCTCATATTTAGATTTTTCATATCAAGGAATGTTTGCTGCAGTTAAAAAGTCTCTAACTAATTGCATTTGGGGTACTAAATCACAAGGGGTGTCCTTTCTTGTGGCTTTATATGCTGGATATAATTCTTTTCTTCAGCACTCTTGGCCAACATCAAAAGTTACAATAACTGTATAGTATTCACCACTATCAATCATTTCTTGGATTTTGGCTACAAAAACATAGACAGCATTAATTAAAATACCATTACGGTTTGTGGCTATTTTTTTTCTTTTTAAAGAACCATAATAACCCTTATGCAACAGGTGGTAACCGTCGACAAGAACTATTTTTTTCCTTTCTTCTTGTTGTGTAGACATACTAGTTTTTCCTTTCTAAAAATATGCTTGAGATTGATAGATAATTTCACAATAACTTTTTATTGCTGCTAAAAAACTTAAATCAGTAATTTTAAAATCAAAAATTACTCAATCATCTTCAAATAATTTATTTAGATCTATAATTTCAAGATTGTTTAAAGTATTAGTAATAAATTTAATTTGTGAAATTTTGAATTTTATTTTGACATGGAATAACAATTGTAGTTCTCGAACCAATACATCTTTTAATAATTGAATGGCACCATTACTGTAAGCTCTTTGTAAGCCTCCAGTTCCAAGTTTAATGCCCCCATAATATCTAACACAAAAAATAACTACATTTGTGAGTTCATTAACTTGTATTAACTTTAAAAGTGGTTCCCCAGCAGTTCCAGTAGGTTCCCCATCATTGTTATAACCATAATTGTTATTTTCTAAACCAATTTTGTATGCTCAACAATTATGTCGAGCACTTGTGCTTTTATGTTTTTTAATAAAGTTTTCTAATTCAGTCTTGGTATTAACTATACCAATGTAAGTAATGAACCTTGACTTTAAGATGACTTCTTCAAACATATAAACCTTGTTTTCTTGAAGAACTTTCATATAAAATCCCTTTCATTACAATAATATTCTACCTTTTTTCCTGTCAAAATGAAAGAGACATAATGAGTTTTTATTATTTTTAATAAAAAAATGCTCAAAAATAAGTAAAACAATTTAGATGAGAAGTTATCTAAAAATTGAGTAAAATACGGAATTTGGTTCTGAATTTAAGTCATTTTTGGTAATAAAATGAAAGCGGAAAAGAGGAAAAAAATATGAAAAAACTTACCAATTGATTAAAAATTTTTGCTGGTTTAAGTTTGGTCACAACTCCCATATCACTAGTTGTATCATGTGGAAGCACTAACAAACCTAAACTAGATGAACATGTAAAGACATTTGCAAAAATGCCAACCCAGAAAACTCAGGAGAAAACCTAACCTTCTCAGAGAACTTTTCAACAGGGTATAAAACCACAGCAGACATTTCAAGACAAAAAAATGATGGAGTGCCTTTTGCCAAGTACTGGATGCCAAAAGGACAAAAAGAAAGTGAGTTTGGCTATTCTGATAAAAGTGATTTAATAAATAGTTTTATGAACTATAATCCACAAACAGATAAAGATGCTAAATTTAATGTTGCTAGTGTCCCTCTAGCAACTAGACAACAAGCTGCAGGGTCAAACCAAAATCAAGATAAAACAGGTACTACTCGCCATCATGCCATGGGAGTAGTTAACAAAAACACTTCAGGAACTCCAGCTCAAGGAAATCATAACTTTGATGGTTATAATTTTACTAATTGATCTTATGTTGATGAATACACAGGTTGAGCTGGAGCCATTAATGAAGGAATTATTGTTTTACCAAGTGCTGACATCATTGATGCTGCTCACACCAATGGAACAGAAATGTTGGGGATAATTTACTTTGATGGATTTTTTGGTTTAACAGCAGATGCTTTAAAAGGGTTCTTTGATAAAGATGAAGCTGGAAACTACAAAATTGTTGACAAACACATAGAAGTTGCTGACTACTTTGGCTTTGATGGATGATTTTGAAACAATCAAGCTAATGCTAACCCAGGAACTGTTGATGAAGCAGAAGTAACTGCTGTTATGGCACAGTACTCTGCTAAAGTAAAACAACAAAATAAAAAGCAAAGAATAGTTATGTATCACAATGCTTTGGGTTATGGAGACCAATTAGCAACAGATTACTTAACTAATGGAGCTGATAACTATATTAGTGACTTTGGTTTTAGTAATGGCCAAAAACTAGAAAATGCTAACGATAAAGAATATGCTTTTAAAAATCACACTATGATTAATATTAACTCATATTGAGGTTCTTTAAAACAAGGAAACTATGACTTTAACTATGAAGTTAAAGGTAAAAATGGTTACAGCACTTCTTATGCTTCATTTGCCATGGCAGACACTTATAAAGATTTTGCCCAAGGTAGTGGAGTTGGCATCAAGCAATCAATCAATAAACAAAAAAACTTTAGAGACAATGATAAAGCCTTATTTGTTGGACCTCATGGAGATCCATCACAAGTAACTGATAAAGAAACAGGAATAGCTCCAATAATTGGGGAAAGAACCCCAATTATTGGAGAACAATTTAGTACTAATTTTTCAACAGGAAATGGAATTGACTTTTATAGTGGCGGTCAAAAAGTCAGTGATGAACAATTTATTTGAAACCACCGAGGAGTCACAGACATCATGCCCACTTACCAATGGATTGTTGAAAATACTAATGGCAATAACTTTGGAGCTGATTTTAGTTATGAAAAAGCTTATGCCAAAGGAAACAGTGTTTCATTTGCTGCAAAAGAATGAGATGAAAACAATGCCAAATATATTGGTGGAAACTTAAAAACCAATGGTAAAACTAAAGCTAAATTGTTTGGTTCAAATATGAAAATTTCAAACCAAAAAATTTCAATGAAAGTTTCTGCAATGAGAGAAGCTATTGATTTAATTACTAAATCTGACCCAAGTATCAATTTTGCCTTTGAATTAAAATTTGCTAATGGAGGAGAAAAAACAATAACTCCAACCAGCGTTGAATTTGTTAAAGGTTCACAAAATTGATATGACTTAGAAACTGATTTAAGCGAATTTAGTGGTGACACTTTAACTGAAATTGGAATTTCATTTACAGGAACAAAAGATTTAGATAAAGTCTTTGTAGATCTAGGTGAATTGGCAGTAACAAAACCAAGTCTAGAAAGTAAATTGGACTTTGTTGATGACATCAAATATGAATATTTAATTAAAGACCATGACTTTAACACTGCTAATATCAGAATGTATTGAGATGCAGCACCAGGAACTGTTGAAAGATATGAAGTTTATCAAATTGTTAATGGAGAATACAAAATTTTAGGAACTACAAGAACTAATGCTTACTTTGTTGAAAACATTGACTTAAGTCTTGGTGATAAAATTGCTGTTAAAGCAATTAACAAATATGATGAAAATGATTTTAAAATCACAATTAGAGGTATAAATCATTAAGTTAGGAGGAAAAATATGAAAAAACTATTAACTTATTTAGGGAGCTTTTGTATATCGACAATGGCTGCTGGTCAAATTGTAGCATGTAATCCCAAAGCTGATCAAAATTCAGAACAAGATTTAGAAAAGGATTTTACAAATGGGGGTGCTTTAACTTATTTATTACAGCACCATGACATTATTAGTCAAGACATAATTGTTCAAAATACTGACAAAAGTGAATTAGAAAAAATTAGTTCACAAATTGTTGAAAAATTTAATAAACTAGAAGATTTAAAATTTTCATTTGAAGGAGAAATAGTAGTCATCACCCCAAAAACTTTTGAAGTTATTGAGGGTTCATTTATAAAATTTGTTTGTACCTATGGAGATGTTGGTGAAACAATTATTTTTAATTGAAACAAAAATAATGCTATCAATGTTATTGTGGTTGATGACTTAAAGAATGCAATTTTTTCAGAGAACTTTGAAAACATTAATGAAACAATTGATTTCAAAACAAAATTAAATTTAAAAGCTGATTACCCAGGTAAAGTTGAAGTTAAGTTAAACCAAAATATTGATCAAACCAAAGATGTTATTGCAGTTGTCAGTGAATTGCAAGTGCAATTAGACAACATCTTAACTTCAAGTCAAAAGTTTAACTTAAATACTAAGTTGTATGATGCAAGAGTTATTTTCAAGCAAATGTTTGATTCATTTTGAAGTGCAAACATTTTTGCAGATAGAGTCTATGAAAGTGACAAGAAATTTTTTGGAGGCTTTTTTGTACCAACATACCATGATGTTATAGCACGTCATACAGGTGAAAAATTAACTGGTCAATACATGTATAAAGTGACTTTACCTGCACCAACTGGTTACAGCAATTATGGAATTTATGATGCTAGTACTGACTCAAATAAAGATTTAACTATAGAAGAATTTGAATATTATAAATTAAGTCAACCCACAGGAAACTTCTCTCTGACTGAAATAAAAAACTATGTTAATACTTTTAATAGTTCTGATAAAGGTTATGGTTTTATTGTTAGTGGAACAAATGCTGCAAAATTATTTGATGGCGGTATTGTGGCTCAAATGAAAGCAGCAGATGCAGCCCCAAACATAGAAGAAGCAAAAAAAATAGGCAACTTGGGAGACATAAGTGATACTGAAAGGGGTTCACTATCTGGAGCTCACAATATGGCCAAATCAGTTGCTAAATATATTTATGATGGTCAAAAAACAGTAGCAATTAATGGTGAAAACCAAGAAGTGAACTTTGCCCCAAGACACTTTAAACAAAAATACTCAGACAATACTGTTTTTAACTACTATGTTGATGAAGTGCAACCCTTGGTTGATGATGTTAACACCATTGATTATTGAGGCTATGCAAAACAAGGATTAAAATTTCGAGTAGCAAATGTTGATGATCCAGAGGTTTTTAGTTACATAACTATGTCAATTGATGAGTTCTTTAAAATCAATGAACAAAAAAAAGATGTCAAAATGGATACATTAAAGGAAATTTTAGACAAAAACAAATAGTTGATTTAATACACTCCCAATAACCTGGGAGTGTATTTTTTAATTTTTAACATTAATTTTTCCAATATTCTTTTATAATTTAATTGTGGAAGACAAATAGAGGCAAAGAAATGAAAAAGACACTTTATATTATGAGACATGGTCAAACTATGTTTAATCAATTAAAAAGAATGCAAGGTTGATGTGATTCACCATTAACAAAATATGGAATTGCTCAAGCAAAAATTGCTGGGGAGTGATTTAAAAATAAAAAAATAGACTTTAAACATGGTTATTGTTCAACTTCAGAAAGAACTTCAGATACTTTAGAAAATGTAGTTCCCAAAATTCCTTACCATAGACTAAAAGGAATCAAAGAACAAAGTTTTGGTAAATTTGAAGCTCAACCTGAATTTTTAAACCCACCTTCACCATATGGGGATTTTTTCAAGTATGCTGGTGGTGAAACTGATACAGAACTTAAAAATAGGGTTGTGAAAACTATTAGTGATATTGCAGCTAATGATGCTGAAAAACAAATTTTGATTGTAACCCATGGGATTGTCATAGCACAATTTATTAGAAGTCAAATCAAAGAAGGACAAACATTTCCTAGATTTACCAACTGTTCTATCATTGTTTTTGAGTATGAAAATGAAAAATTTAATTTTAAAGAAATTATCAATCATGATTATTCAAAAATTGATCATTTAGCAGAATAATATTATCTCTTCTTGACAAAAAGGTTCAGGTTAAAGTAGCTGGATTTTGTCAAAAAAAGGTTTTTTTGTATTACTGAGAGTCTTTAAAATAATTACTTACTTGCAAATGAAATAAGATATAATAATTGCAATAATTTAGACCTTGCAACACTTAAAACTAGCAATATTTAAAATATTTGGGTGCTTTTGATATTTAAGTATAATTTGTGTCTAAAAAATTATATAATTATCTTGTTGTTTAATAATAATTTTAAAAAAGGAGTTTTAAAAATGGCAAATGATAAAAGAATCATAAGAAATCATGGGAAGATTGCAGAGGCAATAATAGCAAATGAAGCAAAATACTCTGTTTATTCAGACCAACAATTAAGAGATAAGACCGATGAATTTAAGGAACGCTTAAAAAATGGCGAAACCCTTGATGATCTTTTAATTGATGCATATTCAGTTGTTCGTGAAGCAGCTTTTAGAATTCTAAATCTAAAAGCTTACAAAGTCCAACTAATTGGGAGTATTATTTTACACCAAGGTGATATTTCTGAAATGAGAACTGGTGAAGGTAAAACCTTAACAGGTCTATTTGCTGCCTACTTAAATGCACTACCAGGAGAAGGTGTGCATGTTGTTACAGTTAATGAGTACTTGTCAGCAAGGGATAGCGAGATTAATGGTCGAGTTTTTAGTTTTTTAGGAATAACTGTTGGGTTAAATGGGAGAAGTTTATCAAAAGATGCAAAAAGAAATGCCTATGCTCAAGATATTACTTACACAACTAACTCTGAATTAGGTTTTGACTATTTGAGAGATAACATGGTCTACAATTTAGGACAAAAAGTTCAAAGAAAACTTAATTATGCAATTATTGATGAGGCTGACTCTATTTTAATTGATGAGGCCCGTACACCTTTAATTATTTCAGGTGGATCTCAAAACCGTGTAAACTTGTATAAAGCAGCAGATGCTTTTGCAAAAACACTAAAAGAACCTGAAGATGCAGAAATTGATTTAGAATCAAAACAAGTTTACTTATCAGAAGTAGGTATCAAAAAAGCTCACAAATACTTTAGTATTGACAATCTGTTTGATGTAAGAAATACTGAAATTTTTCACTTAATTATGAATGCTTTAAAAGCAAACTTTACTTTTAAAAAAGAAATTGAGTATACTGTTCAAAATGATGAAATCATTTTGATTGACCAATTTACTGGTAGAACAATGCCAGGAAGAGCATATAGTGATGGTTTACAACAAGCTTTACAAGCCAAAGAAGGGGTTAGTGTTGAAGAAGAAACTACTACAATGGCCACTATTACTTACCAAAACTTCTATCGTTTGTACAGTAAATTAGCAGGTATGACAGGGACTGCAAAAACTGAAGAAGAAGAATTCTTAAAAATCTATAACACTAGAGTTATTGCGACTCCCACCAACCGTCCAGTTGTTAGAAGAGATGAACCAGATTTAACTTTTGCTACAAAAAGTGCCAAGTTAAAGCACTTGGTTGATGATATTAAAGAAATTAATGCTACTGGTAGACCAATTCTAATTGGAACAACCAGTGTTGAATCTTCTGAACAAGTTGCTCGTTGATTAGAAAAAGCAAATTTAAAATTTGAAATGATTAATGCCAAAAACCACCACCGTGAAGCAGAAATTGTTGAAAAAGCAGGTCAAAAGGGCGCTATTACATTAGCTACTAATATGGCTGGTCGTGGAACTGACATTAAGTTAACTGAAGAAACTAAGGCTGCTGGAGGTCTGTTTGTTATGGGGATTGAGCGAAATGAAGCTCGAAGAATTGATAACCAGTTGCGTGGACGTGCTGGACGTCAAGGTGATCCAGGAACATCAAGATTTTACATCTCAATGGAAGATGAGCTAATGGTAAGGTTTACAGCACCAAAAGTTAGAAATATGTTCTTAAAACTTGGAGATGATCACATTAAGTCAAAAATGTTTACACGAGCAATTACCAATGCTCAAAAAAAACTTGAAGGACTGAACTTTGATCAACGTAAAAATGTTCTAGACTATGATAATATTTTATCTCAACAACGTGAAGCTATGTATGCTCAACGTGATGATATTTTAAATCAAGCAGATTTGAGTGTGGTGCTTTCAAGATTCCAATACACAATTGCTTATGAACTAGTTGATGAAAGTTCAGAGTTAATTCGTGGAGTTAGAAGTATCAGTAATGAATTAATTATTAAAAAAATTGATGGAATTTATGTTTTACCAAATGCAATTAAAGTTGATGACCTTGCAGGTTTACATAAAGAAGAAATTGCAAAATTAATTCAAGAAAAAATGATGGAAATGTATAAAGCTAAAACTGATGGTGTACCACCAAATGTTTTATCTGAAATGGAGCGAAGAACCATTATTCAATGTTTTGATAATTACTGAACTAAACACATTAACTTATCTCAAAAATTGAGAAGTGGAATTTACTTGCAACAATATGCACAAAACAACCCACTACATGAGTATGTTGAAGAATCAGTTCGCTTATTTAACCGTATGAAAGTTAATATTGCTCGAGACACAATTGATCGTCTAAACTCATCATTTATTAGTTCTGGACAACAAGCTGATGAACCAACCCAAACAATTAATGTTCAAGCACCTCCAAAACAAAAAGTAATCAATATTACTGAAAAAGATATTGATGAAATTTTAACTGAATGAGGAATTGCCAAAGAAAACTTTGGAAGAACTGCAGTTGAAGGACGAGTAGCTGAATTAAAAGAAGAATTTAAAGAAGAACCTGAAAAATTACAAAAATTATTAATTCAAGAAAAAATTGTTGGAGGATTAATGGACAAACTTGATCAAGTTGTTCGTCAACAACAAGAAGCAATTCAAAATCTGACTCAAGAAAAAATTGATGCAATAGTTAATGACTTTGGTTTACAAGGTAAAATTTTCACAGGAGAAGATGTAAAAAAAGCTTTTGAAGAAAAAATGAATAGTAGTCCAAAAGAAATGCACCAAAAAATCATTAATGACTCACAAGTTTTGATGATGATTGCAATGGAATTTGCTAACAAGCAAAAAGCAATGGCAGAAAATGCAAAAACTGTTGTTGAAGAAAAAGGTAAAAAAACTACTGCCAAAAAATCTACAGCTAAAAAAGAACCAACCAAACAAGAATTTGTTGTTAAAGACAGTGAAGGAAACATTGTGAAAAAAATTGTTACCAATGATGATGGAACAATTAATGAAGATGAAACAGAAGACACAGAACAAGTACAAACAAAAATTAAAATTGGTTAATAAAAACTCCCTAATTGGGAGTTTTTTTTAGGCTTTATTGTTTGATCTAAAAGCGCGGATTTTTTTAATTGCTTCTGCTTTAACAAAATCAACCCCATTGCGCCCATATTTACGAGCATCAAAACCATTAGGATTTTCTTTAAATCAAGCTTTAATACCTTCAGCACAAGCCATTTTTAAATCAGTTCCAATATTGATTTTAGTAATTCCTAAGTCAATTGCTTTTTGTAAGTCTTCTAAAGGGACTTGGCTTGAACCATGTAAAACTAATGGTGTTTTAATGTTTTTTTCAAGTTCAGCAAGTAGTTCAAATTGAAGTTTAATTTCCCCAGAAAATAGACCATGACTTGTTCCAATTGCAACTGCCAGGGCATCAATTTGAGTTTGTTTATCAAACTCAACTGCTTCTTGAACATCTGTGTATCCCTTACTTGATGAATTGCGGTCATCTTCTTTTCCACCAACATGACCAATTTCTGATTCAACTTCTACTCCTTTTTGGCGAGCATAAGCTACAATTTCTTGAGTTTCTTTAACATTTTCTGCAAAAGGTTTCAAAGATGAATCTAACATTACACTTGAAAAACCTGCATCAATGGCTCTTTTTATCAAACTAATATCAAAACCATGATCTCAATGTAATACTACAGGTACAGTGGCTTTGATAGCAGCAGTTAGTGAAAAGGCAAAAACATAGTCTAGCCCCATATATTTTGCTGCACTTTCAGTAACCATTAAAATAACTGGTGACTTTTCAGCCTCAGCAGCTTCAATGATTCCTTTCATCATTTCTAAGTTATCGAAATTAAAAGCAGGTACTGCATATTTACCTTGTTTTGCTTTTAAAAGTTCTTCTTTTAATTTTGCTTTCATAATTTGTCTCCTATACAAGATAATCATATAACAATTTTACAAATTTTAAACTTTTTTAAATTTTTTGAAACTAAATATTTATGGTATATTAATAAAAGATGGGAGTATAAGATGTTAAGAGATGAACGTAGGGAATTAATTGTAAAAATTGTTAAAGAAAAGGGTTTTGTTAAAAACCTAACTTTAGCAGAACTAACAGATTCAACAATTCAAACAATTATTACAGATGTGAATGAACTAAATGATTTGGGGAAAATTGTTAAAGTTTATGGAGGAGCTAAGGTAATTGAGAAAGCTAAGGATTTTTCTGAACCTTTTGAAGAAGAAAAATTAAAATTAAATCTAGATTTAAAAGAGAAAATTGCTCGTCAAGCAGCAAGTCAAATTCAGGATGGTGATTTAGTTTTTATTGATACAGGAACCACAACAGGGTATATGGTAAAAAATGTTATTTTAAACAAAAATGCAACTTATGTTACCAATGGATACTCAATTGCTCGACACTTAATGGAACAAGATTTAAAACTCTATATTATCGGGGGTGAAATTATGTTATCAACTCATGCTATTGTCGGAGAACTTGCTTTAAAATATATTTCAAGTTTTAATTTTAACAAAGCTTTTATTGGAATGAATGGTTATGAAGACAATGCTTTGTACACCACAAATGTTAAAGAAGCTGCCATTAAAGAGAAAGTTATTAGTAGTTCTAAAACAACTTATGTACTTTTAGACAGTTCAAAAGTTAACAAAAAGAATAAAGTTCAAGTTGATGTCAATAAAAATGAAGTGATTATAATTTGCGATCAACCGATTCTTAATGCCAACCTCAAAGTGATTGAAGCCAAATAAAAACATCCTTTAGAGGATGTTTTTAGTTTTTAAATTCACTAAGCTTTTCTTCTGCTCAATTTTGGATAGTGGTACCAAATTGTTCATTTTTTGCTCATTCAAGAGTATCGTTAACATATTTTTGCAACTCATCTGATGCATTTTGAACATTATTGGCATCTTCATCTAAATGAAATTCGAGTAATTTAAAATGATCAAGGGCTGACTTATCTCAAGACCAATTTGCTGAGGTAAGTTTAAAACCTTGTGCTTCAGGTGAAAAAATTATATATTGAATAATTTTATACTTGATAGCATTAATTTTGGTGTCCAGTTGGTTGTATTTGATATAAATTGGATTATTTAGTATTTCTTCATCATTGATAATAGCTCTAGCTGATGTTTGCCCAATTAACTTGTAGTATTGAGTAGTAATTTTTGACTTTTCCTCTAAAAGAACATTGACTAATAAAGTTTCAAGTTTAGCAACATCTTCACCACTAATTGGTTGCTTGGTCAGCAATGAGTAAATATATCTGTCATTTTGGCATGAAACCACAAAGCTAACTCCACATGTGCTAATTAGCCCCAAAGAACCCATTATAGTTAGTATTTTTTTCATTATTTAACCTTCATTCTTAGTTTACATAATCATTCATAAATTATTCCCATTAAATAGTATCACTAATTTTTAAAAATGCGCAAAAATTTTAAATATTTTTAAAAAAAGATACTTTTTTCCTTAAAAATATTTATTTCTGATTAGAAGATGTCATAGTTTTTATGAAATATGATGCCACTTTTGCTTCCACTTTTATAGTGTTAGAGGGTTTTTATTTTTAATAAGCAATCACAAAAAATGAAATTGGTAACTATATGTTTTTTAACACTAAAAATTAATTTTTTCATTTTTTCATTTTTTTTATAGTACAATAGTTTTAAGGAAAGAGTGGGGACGTTGAAATTGTTTATTATAGTCTTTATTTTAAGATTATCAATACAAAGTGTATTCAGCAATATCAATTATCAATCCTGTAAAATAAAAATTTTGGTATACAAATTTCATTAGTGATGTGATGAGTTTTGTGTTCTGCTATTTTTAGAATTATATATGAAAATATTTATAACAAATTCATTCAGATAAAATTTGTGGTTTTAATTTTTTTACATACAACAAATTTCAAACACTTGATTGCAATAAGTTACAAATTTAACAAATAGCATCACAATTCTATTTAATCTGTAAAGGTTAAATTCTTGGAAGGTGATATCAATGGAAGTTGTAAAATGTATTATACTGGTGCAAAGTTCCGGCTCGTGCCTTTGGCTAATATTTAAATATATAAATATAGTAATGAAAAGATTTGAAAATTCAAGAAATTTAATATTTGAGTTATTGTTTTTTTGTAACTTATTAACACCGACAAATTATATAAAAAAAATAAAAATTATAAATAACTTCAATTTATATCCCGAACAAATTGATAAGGAAATTAATTGACCTCGTTTTATTTTGATCAAAAAAAACACCCATAAGGCATTGTTAGTTAACTTTGTCTCAAATTCTATGTGATAATTGATACTTAAAAAATAGAATTTTGAACCGTCAAGTTTTACTTGGGCAAACAGAATTATTGCTAAATGTTGTGTAATTTATTTTTGATTAAAATACTCAATCCTAAAATTATATTTTCAAAAATATTACCGAAACCAAAAACTACATCTTGATTAATTTATAGTATGTATTTCTCAAAATTTACTTGCATGTTTCCAAACACAAGTGTCAAGAATAGTTTTAATCACTCTCTATATCAGGGTGATTTTTTTTATTTTCCAGAATTTTACTATAGTATCTTTTTTTATGTTCAATAAATTCAATTTGTTTTTGAATACTTTCTTGGTTTTTTAGCACAACTTTTTCTTGTTGTAAAATTAAATTTAATCTTTCCTTAGCGCTTTTTTCACCAAGATCTAATAAGCGCATATATTTTTTAATATTCTTTAAAGGCATTCCAATTTGTTTTAAACAAATTATCAAATCAATAACATGAAGATCATCTTCTAGCAAATAGCGATAACCATTTTCATCACGTTTGAAGTCTTTAATTAAACCTTTTTCATCATAAAATCTCAAATTATACTCTTTCATTTCAAATTTTTGAGCAATATCTTTTAAATAAAACTTCTTCATAGGCTATGCCTCCTGATTTAATGATAGCATACAACCTTAAAGTTTAACAACCATAATGTTTGAAATGTTGACTAGACAATTTCTCCCACTGTTTTGTCATAAAAAATGATAATTTTTGGTTTGTTCTCACTAACTAGTTCATTATTTGTTTATAATAAAAGTAGTACACAGGATTTTGTGAGGTTTAAACTAAATGAGTAAGCGTAATTTTATAAGTGGAGACACTATCAATAATATGATTAAAGCAACAACTCCAGATGTTTTAGAAGTAAGTGTTGACTTAATAACTAAATCTTTTGATGGTTCTAAAGAACTAAGAGATTATCAAAAAAAAGATTTAGCTAAGTTAATTAGCTTAAAAAGAGGTGCAAATTTTTCAGAACAAAGAACTGGAAAAACTCCAACCATAATTATGTTGTGTGAAAGTTTAAAACAAAAAGTTGTTGTGATTGTTCCTCCAACATTAGTTCATCTAACCTGACTACCACAAATAAAAGAATGAGCTGGACAAGAAGCACAAATATTATTTAAAAAGAAGAATGACAAGTTTTATCCAATGAATGTAAATGAGAGAAAGGCACTTTATGAGCAATTTTTTAATGACCCATCTTCAAGATACTTACTAGTTTCAAAAGACACTTGAAAAACAGATTTTAGAAGTATTGTTACTGAGGATAAGTTAAAGGATTGTATTCTAGTTGTTGATGAAGCACACTACTTGAAGGGTTTAAGATCTAGAAGTACCACCACAATTCAAGCAGATCAAGTGTATAGAACTTCGTTAGCTGCTGACCGAACTTACTTGTTAACAGGCACACCAATTGTTAACTACCCAAGTGATATTTATGGAATTTTAAAAGTTCTTGAACCAGAAGTTTTTGGTTCTTGAAGTAGTTTTGTTGACTATTTTTGAGGATTTGATTTTTTCAATGCTACATTAAAAAAATATAAGTTTCCAAAAGATGAAGAGATCATAATTTCTTTTTTGAAACCAAGAAGAGTCATCCACAAACAAAGTGAGGTAATTGATTGATTACCACCAGTCCAAAAAGATTTAGTGACTTTAGATATGGAAAATTCACAAGAAAATGCCTATGTAACTGAGGTCAATAAACTTAATTGATCAAAGGTACCAAAAGATTCTGAGATTTTAGGATTGTTGCAAAGGTTAAGACCAATTTCAAATGGGATTTTTAAAGATGATAAGTATCTCTCTAATAAGTTTAAATGGATTAGAAACTATTTAAAAGATATTGAAAGTGATGAAAAAATCTTAATTCTATCAAATTTTTCAAATAAAACACTAAGTATTTTACATGATGAATTAAAAACTTTTAAACCATTATTAATTACAGGAAGTACTCCCCAGATGAAAAGAGTAGAATACATTAATAAAATTCAAAATGGTAAGAGCAAGTTGCTAATTTCAAATTTAAAATGTATTAAAGAAGGAGTTACACTAGATAAATTGGATACTTTAATTTTTGTAGATCGTAGTTGAACTCCAGCAGACAATGAACAAGCAATTATGAGGTTTTTACCTCCAACCAAAAATTTGAAAAGAGAAAAAAATAAACAAATCATTGATTTGATTTCTTACACAACTAGAGCTCCACGAACTTTTTTCAATATTGACTTCAAATCAATTGACTCTTATATTGTTGAAACTTTATCTACTAAAAGTTCTCTTTCAAAAAATCTCAACAATATGAAGTTTGTTGATGATAGTTTAACATTCACAGAAGATGATGAAATTATGAAACAAGTGATTGAAATTAATAAAACAATTGCCAAGGCAAAAATAGTTAAAGAGTATATGAAGAAAAAAACCATCAAAAAGAAGCGAGCAAAATCATTTGACAAATCAAAACTACACTAACCACTAGGCATTTGCAAAATGTCTTTTTTGAAACTAGATAAAAATAAATTTTTTTAAACTAGTATTCAGGTTTAAAATTAAGATAACAAAAGGAGAAAATATGAAAAAGCCAGCAAGTTTAAAAAGTAATGATGTAGTAGCAATTGTCAGTTTATCAAGTGGAATTTTAGGAGAACCATTTTGTACCCACAGTTTAGCACTTGGAATCAAAAGATTAGAAGAGTTTGGTCTAAAACCAAAATTTATGCCAAATTCCTTAAAAGGAGTTGACTTTTTAGACCAAAACCCTGAGGCCAGAGCAACAGATTTAAAGACAGCCTTTAGTGATCCGGAAGTAAAAGCAATAATTTGTGCAATTGGAGGTGAGGACACTTATAGAATTTTGCCTTATTTAATGGAGGATGCAGAATTTAAAAACTTAGTAAAATCAAACCCGAAAATTTTTATTGGTTATTCAGATTCAACCATTAACCATTTAATGTTCCAGAGTCTGGGTTTGACAACATTTTATGGCCATGCTTTTTTGGTTGATTTCGCTGAACTTGATCAAGCAATGTTACCTTATTCTCGTCAAAGTTTTGAAATGATGTTTACCAATCAAGCAGTTCAAGAAATCAAATCAAGTCCAGTCTGATATGAAGAAAGAAAAACATATGGGGTTGAAAATCTAAATAGACCAAGAGTTAGTCACCAAGAAACTCATGGCTTTTTAACTTTAAGAGGAACTGGTATGAGAACAGGAAAATTATGAGGTGGCTGTCTTGAAAGTATTTATGAAGCACTTGTTGGAGAAAGATACCCAGAACAAAAAGAAGTTTGTCAAAAATATGAATTATTTAAAACAAATTTTACAACCAAAGATTTAATAGTTTTTTTAGAAACTAGTGAAGAACAACCAACCCCAGCAAAATACCAAGTTATGTTACAAACCTTAATTGACAACCAACTTCTAGCTAATGCCCAAGCCCTAATTATGGGAAAACCCCAAGATGAAAGTTATTTCACCCAATACCAAGAAATTTTAGTGGCTTTAACCAAAGATTTACAAATTCCGGTTTTATATAATATAAATTTTGGTCATGCCCATCCCAAAACTATCCTCCCTTATGGTGTTACAGCTCAAGTGGATTTTGATAAAAAAAGTCTAAAAATTATCGAGAAAATGTTTATGGACTAAATATAAGGGGTTTATTATATAATTAAGTTATAAATATTTATCAAAAATAAGATAAAAAATGATAAATTTATATAAGAATGGAGACATTATGGATAAACTTAAAAAAGGAGAACGTTTTAAAATCTATACAAAATACTTATTGGCTGAACAATCAGTTACTATTAAAGCATTTTATAGTTTTGCAATAGGTGCAGGTATTCCCGAAATTACTGCAAGGCGAGATTTAAAACTATTAGAAAACTTAAATTACATAACTTTAGAAATGGGGTTAGTTAAATACAATTCAGCAATTGCTAGAGAAACCACAAGAGCTGAAAAAACCTTGGAAAATAAAGAAGAAAAAATTAAAATTGCTCGTACAGCAATTAAATTAATTAATTCAGAAGAAATTTTTGTAGGTCCAGGAACAACTTGTGAAGCATTTGTTAAAAGCATTAACAAACCTATAAAACTTTTATATACTAATGGTTTTGAAATAGCAAAATTAGCAGAAAACAATGAAAACATTAAAAGAGTTGTAGTGATTGGGGGTAAACTAAGACCCCAATCTGGGGCTATGTGTGGACCTATTGCTGTCAAAACCCTTGATAATTTAAGGTTTTCTCAAGCATTTATTACTATTACTAACATCAATGATAAATTAGATATGTTTAATAATAATGAAGATGAAGCATTTTTTACATCAAAAGTCATTGAAAATTCAAATCAAACAATTTGTATGATTGATGTTACTAAGTTACAAGTGGATTCTCATGGAAACATTATTACCAATGCAGCAAACATAGATTACTTTGTTTTAGATCAACAACCACTAGATGAATGAACAGAAAAATTAAAGATAAATTCTGAAATAAAATGATAAAAAATTATCATTTTATTTCATTTTTTATATATAATAAAAGTGAGGAGGAAAAATGGAAAATATAAGTATCTATATAAATAAAGCTTGTCCACAAGCTTATAGAGATTATCTCTTAAAAAACATTAAAGCCACTAACTTTCAATTAAAAGTAATTGAAGAAAAAGATCAGTTCAATGATTTAGTTAGTTTAGCTCAACAAATTCAAAAACAAGAAATTGCTAGAGCAATTATCATTGATGAATTTGGAACTCTGCCTTTTTTGGTTATGGGTAAATTTAAAAAAGTGGTTGTCGCTCAAATTTCAGATCATCATTCAGCTAGAATGACAATTCAGCACAACAACTCAAATGTTTTAGCAGTACCATTCCAAGTAATGGCTGTTGAAAATATGGTAGATATTATTAACACCTACTTAACTGCAAATTTTGAAGCAGGAAGACATATGGTGCGAATTAATATGTTGGATGTCATTTTAAAGGAGGAATAGAATGAAAATAGCAATTGGATGTGACCACATTGTCACAGACATTAAAGATAAAGTTGTGGAAATGCTACAACGAGATAAAATTGAAGTGGTTGATTGTGGGACCTATGATTTTCAAAGAACCCACTATCCAATTTTTGGAAACAAAGTTGCCAGCAAAGTTGCTCAAAAAGAAGTAGACTTTGGAATTGTCATTTGTGGTACTGGGGTTGGAATTAGCAATGGAGCACAAAAAACCAAAGGAGCTAGAGTACTTTTAGCTAAAGATGTTATTAGTGTTGTTGATGCTCGTCAAAACTATGATGCAAATGTTATTGGTTTTGGTGGAAGAATTGTTGGTTTGGGATTAATGTATGAAATGATTGAAGCATTTATTAATACCAAGTATGCAAACAAAAACCAAGACTTAATTAAAAAAATTGACAACTTAATTGTCAAACCAAACTATGATGAAAATATGTTTGGTGAAGAATTAAAAAAATGAGATGAAGGGTTTTATACAGATTAAAATGGAAAAATATTATTTAGCAGTTGATTTGGGTGGTACATCAGCTAAGTGTGCAGTGATTCACCAAGAACAAATCATCAAAAGATTTACAGTACCAACCAAAATTGGTGAGGTAATTGAAAATATCCACCAAACAGTAACAAAAGAAATTGTTGACCTACAGATTACAACTGCTGATTTTCAATTTATTGGCTTCACAATCTGTGGGCTAATAGATTATGAAAAAGGAATTTCCTTATGATCGGGGAATCTTCAGTGGGAAAACTATGAAGTGGTTAAAGAAATTAAAAGAATTTTTCAAAATCCACATGTTTTTATCTTGAATGATTCTAAAGCTGCCACATATGGAGAATATGTTGGGGGCATAAACCAAGAAAAACCAAATGTGTTATTTTACACAATTGGAACAGGGATTGGGGGTGGTGTTATTTTAAACCACCAACTCTATTTTGGAAACCACACTAAACTTGCTAGTGAGCCAGGACATGGTGGAGGTTTTCAAAACCTTTACCAATGTAATTGTGGTTTACAAGGTTGTGTGGAAGGTTTGAGTAGTGCTACAGGAATTGAAAAACAAATTAACAAAAACAGAGACTATTTTTGTAAAAAATTAAATTTAGATAAATCAAAATTAACAATCAAAGATATTGCACCACTTTTTTATGCAAAAGACAAGGTGACTATGGATCTATTTAAAATAGCTTTAGCACCACTTGCAAATCATATTGCAGTATCTTTACATTTATTAGATTTTGACATTGTGATAATTGGAGGAGGGCCATGTGCTTTGGGTGATGACCTTTTAGTTTTACTAAAAGAGCTTTTGAAACAAAGTTTGTTACCAGCCTTTTATGAAAAGTTAGATCTTAGAATTGCTAAGTTAGAAAATGATGCAGGAATTTGAGGAATCTATCACTTTGCTAAAAATCTTTTAAAATAATTTTTACTTATTATTTCAAGGGGAATAAAAATGAAAACAAAAGAGAACAAAATAGAAGGGCAATCAAAACTTAAGCAATTTGGCGAAAAAGCTTTAAACGTTGTACAAAAAATAACCCAATCCACATTTGTTTCGACAATTATGGAAGGTTTTATTTTGGTGATGCCAATCATTATTACATCAACAATTTTCATTCTAGCTGCTGAGCTAGCACCATCATTTGGTTATAAATGAAAAGATTCTGATGGGAATGTGATTATCGAAGGTTATGCAATGTATAGTGCATTCTGTTGAAGAATGTATAATCTATCTTACGGAATATTAGGCTTTGCACTTGTGATTGCTCTTTCGTCTAGAATGACAGAAAAGATTTCTTCAAAATTAAAATCAAATCAAAAAATGAATATTATAATTGTTTGTATTTCTACAGCAATTGCATATTTATTAACTTCAGTACCAAACACAGTAAGTGTAGTTGCAGGTGCAACTGAGCTCAATGTTCTCAGTTTAATAACTGCAATTTTTGGTGCAAAAGGAATATTCATAGCTATGTTAACTGGATTATCTGTGCCTTGAATCTTCTTCTTATGTTATAAATTTAATATAACAATTAGATTACCAAAACAAGTACCTCAAAATATTTCACAAGCATTTTTAAATATCTTCCCAACATTCTTTATAATTATTATTTATGGTGTCTTGGGATGAGTGTTTGTACAATTTTTGGGTGACACAATGTTAAATGCAATTTTTAATGGCTTGACTCGTGCAAAGAGTTATTGATTCTTTATTGCTTGATCAATGGTATTATCATTGACATGGTTTTGTGGAATTCATACAAGTGTTTGAAATGGTATCACAAGTACTCTTGATGCACTTGGACTTCAAGAGAACATTGATTTGCAAGCAGCTGGAGAACACCCATCTAATCTATGACCAAACCCATTTAGAATGGGAGCATACTCAATGGGAGGAACTGGAGCACAAATTGCAGTTCCTTTCATTATTATCTTATTTTGTAAATCAAAACAACTAAAATCAATTGGAGTGGTAGCACTTGTACCAATATTGTTTCAAGTTAATGAACCAATCTTATTTGTTCTACCATCAATTCTGAACCCATTAATGTTACTACCTTTCTTGGTGGCACCATTAGTTAATACAATTATTGGTGTGATTTTTGTTTATGAATTTGGGATGAATGCAAGCACTGTATCGATGCCGTGATCGATGCCAATGGTTGTTGCAGTCCCAATTGCAAGTAAATTCCAAGCTACTTCATTTATCTTGCCATGAATTTGGTTTGGAGTATCATTTGGAGTGTGAACACCATTTGTATTAATTCAAGATAAAATTTATCACAAAAGAGAATTACTGACAGCTGAACCCAATGAATATGTTGACTATAGAAATGGAGTTCAGTACTTAAGAAATTATCTATTTAATTGTCAAAAACATGATGAAATTAAACAACTTAAGTTAGATGAAAAAAATAGAGTTAACAGCTTAGAAATGAACTTATTAAATACGGAAATTTTGAATGTTCAAACAGATGGAGATAAAGTAGTTGAAATTTTAGTTATTTGTATTGGTGCAGGAACATCTGCAATGTTGGCTGAAACTATTAATAAAACATTTAGTGATGGACAAGTTAAAGTCAATGCTAAGGCTTGTTCATTAGGAAATTACTCAGAGTTTATTGACAACACCAACATTGCAATCATTTCACCACAAGCAAGATCTTCACAAAAGAGTATAACTGATTATGCAAAAACAAAAAAAGACTTAATTGTGTTCCAAACAAAAGGGCCAGAGTTTTTAGAAATGATCAATGACAAAAAAATTACAAAAACTAAAATTATTGAAAAAATTAAAGAGTTAAGAGGAATTGCATATGAAAAAAATTAAACTAGGAACAGCCACAGCTGCCTTTCAATGTGAGGGGCACTTAGAGACAGATGGCAGAGGGAAATGTATTTGAGATGATGTGCTATTAAATGATAAAAGTATTGCCAAGTACAATCCTGAACCAGCAAGTGACTTTTACAAGTCATTTGATGTTGACATTAAATTAGCAAAAGAATATGGTATTGAAGTCTTTAGACTTTCAATTGCTTGAAGTAGAATTTTCCCAACTGATGCCTCAACAGTTAACAAAAAAGCTGTTGAACAATATCACAAAATGTTTAAAGCTATGATTGAAAAGGGTATTATTCCTAATGTAACTTTACATCACTTTGATTCACCACAATGGTTTGTAGAAAAAGGAGATTTTTTATCAAAAGGAAACATTGATGATTTTCTAGTCTTTGCTGAGTTTTGTTTTAAAGAATTTAGTGAAATTAAATACTGATCAACTTTAAATGAAATCAATGCTTATTCAAGTCATAAAAATCTAAAGTCTGCATTACCACCATATTTTAAACTAGAATATGGACATTATTTCAAACAACAATATAATATGGTTTTAGCACATGCAAAAACTGTGAATCTATTTAAAAAATTAAAAATTGATGGAGAAATTGGTGTTCCTTGTAATGTATGTCCATTCCAACCTCTCGACAAAGAAAATTCTGAAGATGTTTTTGTGGCAGATAAGGCAAATGCAATAGTAAATTGAAGTTTCTTAGAACCAATCACCTCAGGAAAATATTCAACCAAAACAATTGATTTAATTAATAAAGTTTTAGAGAATTATGATTTTATTTTCAAACCTCAAAGCAAAGACCTTGAGGAAATTAAATTGGCAAGAGAAAATTTAGATTGAGTTGGAATCAATTATTATTACACAACATTTGTCACAAAACCAGATGAAAAAATTGATTTCTCAGTTAATACAACTGGAGAAAAAGGTAAGACAAAATTCAATATCCCATGACTTTGAAAAACTGTTCAAAAACCAGGTGTTAAATCAACTCATTGAGATTGACCAATTTATCCTGAAGGGTTAGCAATTGTCATTAAATGAGTTAGTGAAAAATATAATTGCAAGCTTCCAATTCATATAACTGAAAATGGTTTTGGAGACTTAGAAGATATAACAAAAACACCATTTATTAAAGATTATGATAGAATTCAATATATTCAAGATCACTTTGATGTAATCCAAAGATTAATTGATGAAGGGGAAAAAATTGAACACTATTATTTGTGAAGCCACATGGATATGTTTTCTTGAACAAATGGATATAACAAAAGATATGGTCTATTTTATGTTGATTTTGAAACTCAAAAAAGATTTGAAAAATTAAGTGCCTATTGATGATTAGAAAAATCAAAACAAGATAGATTTGATGAAAAAGTTGACTTAAAAGAACTAGAAAAAAAACTTGGAAAGTAGTGATTAATTGTGAACAACAGAGAAGCAGTTACCAAAAAAGGTCTTGAACTAGTAGCATATGCAGGAGAAGCTCGAAGTTACATTCTCGAAGCTTTGGAAGATGCTAGAAATGGAGATTTTTCAAACATTGATAATTTAATGAAAGAAGCTGAAACATTAATCAACCATGCTCACAAAGCACAGTTTGACCTTTTAGCAACTGAAGCTAGAGGAGAATATGCTGATGTTACCTTAACTATGGTACATGGACAAGATCATTTGATGACCACAATTCTTCTAAAAGAACTTGCAGTTTCACTAATAGAATTGTGAAAATTGAATAAAAAATAATGACAACTTGATTAACAATTATTGGGGTAGCTCTCTTTTTACTGGGGTCAATGTTGTTCATGTTTATTCAAATAAAATTTAAGAAAAGGATAAGAGAACAAAAAAATGAAAATTTTGAAGTAGCAAAGGATCAGAAGTGGATTTATACCAAAATAATCTTAAACACTATTGCAGCACTGCTAATTATTTGTGGAACTGTGCTTGCCTTTTCAAAATTATATATTTAAAAAGTAGAGGTTTACTCTACCTTTTTTGTCACTAAAGACCATGTTAAAAAAATAGAGATTTTTATAAAAAATGATAAAAAAATATCATTTTTTATCATTTTAAGATACAATATTGGTGTAATGAATATATCTGATGATTTAAGGGGGTGATCAGAAAAAATAGAGGAAAATTCCTAGGTTATTTATAATGACGGAATTTTTGATACAGAATGTATACTTATTTAGAAAAAATTAATAATATTGAAAGGGAATAATATGGAAAAAGAAAAGACTTTAAAGACTTCTAAACTCAAGGAGTTTGGTCAAAAAACATTAGATTTTATAAATAAAATTACCAGTACTTCATTTGTTACAACACTTATGGAAAGTTTCATTTTGATCATGCCAATAATTATTACCTCAACTGTATTTATTCTAGCAGCTGAGTTGGCACCATCATTTGGATATAAGTGAAAAGATGCAGATGGAAATATTTTAAATCAAGGTTATGCTACTTTTAGCGATTTTTGCTATCGTATGTATAATTTATCATACGGAATTCTAGGATTAGCCTTGGTAATAGCAATCTCTTATAAACTAACTGAAAAAATATCACCAAAATTACAAGCAGACAGAAAAATGAATGTAATTATCATTTGTATTTCATCTGTTTTGGCTTACATGCTTTTTTCAGTACCAAATTTATGGAGTGTTGGGGCAGAAGAAACACAAACAAATGTACTGTGAATCATTTCTGCAATTTTTGGCGTTAAAGGTTTGTTCATTTCAATGTTAACTGGGATGAGTGTACCTTGATTATTTTTACTATTTTTTAAATATAACATAACTATTAGATTGTCAAAACAAGTACCTCAATCAATTTCACAATCATTCTTAAATATCTTCCCAATTTTGTTCACAATTATTATTTATGGACTACTTGGCTGAGTATTTATTGAATTTACAGATAACACAATGTTAGATGCAGTTTTTAAAGCATTAACTCCATTGCTAGAAGGTGCTAAAAGCTATTGGTTCTTTACTCTATGATCAATAGTAATCTCATTTACTTGATTTGTAGGAATTCATCCTAATGTTTGATATGGAGTTACTGGTTCATTAGGGCCGCTCGCTGTTGCAGAAAATGTGGCAGCTTTTGAAGCAGGTGAACAAGCAGTAAATTGAAATGCAGATCCATTTGCAACAGGAGCTTACAATATGGGAGGGTCTGGAGCACAAATTGCAGTTCCCTTCATTATCATCTTATTTTGTAAATCAAAACAACTAAAATCAATTGGAATGGTGGCAGTTGTGCCGATTCTGTTTCAAGTCAATGAACCAATCTTATTTGGATTACCAACAATTTTAAATCCAATTATGCTTATACCAATGATTGCTGCACCATTACTTAATTCAATTATAGGAATCATTTTTATCTTAGGTTTTGGTATGAATGCAAGTATCATCCAGCTACCATGGAGTATGCCAATTGTGATTTCAATTCCAATATCTAGTCAGTTCCAGGCAAGTTCATTTATCTTGCCTTGAGTGTGATTTGGAGTCTCATTTGCAGTTTGAATGCCATTTGTATTAATTCAAGATAAAATAAATTACAAAAAAGAATTATTGGTCAATGACCCAAATGAGTTTGTGGACTATAGAAATGGTGTCCAATACATTAAGGATGCTATGTTTAATAGGGCCAAACATTTAGAAATTAAAAATCTTAAAGCAGCGCAAAAAGCTGAAGAAGTTGTTCAAGAAACTCCAGTTATAAAATCAACTCTATCAAAATTAGAAACTATTGAGGCGTTGGTAGTTTGTATTGGTGCAGGAACATCTGCAATGTTGGCTGAAACTATAAATCAAGCCTTTAAGGATTCAGAAGTATCTGTTAATGCAAAAGCATGTTCAGTAGGAAACTACTCAGAGTTTATTGGTAATACAAATATTTGTATAATTTCACCACAAGCTCAAACAGTACAAAAAGCAATTGATAGTTTAGCATTAAATAAAACTGATCTTGTTGTACTACAAACAAAAGGTCCAGAGTTCTTAGAGATGATACAATCTAAAAAAATTACAAAAACCAAAATTATTGAAAAAATTGAGGAATTAAGGAGAAAAGTAAGTGCAAAAGTTTAAACTAGGAACAGCCACAGCTGCCTTTCAATGTGAGGGGCACTTAGAGACAGATGGCAGAGGGAAATGTATTTGAGATGATGTGCTATTAAATGATAAAAGTATTGCCAAGTACAATCCTGAACCAGCAAGTGACTTTTACAAGTCATTTGATGTTGACATTAAATTAGCAAAAGAATATGGTATTGAAGTCTTTAGACTTTCAATTGCTTGAAGTAGAATTTTCCCAACTGATGCCTCAACAGTTAACAAAAAAGCTGTTGAACAATATCACAAAATGTTTAAAGCTATGATTGAAAAGGGTATTATTCCCAATGTAACTTTACATCACTTTGATTCACCACAATGGTTTGTAGAAAAAGGAGATTTCTTATCAAAAGAAAACATTGATGATTTTCTTGTCTTTGCTGAATTTTGTTTTAAAGAATTTAGTGAAATTAAATACTGATCAACTTTAAATGAAATCAATGCCTACTCAGGACAAAAAAACATTAGTGCTGCTTTACCACCATACTTTAGATTGGAATATGGACACTTTTTCAAACAACAATATAATATGGTTTTAGCACATGCAAAAACTGTGAATTTATTTAAAAAACTTAAAATTGATGGTGAAATTGGAGTGCCATGTAGCGTAAGTCCAATGGCACCCTTAGATGAAAATAACCCAGATGATGTATTGGCTTCAGATAGAGCAAATGCAGTTTCAAATTGAAGTTTTGTTGAACCAATTACAACAGGGGGTTATTCTCAAGAAACTCTTAAATTAATTAACTCAGTTTTAAAAAACTATGATTTTATTTTTGAACCACAAGAAAAGGATTTAAAAGAAATTCACCAAGCTGCAAAAAATCTAGATTGAGTGGGAATAAATTATTACTTTACAACTTTTGTAACAAAAGCTGATGCTGACTTTGATTTTACAATAAATTCAACTGGTGAAAAAGGTAAATCAAAATTTAATGTACCATGACTTTGAAAAACCGCAATTAGACCTGATTTAAAATACACTCATTGAGATTGAGCAATTTATCCAGAAGGTCTTGGTCATGTAGTTAAATGAATTAGTGAAAAATTTAACTGTAAACTTCCAATTCACATAACTGAAAATGGTTATGGTGATTTAGAAGACATGACAAAAACACCGTTCATTAAAGATTATGACCGAATTCAATACATTCAAGATCATTTTGATGTAATTCAAAAATTAATTGATGAGGGTGAAAAAATTGAACACTACTATTTGTGAAGTCACATGGATATGTTTTCTTGAACAAATGGATACAACAAAAGATATGGCTTATTTTATGTTGATTTTGAAACTCAAAAGCGATATGAAAAATTAAGTGCTTATTGGTGATTAGAAAAATCAAAACAAGATAGACTTGATGAAAAAGTTGACTTAAAAGAACTAGAAAAAAAACTTGGAAAGTAGATGTTAGTTTATGGAAAATAAAGAAGCAGTTACTAAAAAAGGTCTTGAACTAGTAGCATATGCTGGAGAAGCTCGAAGTTACATTCTTGAAGCTTTAGAAGATGCTAGAAATGGTGATTTTTCAAATATTGATAATTTAATGAAAGAAGCTGAGGCATTAATCAACCATGCTCACAAAGCACAATTTGATCTTCTAGTAACAGAAGCTAGAGGAGAATATGCAGATGTTACCTTAACTATGGTACATGGACAAGATCATTTGATGACCACAATTCTTTTAAAAGAACTTGCAGTTTCACTAATAGAATTATGAAGGTTAAATAAAAAGTAATGATAATATGATTAACAATTGTTGGAACAATTCTTTTCATACTAGGATTAATCTTGTTTATATTTGTTCAAACTAGGTGAAAACAAAAGGTAAATGAACAAAAGAGCAATAATTTTGAGGTAGCAAAGGACCAAAAGTGAGTCTATACTAAAATATTTTTAAACACTATTGCAGCATTGTTAATTATCTCTGGAATTGTGTTAGCTTTTTCAAAATTATATATTTAAAAAGTAGAGGATACCTCTACTTTTTATTGTGCATAGACTCCTATTAAAAATTTAGAGAATTTTATAAAAAATGATAAAAAAATATCATTTTTTATCATTTCAAGATACAATATAAATGTAATGAATATGTCTGATGATTTAAGGGGGTGATCAGAAAGAAATAGCAAAAAAATTCCTTAATTATATATAATGACGGAATTTTTGGTTTAAAATTTGCACTTATTAAAAATAAATTAATAATATTGAAAGGAAAGAATATGGAAACAGAAAAGCTATCAAAACCTTCTAAATTTAGGGACTTTGGTAAAAAGGCCCTAGATTTTGTTCAAAAAATAACTCAATCTACATTTGTTTCAACAATTATGGAAAGTTTCATTTTGGTGATGCCATTAGTAATTACATCAACAATTTTTATTCTAGCAGCTGAGTTAGCTCCATCATTTGGATTTGAGTGAAAAGATGACCTTGGTAATGTGACAAACCAGGGCTATGCAATGTATAGTGCATTTTGCTGAAGAATGTATAATTTATCATATGGAATTTTGGGGTTAGCCTTAACTATTGCACTAACTTCAAGACTTACTGAAAAAATAGGACCAAGATTACAAAGTAATAGAAAAATGAATGTGATTGTTGTTTGTATTTCAGCAACAGTGGCATACTTGCTATTTTCAATACCAAATACAATTGATGTGGCAAGTGGCACAACACAAGTTAGTGCTCTAGATATAATATCTGCACTATTTGGTGCAAAAGGAATTTTTGTTGCTATGTTAACGGGTTTAACAGTACCTTGAGTTTTTTATCTATGTTATAAATTTAATATAACAATTAGATTACCAAAACAAGTACCTCAAAATATTTCCCAAGCATTTTTAAATATTTTCCCATTAATATTTACAATTATCATATATGGAATTTTGGGATGAGTCTTTATTGAATTTTTAGGCGACACCATGTTGAGTGCAATTTTCAATGCACTAACTCCACTGCTAGAAGGAGCCAAAAGTTATTGGTTCTTCATAGCGTGAGGTATGGTTTTATCTCTGACTTGATTTTGTGGAATCCACACTAGTGTTTGAGCTGGAATTACAGATACCCTTGCAGCACTTGGTGTTCAAGAAAATGTTGAGTTACTTGCAAATGGAGAACAAGCTACCAACTTATGACCTGGTCCATTTAGTATGGGAGCATACTCAATGGGAGGGTCTGGAGCACAAATTGCAGTTCCCTTTATAATTCTCTTATTTTGTAAATCAAAACAACTAAAATCAATTGGAATGGTGGCAGTTGTGCCAATCTTATTCCAAGTTAATGAACCAATTTTATTTGGATTAGCAAGTATTTTAAATCCACTGATGCTATTGCCATTTTTATTGGCACCACTAGTGAATACTATAATTGGTGTAATATTTGTTCTAGGATTTGGTATGAATGCAAGTGCGGTGGCAATGCCTTGATCAATGCCAACAATAGTTGCAGTACCAATTTCAAGTAGATTCCAGCCACTATCATTTTTATTACCATGAATTTGATTTGGGGTAAGCTTTGGAATCTGAATGCCATTTGTGTTAATTCAAGATAAAATAAATTACAAAAAAGAATTATTAATCAATGATCCAGATGAGTTTGTGGACTACAGAAATGGTGTGCAATTTATTAATCATGCCTTATTTAATAGAAAAAAACATCTTGAAATTAAACAGCTAAAACTTGATGAGAAAAATAGAGTTAAACTTATTGATGAAAATAACAAGGTTGTAATGCAACAAACAAACTATACTACTTCAGTAGACACAGTTGAAGTTTTGGTAATTTGTATTGGGGCTGGATCAAGTGCGATGTTGGCTGAAACTATTAATAAAGCATTTAGTGATGGACAAGTTAAAGTCGATGCTAAGGCTTGTTCATCAGGTAATTACTCAGAATTTATTGAAAATACAAATTTAGTTATTATTTCCCCACAAGCTCGTTCAATACAAAAAAGTATTGATGATTATGCAAAAGGTAAACAAAACATGATTGTCTTTCAAACAAAAGGTCCAGAATTCTTGGAGATGATAAGTAACAAAAAAATTACTCAAGATAAAATAATAGCAAAAATTAAAGAATTGAGAGGAATAGCAAATGAAAAAATTTAAACTAGGAACTGCCACAGCTGCTTTCCAATGTGAAGGAAATTTAACAACTGATGGTAGAGGAAAATGTATTTGAGATGATGTGCTATTAAATGATAAAAGTATTGCCAAATACAATCCTGAACCAGCAAGTGATTTTTATAAATCATTTGATGTTGACTTTAAATTAGCAAAAGAATATGGCATTGAAGTCTTTAGACTTTCAATTGCTTGAAGTAGAATTTTCCCAACTGATGCTTCAACAGTCAACAAAAAAGCTGTTGAACAATATCACAAAATGTTTAAAGCTATGATTGAAAAAGGTATTGTTCCCAATGTAACTTTGCATCATTTTGATTCACCACAATGGTTTGTGGAAAAAGGTGATTTTCTATCAAAAGAAAATATTGAAGATTTCTTAAAGTTTGCAGAATTTTGCTTCAAAGAATTTAGTGAAATTAAATATTGATCAACATTAAATGAAATTAATGCTTATTCAGAGCAAAAAAATATAAAGGCAGCCTTGCCCCCATTCTTCACATTAGAATATGGACAATTTTTTAAACAACAATATAACATGGTTTTAGCACATTCTAGAACTGTGAATTTATTTAAAAAACTTAAAATTGATGGTGAAATTGGGGTTCCCTGTAATTTGAGTCCATACCTACCAATTGATGAAAGTAATCCTGGAGATGTTTTGGCATCACAAAAGGCAAATGCCATAATTAATTGAGGTTTTTTAGAACCAATAGTTTCAGGAGGATATTCACAAGAAACAATTGATTTACTAAACTCAGTTTTAGAACATTATGACTTTATTTTCAAACCCCAAAAAACTGATCTTCAAGAAATCAAACTTGCAAGAGAAAATTTAGATTGAGTTGGTATTAATTATTATGCAACAAATTTTGTCACAAAACCAGATGAAATAATAGATTTTTCAGTTAATACAACTGGAGAAAAAGGTAAATCAAAATTCAATATCCCATGACTTTGAAAAACAGTTTCAAAACCTGGTGTTAAATCAACTCATTGAGATTGACCAATTTATCCTGAAGGGTTAGCAATTGTTATTAAATGAGTTAGTGAAAAATACAATTGCAAGCTTCCAATTCACATAACTGAAAATGGTTATGGTGATTTAGAAGATATAACAAAAACACCGTTCATTAAAGATTATGACCGAATTCAATACATTCAAGATCATTTTGATGTAATTCAAAAATTAATTGATGAGGGTGAAAAAATTGAACACTACTATTTGTGAAGTCACATGGATATGTTTTCTTGAACAAATGGATACAACAAAAGATATGGCTTATTTTATGTTGATTTTGAAACTCAAAAGCGATATGAAAAATTAAGTGCTTATTGGTGATTAGAAAAATCAAAACAAGATAGACTTGATGAAAAAGTTGACTTAAAAGAACTAGAAAAAAAACTTGGAAAGTAGGAATTAAATTATGAACAATAAAGAAATAGTGACAAGAAAAGGACTTGAACTAGTAGCATATGCTGGAGAAGCTCGAAGTTACATTCTTGAAGCTTTAGAAGATGCTAGAAATGGTGATTTTTCAAATATTGATAATTTAATGAAAGAAGCTGAAGCATTAATCAATCATGCCCACAAAGCACAGTTTGATCTTCTTGTAACTGAAGCCAGAGGAGAATATGCAGATGTTACCTTAACTATGGTGCATGGACAAGATCACTTGATGACCACAATTCTTTTAAAAGAACTTGCAGTTTCACTAATAGAATTATGAAAGTTAAGTAAAAAATAGTGACAATTTGATTAACAATCATTGGGATAATCCTCTTTTTGTTAGGATTAATATTGTTCATATTTATTCAAACTAAATGAAAGAAAAAGATAAAGGAACAAAAAAATGAAAATTTTGAAGTAGCCAAGGATCAAAAATGGGTTTATACTAAAATATTTTTAAACACTGTTGCAGGACTACTAATAATCAGTGGAATTGTCCTAGCTTTTTCAAAACTATATGTCTAACAAGTAGAGCAGTAGGAATAACCTGTATTGCTCTACTTTTTTAATTGCCAACTAATGTTTTTAAAAATGATAAATTTGTATAATTTTTGATATTTTTTTATCGTATTGTGTTAATATTAAGTTGGTGGTAAATTTACCATTGCAAGGAGGGTAGTTGGAATTAAAAATGAAAAAAGCAGATATGAATTTAAACAAAATTCTCAGCCTCAACAATGTCATAAAAAAATTTGGTGATGTTGTTGCACTTAAAGGTGTAAGTTTAAATTCATACAAAGGAATTTGTATGGCAGTTTTGGGTGAAAATGGAGCAGGAAAGTCTACTTTAATGAACATCATCTCAGGAGTTTATAAAAAAACCAGTGGGGAAATGTTTTTTGAGAAGAAAGAATGAGATCCAAAAAATACAAAGCATGCTGAAAAATTAGGAGTCGCTATAATTCACCAAGAATTAAACACAGTTAATGAAATGACTGTTTTAGATAATGTTTTTTTAGGATCAGAAATTAAAACAAAACTAGGAACAATAAACTACAAAAAAGAGTTAAAAATCTTAAATGAAGTATTGATTGAAATAGAAATAAACATTGATCCAATGAAAGAAATGAACAGGTTGTCTGTTGCTGAGCAACAAATGATTGAAATTGCAAAAGCAATTATTCGAGATGCAAAAGTTATTATTATGGATGAACCAACATCATCACTTTCAAACAAAGAAACTCTAAAATTGTTTGAAGTCATTAAAAAAATGAAAGCCCAAAATAAATCAATTATCTATATTTCACACAGATTGCAAGAAATTCCTGTAGTTTGTGAAAGAATGACAATAATTCGTGATGGAACTTTCATTGGTGAATACTTGGTTGGAGAATTAAGCGAAGACGAAATTATTGCTAAAATGGTGGGAAGAAGTATCACTGAAAAATTCCCACAAAAAATTAAAAAAGCTGGCGAAAAAATCTTTGAAGTAAAGCATTTAAGAAATGACTTCTTAAAGAATGTCAGTTTTGAAATCAAGTCAAATGAAATTCTAGGTTTTGCTGGATTAGTTGGAGCAAAAAGAACTGAACTTTTTAAAACCATAATTGGTTTATATCCAAAAATAAATATGGAAATGAACTACTTAGGTAAAGAGGTTAACTTTAAAAGTCCCAACCATGCAATTCGACAAAACTTTTACTATGTAACTGAAGACCGCAAACTTGAGGGACTTCACTTAAATGAAAGTATAAAATTTAACATTTCCCTATCATCAATTGATAAATTAAAAGTTAAATTTTTAAGATTTATTTCAGGAATGAAAGAAATCAAGAATTCAGAATTCTACTTTCAAAAAACACTTATCAAAGCTCCCGACATTGATAGAGTAGCAGGTAATCTTTCTGGTGGTAACCAACAAAAAGTACTTATTGCCAAAGCATTATCTGCCAATCCCAAAATTATTGTTTTTGATGAACCAACCAGAGGGGTTGATGTTGGAGCCAGACGTGAGATATATGATTTAATCTATGAATTTAAAAAAAATAACAATGGTGGAATTGTAGTTATTTCAAATGATTTACCAGAAATCATTGGCTTATGTGACCGAGTCCTAGTCATGAAAAATGGTATTATCACCAAAGAAATTCTTGAAGCAGAAATGAATCAAGAAACAATTTTGAGGTATGCAATATAGAGGGATTTATATGAATGAATTAAATTACTTTGCAAGAAACTATAGTGAAAAAGCTATAAAACAAATTGCTGTAAAATATGACACGAGTATTCAGGTACTTAACACTATCAAAGAGAACTATAAATTGAGAAAATCTGATGTGATTTACAACATTTCAAGTTTTAAAGAAGCAAATTTAGTAAAAAACCAAATTAAGGTTGAAAAGATTAATTCTATTTTGGTACAAAAAAAAGCTGAACTAGAATTTAAATTGAATGATAAACAAATTAAGCAAACAGAATTTGAAAAACTGTTTGCAGCAGAAAACACCAAATTCTTAAATGATTATGGAAGCAAAATTACACAGTTAACAGATTGTTCAAAAAAATATAGTGAAAAAATGGATGCAGTTATTGCTTCAAAACAAATAAAATTTAAAGAAATGATCAGCAAGTTTAACAAAAAAATTGAAAATAAAATTCAAGTTTTGGAATCTAAAAAAGCTAAAACTATCCAGGAGATAATTCAAAATAAACAAGATTATATTCATGAGCATGAGCAAAAACTACTCTTGGTAAAAACAGAAAAATTAAGTAAAAGCAAAGAATACTTAGCCTTACAAACTTTTGAAAGTGATTATCAAGCAAATAAATTTGGTGATCTAACCTATAATCAGGAAAAACCAATTTTAGAAGTTAACTTAAAAAATAGAGCAGATAAGATTGATAAAATAACAAATCTTAATCTTTCAAAATTATCTTTAAAAGTAGCTACCTTAAATTTTTACAATGAACAAAAAAAGATAAGAACCAAAACTAATGCTTTGAATCTTTTAAATCAATCAAAATTACTAATTATTATTTTGATAATTGCCATCATTGCTGGATTTTCAAATCAATATTTTTTCACAGAAAGAATATGGATCAATTTATTAACTAACAATTTAGATTTACTATTAGTGGCTTTCGGGATGACTTTAATTATTTTAACTGGTGGCATTGATTTGTCAGTTGGTTCTGTACTCGCCTTTGCTGGTGCAGTTACAGTAAAACTGCTAACAAAAAACTATAACATTTATCTTTCGCTTATGGTTGGTCTAGGAACTGCTATGGTGTTTGGGCTATTTTCAGGTTGATTGATAAGTTACGTTAAACTTCAACCCTTTATTGTAACTTTAGTTTTGATGTTAGTTTTAAGAGGAGCTACTTCGATTTTACTTGAATCAAAAGCAACAGCTCTTCCAAAAGATACCTTACAGTTTTTAACTCAACCTTTTATTGGTAAAATGCCTTGAACTTTCTTTATAGCAATCACAATTTACCTTGTCTTATTTATTTTAATGAAATGGTATAAATATGGAAGACATATTTATGCAGTTGGTGGCAACATCAAAGCATCATATCTTTCAGGAATAAAAACCAAAATGGTTTCAACAAGTGTTTATGTCTTTTCAGGAGCACTAGTGTTTGTGGGTACAATCTTTTATATAAGTAAATTAAATAGTATTGCCCCAACTTCAGGTAATCAATTAGAGTTAGATGCCATTGCTTGTATAGCACTTGGTGGAACTTCTTTACTTGGAGGAAAAGGTGGAGTTACTAAAACCCTAATGGGATGGTTTGTAACTTGTGTTTTAAGTACAGCTATGAACATGATTGGTATTGATGGATTTTGACAAATGATTGTAAAAGGTGCTGTTATTTTAATAGCAGTATTATCAGATAAAAAATTTGATTTTATATCTAAAACTAAAAATTTATTTATGCATTTAGCATACAGAATATAGGAGAACTTAATAATGAAAAAATTAATGAGTATTTTAGGAACACTATCAGTTATTGCATCAAGTTCAACAGCAGTTGTTGCTTGTGGAGATAGCAGAGACGTTATTCAATTAATTGTCCCTGAAGATCCAAATGCATTTTGAAATGAACTAATTAGTACTGCAGAAAACTATGTTAAAACTGATACTTATAAAGATAAATACACTGTAAAATGAACAAGTTCAAAACAAGATTCGAACAATGAGTTAAAAAACACTCAATCAGCAATTGATGGAGGAGCAAAAGCAGTTATTATGGGACAAAACAATCCTGATCAAAGAGCAGCTGCAAAATATGTGGTTCAAAATGATGTTCCATTAATTGCTGTCAATATTCCTTTTGCAGATGATTGCGTTGATGGAGAAAAACCAAATTTTGAAGTATTTCAAGATGCTGTTGAAGCTTCAAAAACTATGGCAGAGAAAATAGCAAAAACACTTGCAGATAATGGAGTAAAAGATACTGATGGTAAATACAAAGTTTATGAAATTTGAGGAGATCCTTCAACTCCAACTGCAAAAGGAAGACACAAAGGATTTGCAGAGTCAGGTAAATTTGACTATAGTTGATTCAAAAATAATGACAGTCAACTTGATGGTGGCAAAGGTGTTGATGGACAGTACCTTGAAACTAAAGCAAATGAACTTACAACAGATCATCAAGCAGAAATTATAGCAGGAGCGGATTTAATTTATGCACATAGTGATTCAATGGCTAGAGGTGCATTGACTGCATTAGGTAAATCAACTGAAGGTAAAAACTGATTAAAACCAACAGTTGCTGGAGATGGAGCAATAAAACTTGGAGGTATTATTGTTGGGTATGATTATGATTCACTAAGTATTGACCAAATTGCTGCTTGAAAAACAAAACCTGAAGAAAATATCTTTGCTTCAATTCATATGTCAGCTAAAGAATTAGCTGAAAAATCAATGAAAAGAGCAATTGAAGAAATTGAAAATTCAAATCAAAACAAAAACAAACATACAAAAGAAAAAATTGGTGTTGCAGTTATTACTGCATTAGATCCAAAATCTTAGTCAATAACATTATTTAAAACTTTTAAAAAAATAACAACTACTAAAAAAGTGCCTGGTGCAAATTCGAAGTAGTTGTTTTTAAAATTTTAATTACTTAAAGGATTTAAGAAAAATGTTTATTTGTTATATAATTTTTATATTACATAACACATAGAGAATTGAGGTGAGCTTTATTAAAATAGATAAACAAAAAATGAGACAAAACAACAAATCAATTGTTATTGAAGAATTATTAAAAAATAAAGTTATTTCCCGAGCCAAGTTATGCAAAGAAACCAATTTAAATAAAGCCACAATGACTGAACTTATTAAAGAATTGATTGATCAAAATCTTGTAATTGAAACTGGAATGGGATTTTCAAACACTCAAGGTGGTAGAAAACCAGTATTGCTTGAACTAAATAAAAATAGAGGTATTATAATAGCAATAGAAATTGATTTTAATAAAATTTTGTTTTCCATACATCTTTTGAATGGAGAGATAGTTTTATTTGAATCAAAAAAGCAAATGGTTGATAAAGACACAATAATTCAAGAGATTCTAAAAATTATTGAAGTTGTTAAAACTCAAACAGAGTTCAGAGACCATGAAATCATTGGTATGTGTATTGCGGTTCACGGAATTGTCAAAAACAACAAGTTAGAGTTTAGTCCCAAATATAATCTTGATCAAGTTGATATTGTTGCTGAATTAAAAAAAACTTATAGTTTTCCAATTTTAATTGAAAATGAGGCCAATGCTGCTGCCATTGCAGAATCAACCTTTAAAAATGAAACTGAAAATTTAGTTAATTTAAACATCAATAGTGGAATTGGTGCAGGAATCTTTATGAACAATAAGTTACTTAAAGGAAGCAATGGTTTTGCTGGAGAAATTGGTCACTCAATTTATCAACCAGATGGATTAAAATGCATTTGTGGTAATCAAGGTTGTGTTGAGTTGTATGCTTCAACAAAAGCTTTGGAGGACAAGATACTTACAGTTCAAAATAAAACTGAGCTTGATTATTCAACAATTCATGATGAGTTTAAAAACAATAGTAAAGTTAATGAAATTATAACAGAAGGTGCAAGAATCCTGTCAATTGTTGCCAACAACATAATAGTTTTGTTATCTCCAGATCTATTAATTTTAAATGGAACATTACTAAGGAGTATTCCTGAAATGCTTGATATGGTTAAAGCAAACATTAAGTATCAATATCTTAACAATACAACAATTATTAGTTCTGGACTTGGTGAAAGATCTGTATTATATGGTTGTTGTGCAATAGTTATTAAAAAATTCTTAAACATTAAGAAGGCCCATCTTTATATTTCTGAAAAAATCTAAAATTTTTAGATTTTTTTTCATTATTTTGTATAACTTATGGTAATATATCTTTGTATGTTAGTTTAGTATGCTAACATATTGAAGAGGAGAAAATAATGGAAGAGTACTTTAAAAATATAGGTCCTATCAAATATGAAGGACCAAATACTAAAAACTTATTTGCATATAGGCATTATGATGCAAATAAAATAGTTCTTGGAAAACCCATGAAAGAGCATTTGAAATTTGCAATTGCTTGATGACATACATTTTGTTTTGAGGGAACTGATGCATTTGGAGGACCATCTGCAACAAGAAGTTGAAACACTTCAGATCCAATGCAAACAGCAAAAAATAAAGTAGATGCTGCATTTGAGATGATGCAAAAAATGGGTGTTGGTTACTTTTGTTTCCATGATGTAGATATTGCCCCACCAGGTAAAAATTTACAAGAATTTTTTCAAAATATAGATGTAATTACAGATCTTATTAAAGAAAAAATGGAACAAACAGGAATTAAATTATTGTGAAATACTGTTAACTTGTTTAGTCACCAGAGATACACTCATGGTGCTGCAAGTTCAAACTATGCAGATGTTTTTGCAGTAAGTGCAGCCACAATTAAAAAAGGCTTAGAAATTTGTAAAAAATTAAATGGTCAAAATTATGTATTTTGAGGTGGTCGTGAGGGGTATGAATGATTGCCAAATACAGATATGAAATTTGAACAAGCCAACATTGCCAGAATTTTAAAAATGGCAGTTGACTATGCTAAAGAAATTGGTTTAGATGCACAAATGTTAATTGAACCAAAACCAAAAGAACCAACAACACATCAATATGACTATGATGCAGCAACAACTATGGCATTCTTGATGAAACATAATTTAGATAAATATTTCAAACTTAATTTAGAGGCAAACCATGCTACTTTAGCTGGACACACTTTTGATCATGAGTTAGCAGTAGCTGCATGTTTTGGAGCTTTGGGATCTATTGATGCCAATAATGGTGAAACCATTCTTGGTTGAGATACAGATGAGTTTCCGACAAATGCACTTGACAATACATTAGCTATGTATCAAGTTTTAGCTGCAGGAGGACTTGGTAAAGGTGGAATTAATTTTGATGCCAAAATTAGAAGAACTAGTTTTGCAATTGAAGATTTAATCTTAGCACATATTGCAGGTATGGATTCATATGCTCGTGGCCTAATTGGGGCTGCCAAAATTATTGAAGAAAAATTCTTAGAAAAAATTGTTGAAAAAAGATATCAAAGTTATTCAACAGGAATTGGTAAAGCAATTGTTGAAGACAAAGAAAATTTAAAAACACTTTCAGATTATGCAATGAAACTAAAAGATGTAGAAATTGAATCAAACCATGTTGAAATCTACAAATCAATTTTAAATGATTATGTACAATAGTAATTCAAGGGGAGTTTTAAAATGAAATATGTAATGGGTGTTGATCTAGGAACAAGTTCTTTAAAAATAATCTTAGTAAATAAAGAAGGTCAAAATGTCTATGCAGTTAATTCTGAGTATGATATTGAGTCAATAAAATCAGGGTTTAGTGAACAAAATCCCCAAATTTGGGTAAATGCTTTTGAAGATTGTTTGTCAAAAATAAATTCTTTGGATTCAACAGCTTTAGGGGAAGTTGAGGCAAGAATTTTTCAGGACAAATGCACACCCTAGTTACTCTTGATAGTAATTGTGAAATAATTCGCAATGCAATTTTATGAAATGATGTTAGAACTTTTAAAGAATGTGAATTTTTAAACAATAACTTTAAAAATGAATTATTAACAATAACTAAAAATATTGCACTTGAGGGATTTACCTTGCCAAAGTTATTGTGGTTAAGAGATAATGAACCTCAAAACTATCAAAAAATTTCAAAATTCTGTTTACCAAAAGATTACTTAATTTATTGCTTAACAGGAGTTTTACAAACTGAACTTTCTGATGCTGCTGGAACTTTACTTTTAGATATGAACACAAATACTTGAAGCAAGCAATTGTGTGAGCTGTCAAAAATTTCAACAACTATTTTACCAGATCTAAATAGTTCAGATCACCTAGTAGGAATTATTAAACCAGATTTTGCTACAAAATTTGGATTAAATAAATCAGTAAAAGTATTTTCTGGAGGAGCTGACAATGCACTTTCAGCACTAGGTTCATCAATTATTGATGCTAGTGTAAATTTATTAAGTATTGGTACATCTGGAGTGGTTCTTTCTGTAAGTCAAGACAACAAGCTTGCTGATGGTAAATTACATATTTTCAATCATGCAATCAAGAACTTATCTTATAGTATGGGTGTAACCTTGTCTGCAGGTTACAGTCTGAAATGATTTAAAGAATGCTTCTTTAAAGAACAAAGTTACAGTGATTTAATGGAGAGTGTTAATAATTCAACCATAGGAGCCAATGGAGTTTTGTTTACTCCATGACTATTTGGTGAAAGAACCCCATATTTAAATGCCGAAGTTCGAGCAAACTTTATGGGTCTTGGAGCAAATTCAACAGCTGCTGATTTAACTCGTTCAGTAATTGAAGGCATCACTTTTTCATTAAAAATTATTTATGAAATGCTAAACGAAAATAAAACATATCCAAAATTGATTTCAATTGGAGGTGGTGCAAAGAATAAAGAGTGATTACAAATTCAAGCAGATATTTTTGGAACTGAGGTTTATACCATTGTTATCAAAACAAAAAAGGACTAAATGTTATCAAAACAAATTTGGACTTTATTATAATAATAAAGGAAATCAGGGAATAAAAATGAAAAGAAATTATAGAGGTAAAAGACAAATGAAAACCAACAAACATATACAAGATATTATTAGGGAGGCTGCTTTATCCAGGGATAAAGCAGCCAAAAGAGAACTTTTGATAAAAAGTGGTGGTAGTAGATCATGGTTTTATGATGCCATTAAAAAATACAAAGAAATTGGTGAGGCCTTCTTTATCCACAAAAATAAAAACAATAAGCATGCTCAAAAGCGAACCCATATGCAAGCACTAGAGATTAGCAGGATTTTTAGGGATGAGTACTTAAACTGTAATTTTAGGGATTTTATGCGCTATTTAAAAGCAGATAAAAGATATGACTATCAGTGGGTGAGTTATTCATATATTTACAATATTTTAAGATCTAAAAATCATTGCTCAAAACTGGCACATAAAAAAACTATCAAATTGTTAGCAAAAGAAGAAGAGTTGAAAAATAGACCTCAAAGTCTACTGGTTCCCTCCTCAGCTACAGAAAGAGCAAAAGAAAATATCCATATTGCAAAGCCAAGAACCCAAAGGCATGGTCATGTTGTTGAAGCTGATGCTACATTTTGAAGATTCAGTGATGAGGAGATTTGGGCATTGCATGGTTATATTGATGAGGCAAGTGGAGAGGTTTTAGGATTATATTTTGATCATCAAGAAACTACTGAAGGTTATTTCAATGCTTTGAAACCGGTCTTAAAAAATTATGGGACTTTTGAAGTGCTAAGAACTGACAAACGCAGAACTTTTTGGAGTGAAAAAAAAGAATCTTCGCCCGAAGATTCTCGAATTCAGTTTGCATTTGTAGCTAAAAACTTAGGTATTGACATCCAATCATCAATTTCACCACAATTCAAACCAAGGATTGAAAGGCTCTGAAAAACCATTAAAGGTACAATCACTACCTTTATGGAACAAAATAAAGTCACAAATATTAATGAGGCCAATCTAGTCTTACCAAAATTTGTTGAGTATTTAAATAATCATGTTGTAACCCTTCAAAAAGATTTTACTACAAATTCATTCAAAAAATTTGAGGGAGATCTAAATATTATTTTGGGACACAAATCAATTAGAGTGGTTGCAAGAGATCTAACTGTTACCTATGAAAAGAAAAAGTACTTTATATGCAATTTCACAACACCATTAAATATACCCAGACGAGAGATTATGATAATTCAATGTTGTGATGGTAACCTTATCGCATCACTTGGTGATAACTATTATAGTATGATTGAATTTGATAATGAAATGCTCTACAAATCAAAAGTTGTTCTTGAAAATGAAGGAGTGAAACCTGAAGATATGCCACAAAAAATTAAAAACAACTCTGTCTGAGCTCAATCAAACTTTATCTTTTTTAAGAAAAAATACTCAAGTTGATATAAAAAGCACTCCTATTAAACTAGCAATTTATTAAAAGTTGTATTAAAATTACTAAAAGTCCAAATTTGTTTTGATAGCTACAAGCAGATATTTTTGGAACTGAGGTTTATACATTAAAGAACAATGAGGGTGCAGCTACTGGTGCTGCTATGATTGCAGCAGTTAATTCAGGATGATGACAAACATATGCAGAATGTTGTCAATGTTTTGTCTCATATGATACAGTCTATACTCCAAATCTGGAAAATAAACAACAATATGAAAAAATCTTTGAATTATACAAACAAATATATAACAACAACCAGTCATTTTACAAAGCACATGCAAAAATATTTACAAACTAACAAATGGAGGACAAAATGATAAAAGAACACAAGAATAAGAATTTAAAAATTCTTAGGTTAAAGAATATCTTTAAAAAATTTGGTGATGTCATGGCACTAAAGGGTGTAAGTTTGAATTCATATGAAGGTTTATGTATGGCAGTGCTTGGGGAAAATGGAGCTGGTAAATCAACTTTAATGAACATTATTTCAGGAGTACACCAAAAAACTAGTGGAGAAATGCTCTATTTAAACCAAGAGTATATCCCCAAAAATACTAAGGATGCTGAAAAACTTGGAGTGGTGATTATTCACCAAGAATTAAACACAGTTAATGATATGACAGTTTTAGACAATGTTTTTTTAGGGTCAGAAATTAGAACAAATTTAGGAACAATAAATTATAAAAAACAATTAAGTATCTTAAAAGAAGCTTTACAAGAAATTGAAATCAATATTGATCCTATGATTGAAATGAATAAATTATCTGTTGCAGAACAACAAATGATTGAAATTACGAAAGCAATTATTCGAGATGCAAAGGTAATTATCATGGATGAACCAACTTCATCACTTTCAAATAAAGAGACTTTAAAATTATTTGAAGTTATAAAAAAAATGAAAACCCAAAATAAATCAATTATTTATATTTCACACAGGTTACAAGAAATTCCTGTGATTTGTGAAAGAATGACAATCATTCGAGATGGAACTTTCATTGGTGAATATTTGGTTGGTGAATTGAGTGAAGATGAAATTATTGCCAAAATGGTTGGACGTAATGTCACTGAAAAATTCCCAGCAAAATTTAAAAAACCAGGTCAAAAAATTTTAGAGGTGCGAGCACTTTCAAATAGTTTTTTAAAAAATATTAACTTTCAAGTTAACTCAAATGAGATTCTAGGTTTTGCTGGATTAGTTGGAGCAAAAAGAACTGAACTTTTTAAAACGCTAATTGGTTTATACCAAAAGGATAACTTGGAAATGATTTACTTAGGCAAAGAAGTAAATTTTAAAAGTCCCAACCATGCAATTCGCAAAAACTTTTATTATGTTACTGAAGATCGCAAACTTGAAGGATTACATTTAAATGAAAGTATAAAATTTAACATTTCTCTATCATCAATTGATAAGTTTAAGGTAAAATTTTTAAACTCAATTTCAAATGCTAAAGAAATAAAAAATTCACAATTTTATTTTCAAAAAACTTTAATCAAAGCTCCAGACATTGACAGAATTGCAGGTAATCTTTCTGGGGGTAACCAACAAAAAGTACTGATTGCTAAAGCCTTATCTGCCAATCCCAAAATTATTGTTTTTGATGAACCAACCCGAGGGGTTGATGTTGGAGCCAGACGCGAGATATATGATTTAATCTATGAATTTAAAAAAAATAACAATGGTGGAATTGTGGTTATTTCAAATGATTTACCGGAAATCATTGGCTTATGTGACCGAGTCTTGGTTATGAAAAAAGGAGCAATTACAAAAGAGATTCTGGAAACAGAAATGGATCAAGAAACAATCTTGAGATATGCAATATAAAGGATAATATTATGAACAAACTAGAATATTTTCAAAAAGATTATAGTGAAAAAACTAGGAAGCAAATAGTTAACAAGTATAATGTCAGCATAGAACTTTTAGTTGAATCAAAAGAAAACTATAATCTCAAAAAAAATGATGTGATCTATAACATATCTACTATAAGAGAAAGAAATTTATTAAAAAATCAAAACAAAATTGATAAATTAAATTCTCTCTTAATACAAAATAAAGATAAAATTGAATTTTTGTTGAACGATAAACAAATTAGTCAACAAGAATTTGATCAACAAATTAAAATTGCAGAACAAGACTTTTCACAAAACTATGCAAAAAAAATTAATGAGTTACATGCAAAGGCAAAAAAATATAATAAAAAAATGGATTCACTAGTTGACTTAAAAAAATTAAAGTTCAAAGAACAAATAAAAAATTTTGAAATAAAAATTAATAAAAAAATTGAAGTACTTGAAAGTAAAAAAGAAAATGCTATCAAAAAAATTATTTCAGATAATCAAGAATTTATTGAAACTCATGAGCAAAATTTATTAGAGAAGAAGAAACTTAAATTAAAAAACAGTAGAGAATATTTAGCTTATGAAAAATTTGAATCTGATTATCAGAATAAAAAATTTGGAGAACTATCTTACAGCGAAGAGAAACCAAAGTTTGAAGAAAAAATAAATAAGCGAGTTGAAAAAATTAATCGCTTAGGTAATTTTAGTTTATCTCGCTTAACATGAAAAGTTGCAAGTCTAGATTTTTACAGTGAACAAAAAAAGATAAAAACAAAAAATACATTGTTAAGTATTTTAGATCAATCTAAGTTACTAATTATTATTTTAATTATTGCAATTGTTGCCGGGTTTTCAAATCAATATTTTTTTACACAAAGAACCTGAATCAATTTACTAACAAATAATTTAGATTTATTATTAGTGGCCTTCGGGATGACTTTAATTATTTTGACTGGAGGTATTGACTTATCTGTAGGTTCATTACTAGCCTTTTCAGGTGCAGTGTTGGTTAAGTTGTTAGAAAGTGATTACAATATTTACTTGGCCTTAATTATTAGTTTAGCTACAGCCATGAGTTTTGGATTAGTTTCTGGATGATTGATAAGTTATGTTAAACTTCAACCATTCATTTTCACCCTTGTCTTAATGATTGTCTTGAGAGGAGCAAATTCAATTTTATTAAATTCAACTGCAACTCTTTTACCCAATAACACTTTACAATTTTTAGTGAGACCTCTACTAGGTAACATACCTTGAACATTCTTTATTGCTATTGCGATTTATATATTTTTATTTATCTTAATGAAATGATATAAATACGGAAGACATGTTTATGCAGTTGGGGGTAACACCAAAGCCTCACATCTTTCAGGAATAAAAACCAAAATGGTATCAACAAGTGTTTATGTCTTTTCAGGAGCACTAGTGTTTGTTGGAGCATTATTTTATGTAAGTAAATTAAATAGTATTGCGCCAACTTCAGGAAATTCACTTGAATTGGATGCCATTGCTTGTGTAGCACTGGGGGGAACCTCTTTACTTGGAGGAAAAGGTGGAGTTACTAAAACTTTAATGGGTTGATTTGTAACTTGTGTTTTAAGCACAGCTATGAACATGATTGGTATTGATAGTTATTGACAAATGATTGTTAAAGGATCTGTAATTTTAGTGGCAGTATTATCTGATAAAAAATTTGGAGTTATCCAAAAAACCAAAAATTTAATTATGCATTTTGCATATAGAATATAGGAAAAAAAATTATGAAAAAATTAATGAGTATTTTAGGAACAATGTCAGTATTGACATCATCAGTAGCAACAGTAGTTGCTTGTGGGGATAGCAGAGATTTAATCCAAATAGTAATTTCTGAAGATCCAAATGCCTTTTGAACTGATTATATTAAAGGCGCAGAAGATTATGTTAAAACTGATGAATTAAAAGATAAATATAGAGTAAAATGAATTTCATCAAAACAAGATTCAAGTATTGAATTATCAAATACTAAGTCTGCAGTTGATGGAGGAGCAAAAGCAATAATACTTGCACAAGTTGATATGAAAGCAACTGAAGCTGCAAAATATGTTAATGCTAATAATGTACCTTTAATTGCATCAAATGTTCCATTTGCTGATGAAAAAGATCTTGTAGATAGTGAAAAACCAAATTGACAAGTTTTCCAAGATGGAGCAAAAGCAACAGCACAGTTGGCTGAGGACATATACCAAATCCTTGAAGACTATGGTGTTGCAAAAACAAATGATAAATATAAAGTTTATGAAATTCAAGGAAACCCAGCAACCACTAGTGCAACAACAAGACATGCTGGATGACACAGCACAAATTTATTTGATAACGATTGAATGGGCAGTATGAATGAATCATCATTACCAGATGGTGTGGGAGTTAATGGAATGTTTCTTGAAATTCAAGCCAACCAAAAAGTTGTTGCCAATTTACAACAAATTGTAGCTGAAGATGGCGCAGATTTAATTTATGCACACAGTGATGCAATGGCTAGAGGGGCGTTGTCTGCATTACAAACAGATCAAAAAGGTAAAGATTGATTGCAACCAGAAATTGATGAAGTTACTGGAGAAGTAACCAAACTTGGAGGTATCATTGTAGGTTATGACTATGATACTATTAGTGTTACTATGCTTTCAAACTGAAAACAAAACCCTACAAATAATATTTTTGCAACAGTGCACATGTCTGCATCTGAATTAGGTTCAAAATCTGTTGAAAAAGCAATTGAAGAAATTGAAAATTCTAATGAAAATAAAAGCAAATACAAATTAGATGAAATTACTATTACAGTGAAAGCTGCTTTAGATAAAAAAGAAGACTAGTTCATAACGCTATTTAAAAATTTTAAAAAAAATTAACAACCACTTTCAAAAAAGGCTTTAGGCAAATTTGAAATGGTTGTTTTTAAATTTTACAACCATGTTTATTAATAATGATATGTTCAAAAATGAACATTTGAGATAATTTGAACTAAGTGTTTTAAAAACAACCCCTAGCACCAAGTACACACTTATAATATTGGTATAATAGTTATAGATAAGAGGAGAGTTTATATGGAGCATTTAGTTAATAACACTAAATTATCATCAACAGAAAGAACAGTAATTGAGTATATTATCACAAACATAGATAAATTAGAGAATATGACAATTAAAAAAATTTGTAACCAATTAAATGTATCAGAATCTTTGATCACAAAGAGTTGTAAGAAAGTGGATTTTAGTGGTTTTAAGGATTTAAAAGATCATCTTTTAAATCAATACTACTACAAAAAAGAAAAAAATTTAAAAGAAGATTTTTATGATAATTTGTTTAGTGATTTAAAATTAACACATAATATTATTGATCAAGATTTAATTGCAAAGATTGCAAGTCAATTATGTGAAAATAATAACAAAATAATAATCTTTGCAACAGGCAAAACCAAAATAATTGCCAGTTACTTTTACTTTACATTGCTTGAATATGGATTTAATGTTGAAATGGTCTCTTCGTTATATGCAGAAAAAGGCTTTGAAACTAATAATGCCATAATTTTTGCTCTATCAATTTCTGGAAACAACTCAAAAATTGATAGATATTTAAATATTATTAATCAATTTAAAAAATACAAAATGATTGTTGGAGTCACTTCAACTCCAAACTTTATTTCAAAAAATAATGTTAATTTTCATATTTATGGAAACATTAGAAAGTATTTTTCTTCAGACCAAAGAGCAAATCCCTTTGTTGAAAAATATGTTTTAATGTACTTAATTGACAATATTTTATTAAACATCTTTGAAAAATTGAAATATGACAATAAAGTTGTTTTTGGTAACTCTAAATCAAAAAACTTTATATAATTTCTATATTTTGTAAAAACTAAGAAATAATTTTCCAAGTATTCCCTAATATTTATTATTAAATCATTATGGAGGTGAAAATTAATTAATGAAAAAAGAAAAAATAAAATCTACTCAGATAACACCATGAACCAGATTTAAAGGGTGGTTATCAAAAGCTCGTGGGTCTATGGAATCATTTGGTAGGGCAATTTTAGTCCCAGTAACTGTAATTCCATTATTAGCTTTAATAGGTTCAGTTGGTTATGCCATGCAAGCTATTGCTGTGGAAGCAGGAACTTATGAAGGTACTGTAAAAATAATTGCAGATGCTATAAAAAATATTGGGATGATTGCAATAACCAACATAGACTTTTTAGTTGCAGTTGGTTTAGCAGCAGGACTTGCAAAACAAGAAAAAATTGCAGCAGCACTTTCTGGACTTATGGCTTATGCAGCACTACATTTTGCTGCCAATCTAATGATCCAATCTATTCATCCTGATATGCTATCAGGAACAGGTCCAAAAGAAAATGGACTTGCCATAAGATTTGGGGTTATGTCATTTCAATACAATGCCTTTGGTGGAATGATTGCTGGATTAATAGGATATATTGTCCATAAATATACTTATAGACTTAAGTTTCCAAAATATTTAGCATTTTTTGGTGGACCAAGATTCTCACCAGTAGCTTCAACCCTAATTGCTTGACTTGTGGGGATGCCACTGGGAATAAGTTGAATTTACATTTCAAGAGGTTTAGTGGCTTTTGGAAAAGGAATAGGTTCACTAGGACCAGCATCCCCATTCTTATATGGAGTTACAAATCGAGCCCTAATTCCATTTGGATTACATCAAGTTACAAATTATTTTTTGTACTATACTTCAGTTGGAACAACTTGAGTAGATAGTACAGGTAGAACTATTGAAGGAATTTACAGTGTAGCTATTGCTAAATTAGGAGAAGGTGTCTTTTTAACAGCAAAAGATACTTGAATAATTAACGGAACTTTCCCAACAAATATGTTTAGTTTACTGGGAGCAGCATTAGCACTATATTTTGTAATTCCAAAAGAAAATCGTAAAGTTGCTGGTAGTGCTATTATATCAGCAATGATGGCATCATTTTTAGCAGGGACTACTGAACCAATAGAGTTTACATTCTTATTTACAGCCCCTTGGCTGTATGGGATTCATGTTCTGTTCACAGGAATAACTTATTTGCTAATGTATGTTTGTAATTTTGCTCAAGTTTCAACCAGAGGTAGCGGTCTCATTACTTGAATAGCAGTTAATGCTGTTAACTTTAGAAATATTCAAAATGTTTGAGGGTTATTTATTATTGGACCAATAATGGGAAGTATTTACTTTGTAACTTTCTATTTCTTGATTAAATACTTTAACTGAAATACACCAGGTAGAGATGGACAAATTGCAGTAATTGGAAAAGATCTTAAAGATAAACAAGCTGATGAATAACCAACTACCAGCAAAGCTAAAGATATAGCTGAGGTTGAATTGATAATTAAAGGGCTGGGAGGAAAAGAAAATATTCAAATCTTAACAAATTGTATTTCAAGATTAAGAGTAACTCTTTATGATAAAACAAAATTTGACAAGGAGTTAATTAATCAAACAAAACCCTTTGGTATCAAAGAAATGGGAAACCAATTCCAGATTATTTATGGGGGTAGAGTTACTAACATTGCCACAGTTGCTAAGGAATATTTGGGAATTGAGGATTAGCAATGCCACATAAAAAAATCCTTGATAATTTATACCTTGGAGATCAGTTTTCAAACGAGAAAAAGTCAGTGTGGCAATTAAAGATTAGCAACATCTACTATGAAATTTTATTGAGTAGGGAATGAGAAAATATTGAGTACTTCAAAAATGATTATTTTGTTAAAACTCAAATAAAGTTAGCACTAAATTTATTTGATTCTCATGATGTTGCAAATTTTAATGAAGTTTTATTTGCAGCAGCAGTTAAATTTATTGATGAAAATATTTTAGAAAATGAAATTTATGTTCATTGTCAACTTGGAGTTTCAAGAAGTGCAGCAGTAGTTTTTGCATACTTAGTTATTAAAAGAAAAATTAAAAATCAAAACTTCAGTGCGGCCTTAAAAGAATTTATTGATAATTATTATCCATTCATGAAAGTTAATTATGGTGTGTATGAATTTTTAAAAAACAATTTTCCATTTAAGAATATAGAAAAATTAGCAAAGATGAAATGAGATGATTTACAATGTACTACATAGATATTGATTGAAATGAAATTTTAGTTTATAAGGATGCTGAAATTATTCACACAGAAAGTTCAATGGTGTTGAGAGATTTGATTACCTCAGAAGTTCTTTTTACTGGTGATGAAGCAGTAGAACATTTGAAAGATCAAAAAAATTTGCTAGCGATTGTTCCTGTTGAAAATAAAAAAATTCTTTCATACCCAGATTTAAATTTAGTACTTGAAGCTATCATTCAAAAATTATGCTTGAAAGAAGTTTTCTTTGTTGACAGGTATCATATTAATAAAAATAAATTGTCAAACAAACTTGGTTTGATTGATGAAATAGATTTTTTTAAAAAAATAGCAAGTAAAAACAAATACATTGAGTTGAGAAATAATGAACTTCAGATTTTTGATTTGACTAATAATGATTTAGAAAAAATTGAAATTGGTTATTATAAAATTCTTAGTTCCCTAAACAGTTATTGTTATTTAAACCATAACGGATTATTGAATACAAAGAGTACCATAGAACTATTTGAAAAGTTAGTTTCAAATGAATTAAATGAGATTGAACTCAAAGAAATTGAGACTGGTAAAAATATGACTATAAAAAATTTTGACAAAGCAGCAATGTTGAGTGAGATCAATTTCTTTTATAAAAAAATTTTTGAAAAAAGATGTGAACAAGAATATGACTACAATAAAAAGTTTTTGAAAGTGAAAAAAATTTGTGATTAAAATTGTAGTTCACGTCGTCATTGGAATCTGTTTATTACTCTGAAGCATTTTGTCATATTATATAGTCAGAAAAGACAAACAGAATTTTATAAGTAAAAAAACACTTAGCCATTATTTTGTGCAAAGCATACCTTTAATTTTATTTGTTAGTGGTTCGCTGGTGTTGACTCTCTTATTTATTTAGATAAATTAATTTTTGCTACAGTTATTTTGATAGTAATCTCAATATTCTAATAGCCAGTGATAGAAGTCACTGGCTATTTAATTTGCATCACCTACAATTAGATTTTTTCCCTCATTATTTTTTGTTATTTTTCTAAATATAATTTTTAAACAACAAAACTTTCTAAAAAAAATTTTAAACTTTTTGGCGAAAAAGCATTTTATCATACGATAAATTAAATGAGGGGTGATACTGTTGAGGTCAAGTTGAGTTGTTGCAAATTGGCCATGACCTATTCAATTGAATAGCACCCCTCCCAACTCAAACCTACATTTTTAATGGTTTTTATTCTATTCTTCAAAGAAAACCCAATTTTGTAGTTAGGAGTTGGCTAAGCTCTTTATTATAAACCATTTGTCATCAGTCCCATTTCTTGTTCTTGCATTACAAGATTACATTGCAAATTATCTTCATTGCATTGTGTGAAGCAATCAGCAAAATGTGAGTTCTTCTCCTCACCTAGTGGCATTTCTCTTTGGCTACTGCTTATTGCAAACACTACTGCTTGGCATAATGAGTTTATAAAAGCATGTTTTATCATAGCATGTTCCTTTCAAAATAAGTAAAATATTCTCTATCTTTCAAAATATAATCAATTAAAAGCAATTGGTAGATTAATAGTTCAATTCTCGGCTAAAATTCAGACTCATGTTTAGCCGCTCCTTATCCTTTCAAAACATTAGCTCTACCAAAAGCATTTCGTCATAAAAATAGTATTCATAGTTGTTTAATTGTAATAATAGTCTGTGTTTTGGATAACTGATTGCCTTTAATAAATCAGTTGCTTTGTTAATACTTGCTTCAAGTATTAACACACCACTTCACAAAAACCATTAAATGAACTGTTTCCTTTTGCAATTCAAATAATGATAACCAGGATATATTCATTAAAAACTTTTGTTAAATTATTAAAGAGTCTTACAACTCTTAATACTTTAATTTTTTCATAGAGCACCTTCTCTACAAGTCATGCCGCTCTGTGAAATCTATAGTGTATATGATCAGAATAAAATAATTATTTTGGTAGCAATACCTCTGATCATTATATATTCACTTCCATTTAAGATAACTTAAATAAACACAATTATTCCCTTTGTGGAACACTAATCACTCATTAAGTGATAACAGGTTATTATTCAAATAACCACTCAATCATAAAAAGCCTGCAACTAGTATTGCAGGCTTTTATTTTGTAAACTCGTAAATTTATCCATATTTGGAATTGCGTTCCAGAAAATTTTTTAATTTTAGATTTAAAATAAAAATGAGCAGAAAACCTGCCATTGAAAGGAAAAAAATAGTGAAAAATCTAATTAAAATAGCAGCCTCACTTGGTTTAACTGCACCCTTAGGTATGAGTGTAGTGGCATGTGGTGGTAAAAGTAATGTTATTACATATTCATATGTAAACAATGGTACTGATAAAGATGCATCAAAAATGTTTGCAGATCTTGAACAAAAGTACTATGAAATTTATGGAACAAAATACAAATTAGAAGGAAAAGCTTACCAAGATGAAAATCAACTTCCAGAAGATATCATGACTGTTGGTAATGCTTCAGCACCTGATGTTTTTGCAGCAAATGTAGATGCAGCTGCAAAACTGGCAACAAATAATGCAATTCTTGCCCTTGAAGGAGCTGACTCTCCACAAGGAGCAGATCAAATTCTTAAAAATTTAAACTATAATGAAGATTATGCAAATCAAAAATTAACTGCCTTTAAAGCAGATGATGGAGCCTCAATGAGTTCATCAGACAAATGAGGTGCTTGATTACCTTATGCAGTTAAAGCATCAAAAATTAAATCAAATAATGCAAGTTCAAATGAAACCAAGGCAGTACAATACGGAATTACAAAACACCTTGGAGTTGGTGGAGGAACTGCTGTAGTTTCTACAAGTGAAAAGTCAATAGCTACATTTAATGCTATGGGAATGTTAAATTCAATTACATTAAAACCAGATGGAGGAATAGACTGAAAAGCAAATGCTGACGGTTTTTCAATTAAACAATTAGCTACTTGATCCGCTGAGTCAGAAAATTCATATGTGCCCTTCTTAATTGATAGAGGAATGTGATGAATGTACCCAGTTTATGCAAATATTGTTAGTGACCCAATTAGTGGTACTGTTTATAAAGCAGCAGATATTGGAATGAACTGAGTAAATGACAGTTCACTACCATATTATGATACAAATGATGGAAAATACTCATCAGTGTGAACTAATAAATACTTTACTACATCAGCTAGAGAAGTTGTTGGTAAATGATTTGAATTATTTGCCCAACAATTTAAAGTAGCAAAAAACAAACTTGCTGGAACTGGTCAAATTTCAGAACTACCAGAAAATCTGCTAGACCCATCTCAAAATGCAGCAGTTCAAGCAAATATGATTGATAATGAAATTGCTGGTGGAGTAAACTATGAACCCGGAAGCTACTTTGATATGTTAAAAGGATTTAGAGAGTTTGCAAAAATGGATTATGTTGGGCTTGACCACTTAAAATTATGAAGTGAAGCAGATAGTGCTGATTTATATAATAAATATGAAAGCCAAGGAGTAAATAAATGACTTTCACCTGCAGGTAGTGGGATGATGGTGTTTAATGCTAGACTTGGATCAAATGCTGCTAAATTAAGAGCTGCCCAACAATGAGTTGAATTAATGTTTGGGGCATCTGAAGTTAAAAATGAAGCTGGTGAACAAGAAATTAAATTTGATGATGATGGAGGGGTATTTAACTTTAAAGACCAATTCTCAAAATTAGGTGATAACCCAGCCAAAATTGCAATTCTTGATGAATCACTTAGAGAAACTGGTGAATTTAAAACTGCACTTGACAGTAAAGTTGATGTTAAATACAACAGAGCGATAAATGAAGATTCAGAATATAAAAGTTGAATTGGAACTGATCAAAATAAAATTAAAAATGAAAAAGATGCAATCTTTAGACTTGAATCAATTTCTATTAGATTAGCAGCAAGTTTATATGGATCAGAAAATGCAACACTTAGTTGAGCACCAAACGTTTCATCATATGACACTGCAACAGATAATGATTGACATGGAAATAATGCAATGAAACCATCATTAACTGCTGCACTTGTTACAGGAGTTGCAAGTGATGCAGCTTTCCAAGATGTATTTGGTTTCTTTTCAGATAAATCATTAGATTGAATGAACGATACAAAATTTACATCTCGTAGAGATAAATTTGTTGATGACCTAATTAAGAGTTTAGCTGATTTAAATAAAAATCAATCAGAACAAAACTAGAATCAAAATAATGTTTATTCTTAAGGATAAACATTATTTATTAAAAGAAATAATGAAGAATATAAAAGATTATATTATTGAAAAAACTCAAATATTTATCAGCGAAAAAAAAGCAATGTTCATTATTGGACTCATTGCAATTAATATGGTCGTTCTATCAATGTGTTTCATTTGAAATTTAGTTAGTGATCAAAACACATTGGCAAATTTATCAAATCAGGCAGAAGAATATATAAATTTAAAAAATAAAATGACAATGATTATTGTGTCTTTCATTTTTAATGCAGTCTTAAATATTGTTTATGTATTGTATGTCTACCTTTCAATTTCAAGAAAAAAAGTAGGTTATGTGTTTGTAATATTTTGATTTTTTGTATGAGCATTATTTTCAATTGGTACTTTTATAATGTATGATACCAATATTTGATTAAAGTCTATTAATTTACTTGTTGGAATCAGTTGTACTTTTATGTTACTAGTTTTATTTTTTGACTTACAAAAAAGAAAAAGAGAAATTGATTTTACAAGTAGAAAAGAAAGAAGTAAATTTTAGAAAGGAAAAAATATGAAACAAGCAGAAATGGAAATGTTTAGAGCTTACTCTGCAAGTGACAACAAAAATTCAGTAATTGACTTTGAACAAACTAAAAGAACAATTAAAAAAGTTGAACAAAAAGAATACAAAGAAAAAATAGTTGCATTAAAAAATTATATTAAGTTACATATGCAGGGAAAAAGTATTTTTCGATTGTCACTGCTAACAATTCAAGTGAAAACTAAACAAATGTTTTCAAAAAAAGATTCAGCCAATAAGCAAGATGCTGAGTTTATAAAAAAAATTTGAAGTGATCGAGCAGCTACAAAAAAAGAATATGGAAGACAATATTATAAAACACAAGTAAATATTATCAAAGAAGAATACAAAAATAATTTATTAAAAAATATTAATACCTTTAAAAGTAAAAAGAAAAATATCTCAGAAAATAAATTACTTGTCTCAAGAGATGGTGTCATTCATGACAATAAATTTTTAAATGTAAGAACTGAAAAAATTCTTGATGTTAAAAAACAAGTTAAAGAAGTTAAACTAAATTTTAAAAGTGATTCATCAATCAGTAAAAAATTAAATAAATTAAAACTAAAAGTTCTTGTTGAAGAATTGAATTCAAAAATTTCTTATGAAGGTGAATTTAAATTTAAAATTTATAATTCAAAATATATTTACCTTGAAAAACTTTTAGAATTAAAAAAAGCATCAAGAGAGGCAATTGCCAAGAACAAAACTTTGTTAAAAGAAGTTGACAGTAAATCTCAAAAACTTGAAATCAAAAAAATTAAAAAAGAAGAACTTAAATTATTCTTTAAAAAGATTTCAACAAACTTGAAAGAACTATTTACTAGAAAAATTAAATATAAAAATTTTAAACAAAACAATATGCTTTTTTACAATGAGTATAAAAGTCAAATCACAAAAAGAAGTAGTCACTTAAAATATTTTGAGTTACTACATAAAAGTAAAAGCTTAAAGATATCTGAAAACATGAACAAAAGAAAATTATCTTTAGAACATAAAGCAGAGATATCTGAAATTTATGAAAAAACCCCAATCATCTATTCATGATGAAAAGTCTGTTTAGCTACAGTGCTAACAATAATTCTTCCTGGATTGGGTACTCTAATTAACAAACAATTTATCAAAGGAGCACTACAAATACTCGCTTCAGTATTTTTCTACATCTTGTTGTTATATGCAATGGGGTTTGGAAACATCGAAGGTGATGGTATTTTTGGATTAAGAAAATTGGGTCATGCCGATAACTTATGAGAAGTTGGTGATGCAAGGTACTTTATAATCGAAGGATCTCTTGCAGTATTATTTTTAACAATGTTTATTATGTGAAATTTAATTAATGCTTATGGTACTTATAAAATTTCGATAGCAAGTAAAAATGGTGCCAGAGTTAAAACTTGAACTGAGTCAAAAAATTATTTTACAGACATTGGTTATCCGGTAATGACTTCAATTCCCACAATTGCTATGCTCCTTGTGGTTGTGTTGATTCCAATTGTCACAACATTCTTATTAGCATTTACAAACTATAAACCAAACAATGCAGCAAATTTTCAATGAGATGGTTTCAATCGTTTTAAAGAAATTTTTACACCTGAATGAGCAGAGACAATGCAAAATATTTTTGGGTGAACTATGATTTGAACAGTCTTTACATGACTAAGTGCATTTATTATTTCCTTAACACTTGCCACAGTTTTAAATAACAAAAGAGTTAAAGGAAAATTATTATTTAGATTAATTTATGTATTGCCTTGAGCAATACCTGGCTTTATAACGATTCTACTATTCAAAATAATGTTTTTACCAGGAAGTATTTTAAGTAACTTCTTTGGTAATGATACATTTCAATCAGTACCCTTGTATGCCAAAATTTCAGTAATAATGATCCAAATGTGATCAGGATATTGCGTCAATTTAGTTTTAATTACAGGTATTTTACAAAGTATCACCACCGATTTATATGAAGCTGCTGAAATTGATGGAGCCAAGGGCTCATCAAAATTATTTAAAATAACTTTACCACTAATTATTTATCAAATGACTCCAATTCTTGTTGGACAATTTATGGGAGCATTCAATAACTTTGGTATAATCTATCTTTACTTAGATGGAGGACCTTACTTTACTGATGTTAATCTCCAAGGTGGAGCCGGGGCTACTGAAACCATTGCTTCATTAATCTATAAATTAATTAGTGCTGGTAAGGCTGGTTTGGCATCTGCTATGAACATTATTGTGTCAGGAGTCATTGTCGCAATTTCAGTAACAATCTTAATGAGATCAAAATCTGTTAAAGGAGGTGTAGCTTAATGCAAGAGTTTGCTATAACTAAGTCAGTAAAAAAAGTTAAAAAATTTAAGCGATTAAATTTAATCACTTTTGATATATTTGAAAGTTTTAATAAAGACTTTAAAAAAATAATTAGTGATGGTTCAGTAAAACTAAATTTACAATCAGTTAACAAATTTGAAAGAACAACTTCAAAAGAACTTGTTTCGTTTTATAAAAAAAATGATAGAAACTGATACATCCCCTCATGCTTTTTATTGCTGACAAAGAACTTTAAAATTGACAACGATCAAAAAAACAATTACCTGATTCTTGCAAAATACTTAAGCATTTATGCATCTCAAATTTCTAAAAATAAATTAAGTGTTGAAAGTAATAAATTATTAGAAGATATCATTGTGGCAAAAGCAAACCAGTTAGACAAGAAATTTGGAGAACTGGTGGAAGGTATTTTTACAAGTAATCTTAAAAATTTATTACAAGATGAATGTTTTGCAGATGTTGAAAAAGATTTAATCAACATTTGAGATAAAGCAACTCAAGTAATTAAAGTTTTATTTAAAAACATTCATGACAATTATTTTATCAATGATAACATCTCAAGTTTAATTGAAGATATAATCAAGTATTACTTTATAAAAAATGAAATGATGGTATTTTTAAAACAGAAGAAAAAACATCTTGGCTTTGTCAATGATGAAAATTATGAATACTTCTCATCTCAACAAATGATTCTACTTGATAGAATTAGACAAATGACTGTTAGAATTGATGTTGATCTATCAGAACACATTATTTCTGAAATAACTGAATTAGATATTAAAGTAAATTTATCAGATTTACCACCAATGACTTACAATGATTGGTTTGCTCTGTTAATCAAATATGCTATTTTAATTTTTTGAGCCATAGTCATTCTTTATCCAATCTTTATCTTGTTGAAACAAAGTTTCAATGATAGAAACTCAAAAGTTATTATTGATATTCAAAACTTTATTTTTACTACAAATACTTATAAAGGTTTGTTTGCTGAAACTTTGTTTTTAAGATGATTGTTGAATTCAACAATGATTGCTTTGGCAAATATGTTCTTTACAATCTTTATAGTTTCGCTAACAGCCTATTCATTTAGTAGGTTTAAATACAAAGGAAAATCTGCTTTTCTAATAGCACTGTTAGTTACTCAAATGATTCCTTCATTTACAAGTATCATTGTGTATTACATTATGACCGAATTACTAAAAGCATCATTTTCAATCCCACCAGTCTTTACTCTAATTTTTATTTATACAGGTGGGGGAGTTGCCAGTAATACAGTAATACTTAAAGGGTACATGGATTCAATATCTCAAGATATTGATGACGCTGCTCGAATTGATGGATGTAGTCATTTTTGAATTTACAGCAGAATCATCATGCCTTTGTGTAAACCAATGATAGTGTTAATTGCATTAATGTCATTTATTGGTCCCTTTGGAGATGTAATTCTCCCCCAACTAATTTTAAAAAACCAAGAAGATTACACGGTAGCTGTGGGATTAAATATGTTCATTAACTCTGAACGTCTCAAAAACTATGGTGGATATTTTGCTGGAGCTACATTGGTATCAGTACCAATTGTTATACTATTTATTAGTTTACAAAAATATGTAGTTGCTGGATTAACAACAGGAGGAGTGAAAGGTTAATATGAAAGTAGAACTTAGAAATATTTCAAAAAAATATGAAGGAAATAATGTTTACACATTAAATGACATCAATATGACTATTGATGATAATGATTTTTGTGTCCTACTAGGACCTAGTGGTTGCGGGAAAACTACTTTATTAAGAATGGTGGTTGGTTTAAACTCAGTCACCAAAGGTGACTTGTTATTTAATAACAAAAGAGTAAATGACTTACCACCAAAAGATCGAGATATTGCCATGGTTTTTCAAAGTTATGCCTTGTATCCTCATATGAATGTTTATAAAAACATGGCTTTTGGTTTAAAAATGAAAAAAGAAAAAACCAGTGTAATTGACAACCGTGTTAAAGATGTTGCAAAAATTCTTAACATTAGTCATTTACTCTATAAAAAACCAAGTGAAATTTCAGGAGGTCAACGTCAAAGAGTAGCTTTGGGAAGAGCTATTGTAAGAAAACCAAGTTTATTTTTAATGGATGAACCCTTAAGTAATTTAGATGCAAAGTTGCGTGAAAACATGAGAGTTGAATTAGTAAAATTGCACCAATCACTGGGGTCTACAACAATTTATGTAACTCATGACCAAATTGAAGCTATGACAATGGGGACAAAAATTATTTTAATGCATAACCAAAAAATTCAACAAATTGGGAAACCAATGGATTTGTATAATGATCCAAAAAATCTTTTTGTAGCAAACTTTATTGGTAACCCAACCATAAACAATTTTAAAGGAAAAGTAAAAGACGGTTACTTTATAAATGACAGTGGTCTTTTAAAAATTAAACTAAAACCTGAAGAAATTGAAAAAATCAACAAACTAAAAATTGAAAATATTGTATTTTGTATCAGAAGTGAAGAAATCAAGCAAGTTTTAAAAGATGAAGATGCCCAAGTTACTGTAATCCACATTGAGAGATTAGGTAAAGAAAGTGAAATTCGAGGAGCTATTGATTCAGATAATAATATTACAATCACTAGCAAAAGTGATATTGAACTTGAAGCATACAGTAAGATCAAAGTAAAATTCAATAACTATTTCTTGTTTGATGAAAAAACTGAAAACAGAATATAAAAAACCAATGAAAATTGGTTTTTTATATGCCTAGATTTTTGGTGTCAATATTGTTTATATAAAGGTTCTTAATTTCCTTGGTAGAATTTAAGTTATTGTATTGGCCAAGATTACCTTCAGTAGTTTCAAATTTATATTTTTCTAAGACTATCTCTTTAAAATGTAGTTGATTTTCTTCAATATCTGGGTCTAAATTATAATTTTTAACTCTAATAATATCAACTAGTTCATTCTCATCAAGTTTAAGAACTTCATTTTGTTTGAAAACTGAATTTTGGTAATTGAAAGTGATAGTTTCTGAAAATTGTTTGTTAAAGGTGTATTCATCAACAAACTGATTGCGTAAGTGTCAAAATTTTTCATTTTCAAATTTGTCACTGGCAAATGATTTTATAGCATCAATAACTAGTGGACTCCAGTCAATTTTGGTGTTTTCTTCCTCTTTGAAGATTATTGGGTCAGATTTACTAATTAAGTTCTCATAATTTCCTGAAATTCTACTAGGTAAATACTCATAGGGATCATTTCCTGGATCTAGGCATGCAACAGTGTTGGTGACTAGATTAAAACTCATTAGTACCAGCGAAAGGTTAAGGATTTTTTTCATTTTTTACCTCATGTTTTTTCTATCATTTATTATTATAAATCATCAATTTGGAATTGGGTTCCCAGAAGCTGATTATTCTATAAACAACACTATTAGCGTAATAATTCAAATTATAATGTGATATTTTCACTATTTCCGTTGTTTTTTAGAAATTTTTGGGTACAATGTAATTGTGAAAGGAAAAATTATAAATTATGGAAAAACAAATAAATCAAACTGGAAACTTAAATGTTAAACATAAAAGTCTAAAAGCAAAGAACTTTAAACTAAAGATCCAAAAAATGGGTGCTTTTATGGCTGGAATGATTATGCCTTCAGTCGGAATATTGTTGGCATGAGGTTTATGAACATCAATGTTTTTATATGACTATGATGCAAATAAAAACTTAGGTTGATTTAATGCCCCGATGTTGGGGAAATTAATTGAACCAGGAATTAAATGATTACTACCAATATTAATTGCTTTTAATGGGGGTAAATTAATTTATGGAATAAGAGGAGGTATGTTTGCTACATTTGTAATGTTAGGAACAATTGTAGGAACAGATTGAATCTATGGAGAATTCATTACCTTAGCAGATGGAACTCACCCTGGAAGTCCAAATCAATTTATTGGTGCAATGGTAATGGGTCCAGTTTCTGCATTATTCTTAAAATATGTTGAAAAATTATACATCAATAAAATTAATAAAAGTTTTGACATGTTAGTCAAAAACTTTGGAACAGCAATTTTAGGAATAGTTTTTTGTTCAATTGTCTTCTTTGGTTGAGGATGAGTTATGTGAGGAATTACTTGAGTAATGATGCAAATAATTCAATTATTTGGTGATAACAAATGAGCTGCACCATTAATGGGGATTTTTACAGAACCAATTAAAGTAAGTTTTTTAAACAATGCTTTAAACCATGGGGTTTTAGGACCAATTGGTTATAACGAAATTGCTTTACAAACTCAAAATGGTGTAGCAAACCCAAGAAGTATCTTCTTCTTATTTGACCCAAATCCAGGACCTGGAATGGGAATGTTAATTGCATACATTGTCTTTACAAAAGGAGAAAGCAGATACAATGCTGCAGGTTCAACTTTAATCCACACCATTGGTGGAATACATGAAGTGTATTTTGTCTTCATTTTATCAAAACCAAAAATGGTTTTAGCAACAATGGCTGGAGTTGTGGGAGCACAATTTATTACAAGTTACTTTGGTGGAGGGACAATTGCTACACCAAGTCCAGGTAGCATAATTGCTTTAATTGCTTTGTCACCAGGAGTGCAAGCACTATTAATTAATTTATTATCATTTGCTGTTGGAGCTGGAATTGCCTTTGGAGTTGCTACCCCAATTTTATTAAGTGATAAAAATAGAAACAAAGCTGATGCTAGCACAGGATTTACAATCAGTGATGAAGGTATTACATTTAGCAACAATGAAGAAAAACCAGTTTTAGCAAACAATAAAGACTTTAGCTGAGCAAATGTTAAATCAATTGTTGTTGCTTGTGAAGCTGGAATGGGATCAAGTGCAATGGCAAGTGGAGTAATTGCCAAATTTGTAAAACAAAATAATCTTGAAATTAAAGTTTCAAATATTGCAGTAAAAGACTTAGATGATAGTTTTGATGTCATTGTCACAATGCAAAATTTTGTAGATTTTGCAAAACAAAGATCACCACATGCTTTTGTATATAAGATTGATAAATTTATGGGTAAAGGTGTTTATGATGCTTTGTTTGCCTACTTACTACCTGAAAAAGTAGAGAAAGGATAGAATTTGTGAAAAAAAATGTCTTAATTGCTGGGGGTGCAAAAAGTTTAGGAAAATTTCTAGCTTTAAAATTCCTAAGTAAAGATTATCAAGTTATTGTCCTGGACAATAATGCAAAAAATTTGAAAATTTTAAAAACTGAAAATCCAAAAATAGCAACTTATGATTGTGATTTAACTTCTGAACAATCTGTTGCAAGTGCATTTAAATCAATTAGTGCCACTTTTCAAACATTAGATATTGTGGTTTATAATGCTGGTTATGCAGTTTCAAAAATGATTACTGAGTTTGAAACTGCTTGATTTGAAAAATGTTGACAAATCAATCTCTTGGGTTATTTTTTAGTAGCAAAATATAGTGCTCAAATTATTATTCAAAACAAAACTAAAGGAAGTATTATTCAAATTAATTCAAAATCAGGAAGAGTGGGGTCCAAACATAATTCAGGATACTCAGCTGCAAAATTTGGTGGGGTTGGATTAACTCAAAGTCTAGCATTAGACCTTGCTCCACACAACATCAGAGTTAATGCTTTAATGTTAGGAAACTTATTAGACTCAGAAATGTTTGAATCTTTAGTACCTCAATATGCAAAAAAATTAAATATTCCTGAGGATCAAGTAAAACAATATTACATTGATAAAGTTCCACTAGCTAGAGGATGCAGTTTTGATGATGTGTTTAATGTTTTAGAATTTTATTCTTCTGATAAAGCAAGTTATTGTACTGGTCAATCAATAAATATTACAGGAGGCCAAGTAATGTAATGTCAAACCTTAATATTAAATTAGATTGTCAATTTAAAAATAAAACTGAAGCACTTGAAAGTGTTTTAAAAACAATGAGCAATTCAGAGGTACCTCAAAAATATCTTGATTCAATTTTTGAAAGAGAAAAACAAGCAAGTTTTAATTTAGGAAACCAAATTGCAATTCCACATGGAACTTATGAAGCAAGTAAGTTGCTGACTGAATCTAAAATGTTTTTTTGACATTTAAAAAACCCAATTCTTTGAGATGAAAGCGAAGTTAGTTTAATTATTGCACTTGCTTTGGTTGGAGACCAACAACTTGAAACTTTACAAAACATTGCAATTAATTCAATGAATGAAACAGCATTTACAGAGTTGTTAACAAATCCTACCATTGTAAAGGTTAATGCTTTTTTAGAGGGGGAATTATAATGAAAGTAGTTCACTTTGGTGCTGGAAATATTGGTAAGGGTTTAATTTTACCAATTTTAAAAGCTTCACCTCAAATAAAAGAATTTATTTTTGTTGACAATGATCAAAACTTAGTTGATCATCTAAAAACAAAGAGACAAATTAATCTAGAGTTATTCACAAAAGATGCAAAAGAAGATTTAAAACTAACTAACTTTCAAATAATTTCAAGTTCAGAGTTATTTACCCAAGAAGGAAAAACTTTAATTCAAGATGTTGATATCATTACAACTTCAGTTGGACAAGTTAATTTGAGTAAAATTGTTGATAGTGTAAAACATGTAATTTCAATTAATGAAAAACCAAAAATCATAATTTGTTGTGAAAATGGTAACAGAGTTAGTTCATATTTCAAAGAATTATTACAAGTAAATGATGAAAAGATTAGTTTTGTAGATTGTATTATCGATAGAATTATACCAAATCAAAATTTCTTAACTGCAAATACACTATTTGCAGAAAAATATTACACTTGAATATGTGACAATTTACAGTGACCTCAAACTTTTTCAAAAATTCAAGGGTTAACTTATGTTGAAAACCTTGAAAATGAAATTGAAAAAAAATTATGCTTATTAAATGGAGTTCACTGTGCCATTGCATGGTATCAATTTAATCAAGACAACTTTGAAGTTGTCAAAACTGTTTATGAAGCTTTGCAAAATTCTAAAACTTTAGAATTTATAGATCAGTACATTGATGAAATTGCTTGTGCAATTTCAGATAACAATCAAACATTAAAGCTGCAACTAAAAGAATTTGGTGAAAAAACAATTGAAAGATTTTTAAATAAAAAGATTGATGATAATTTAGATCGAGTTGGTAGAAACCCTTTATCAAAATTAACATTTAATGAAAGAATCTTCACACCATTACTGCTAGCCATTTCAAAAAACACAAAGAGAGAAGCAATGTTAAAAGTTCTAAAATCTGGAATTTGTTATTGAAACAAAACAGATCCTCAAAGTGTAGAAATGAAAATGATTGTTTATGGACAAGGTCTAAAAGATTTATTCATAAATAAATTTGGTCTAAGTGTTGAAATTTCAAACCTACTAATTGCTGAATTATAGTAAAGCAAACCTGATTTTAATCCCAATATTTATTGGGATTTTTTTATTGAAACCCAAACACCATTAATAGGCATTTTTTTACAAAAAATATCAATTTGGAATGACATTCCAATAATTAATTCCATTTTTTGTTCAAATAATTATAAAATAAAAATGCGAATTGATATTCGGTAGAAAGAGGTATCGAATGAAAAAATTATTGAAGCTATTTTTTTCATTAACAATTACTACCCCAGCTGCATTAACTGTAGCTTGTGGTGGTGATAACAGAGCAGATACATTAACCATTTATGCTGATGGTGAAAATGATGCAAAAGCTCTACAAATTATTGGTGAAGACTTTTTAAAAGAATATGGTTTAGATGGATTTAAAATAAAATCTCAACCAGTTGATATGAAAAGTATTTCATCACTGATGGTAAGTAACCCAAGAATGGTAAAAACCGACTTATACAACATGCCACATGACTACATTGGAAACTTGCACAGTACAAAAGCTATGACTAATTTAAATGACATTAAATTAGATGGTACAGCCAGCAAAGATTTAAGTGGTTTGGGAGTTAAAATCGAAGATAAAAAAATGATCGCCCCAAATGGTAAAGTTATGGCAACAGAATGGGGAGATTTTGTTGACACAGTAAAAGCAGCATGAAATAGTGCTGATGATGACACTTATGGAAAACCAGTAAGTAAAACTGCAATTGATGACATTGCAATTTATGAAAACCAACAAGGAAAAAATGTAGATTTGATTATATCTGACCATCAACATTCCAAACTAACATGACAGAAATTAACATGAAAAAAATGGGAGACTTACAAAAAGCAATTCCAACTGCAGAAGTTGATTCTAATGGTGCATTTAATTTTGATGCTCGTGAATTAATCACAAAACAAGTAGAGTCAGGTAAGTTTACAGCAACATCAGCATCTCAAAGACAGTGAAACAATGAGCTCTTTTTTAATGACTTTAAAGCAGACTTTGTAACTTCTGCCTTCTTAATGGAATTACCAAAAATTGAAGTTGAAGGGCAACCAGGTGAATACTACACAAAAGATCAAATTAAAGTTCTTGACTCATCAGGTGATGCTTTTTATGATGTAATAAAAGGAAAATCAAGTGAATACTTGCGTAAAGAGTTTGAAAAACATTGAACAGATATTTTCAATTGATTAATTGACAACTACTATTCAAAAAATAGAGAATTACCTGACTATGAAGCCAATGCAAAAATTTTAAAAGGTGAATTTGGTAAAGGAAACTTATTCTTGTGAAACACTGCAACTTGAGATATGTCAGGAGCAGCAAAAGAGTTTAAACCACATGGTTCATTAACTGATGGAAATGGTAATGTTGAACTAAAATACGGACAAGCCATCAAATGAAATCAAGAAAATGAGTCAAATCCATTGATGATGATTGGTGGATTGGGAACTTATCAACTTGCAAAACATAAAGAAATTTCAATGGCATTCTTGCAATACCTTGCAAGAAAAGAATCAAGTTATACTTGAATGAAAAACTCAAGAGGTATGATGTTTGACTCTTCATCATTTGAAACAATTGAAACTGAATTAGATGCAATTGTTAATGATGAATCATTAACTGAAGATCAAAAAAATCAAAAACTTAAAGAATTCTTTGATCCAATTGATGTTGACAAACCCTATATTGACACTGAATATGTTGAATATTGAGTTAGCGGAATGAAACAAGCAATCATTAATGCTGAACAAGGAACAATTATTCCTTCATATCCAGCATGAACAAGTTTTTTAGGTGAATTTTCATCAGCAATTAGTGCTCTATATGCTGCTACAAAAACAAATAAACTTGATGATTTTAAAGCAACAAATGTTAAATCTTATGTAGAAAGATGAGTTAAAGCACTTGACCCTAAATCATCAAGTGGATGAAATGATGAATACCAGTAGTTCAGATAAAAAAGGTTTTTTAAACTTTTATGAAAAATTAAGTCCAGGAAGGAAAATTTGATTTGGTTTAATTCCTGGATTTGGTCAAGTCCTAAACAAGCAATATGTAAAAGCAGCCTTTGTGGTTGCAATTGTTGCTATATTATCAGTGTTTGTGGCGATTTATTCAGCTCCCAACATTAGTACAATGTTTGTAAGAGGACTTGATCATTCTCAAACTGGTGCTTTAGGGTATGATGGTTGAACTGAAAGTTCAAAAGAAATTTATGATAAAGTAACTTCTTGAATTGGAAATCAAGGAGGAATTATGTTTGATAACTCACTTGAAATTTTAGTTAGAGGAATATTTTCAATTTTTCTAATTATTTTTCTTGTGGCAGCATACTTAATTCAAATGTATGATGTAAAAAGAGCTGCATTTTTGATTGAATTCAATGAAATGCCCAGTGATTTTAAAGATAAATTTAAAATCATTAAAGAAAAATCATTCCCATACTTACTGTTGATTCCAGCAGTAGTAATTTCAATTTTCTTTATTTTTACACCTGTTTTATTTACAGTTATGATCTCGCTCACTTCATATTCAGGAGAAAATAAAACTCCTGCAGTATTAATTGGTTGAGTTGGTTGGTTTAACTATAAGAAAATGTTTACAAGTGACATTTTTGGAAAAGCATTTTTGGTTGTTTTACAATGAAATATTATTTGAACTTTATTGGCAACAACTTTGCAAATTTCATTGGGAATGTTAATAGCAGTTATTTTAAACAAAAAATTTATCAAAGGTAAATTAGAATTTAAAATTATCTTTTTGCTACCTTATGCAATTCCGGCATTTTTATTAATCATGTCTTTTAAAGGTTTTTTCAATCCAACTTATGGAGCTATGAACAATATGATTTTAAAGATGTTTGGAATGACAGATCCTCAAAAAATCCAATGGTTAGCAGAAGGAACATTTACTAAGATGGCTTTAATTATGATTCAAACTTGATTAGCCTTCCCATTTATTTTCTTATTAACAACTGCTGTTTTACAATCTGTTCCTCAAGATTTATATGAGGCTGCAGATATTGATGGAGCAAAAGGTAGACATAAGTTTAGTAAAATTACACTACCAATGGTCTTTTTAACCACTGGTCCAATTTTAATTATGCAGTACACCGGAAACTTCAACAACTTTGGAGTAATATACTTATTCAATCAAGGCGGCCCGGCATTTTTAGATACAAGTTTAAGGGCATCATATGCTGGTCAAACTGATATATTACTTTCATGAATTTATAACTTGGTTGGGTTAAATGATGTCAATGCAAATTCCCAAGCTGCAGAATATGCACTTGGGGCAGCAATTGGCATTTTCTTAGCAATATTCTTAATGGTAATTGGGGTAATCCAATTTACTAAATCAAGATCATTTAAAGAAATGGATATGATGTAATGGAAAAATTAAAATATTTTATTAGTAATGCTCTCAAGTTAGATGATTCAAAAGAAATCAGAAAACAATACTATAAAAAAGTTGGAGCAAAAACACCAATTGTTTTATTGCACTATTTATTCTTATTTATAATGGTAGCAATTGTAATTTACCCAATTTTATTTGTTATTGGTTCAGCTTTTACTCCTGGAAAATATCCAGATACCCAAAGTTGATGACCAGATAATGCCAGTTGAGAACATTTTTCTTACTTGCTAAGTAACCCAAGCAAGTATCCTTTTGTATCATGAATGCTAAATACTTTGTTTGTGGCATTATTTACAATTATTTTACAAGTTATTTTTACTCTTTTTTCAGGTTATGCTTACTCAAGATTTAACTTTAGAGGAAAAAAACATGCTTTAATTTTACTACTAGTAATTCAAATGGTCCCTACAGTGGCTGCACTAACTGCTTCAATTACTTTATATGACTATTTTTCAAGATTATTTAATCCTACCAATAGTGAAGCAGTGGCAAAATATGTAGCTTACTTATTTTTAGCTTTTGCTTATGCTGGGGGTGCTATACCTTGAAATACTTATTTATTAAAAGGTTATTTAGATTCAATTCCAAGAGATTTAGATGAAGCTGCAAAAATTGACGGAGCAGGTAACTTTAAAATTTTGTGGAAAATAATTATTCCACTTGCCAAACCTATTTTAGCAATTCAAGCACTATGAGCATTTATGGCTGGTTTTTCTGAGTTTATTTTATCAGGAGTTATTTTACAAGCAGCTACAAGTAGTGTGACTGATTGAACAGTCCCAATGGGACTAAGAGTCTTATTAATGGGAGGGTATTACGGTGAGTCTCAAGAAACGACTTATAATGCAGGATCACTAATGATTGCTGTGCCATTTGTACTTTTATTTATGGCACTTAATAAACAAATCACTAGTGGTTTGGTGCAAGGAGGTTCAAAAGGTTAGGATATGTTAAAAAAAACCTTTGCAACATTACTCTTATTGGTTTCTTTTCTGTGCCAATATATTATTATGCACATTCCTTTCTTTCAACCAGTTTTGATTGTGGGAATTCCAATTTACTTGGCAGTTCAAGCTTGAATGTTAAAAGTATTTGATTTTTATGAAAACATTTTCATAAATGTAATAGCAAATGCAGCCTTTTTAATCCTAATTAGTTGTTTTCAACTGATACAAAAAGGAGATTTTTGGTGGTATTTTAAAGATAGAATAGATTTAACAACTTTTATTCTTATTTACTGAGCTTTGTCTTCAAGTATGTACTTTGGACTATTGTTTGAGCATTGGTTTGCCAAGGCTCTGGTACCATTTTTAATTCAAATTGTTATTTGTTTAATCTTATGATTAGTTGCTTACTTTAATTTTTCTTGAATTGATGCAAATAACCAAATCATTAAAGTCAAATGATGAACAGTTTGAGTTGCCCTCACCTCAATTGCAATTGTGTTTTGGTTCAATTTAACTATTGTCAAGTGAATGAACAAAAGCATTAAAATTAACAAAAAGGAGGTGCAATAATGTTTGGATTATCATTTTCAAAAGAAACTACAATTTTTTGAACAATTGTTTTTGCACTAATAATTATAATCTTAATTATTTTTGGAGTCCTTTTAGGAGTAGGTGCGATTTAATGAAAAATTGATTTAGGAATTTTGTGAAAACATTTTACAGCCCAACTGCTATCATTGACACAAAGTACATTAAATGATATTGAAATATTTTATATATTGTTGTTTTTACTTTAACTCTAGTTAGTTTTTGGGTGCTGATTTTATGATTTAATACCTGAAACATGTCAAACCTTATTGCTTTAGGAAAACAATTGCCTCAATATGAAATAAACCAACAAGGTTTATTAATAAAAAAAGAAAGCTCTGATGAAGAAATTAATTCATTCTCATATATGTCTGAACTTATTAAAGTCAGATTTATCTCAGATCCAAATAACTTAAATGAATTACAAAGTTATTATTGAGGAAATCAAGGCATAGTGATTTCTGAAAATCAAATTTATGATCAAGTTGATGAGAAATTAGTGGATCGAATGAAGATTTTTTTAGGAGAGAATTCAAAAGTCGATACCGAAAATTTAAAGCTAGATTATTTTATTGGTGATCAAGAAATTAATAGAACAGATTTAGTTTACAATGAAAAATATCAATTACATTTTAATTATGTTGAAGATTATGAAGCCAAACAATTTAAGTTAGACTTCACAATTTACAATCATGAAGATTTAAGAAAAGATGCTGTTGATGAAAATATCTTCATCTTTAATGAAAAATCAATGGTAATTAAAACAAATAATTACTCAAAATATTTTAAACCAGTTCCATATTTGGAATCAAAGTTAGTCAATTATGATTTGAGTACCAAATCTGATTGAAGAAAAATGATTAATTTTTTTATGGATATCACTAAGTATGATTGACTACCAATGGTTACCTTAATGTTTTACTTAACAATTTTTGGCTACTTACTTGTCTACATTGTTTTGTTTGCTTTTATCAGCTGGTTAATTTGCAAGTTTGCAAAAAGAAGTTTAAGTTTTTTTGGATGTTGTGCTATAACAACATACAGCATGAATTGCCCAAGTATTGTGGCAATACTAGTTTCAATACTTTTTAAATTTAATATTCTCTATGGTTTATTGATCTTAGCAATTGGAGGGTTATTATTTTCCTTCCTGGTTTTATTCATATACTTTAGAGGTAAAAAAACAAAAGATATTAAATTTGTATTATAGAAAGGTAAAAAATGTCAAAGTTAAAATTAAAAAATATAAATAAAGTCTATCCCAATGGAGTTCATGCAGTTTGTAATTTCGATGTAGAAATTGCTGACAAAGAATTTATTGTTTTAGTAGGACCAAGTGGATGTGGAAAATCTACAGTCTTACGTATGATTTCTGGTTTAGAAAATATTAGTCGAGGTGAATTTTGAATTGATGACTTAGTTGTTAACTTAATTTCACCAGCAGACAGAGACATCTCAATGGTTTTTCAAAGTTATGCTTTGTATCCCCATATGACTGTCTATGACAATGTTGCATTTTCTTTAAAATTAAGAAAATATGATAAGTTTACAATTAGTGATAAAGTTAATGGTGCTGCTAAAAAATTAGGGCTATCTCATTTACTTTCAAGAAAACCAAAAGAATTATCTGGAGGTCAACGTCAAAGAGTTGCCCTAGCAAGATCAATTGTTAGAAAACCAAAAATATTTTTAATGGATGAACCATTAAGTAACTTGGACGCAGCCTTGCGTCAAGAAATGAGAATCATGATTAAAAATTTACATAGAGATTTAAAAACAAATATTATTTATGTAACTCACGATCAAATTGAAGCCATGACAATGGCTGACAGAATTATTGTTATGAATGATGGTTTTGTCCAACAAGTTGGAAAACCAGATGAAATCTTTTTAAAACCAGCTAATTTATTTGTCGCAAAATTTATAGGTACTCCCCAAATTAATTTAATAAAAGGAACCTATGCTAAAGGTGTCTTTGCTGGTTGTGGATTTAATTTTTCAGTACCAAAAGTTATGATGAGTAAGTTAGATGTTTATGAAAATAAAGAAATTATTTTAGGAGTTCGTCCAACTGATATTCAGTTTAATGAAGCTACAAAATTAACTTATCCAGAAACAGTATTTAAATTAAAAATTTCAAATGAAGAAGTTATGGGTTCAGAAGTTAACTTGTTTGGAGTTAATACAAAAGATGAAACAACTAACAAAAAAATCTTAACTGTAAAAATTCCTTTTTATGAATATTCAATTATGAATAAAAGTGGAACCAAAGAAATTGAATTTGCTATTGACTTAAACAAAATTCATTTCTTTGATCCAGTTTCACAGTTAAATATAACTGTTGAAAATAATTTAGAAACTAAAAAAGCAATTCAAAACTTTACAGAGAATGAAAAAATTAGAAATACTCGTTCATCATTGATGAACTTGCAAAAATACAGAGATGCAAGTAAATTAAAATTAAGTCAAATTTACTCTAACTTTACTAAACTAGAAAATACTGAACATGATAAAGCAAAACTAGAATATCAAAAATCAAAACTTGAACTACAATTAACTAAGGATAATAAAAATAACAGTAAAATTGAAAAAAATATTTCAAATTTAAATACAAAAATTTCAAAAGTTGAAGATACTATAAGTCACTTACAAAAAAAACAAGAGCATATTCAAAGTATTAAGTTTGCTCAAAGTGATTTAAGAAAATACTATGATGAGAAAATTATTTACAATAATTTCTTATTAGAGTCAAAGCTTAATAGTAAAAATTATGATAAATTAAAATCTGCTGTTCTGAAAAAGAATCATGATTTAGAATTTAAAAAATCATTAATCTTTAATGATGCCAAAATTCCAAAATTTTCTGCAAGATTTTTAATCTCACCAAAATTAAATAGAACTAGAAAATTAGCAATTCAAGATTCAATTGGTTTTAATTTAATTAAAGCTAATGCAAAATTAAAAACTGAGTTAAAAGAAACTCTTAAAGAAAATAAAGTCTATAAAAATGCAAAACTAAATGAAGAAAATATTAACAAGAGCGATGCCATGAAAATCATTGATGAGTTCAATGCAAAAAACAAAGCAGCTAAAGAAAAATATTTAAAAACAAAAAATGAAAACATTTCAAAATTTATTGAAATGAAAATTGAATATACTAAAAAAATAAATGCTATGAAAGAAAAGGAAAGTAAAAATGTCTAGCAAGAAATTGAAAATATATTTTGTACCGCATACTCATTGAGATAAAGAATGATACTTCACAAAAGAAGCATCATCAGTATTTTTAGTCGACAACATTGCCAAACTAAAAGAAATTGCTGATAACAGTGATTCATTTTCACATCATATTTATGATAGTCAGTTATCAATTGTTGATGACTATCTAGAGTTTTATCCTGAAGACTATAAACATATTAAGAGATTAATTACTGAAAAGAAACTAATTGTCGGACCATGATATTCACAACCTGATATGTTTTCAACATCAGGAGAGTCATTAATCCGGAACCTAAGTTATGGAAAACATTTTGCCAAAGAATTAGGTTTTACAGCAAAACAAGCTTACACCCCAGACTCATTTGGTTTTAATTCTAATTTACCCCAAATTTTAAAACACAATGACTGTGATGCCATCATTCAGTGAAGAGGTGTTGATGACAGCCACATTGGTGCTGATGTTTTTAATAAATGAACAGGAATTGATGGATCACAAGTTTATCTTTATAACTTATTTAAATATGGTTATGGTTTAACTTACTGAGCTTTTAATTCTGTTTATAAAAATTGAGATGCTTCAAACATGCGTGAACTTGCCAAAGAATATTTAGCAAAATTTAAAGATGGTTCACGTGATGATTTAATTAATTTGAAAAAAAGAAACAAGTCAAACATGTTATGTTTCCCATTTGGTTCAGACCAAAGTCCAGTCATTGAATGGCTACCAATTTTTATAAAATATTTAAATGAACTTGATGATGAAAATGAATGGATCTTAAGTTATTATGATAATTTTATTGCTGACTTAATAAAAAATTATGATGCAGAAATTAATGAAATTCAAGGTGAATTAAAATATGGTAAATATTCAAGAACTCACCGAACAATTGGTTCATCAAGATATGATATAAAAAGTTTAAACAAACATGCTGAAAATCTTTTATATAATGTTGCTGAACCTTTAGGAATTTTATACCACCAGTTTACAGGCAAATACCCAACAAAAATTTATCAAAAAGCATTGAGATTACTGCTAGAATCACATGCCCATGACAGCCTTGGAGGTAGTTGTACCGATGAGGCTAATGGAGAAGTTTTAAATAGAATTAAAAAAGCAATCTTCATGTTAGAATCTCAAAACACTTTAATTAAAAAGAGAATTGTAGAATACCTTAATTTAGAAAAAAATGATCTATTAATTTTTAACTTGTTACCTTATGAGAGAAATGTTTCAACAAAAATAAAAGTTGTTACAAAGTCAAAAGTTTTTAAAATAATGTCTGGAGCTAAAGAACTTGATTATGCTTTAGTCGACAGTGATTATTTTGACAGAAGTAATTTTATCATCTCAACTGATTCTCAAATTAAAAATGATGCATCAGAAAAAGGATTTTATGTTCACAATGTAAATCTAAACTCAGTGATAATTCCTGGAGTTAGCTATAAAATTTTACAAGTAGTTGAAGATGAAGAAAAACCATTTAAAAATATTTTAAGAAAAAAACATGTTACAAATTCAATTAGTAATAGTTTTTATGATGTAAAGTTTATCAATAATGTTTTTGAAATTACTGATAAAAGTAAAAATAAAAAATATGATTTGTATTTAGAAGCAACTCAAGATGCTGGTGACACTTATGACTTTTCACCAAAAATTGGTGCTCAAGAAATTATGGCACCCAAGTCAGCAAAATGTCTTACTGAAAGTGATACTCAAGTTTCAAAACTTGTAACTTCATTACAATATAGCGTTAATGAAGATTTAAATTCAAAAGTAAAAATCACTCAAGCAGTTAAAGTGACAATCGCAATAATTAATGAAACTATTAATTTTAAAATTAATATGAAAAATGAAGCCAAAGACATTCGTTGAAGATTTGTTTTAAATACAAATCAAAGCAATAAAACTTCATTTGCAGATCAAGCTTTGTCACTGATTGAAAGACCAGTTTTTGAAACTGAAAAAATGCAAATTTGAGAAGCAGAGAAATGAAAAGACATGCCAGTTGCAATTGAAAACTTTTCAAAATTTGTTTATGTAAAAACTGATAACAACAAAATTATTGGAGTTAAAAGTAATGACTTAAATGAATATGAATTAATTGGTGAGAAATTTGATAAACTTGCTCTAACATTGTTTAGGGGGGTATCATTAATTGGGCGCAGAGATCTCTTGTTTAGACCTGGTCGAGCTAGTGGGATTAATGATTACCCACATGCAACACCAGAAAGTAATTTAAATAAAGAACTAAAATTTGAATTTGATTTATTGTTAAATAAAGATTTTGATGCTAACCAAATTTATGATTCACTATCATATGCAGATTTTTATCAAAATCAAAATATTTCAGATTACTTATGAATTGGACAAACTTTTTGAAGAGCAAAAGTTGCTTGCAAAAATAACCAACCAGCACCACTAAATATCTTTAAAAATGTTCCAACTGGAGTTGTTGTTTCTGCATTGAAACTTTCATATGATGAAAAACACATAATTTGCAGGATTGCAAATTTAAGTGAAAATGATTTTAACTTAAAAAATCATCTAAATGATTATGAGTTATTTGAAACTAATGCTCTTGAAAAAGAACAAAGTCAAGTAACTGAGATCTTAAAGAAAAATGAAATTAAAACACTAATAGTTAAATTAAAATAGACCTTCAGGGGTCTATTTTTTTTACAACACCAAATGTGGGAATATCATTCTCCAAAAATTTTTGACTTTACGGTAAAAAATTATAAAATTTTATTGAGGGTAAAACCCCAAAAATAGAAAATAAATGAAATTGTTAAATTACTAGTTAGATAATTTAACATATTGAATTATAGATCTTTTCAATTATTATAGTCAAAGTTGTTTACTAAACAATGCAAAAGTTACTGCTAATTCAAATTGAGTTGAGTTGGTTAAAAATGTTACAAAGCTAATAATTTATTGAATATTTTAAATATATAAGTGGTGACTTGTAAAATTGAGCAACCTTTAATGAAGGGGATTTGCAAGAGATCTATTAGAAAGTTAGAAAAATAAGTTTTATCAAAATTGAAGAGTGATTAAAGAATTATCTTTGAACTATGCAGCATGTTACATAAGATAGTCTTTAACAAAGAACTACAATCTTTAAAAATATTAAATATTGTAAAACATAGTATAAAGAAAGCAAAAAGAGAGGGATAAAATTATGAAAAGACTATTAGGATTATTAGCAGCAACAGGATTAGTTGCAAGTACAAGCATAACGGTTGTTGCATGTAGTGACAATGATGAGGTGGTAATATTTGATTCCATTGAATTATCAAATGAAAAATTATCAACAGATGTTAAAAATATTACAATTGCTGAATTTATTGAAGGGAAGGACAGTTTAATATTTGAATCAAATGCAGCAACAGGAAAGTCAATTATTACTACCAGTCAACTTACTAAATTCAATGCTAGCACTTTAAAAACAGATGTTAAAATTGGTTTAAAAGAAATTACAACAGCACTTGCACAAGACATAAATGAGGAAATAACTATAAAATATGAAAATACAGTTTTAGGAAAAATTGTAGTTAAAATTAAATCGGGAACAACAAATCTTGAAGCACCACAAGTTCCAACAATTAATTTGGTTGGTGCTGAGAATGTTTCAATTGATCTTATTAATGAGAATAAAGTTAAAGCTGTAACGATTTCAAATCACACTGAATTAGGAAAAATCTTAGTTACTTCTAATAACACAGATGTAGCTTCAGTATCTGAATCTGCAGGAACAATTACACTAACTGGAGTTGGTGTTGGAAGTGCTAAAATTACAGTTTCATCATCAGTGGATGGAGTGTTGGATGTGTTTTTCAATGTTCAAATTTTGGATAGCACTCAAATACCAATACCTGAAATCATTCTAGATGGAGCTGAAGATGTAAAAATTAATTTGAGTAGTGAAGACAAAACTAAAACTGTAGTAATTTCAAATTACACTGAATTAGGTGAAATCTTAGTTACTTCTAATAACACAGACATAGCTACAGTTAGCGAATTTGCAGGAACAATTACACTAACTGGAGTTGGTGTTGGAATCACAGAAATTATAGTTTCATCTTCAATTGGAGAAATACAAAATAAGTAATTTTCAATTGAAGTTTTTGAAAATACTACACCCAAAATTATTTTGGCAGGCGCTGAAAATATTGAAATAGTTTCATCAAGTGAAGACAAAACTGCTATTGTTACAATTTTGAATTATGAAAATTTAGGAGAGATCAGCGTTGGATCTTTATCAATGTTCATAGCAAGTGCTGAGTATGATGACAATGGTGTAATCACTATTACAGCAGGGTTTTCTACTGGAGATGCAGAAATTGTTGTTCAATCATCACTTGATGAAGTTGAAAATGTATCATTTAATGTAAAAGTAATTTAAAACAATAATTTAAGAACCAAAATTAATGAGAGAAGGTTAAAAATATGAAAAAACTATTAACTTTATTAGCCGCAGTTGGGTTAACAACAGCAACCTCAAATGGTGTTATTGCATGTAAAGGATCAATTTTAAAAAATCTCGAAGTTGATTCAGATCTTGCAATTGCAGTTAGAAACTATTTAATTAGTGACAATGTCTTAGGGCACACTGATGTGTTGCTGGCTGAAAAGAATTCAGAACAAATTAAATTGCTATCTGAAAAAATTATTGACCTTTTAAAAGCAAAAGAAAATTTAAAGTTAGATTTTGAAGGAGAAAGTGTTGAAATAAAAGTAGCTTCATTTGTATTGGTTGATGGTCAAATCATTGTGGAAGTTAATAAAGAAAACACTAAAAAAACAATTGGTTTTAGTCTTGAAAATATTCCAGCACTTAACTTTGTTGAAGTAAACAAATTAAATGGAAGTGAAATGATTAGAACCAATACTGAAATTAGTGCCAAAAAATTTAGTATTAAAAAAGAATTAAACTTAAATTCCAATTATGAATCAGAAATATTCTTTGAATCAAATGCAATGATTAGTGGTTCAGGTAAGGGGGTTCAAAAGGTTTCAGGTAAAGTAACAGTTGGAGCCGAATTTATCAGCAGTAGTGCTGAGTTTGATTTAGAAATAAACCTTATAAATTCAATAGACACTTTAGCTGCATTAGTAAAATCTGCTTGAAGTTCAAATACCTATGCAAATGGACTTACAACTTATGATTGAGCAGTTTACGGTTTAATGCCAAGTTCATTGCATGATGCAATTGCTTTGCATACAGGTGATTCATTAACTGGGAAGTACTTATTTAAAAGTGGAAGCGGTTTTGCTTTATATGATGCAAAAACTGAACAACAAGTTACTAACTTTAAAGAAGATGATTACCAATGATTGGTAAATAATTCTGGTAGACTTTATGAATTTGATAATACTAAATATGCAATAGATAAATTTAAAAGTAATAATGGAATGAGTTTCATATATGGAGGAATACTTGCTATTCAACTTGCTGAAGGTGGAATAGAAGCTTTAATGAAAAGAGCAGATAATGCTCAAACAATTGAAGAAGCAAAAGACATTGGTATTGTCGGAGATGCTTTCAATTGAGAAAGAAGACTAAGCGCAGCTCATTGTTTTGCAGATTACTTCAACAAATATGTTCATCAAGGAGAAAAAACAAATCCACTTGATGACACCACAACAATTTATGTTAAAAATAAAGAATTTAGTGTAACACAAGGAAGTAAGACAAGCACTTACACAATAATTGCAGTTGACCCAAAAATTAATGACCCAGAAACAATTGGTTATTATGGCTATAAAGATCAAGGTTTGATCTTTACAGTAATAATGCAACCAATGAAGTGCAATACATGGAAATGTCCATGGATCAATTCTTTGAATTTAATAAACTACATGCAGACACTCCTGCAATGGTTTTAAGTGATTACACAAACTAAATAAAATAGATACACAATATAAAAGTCTAGAATTTGACATAGGTATTGTGTTTTTTATTAAACTAGGGCACTGTGGGGTTTTTATTGAAAATTATATAAAATTTTCCATTTTTGGAATATGGTTCCAAAAAATCTATTGCCTTAATTTTTCAAAATTTTAAAATAATAATGCGGAGAAATCCGATAGAAAGATAATTAAATGAAAAAATTAAACAGTTATTTAAAAATTTTAGCAAGTGTTGGTTTGGTTGCAACTTCAACTATTTCAGTAGTTTCATGTACAGCAAAAGCAAAAACTGATGGTAATGTAAAAACTTGAAAAGGTGCAAAAGCAGCTGAAAATAGTGGAAGTCAACTAACTTATACAAGTGAATTTAGCACAGGATATAAAACTAAGGCTGATATTACAAGACAGTCAAATAGTGGAACACCATTTGGTAAATATTGAATGCCAAACGGTCAAAGCGAAAGTGATTTTGGATATACTGATAATGATGACCTTATTAACAGTTTTTTAGATTATGATCCAAATACTGATAAAGATGCAAAATACAATCGTGCATCAATTAAGTTACAAGAAAGAAAACTAACTGAAGGATCTAACTCTGTCCAAGACAAAACTGGTAATGTTCAACATAATGCAATGGGTGTTGTAAATAAAAATACTTCAGGAACTCCTGCCCAAGGTAGTTTCCAGTTTGATAATTACAACTTTACAAATTGACAATATGTTGACCAGTATACAGCTTGAGCTGGAGCAATCAATGAAGGTATCATAGTTTTACCAACTGCAGATATTATTGATGCTGCACATAAAAATGGTACAGAAATTATGGGTATCATTTACTTTGATGGTTACTTTGGTTTAACAGAGCAAACATTAGCAAGATTCTTTGAAAAATATGGTGCTGGAAACTACAAAATTGTAGACAGACTAATTGAGGTTGCTGAATATTTTGGATTTGATGGATGACTTTGAAATAATGAAGCAAATGCAACCTCTGTAATTGTTAATGAAGCAGAAGTTACAGAAGTAATGAAACAATATGTGAAAAAGGTTAAAGAAAAAAATTCTAACCTAAAAATCACAATGTACACTGACCATGGAGGCCTAGCTGATAACAACAGTAAAACAAATTTAGCAAAGGGTTACTTGGATGGTGGAGCAAATAACTACATTAGTGACTTTAATCCTTCAATTGCAGCAGACACAGATGCATATATCAAAGCAAATGATCTAGAAAAATATCGTTGAAAAAACCACAATATGATTAACATTAACAAAGCTAAATCAGAAGTGGAAAGTGGAGATATTAACTTTGATAGATTAATAAAAGTTGAAAATGGTGATGATTTAGACTTTGCCACTGGTTTAGCCACATTTGCACTAGCAGACACTTACAAAGACTTTACAAGTGCTGTTGGTGGAGTTGGTATTAACAAAGCACTTAATGTTGCTCAAAAATTCAGAGAATTGGATAGAAAAATGTTTAGTGGAACCACTGGTGATCCATCAAAACTAGGGCAATCAGGTGCCGGTTCAGGAATTGGATCTGTTATAAATGAAAGAACAGTTTTAACCAATCCAGAATTTGTCACAAATTTCTCAACAGGTCAAGGAATAAAATACTTCCAAGAAGGTAAAATGATTGAAAATTCAATTTGAAATCATCGTGGAGTTATGGACATCATGCCAACCTACCAATGAATTATTGAAAATGGTGGAGGTAATAATTTTGATGCGGACTTCACATATTCAAAAGCCTTTAGTAAAGGAAATGCCTTGAGATTTGCTTCAAGCAATTATAGTACTGAAAATGGTGAATATGAAGGTGGAACCTTAAAAGAAAATGGAACAACTAAGGTTAAATTATTTAGTGGTGACATTCCAATTACAGATCAAGTAATGCAAATTAATTTATCAGCAGTTGCTGGTGCAAAAGACTTACTTGGAAGTTCAAATAATTCATTAGATGTTAAGTTTAATCTAGAATTTACAGACAATACTTCAAAAGTGGTTGAGGCAGTAAATAATGGATTTATTAAAGGTTCAGAAAACTGATATGACTTAAGTGCAAACTTGAGTGAATTTACAGGAAAAAACCTAAAATCAATTGGATTAATTTTTGAAGGTACCCAAGATCAGTCTGGTGTTTTCATTGATTTAGGTCAAATGAGTTTAGCAAAATCAGCAAAAACTGAAAACATTGAATTTGTTGATGACATTAATTTTGAATATGTAATTTCAGATTCAGAATTTGCAAATATTAGAATGTATTGAAATGAAGCTTCAACAAAAGGTGACAGATATGAAATCTATCAAATTGTTGACGGCAAAGAAGTATTTTTAGGAACAACAAGAACAAATGCTTACTTCCTACAAGATGTAGATTTAAGTAAAAGTAAAAAATTTGCAATTAAAAATATTTCAAACTACAATTCAGAGAATTTTAAAACAACAATTAGAGAATTAAAATAAAAGAAAGAAGGAAACTTTATGAAGAAACTTTTAACATTATTATCGATAGTGGGGATTACTTCAGCAACAACTAGTGGAGTGGTTGCTTGTAAACCAAAAACAGAAGATACAATTACAGAATCTGAAAAAGCAACAGCTGCAAAACAGTATCTTATGACTGAAGAAGTTATTGGTCACAAAGACTTAATAATTTCTACAAATAATTCTGAAGAACTTACTAAAATGGCAGAAAAAATAGTTGAAATATTTAAAACTAAAACAGATTTAAAATTTGACTTTGAAGGTGAAAGTGTTGAAATTGATAGTTCAACATTTGCAGTTAAAGGTTCAGGTATTACAGTAAGTGCCAAACAAGGTGATGTAACAGAAGTACTTGAATTTAAATGAGAAACAGCTACTGAAATTAATTTAGTTGTTGTTGAAAAATTACAAGGTAAAGAAATAATGAAATCAGCTGCAGAAATTACTGCAAAAGAATTTAGTATTAAAAAAGATTTAAATTTACAATCAAGTTATGCATCAGATATTACCTTTAAATCAACAGCAATTGATGGAGCTAGCATAACTGTTCAAGAAGTTACAGGTGATGTTAAAGTGGGAGATGATTTCTTAACTACAAGCACTGAATTTAGTTTAAAAATTAGTTTAGTTAATTCAGTAAATACTTTGAATGAATTAGCAAAATCTGCATGAAAATCAAACACATTTGTAAATGGAATTCCAACATATGATGGTGGTGTTTATGGAATTATTCCAAGTTCATTACATGATGCAATTGCTTTACATACTGGTGATAATTTAACTGGTAAGTACATTTTTATTAAAGAAATGACAGGAAGAGCTTTACAAAAAGCCGACATTAATCCAGATGATGGAACAATTAAAGAGGACTTTACTGATAAACTTGAAATTACTAAATTTGGACTTTGAGATGCCAAGGAAAATAAAGAGATTGAGGTTTTTGATTTAGATGACTATCTTTTTGTGACTAAAACAACAGAAAGCATCATAAATCAATACTGTTTATCTAGTGTTAATGCAAACACTGCAGGTAAAGATGAAGAACCAGAGATGGAGTGAATACCAAGTTGAGCTAGATATGCTGACGAATATGAAGATTTTTTAATCAATAATTTCCAAGCGCTATTCTATATAGGTGATACTTCAGTTGAGGCTTCAACTAAATTTACAAAAAAAATTGAAACAGCAATTACTGAAATTAATACCAAAAATGGTATGTCATTCATCAAATACAATGACCCTGAACTTGGTTCTGGATTTGCATCTAAAGATTTAGCTGCAGGTGGAATTGAAAAAGTAATGAAAGATGCTGATGCAGCAACAACATTAGACCAAGCAAAAGAAATTGGTTTAGTTGGTGATGCATTTAACTGAGGAAGAAATATAAGTGCAGCACATAACTTTGCAGACTACTTTAACAAATATGTTCACCAAGGAGATAAAGAAAGTCCTGATGGTTCAACTTTAAAAGTTCAGAATAAAGAGTTTACTGTGACAAATGGATCAAAAACAAGCTCTTACACAATTCAAGGAATTGATCCAAAAATTCAAGATGATAAAGCAATTAGTTACTATGGTTACAAAGATCAAGGAATTGTGTTTAAAATTGAAAATAACGCAACATCTGAGGTTACATTTGTAGAAATGACTATGGAACAATTCTTTAATTATAACGGAGAAAATGCAGATACACCTGCAATGGTTTTAAGCGAATACAAATAGTAAAAACTTTACAAATAAAAACACATTTTTATGTGTTTTTATTCACCCTTTTAAAAAATTATGTACTTCCACCTTTTTCCGGACAAAAAATTAAATTACATTTATATTGAATGTAAAATAATATTGTTAGGAAAGAGGTTTTTTTATGGGACATTACTCAGCAAAGCAAAAAGAAAAAATAATTTTAAAATTTAGAGAGAGCAAGACAAAGGCCAAGAATTTTGTTAAAAGTTATGGCATCTCAGATCAAACACTTTTAAATTGGTGTAAAAAGTATGATCAATCTGGAATTGATGGTCTTGGGGCACCAAATTCAGCTGATAAAGAAGAACTAATAATTTTAAGAAATGAAGTTAAAGAACTGAAGAAGAAAAATGCCGAATTAGAAACTAGAAATGAAATGTGAAAAAGAATTGAGGCCCTGATAAGTAAAAAAAAGTAGTTAAATGGGAGCTTAATATAATTAAATGCTTAGTTGTTGAGGAATTTATCTACAATGAATTCAAAATACCTAAAAATGGCTTATTAAAAATTGCTCAACTTCCAAAAAGTACATACTATGAATGAGTGAAGCAAGGGAAACCTAGGGTAAGATATTATGATCATGATTTTTATTTAAATATTGAGCAGAGCTTTATTGATTCAGGAAAAACCTATGGTTGTAAAAGAATTGCAATAGATTTGCTCACTAAGGGGATAGCTAAGTCATCACATAAAAAAATATTGAGATACTTTAAAATGAGAAGCATCTCCACCAATAATCATGTGAAATGAAAAAATAAGGTAGCAAAACCTGAAAAGGTTGGTAAATACCCAAACTTGTTAACTGATCCTGAAAATTTTGATAAGTATGGTGATGTTTTTTCAGTAGACATAACAGAAAAGGAATTCAATGGTGAAAGATACTATACCTGTGGTTTTTATCATATTAAAATGAAAAAAATATTTGGTTTAGTAACAGAAAAAAATAAAGGGAATCAACTTGTAGAAAAATCATTTCTAAAAATGACTGATGAATTTGGTGTCTTCTTGCCAAACAGTGTAATACACTCAGATAATGGTTCTGAATTTAAAGCATATAATTATAAGTTGATGCTAATGTACTTTAATTTGATTCCAAGCATGTCAAGAATAGCCAAGTCTACAGATAATGGTTGGATTTAAGGGTTTTGATCAGTTTTTAAAAGAGAATGCTTAAAAGAAAATTACTGTTATAAAGGACTTGCTGAGTATCAGCTAAATGCAAGTTTATATCAAAAATTTTACAATTATGTGAGAATAAAGTTGTAAAATATGTGTGTCCGGAAAAAGGTTACCTGTCACTTTTAAAAAATTAATCATTTTTCTTTGATAAAATTAATTTTAATTGAAAAGTATATATAATAAATAGTGAAAGGTAATGGACATTGTGATGATAAATATATCAAATTTAACTAACGATGAAGTAGATTTTTACAATTATACATTGAAGAATGTAGACTTGTTAATTTATTCATCATTAAATGAGGTTTCCAGAGATTATGGCTGTGGGATTAGCTTTATCTACAGATTTTTTGAAAAGATCCAAGTGTCTGGTTTAAAAGAATATATCCACAGACTGTCATTTCAATTGGGGATGCAAGCTACCACTGATCAAGATTTACAAGAAGAGAGAACTACGAAAGACAAAAAAATTGGTGATAGTAATTTAAAAACAATTGAAGGTATTGGTTATAAACTATTAGCAGATTATAATATCAACAATAATTTAAATTATGCCATGATGAAAGAACAACTTAGTAAACTAGAATATCTTTGTGAAACAATCTCTGATGTTAAAAATATTTACAGATTTGGCCTGGGTCACAGTGAACTTGCAATCAAAGAATTATTTGGAATGTTAGAAAAGTTTGGAATTGATGTGTGTCAACATTTTAAAGATGAGAACATTGATCAATTTATCCACAACATGAAACCCAATTCAGTCTTTATAGTTTATTCGTTTAGGGGTATGCACCCATATACTTTAAAATTAATTAAGAAAGTTCATCAGAAGAAAAACTTACATTCATTTTTATTAACTGCAAACTCAAAAACAAAGTTTGCTAAGTATTTCCAAGAAATAATCTATATCAATAACAATGTTAGAAATTTAGATTATTTAAACAAACCAGTTTTAATTTCACCATTCAATTCTCTAGTTTTCTTTAATGATTTTATAAAAAATATTTACTACTTAATTAATCAAAAAGCACTTTCAGAAAAAAATGAATTTAAACAAGAAATTGAAGGCTGAAGAAATTTATAATGGACTTAGGTCCATTTTTTTAGTGCATTTTCTTTAAAAAAGCATTATAAAACCAAGGTTTTAATCATTTAATGCAAACTTTGTGGAATATAATTCCCACATATAGAAATTAGAAATTATAAAATAGTTATGTATCAATAAAGGAGAAATATGAAGAAGAACTTAAAAATCTATCTAGTTCCACATACACACTGAGACAAAGAATGATACTTTATTAAAGATGTCAGTGATGTTTACTTAGTGGACAACATGAAAAACATACTCAACAGTCATAAAGCTAACAAAGATGAAGCACAATTTTGTTGAGATGGTCAATATTCAATTATTGATGATTACCTTAAATTCTTTCCTGATCAAAAAAGTAAACTAAAGAAATTGGTTGAACAAAAAAAACTAATTATTGGACCCTGATACACCCAACCAGATACTTTTAACACATTAGGAGAATCAATAGTTCGAAACTTACTAGTTGGAACAAAATTAGCCCAAGAACTTGGCCACTCAATGCAAGTGGCTTACTTACCAGATACATTTGGTTTTAATTCCAACTTACCCCAAATCATTTCTAAAACAAATAATTTAGGAATCATAAATTGAAGAGGAGCTGATGATGAATTAGTAAAACATAATCTTTTCAATTTATGAGAAGCAGATGATGGAACCAAGTATCCAACTTACAATTTATTTAGACATGGTTATTATACTGGGGTTGGAGGTTTGTTAAAACAATATCACAAAAACTGAAGTAAAGATGATGAAGTGAATTGAGATCCAGATCAGTTTGCTAGTAAACATGCTCAAGTTTATTTAGATTGAGTAAAATCTGAAGTTGAAATTTTAGAAGCCAGGGCTGCCTCAACTAACAACAGAATTTTAATTCCCATTGGTTCAGACCAAATGCCAATGGTTAAGGGTTGAAAAAAAGTTATAGCAGCTATGAATGAAATTGATCCAGAGAATGAATACATCTTGTCTGACTTTGAAAGTTTCTTTGCAGATTTAGTCAATGATCCAGAAGTAATGCAAAAGGCTCAAACCATTAAAGGACAATTTCGATATGGAAAATATGCTCGAGCACATAAAACTATTACTTCATCTCGCTATGATATTAAAAAATTATCAAGAGAAGTTGAAAATTTAATTTACAAAGAACTTGAACCATTAGCTGTTATGTATAAAGAATTTAAAGGTGAGTATCCTAGTGAAATAATTTTAGAAGCCACTAAGCTACTTGTTTCATGTCATGCACACGACTCTTTGGGAGGATGTAATACTGATGAAACTAATAGAGCTATTATTGCTCGTTTAGAATCAGCACAAGGATTAGTTGAAGGACAAATTACTTTAATTAAAAAAAGAATCATGGAAAAAATGAAGTTAAATCAAAATGATATTTTGTTATTTAATTTAGAACCCTATGCTTTTGAAAAAGAGTTTTGCATCAAAGTAAATACAAGAAAACAAAGTTTTGCTTTAAAAGAAAATCAACAAAATATAAATTTTGGTATCAGTAAACAATTATTTTTTGACAATGATAACTTTAAAATTGTTGATTCTTCAACAGATTTTATTAACAAAGAACAAAAAGTTTATTCAAACTTAGCTGAAAAAGATTTAAATGCCACTAACTTTTTACTTGAAGAAGCTACTGGTAGATTTCAAACCACAGTGAATTTTAAATTAGCAATGCCAGGATTTGGTTATAAAGTAATTTCTCTTACAGAGTTAGAACAACCAACCAACATTGTTAATCAAAAAGAAACTTACATCGAAAATGAATTTTTTAAAATTTGAGTTGAAGCCAATGAAATAAAATTGTTTGACAAAAAAAGAAATCAAACTTACTCAAATTTTTTAGAACTTGAAGCTCATATTGATGCTGGAGATACTTATGATTTTTCTCCACCCAAAGAACATCAAGAAAAAATAAATCAGTTAACTGATTTAAAAATACTAACTCAAGTTCATAACAATATTAAAGTTATGAATTTAAACTTAGTTTATAATTTCTCCGATATAACTTACAATGAAATAAATTATCAAACAAAATCTCAAGCAATCAACTTACACATAGTTTTAAATCAAGAAAAAATTGATTACAATTTAGAAATTGCAAATCAAGTTGAAAACATTCGTTGAAGAATTATTTTTAACTCAGAAATTAAAAATCAAAGCAACTCATTTGCAGATCAAGCCTATGCAATTGTTGCTAGAAAAATAAATGATGAACATACCAAAACTGCACTGAGTGAAAAATGAGTTGATTACCCAATTGAAATTGAAGCATGTGAATCACTAGTTTACTTAACAGATAATAAAACTGCTTTTGGAGTTTTTACAAAGGGAACCAATGAATATCAAATCATTGGAGCTAATCAAGAAAAAATTGCAATCACTTTATTTAGAGGTGTATCAAGAATAGGAAATCGTGACCTCTTGTATCGAGGTGGTAGAGCTAGTGGAATTAATGATTATCCTCATCCAACTCCAGAAAGTAACTTACTTAAAAAGTTAGAATTTAGTTTAAGTACTTATGTTAGTGAAGACATTTTTAAACTAAATGTCTTATCAAAATTAAATGCTACTCCAAGTGTTTACTATCAAAAACAAACAATTAATCAATTTCAATGAAAAGGTGATACCTTTGTTCAATCACAAAATAGTTTAAAAATTAAAAAACTACCTAATGAAATTAGTTTTGCAAATATATTAGCATTAAAAAATTTAGTTGTTACAACTATTAAACAAACATGAGATAAAAAAAATAATTTAATTAGATTTTATAATCCAACTTCAAAAGTTTTAAAAATAGAAAGCAATGCATTAGGAGCTGAACTTAACTTGTTAGAAGAAGTACAATCAAATAGTATTTATGAAATTAATCCTAATGAAGTCAAAACGTTTGTTTTAAAATTAACTCATGAAAAAAAGTCTAGTTAGCGATGAACAGTTGGAATTAGTAAAAGATAATTTGGAATTAAACTTTTTACTACCAAATAAACTTTACAAAAACATTTGAGTTTTAACCTTGCCAATCTACTTACAATTAATTTCTACAGTAGTTTTATCAATGGTTAACAATTTATTAATTAGATGAGTTGATGGAGGAGTTTGAACTTCAGTTATCAACAAAGCCAATTTTGCTTATAGTTGATTTAACTTTATCCCAACCTTTTCGTCTGCTGGTATCTTTGTTGTCATTGGCAACTTAATTGGTAAAGGTAAAAAAGATGAAATCTATCAAAGTGTCTTTCAAGGCTTTGTCTTTAACTTAGCATTATGTTGTCTTGTCATTTTAGGTTTGATCTTTTGTAAAAAATATATTTATGAATGAGCAAACCTACCACAAGAATATTGAAAAACAGCAGATATACTTTATTATACAAACTTAGGAGCCTTACTGTTAGTCAGTGTTCACATTGTTATGCAAAGAGTTGAAGCTGCTAGCGGAAACTTAAAACATTTGTTCTTAGTGATTTTAGTATCAGGAATCATTAATACTGTTATAGTTTGTGGCACTATGTTTTTAATAAATCCAGTGCTTAGTGTAGCACTGGGAGTAATTATTTCAAATTTATTTACAGTGATTGCGATGTTCTTTTTAAATCGTAAACATGTTAACTATAAAAAAATGTTAACTGACTTTAAAAAATGTTGGGACTCAGAGATATTAAAAACAATTTTAATTGTAATTATCCCATCAGTTGTTGAAACTTTGGTTTTCAACTTAGCTGCTGCAGTTAGTACAAAATTTATTACTGATGCTTCATTACTTTATGAAGATGCTGATATTTTATTTGTTACTTTAATCTCAATTCAACAAATTACTAACTTTGGTTTATTAATGTCATCTGCTTTGGGTCAAGTTTCTTTAATTTATGTTTCTCGTTTAAATGGCTCAAAACTAACTGAACTTTGTGTTCCAGTTTCATTAAAAATTTGATACTTAACTTTAGTTGTGGCAATGCCTTTTTCACTAATAACTGTGGCACTAACTTACCCATTGTTAAAAATTTATAATATACCAACAGAAGTAATTTGAAACACAGGTATTTTTATGTTTATTATTATTGCTGTTCAAGATATTGGTCGTTCAATGAACCAAGTTGGTTTATCCTCATTAAGGGCAGTCAAGTACACAGTTGTACCTGTAATTGTTTCAATAGTAACTCTACTAGTATTTAATATTGGTTTTATCTATTTAACCTATTCATTAATGCAAATTCAAAAATGATTAGGTGAACAAAATGCAACTAATCAAGTCCAAGTAAAAAATATTGCTCGTAACTATTTATTAATAGTTTGTGGTATTCAAGCTGTGGAAGAAATTGTGAGAGGTGGACTCTACATGATTTTATGAACAAAAAAAGCTTGAATCAAAAAACCCAGAAAGGAAGAAACCAATAATGAAAAAGACCAAGCTCTTTGTAGTTCCCCATGCTCACTGAGATAAAGAGTGATATTTTACTAAACAAGAAGCAGATCTCTTATTACAAATTAATATGCAAAAATTATTAAAGATTTTTGCTACTAAACCAAATTACAAAAACTTTATTTATGATGGGCAGAGTTCAATTATTGATGATTACTTATTGTTTAATGATGACCACAAAGCAATTAACACAGCAGTAAAAAATAAAAAATTAGTTATTGGTCCTTGATACACTCAGCCAGATTTATTTAATACAACTTCAGAAGGAATTGCTCGCAACTTGTTAATTGGCACTAATGCTGCTAAAAATTTGGGTCACTCAATGCAAGTGGCATATGTACCAGATTCATTTGGACAGTCATCACAAATGCCCCAAATTTTTAAAAAATTTGAACTAGATCATTTAATTTATTGAAGAGGTGTCAAAAATGAAGACATGCAAAATTCAGTTTTGCATTATTGAAAAGGAATTGATGGTACAACTATTAAAGCCTTAAATTTCTTGATGGGTTATTGAATTATGGGTTCATTCTTCCCTTATGCCCAATTAAATTTAAATAATGTTAACAATCTAGCACAAAAATTTTTAAAAGATTTTTCTGCTAGTTTAAAAAAAATAAAACAATATAATGTTTTGTCTAGTGATAAAATATTATTACCACTTGGTGGCGACCAAGCCCCAATTAATGAATTTATTCCTGAGTTTATTGAAGAATTAAATAAACTAGATCAAGAAAATGAATGAATTTTATCAAACTATGAAGAATATTTTTCAGCAATAGCTGAGGTTAAAAATTTACCAACTATTACAGGAGAACTAAAGTATCCTCAAAATGCTCGGATTCATAAAACAATTGGTTCTCAACGTTATGATATTAAAAAATCTTTAAAACAAACTGATAAACTTTTATTTGATCAGCTTGAACCATTAATTGTTTTTTCAAGTTTGGTTGGAGGCGACTCATATAAAAATATAATTAATACAGTTTTAAAAAAACTTTTAACTTCAAGTGCTCATGACTCTTTGGGTGGATGTTGCAGTGATACAGTTAATGAAGATGTTTTAATGCGAATAAAAAATGCCAATGATACATTAGAATCTTTAAAAATTTATATTCTAAAATGTTTGTCAGTTGATGTTCATGAAAATCAAATTGTAGTTTTTAATCCATTAACAAGAGTTAATGAAACTAATTTAGAATTGACTTTGTTTACTAAATTCAAAAATTTTGAACTGCAATTTCAAGACCAAAATGTAGATTACTTAATTAAAAAACAGAAATTCATTCATGATGATGTTGATATTAATGTGGGAACTTTTGGTGAATCAACAGATGGTAAAGAAGGTTATTATCGCACTAATTTAATTACTAGCAAAATTAACTTGCCTTCATTTGCATTAAGTACTCTAAAGATTGTTGAAAAAAAAGACTTGGTAACTAAAAAAGTCTTTGAAAATGATTTTTGAAGTATTCAAGTTAATGTCGATGGTACAGTTAACTTTAAAAATAAATTATTAAAAAAGGAATTTAAAAACCAGTATCGTCTTAAAGCCCAAATTGATAGTGGCGACTCATATGATTACTCACCGCTTGATGAGAGCAATAAAATAATTTCAAAATTAGTTGAAAATAAATATTTGGTTGAAGCTTCAAGTCAAGTGATAAAGGTACAATTGCAACAATTGTATCAAATTGAAAATAAAAAAGATCAAACCCTTACTTTAGAGTTATACTTTTTAGATAGTAATAAAATTAATGTTGAGTTAGAAATGGAGAATAAAAATTCTCAAATTCGTTGGACAATTGATTTAGATTCAAACTTCAAAAACCAACATTCATATGCTTCTCAAGCCTATGCAGATGTTAAAAGAGATGTAGAAATTCTTGAATGTAAAACTTGAAGAGAAGAACATTGAGCAGAAAAACCTCATCCCTTAGAAACTAATGAGGCCTATGTTTATTTGAAAAATAATGATTTAAAATATGGGGTCATTACTTTTGGGACTAATGAATATGAAATTATTGGCAAAGATTTTTCAACAATTGCAGTGACTTTGTTTCGCTCAGTTAGCTGTTTGGGTAAAAACAATTTGTTATGAAGGCCTGGAAGGGCTAGTGGTACTGGAGATTTTCAAATAAAAACTTATGATTCAAAAATGTTAGGTAAACTTAAATTTAAACTGGTTCACATTGTTGATGCAAGTAAAAAATCGTTTTGAGCTTATGCTCAAGAGGAGTTGAATGCTCCTGTTTGAATTCAAAAACAAACATTAAATAAATATTTAAATAAATTTGAAAGATTTTTATTAATTGAAGATGTTAAACTAAAAAAACCACAAAAAAATATTATTAATATTTCAAATCAAAATGTTGTAGTAAAATCATTAAAAATAAGTGAAGATGGTTCTTGTATAATTTTGAGAGTCTTTAACCCGACAGAGGAGTTACAAAATTTTGAAATTGAAGGGGTGTTACAACCAATTTGTGAAACTAATTTTTTAGAAAAAGTAGAACTACCAATATCTTTAAAATTACAAGCATATGAAATTAAAACTTATAAATTAAAAACTAGAGGAGAGTAGTATGAACAGTAAGGTAATAGCCACAGAAAATATTTATCTGGATATAAAACTAAAAGACCAAGCAGAAGTCTTTAAATTTATTGCTGATGTTGCTGCAAAAAAAGGTATTTGTGAAGATGATGAAGGATTAATTGCTAAACTTAAAGAAAGAGAAGAAATCTCTTCAACTGGATTTGAAAATGGTATTGCCATTCCTCACACCCAGTTTGAAAAAATATTAAAACCAACAGTGTTATTCATTAGAACTCAAACTGGGGTCTGGTGAGATTCAATTGATGGTCAAGATGCTAAAGTGTTTTTTTGCATTCTTGTTCCTAAGTCTACAACTCAAAATTTACATATTGAAATTTTGGGTAATTTAGCTGGTAAATTATTAAATGAACAGTTTGTTGAATTAATTAGCACAACAAAAGATCCTCAACAAATTGTTGATGCAATTGGAGGAGATTTACAACCTACCCCAACCACTACTAGTGATGGTACCAAAGACTTTTATGTTGCAGTGGTGGCCTGCACTTTTGGTCTTGCTCACACTTACTTGGCTGAGCAAAAATTACTAAAATATGCAGCAGAGCATGACTTTGAAATAAAAGTTGAAACACATGGTGCTAAAGGTGATAATAATCTTATCAATAGTGAAGATTTGGCAAGAGCCAAAGGAGTTTTAATTGCAATTGATAAAGATATTAATACAAAACACATCCAACATGATAACATTTTAAGAACAAGAACAATTGATGCTATTAATGATACTGACAAGATTTTTGGAATCTTAAATGGAAAAATCAAGGTTTCAAAAACAAAACAAGCAATTTCTGACTTTTTCAAAATGAAATTAGCCAGATCTGCTAGTTTTTCTTATGGTAAAACCTACAATTATGTGAGATTTTTTGCCTTAGCAATAGGAATTTTGATTTTTATTAAACAATTTTTACCACAAAATAACTTTATTGATAATGAAGGTTTAATAAATATCATTGCTTATGCTAGAATAATTGTAGCCCCAATGATAGTGGGATTGCTGGTTTTTTCATTTACAAAGTCTGAAACCAGCTCAGCAGTAGCTGGAATCAGTATTTTATGTGTAAGTGCTTATCGCATAATTGCCAAAAATCTTATAGAAACTAGTTTTGGAATTTTTGGAGCAATGGTGGTAGCATTAATTGCCATACTTTACATTAAGTATATCTATGGCTTTATTAAAAAGAAAATTAAATATCGAAAATTAAATGGTGGAGTTAGATGACTCTTTGAAATTACCCTATTCTTCTTAATTTTCTTCTTGGTTTTTTACACATTCCAGTACTTTGAGTGATTAAATTTAAAAGTATTTAGTTTTTTAATCGAAACTAACACAAAGTATTGATGATTTAGATGAATAATTGCTGCTTGTTTCTTTATCTTAATGGTAATTGACATGGGAGGTCCTATTAACAAGTGAGGATTGATTACTTCAACAATGTTGATGGTTGAAAGTTTTGCAATTGCTCCAGTTGATGTTTGACTTACCCCAATTACAGCCCAAGTTATTGGAATTACAATGCCAGGAACTTCACTATGAGTTAGAGGAGTTATTGTAGGCAAACATTTAGATGAAGCTGAGAGAAAACTATCAAAAGAATCAGGTAAGAAAGCATTTAATGGTGTTTCAGAAGATGCACTATGAATGATTGAAAAGTATAAGTGAAAGGCAAATCTAGTTAACATTTTATTAGGGATTTATGTTGGTTTTGTCATTGGATTTTTAGATATCAAAACTTATGGTGGTTATAATACCATTTTAGGGACAGTCTTTGGTTTTTCAACTGACAACCTGTTACAACAGTTTAACATTGATTATCTTTCAATTAATTTAGGTTTCTTTATTATGACTTTTACAGGTCCATTAGTTGGTGGGCTACTTGGTTCAGCAATTTTATGAAATAAAAGAGGTAAAAAATAATGAAACTATGTATTGATATTGGAGGAATGTCCTGTAAATTTGCAGTATTTGATGAAAGACAAAGAGTAATTTTTAAAACCAATGCTAAGTATGGTCAATTAATTGATTATATTAAACTAGAAAAACTCCTTTTTGAAAATGTTGAATTAATTATAAAAGAACACCAAATTGATTCAATTTGTATTGCTACACCAGGGATTATAGACCCTGAAACAGGTCAAATGACTGGAATTAGCGCTATTGAAGGACAAACAAACTTTAACTCTAAAACTGCTTTAGCAGAAAAATTTAACCTGCCAGTGTTTATTGAAAATGATGCAAATTGTGCAGCCATTGCAGAGTTACGTGCAGGAGCTGCTATTAATTCAAAAAATGCAGTCTTTATTGTTGTGGGAACTGGAGTTGGTGGAGCACTTGTTGTTAATAATAGCTTGTATCATGGTTCTTTTTTAAGAGCTGGGGAATTTGGTGGAGCACTTTATCTTAACAATCAAGATGAAGTAAAAAACTATTCAGCAGCTGCAGGCATGAACTTTTTACAAAACTATTATAAAAGCTTAGCTAAAAGTTCAAAATCAGGTGAAGAAATTTATGATAGTTATCATACAGATCAATTTGCCAAACAAGCCATTGACACCCAAATTAGTCGACTTGCCAATTTGATATTATTTTTAGCAACAACTCTAGATCCAGATGTTGTGGTAATTGGTGGAGGAATTAGTGCAAATCAATTATTTATGGACTTGTTACAAACAGAATTGCAAACAATTTCAAAACTAGCAGATTTTGAATTTAAAACAAAAATTAAAAAAGCTTTATTTGAAAATGATGCCAATTTATTAGGTGCTTATTTCTTAAATGAGGAGTAAAATGACCATTTTAAGATAAAATAAACAAAAAAGTTTTAACTTTTTAAAAAACCCTTTAAATAAAGGGTTTTTTACCTTTTATTTTCACTAAAACAGTTGCTATTAATCTATAACTAGTGTATTATAATATGTTTTTTTATGATATAATATATGAGAAATGGGTGTAATTATGGGCATTTTAAATGAATTTCAAATCCAACAAGCCATCAAACTATTACAAGCACAAGAGGTAATTATTTTACCAACAGATACAATTTATGGCTTAAGTGCCACAGTATCGCTGGAAAATGAGCAGAAAATTAATGCTTTGAAAGCTAGTGTGCCTGACAAACCTTTAATAGTTTTGGTTAGTAACTTAAATCAAGCAGCAGAATTTATAGATCTTGACAGTAATGTCATGCAACACTTGAATACACTTGAACCAACTACAGTTATCTCTAAAAAACTTAACGGCGAACGCACCTGAGCTGTTAGACTTATTAAAAGGGCTGACTTGGTACAAATCATCAATGTAGTGGGACCAATTTTTTCAACAAGTGTTAACAGAAGTGGTCAAAAATACTTGACAACTGAAGCTGAATTATCAAATTTTTTAAAGCCAGATCATTGTTTTTTTATTGGAGAACTAAAGAACCAACCATCAAAAATCCTTAATTTACTTGATAATTCAAAAAAAAGATAGCATATATCATACCAAAGTCCAATCACTAATGCAACAACTTATAGCAAAAAAATGAAATTTTTGTGATATAATATATATAGAAATAGGGGGCTAAATATGTACGTTAATCCATTTGAAAGAATGCGTAAGAAACGTGAAGACGACCAAAAACAAAAAGTTGAAGTCGAAAAAGAACGTGAAAAATATGCAAGACTTAGTGCCCAAATGGGGTTCACTCAAGATAAAGGTGTCATGCCATCATTTATTAAGAGCCTAATTGGTGAAAAGAATCAAAATGCAGTACCACCATTTGGACCTGGAATGACTCCAATGCCTCCAAGTGAAGCTAGCACACCAGCTCCAAGTCAGAGTCAAAGTTATCCCAACTTTAACACTGCACCAGCACCAAACTTTAATCAAAGTCAACCTCTGACACCAAGATTTGAAAATCAACCTCCAGCATTTGCTCAACCAGTTAACTTTAATCCTGAGCCAAAGCAGTGACAAGATCCAAATCTGATGCCTCCAGTTAACTTTAATCCACAACCTCCAATAGTTTCACCACAAAATAGTATTGGTGAAAATTATCAACAACAAAGAATTCCACCACTTGGAGGCATTGAACCAATGAGATCACCACTAAATAACACAAGTTTTAACCAAGGTCCACCAAAGTTGGACTTTAAGTCTCCACTCTCAGCACCTGAACCAGTAGTGCCAAGTGAAATAAAAATCACTCGTCCTGAACCAATTCAACATGAGCAAATGACTTACAAGAATTTTGCTGAGGCATTAAATACAAACACTTTAACAGGTCAAGTTTACGCAATAGTGGCTAACAGTGATGAAAATATGCTTAAAGAGCTTTTAAACTTATTACCAACTGGTCAACAAATCCAGATTGATGCTCAAGAAGTTTATCAATATACTGCTCCAGACTTATTTTTATTAAAAAAAGCCATTAACTTATTGCCACTATTATCACTTGATGATAAGCGAGTCTTGTGAGAAAAAACCTCAATCTGTTTAGCAGCAACTGAGTATGGTAAAACAGATTCAGAATTTGATCAAATAGTGGAAGAAATTGGTATAACTGACCCAATTGGTTTAATTGCAGAAGAGTTTAACACAGCTCTAGGAGCCTATGGTTTAGACAAAATTGCAGTTCCAGTCATTATTGAGAACTTTGATAAGTTAGAACTTTCTGAAATCACACCAATCTTACAATTTATTTATGAAGTTTTTGTAAGTATTCCAACTTTGAAATTTATAATTCAAATAAGTTCAGAAATTTTACAAGAGGCTAAAAAATTTGAAATTGTTAATCAAGTTTTGATGAAAATTAGTAGTTTTATTAGTGATAAACCAATTCTGATTATGACCGAAAGTGTTAAAGAACCAGAACAAGGTTACTTTGAGATACCTGGAGAGGACAATTTTGAAACAGAACTAGATTCATTAACTCAATTTGTTCAACCTCAAGTTGCTCAACCAATTCCAAGTCAAGAAGTTTTCCCAAGATCATTTGAATCACCAAGTGATTTAAATCAAGTCACTTTTGCAAGACCATCAAGACCTGAACTTTCTGGGATAACTCAAAGTAGTCCACTGCCAGATTTTGCAAGTCAACAAGAGATGCTTGTTCCAATCAGACAGCCAAACATGAATCAAAACTTGAATCAATTTGAAAAGCCAATGCCATTCACTAGTCCGCCGGTACAACCAACAATGGGGTTCCAACCAGGACAGTCAATGCCAGCAATTCACAACAAAGAAAGCTTGTTGCAAAATGATATTAGAATCAGAGTTGATCTAAATTTACAAAGACAAGCCAATGAAATCGCTTCAAAAGAGCGAGATGAAGAACAAGAACGTATTGATAAAATTATGGATGTGGGCTTCAATCCTGAGATACTTGCAGATGAACCAGTTTCTGAAGCACAGTACCAAAATCCACAACTAAATTTCTTCACAAGTCAAAAATGAGAAGAACATCCAGGTCTAAGAACACCAAAAATTGAAATAGACCCAAGAAGTCAAGCTGAAATAGAACAGCGTTTACAACAATTTGGTAATGCTTTAGAGCAAAATCAAGCAATTAACATTCAGAACAATTTTGCCAAACAAAATCAGGCAAATCAAAATACAAATGTTATTAAAATTCCAGGAGTACACTGGTCAGATTTAAAATAAAGGAGGCAAAATTATGTTTACATTTCTAGTAATTGCAGCATGAATCTTTGTGATTACAGCTGCCCTGCTGCTGGGATTTCTTGCAGCACTCCCATATCTTGGGGGATTAATGTTTTCAAATGACTTTATGTTAAAAGTTATCATTTGATTAACCAACCAACCATTTGCATTACCATTCTTTAGGGTAATCACAGTTGAAGGACCAACTCAACAATTTGGTGAATTAGTGACTACAGGAGGTTGAAATGCCTGAGTCTTAACACCAATTGGTATTATGAATTCAATTGGAACAGAAGGAATTAACCCAGATTACAGTCTGGGAAACTTACAAGTTTTTTCAATTATGGGAGCATTAGGAGTAATTGCAATCACTTTAATTGCTGTAGCAATCTCAGAATTAGTGAGATTGAAAAAGAAACAAAAAATTTCAAAACCATTTACAAAACTTATCTTAATTTTATTCCCAATTTGTGGAATGTTATATGGGCAAGTAATTGTCTTAATTGCATCAGGGTTATTATTAACAGCATGAATTTTCTTAGAAATTGTCTTGTTTGATGCAGAAGCAGTCAGCAATTATGCTGAAGAAAGAAACTTGATCACAATCTACCATGAAGAGAAAAAATTTGAAAAAGAGGTAAATAAAGAGGGAAAGTTAATTGGCAACATAGATTTGGTAACAGTAAAAAAACGCCAAGAGCAAAGTATACTGGACCAAAATGAGAGAGCAAATCAAAATTCTAGTTCTATGTTGCCAAAAGGATCATCAAAATGAAAAATTAAATATGAAATCTTAAATGAAAAAAAAGCACAACTAGTGGCTTTGGATGAAAAATTACAAGCTACAGTATCAGTTTTGAATTTAAATGAAAAATATGAGGAAATCTGGTCTTACAATCGACTAGTTAAAGCAATCAACGAGATCACTGAGCAATTAGGTTTAGGTGATGAAGAGAAAGTTAGTGAATTTGATATGACAAGAAATTCAAGAATTTCAGAAGAGGAACTTGCAAAAATTAAGAAAACAAAAAAGTATTCAGCCTGAGAAAAAGAGTATAAAGCTCTTGGCACTGAAAAAGATAGTTTTTCAAACAATTTAGCAAACCTAAAAGAAAGTAAGAAATTGAAAATTGTTGAAAAACTGAATAGTAAAATCAAAAAACTTAATGAGCTTGGTAACAAAATCGGTTTATCTCAAGATTTTGATCTAGACTTCATCTCAATTGATGACACTTTTCTAGGAACAGGGTCAGATATTACTAAAACTACAGATTTTGGTGATGAAATCAAACCAATGCCTAGCATGACAAATTTCCCACTAGAAGAGTCTGGTGGACAAGAAGTTTTTCAATCACCAATGGTGGGAGATGTTGAAGCTGAAGCCAGTGAAATCTTTGCTGAATTAAATCAAGTTGAAAAAACTTCAAGTTCAGAAGTTGAAGATATCCAAGCTTTTGCTAATTTAATTGCAACTCCACCAACTATTAAACAAACTCAAACTTACACACCTCATGTTGAAACTAAAATTCATAATGCAGATCCCTATGTTGAACAAAGACTTAAATTAGCAATTGACATGAATGTTGCTGAATTAATGCCAGCAAGTTCACCATTGATAGACACAGATATTACTGGAATTTATCAAGATCTAAACTATGAACAAAAAGATTACAGTTATTTATTGGATGGAGATGTTAAAAATGAAGCAACTCCTGAAGCAACTCCAGCAGCATTTGATTTCACAACCTTTACACCAAGTTTAGAAACACCAATTGTTCAACCTGAACCTGAGGTTAAACTTTCAAAAGAAGAATTTGATGAACATCTAAAAGCACGTTTAGAAGTAGCAATTAACATGGATTTAGATCAACTTCCAACAACAGAACAGTCTGTTAATGCAGATCGTGAAATTATTTACAATGATATTAACTTCCAACAACCTGACTTGCTTGCAAGTTCAACAATCGAAACTACTTTGACATCTAGTGTTGAAAAACCAACAACAGCAAGTCCGTTTGGATTCACAATTCCAAACTTCAGTGAAGCTAGTCCTGAACCAGTACTTGCACCAACACCATTAAGTGCACCAGAGGTAAGTGAAAATATTGCAGTACCATTCCAAATGGCTAGTTTAAATATTTCTGAACCAGTACTTGCACCAACATCATTTTCAACAGAAGTTTCAGATCAAGATATTGTTAAAGTCATTAATGAAAGAACAAATTTCTTAGACAGTAAAATTTCACAAATTGATGTAAAAATGGTAAAACTTGAAACTGTTGTTGAACAAATTAATGTTAAGTTAGAAAAAGTCTCAGAATCTGTAGAAGAAATTAAGAACTCTACATCTCCAAAAACTTTAATTGCAACTTTAACAAAAAAACATGCCTATAATAAGACTGAAACAAATAACTAATTAGTTTTATTAACAGCCTTTAAAAACTACTTATTAAAAGTAGTTTTTTTGTTTTCGAAAAACTTGAAAGAACTTCAGTAAAAGAGGATACAAAAATGCTGAAAAACATGTTTGAATCAAATTGTAAGGAACAAAATAAATTATGTATTTATTTAAGTATAATGAAAGATTTTTTTTAAAAAATTGTGCAAATTTTGTTATTTGCCAACGATTAATTAATTGTAGAGCAGAATTGAACTACTTGTTTATAAGATTTACAAATCAAACTATAAACAGATAAATTGAAAGGACATAATTAATTATGAATCTGAAATTAAAAATAGGAGAGATATTCCTTATTATTGCTGATGCAGATATCAAAATGCTACTTGAAAAATTAATCGACAGATTTGATGATATACTAGTTAAAGAGTACAAAAGACTTGAGAAAGTTTTGACCAGAAAGGAAAGAAAAATGTTTAAAAAAACTATTGATGCAACCAAAAGGGAACTAAATGTTTTCAATTTTGATGATGTACCAGCAAGTTGTCAACAATTTGTTGATGAGGCAATAGAAAGAACCAAAAAAGAAATGGAAGAATTGATGTTTAAACAACTTCAATATTTTCAAAAACGTGAAGAGGAATTTAAACAACGAGAATTAATAATGCAAGCAGAAATAAATGAATTAAAACAAGAAATTATGGAACTTAAAAAATTAATAAATTAATCAAAAAAATACTCACTATCATTAGTTGAGTATTTTTTGTTTGACTTTAAATGAAACCAAGTAAAAGCAAAATAAGTTATGTATTTATTGAAATATAATGAAAGATTTTTTTAAAAAAATTGTGCAAATTTTGTTATTTGCTAACGATTAATTAATTGTAGATCAGAATTTAATTACTTGTTTATAAGATCTACAAATCAAACTATAAACAGATAAATTGAAAGGACATAATTAATTATGAATTTAAAGTTAAAAATAGGGGAAGTATTCCTTATTATTGCTGATGCAGATATCAAAATGCAATTTGAAAAATTAATTGATAGGTTAGATGATATACTAGTTAGAGAGTAAGAAAGACTTGAGAAAGTTTTTACTGGAAAGGAAAGAAAAATGTTTAAAAAAACTATTGATGCTACCAAAAGGGAGCTAAACGTCTTCAATTTTGATGACATACCATCAGACTGTCAACAATTTGTTGATGAAGCAATTGAAAGAACCAAAAAAATGATGGAAGCACAGATGTTTGAACAACTTCAATATTTTCAAAAACGTGAAGCAGAATTTGTAGCACGTGAAGCAGAGTTCAAAGCTCGCGAAGCAGAATTCAAAAAACGTGAAGCAGAGTTCAAAAGACGCGAAGAGGAATTTAGACAAAAAGAACTATTAATGCAGGCTGAAATAAATGAATTTAAAAAGCGAGAAATAATAATGCAAGACCAAATAAGTCAATTAAAACAAGAAATTATGGAGATTAAAAGCTTAATAAACTAATTTTTGTTTAAATACTCAATTATTAATTGAGTATTTTTTATTCTATATTAATTTGCCAATGAACTGACTGTAAATTATGGTGCTTTCATTCATAAACATTAAAAAAACCTAAAAAATTTTTGGGATTTAGTTGTTTTTTTCTTTAAGATATACTTATGAAACAAAAATTATTAAACAACATTAGTGAGTATATAACTTGAGATAATTATGAACAACAATACCATTTAAATGATGGGGTTGAACTGAATCCAACAAATATTTATTTAAAAAGATTGAGTGAATCTTTAGTGGAATCTAGGTCAAAAATTAAAACCACAAATGATGTTCTACTACAAGAGTATAAATATGCAGATAATATCAAACCAGTGATTGTAGAAAATGCAATTAATCGCTTAAATTGTATTAAAATGCAGATTTTTCATAGCATCAAAAATAAGAAGGGACAAAAAATAGTCTTTATCGAAGGGGAATGCACCAACAAAGACCATTTAGCTGCCACAAAAAGGTTTATTACTGAGATAAATAATTTTTGTTATAAATATGATATTAGTAAAATTATTTGTGATCAAACTTTGCTTTACTTAACAGAACAAGCTGAATTTATTGGTCATTTGGATTTAGTATTGTTCAATAAACAACACATTTACCAAATTGAATTAAAAACAAGTCGAGTTAATTATCTTGAAAAATACTGTGCTCAGGTTTTTTTAAATAGGTTACTCTTAGAAGATACTAACCAAATCAAAGTTTCAGAAAGTTTTATTTTGAACATTTTTGAGCAGCGCACTATTTTAAAATGTGATAGCTTAGACAAAAAAACAGAGCACAAAATTAGGTCTCTGTTAAGAACATCTTAGATGTTTGTTTCTAAAATTTAATGATTTTTGGGTACTTCTCTCTTAATTTAGTCTTTAAGGTTTCATAACCAAGCTCCTTATATTTGACTTGATAGCTTTTCACAGCTTGGTTGCGTACTTTGTTTTGTGAATTGATAGCAATTATGATAAAACCAATCAGAATAAAACATGACAAACCAACCAAGATTTTTAAACCAATATTCATACTGACTTTATTTTCAAGATAAATTCTGTCTGCTTTTGATTTGACCAATTCTTTTAATTCCTTAATTGCTCCAGGATCTGTTTCTTTGCGAAGTGCATCCCTTAGAAATGCCTCAATAAAGTAGAGTTGGAGAGCAGTCAACCCATAAAAAATAGTTAAATCTGCAATAGGTTCAGGTTGTTTAACAATTGGTCTAGGTTTTAATTCTGGTATGAATGCTGGTGGAACTTCAACCTCTTTTGGTTTAGGTTTAGGAATCTCAATATAGGTAATATTTTGATTTTGTACTGGAATTTCAACTTTTGGTGTAGTAATTACTGGTGGTGCTTGGGGAACCTCTTGTTGAACAGGTTTTGGCAGATCAATTACAGGCTTAACAGCAGGTGTAGCCACTGTTGGGCGAGGAGTTCTTTTTAAACTAACATTTAAATTTTCTCGCTTTGGTTGAGTTTTTGGGTCAAAATCAAGCTTTCTACCAGTGGCTTTCCAATCATTATCAATTAAATCTTCAATATTTGATTGTTTGTGATCTCCAACAAAGCTTGGATTGGGTTTTGGTGGTGATTTTGTAGCCTTTTTAACAAAAACTAAAGTATAGTTAGTTTCTCTTTCAGAAAGGCTTGATCCTTGTGCTTGAATTTGAATATTATCCTCTAAAAATAATTGTAAGAGCACATTCTTTAAAGTTGGATTAGCAATTAATGCACCAGGTAGTGTATTATAGAGTTGTTGCACACTAATAGTGAGACTTTTTTGAATAGCATTTAAGAGATCTTCTTTGGCCTGTTGGTACTGAACTGAATTGCGATCAGTTGTAAAATTTGGACCCACTGTATTGGTGATACCTCTTTCTTTTAAAGCATTACTGCGACAATAATCTGCTCATTGTAAGAAGTTTCTTGAATTACTTTCTCCTCAAATCATAATTTTTTCCTCCCTTTTTTGTTGTTATAAGATAATTATAATAAAAAATAAGGTATTATTTAAATGTATAGAAAAGAGTTTTTAATATGAATCAAATAAAGCCAATTGAATATGAAAGTATCATTGTTAAAGTGGTAGATGATGTTTATAAAAATTTTAAAGACAATTGTGGGAATGAGTTTGAAATACCAGATAATATGGATGAATTTTTCAAAAATAATCAAGAATTAAAAACCCGATCAGATTTAGATGCATTGGGAGTGGCTTTGGATAAAACCTTTAGTGATTGAAAACCAAATGATAACAATCTTGATAAATCAATTCTTTTAAATCATTTAATGTCTGTTTTACAAAGTGCAGTTATTGCTATCTTATCATTTGAAAGTTCATTAAAAAATGAAGCTTTACCAGTTGGAACTGTAACCACAAAAGTTGGTTTAGACTTAATTGTAGCTACTGCAGTCCAAATTGTTGGCCAAAAATCAATTGAACTTGTTAAAGGTTTTGATGAATTGGAATTAAAGAATGACCCTTTAATTATCTTTGATAAGTTAAATAAACTAGTTAATCAAATAAGTGAACTGCAAGCAGAAACTGCTTTTGCCAAATTAATGGATAATTTAATTGAATACATTAGAACCTTTCAAGTTTGTTATCAAAAACTATCAGAAGTTCAAACTGATGAGTTTACAGCTGCACGTATTAAAATGTTTATGCGTTATTTAGATACAAACTACTTGTTCATTTTTGCTCTAAGAATTGTGTTAACTTATCCATACCAAGAGGGGTTGATTGAACCTGAGGTTTTCAAAAATATTATCCCTAAAATAGAGCTATTCTAATTATTAGTGACTGTTTGATAAAAGTGCTGCACAAAACTTAGTGCTTTATTGGGATGTAAAGATTGCATGTTGAACTCAAGTTCAGCAAAATCACTACTAAAATTTAAGAAGAGATTATTACCATCAACTGTAATATAAATTAATTTTTGTAGTTGTTCACTTTCATCAGCAATTTCTTCTAGATTTAAGTTATACTCAATTACAAATTTTTTTAATGCCTTAATATGATTATTTTTAGTTTGGACCATAGCACTCCAAGAAACTTGATCTAATTCTTTTAAAAGTTTATTACGCTCAATCGTTAAATTTCAAGCTAATTCACCAAATTCATCACGTTGAGCATCAATTGCTTGAACTGCTGCTTGGGTTATAGCCACTGCTGCTAAGCGATTTGTTTCAACAGCCTCATTGGCTTGATTTAGGTCAAAATTTGTCAAATCATGTTCAGTTTCTGTAAAACTTAAATAGTTTTTAGCTGTTAGATTTTGCTTTAATCTTTCAAGTTCAGTTTTTGTTAAATTAGTTTGTAATTTCATAAAATTATCTCCATTTCTCTCTTATTTAACCACAGTAAATATGAAAAGAATTTGCAAAGGACCACATATAATAAGAAAAGCTATGTATGAGGTGCTTTAAAATAATCAAAAATTTGATATACTAATAATGTGGCTTAAAATATTTTAAAATATCTAAAAAGGAGGAAAAAAATGCTTGTTTCAAAAGATATTTTTAAAGAATATAGTAAAAATGCTGGTAATTTTGGAATCTCATTAACTGTTAATGATGGAGAAGTTTATGGAATTATGGGGCCAAATGGAGCTGGTAAATCGACTTTTATTAGACAAATTTTAGGTTTTATCAAGCCAGATAAAGGCGAAATTTTAGTTCATGGCTTAGCTCCATATAAGAATTCAGAAAAAATTATGGATTTTTGTGGTTATATCCCAGGAGAAATTGCACTGTATGATGGTTTAAGTGGACTGGAATATTTAAAAATAGCAGCAAAACTTAAAAGCAATATTGAATGAGAATTTGTTGAAAAACTAATAGATTTTTTTGGATTAGATGTAAAAAGGAAAATAAAAAAAATGTCTAGTGGTATGAAACAAAAAGTAGCAATTATTGCTGCTGTTGTGCATAAGCCAAAGTTTTTAGTGCTTGATGAACCAACAAGAGGTTTAGATGGTGCTGCCACTGAGCAATTTAAAGATTTAATTCTAAAATTTAAAAATGAATTTCAAACAACAATAATATTTTGCTCACATATTTTTGATGAGATATTAAAAACATGTGATCGAGTTGGTTTCATTAGTGAAGGTGTACTGGCTAGAGAGTTTGAGATAAATGATTCTAGCACAGATGAAATCCAAAAAGAGTTTATCAGGGTATTTAAAACAAAAGCTGTGGGGGAATTATTTGATGAAAATATTTAATGTCATTGCAAGTCATTTTAAAATTCACTGAAGATTAATTCTAACATTTTCAATAATTTGAACTGTTTTTATGCTAACAATGCTGCTACTTCCATTATTATCAAAAGGTTTTTCAATTGGTAATGGAGTTTTGTGAGAACGTCAAACAACAGAGGATAGTGGAAGTCATGGTAGAAACTTAGCAATGACTTCAATTTCTCTTTTACATAGTTTTTTATTTAATGGTCTAGGGATTGTTTTTTATGGGCTAACTGCAGTTATTTTTATTAATAAAATTCTATTAAAAGAACTGCATACTGGCCAAATTTCACTTTGATTAACTCAACCTATCTCAAAAGCAAAAATTCTCATTTCCAAAATATTATTTTTAATCTTAGTTTTAACAATTACTTATTTTCCGGCATATTTGATAATGATTATCATTTCAAGTCAAGCTGTTGATGTTAAGGAATTGATATTAAATGTTATTCTTGGGGGATTGCAAATCTATATTTTTATAATTATGTTAGCTTTGATTTTTGTAACAATTTCTTTGCTTCTATCTGAAAAAGCAATTGTTGCAAATGCAATTTTCACAATTTTATTATGTTACTTTGTTTTTATTTTTGCTCTACAAATTGTAGCATTGATCACTCAAATGAAAAGTAAAATTCTTGATGGTTTTTTAAATTATGGAGGTTTACACATCTTTATTACAAATGTGTTCCAATATAATGATGATTTAGATCCAATTGTTTTTGAAATTGGAAAACCAATTATCACTGATGATGGAATTTATACATATTGAATAGAAAGAACTCAAATGAAAGAAATTAATCAAGCCCTATATTGAACCTCAACAGTCTTAATGATGGGGATTACTCCAACACTTGGTTGAGTTTCAACAGTTCTATTCAAAAAAACTAGTTTTAATATTTAAAAGATTTGAAAACATTAGCACAGAAGAGATTCTTAAATCTCTTTTTATTTTATGGGTTTAAAATAAAAAATATTTCTCAAGAAGATTGTTAGCTTTGCAAAACATGGAGTATGATAAAAGTATTTAAGAACCAACTAAGTACAGAGTGGGTTTACTCCTGAGCAGTACTTTTATTGTTGAAAAAAACAAAATTTTCACAAAAATCTATACAATTGTACCTGATTTAATATATAATATATTTTGTGTGTAGACAATACACTCGGTATTGTGGAAAGGAGGAAGTCACAATGGCAACAATCAATCAATTAGTTAGAAAACCAAGAAAAGCAAAAACATGAAAAACTAAGGCTCCTGCTTTAAACAGAGGAGTTAATACTTTACTTAAAAAAGTAACTAGAATTTCATCGCCTCAAAAAAGAGGAGTTTGTACAAGGGTTGCTACTATGACACCTAAAAAACCCAACTCTGCTTTGCGTAAATATGCAAGGGTTAGATTAACTAATGGAATGGAAGTTACAGCTTACATTCCAGGAGAAGGACACAACCTACAAGAACATAGTGTTGTTTTAATTCGTGGGGGAAGGGTTAAAGACTTACCAGGGGTACGTTACCACATTATTCGTGGAACCTTAGATACTACTGGGGTTAATGGAAGAATGCAATCTCGTTCACTTTATGGAACTAAAAGACCAAAAGAAAAAAAATAGTAATTTAAGAGTGTAAATACACAGTTAATAGCAGTCAAATAAAAGTAGAAGGGAGCAAATTATTATGCGTAAACACCAAGCTGAAAAGAGAGATGTTCTACCAGATCCAGTTTATAATTCAAAGTTAGTTACTAGAGCAGTTAACAAAATTATGCTAGATGGAAAACGTGGAACAGCTCAATCAATTCTATATAAAGCTTTTGAGCAAATTGAAAAGAAGACTGGAACAAGTCCAATTGAAGTTTTTGATAAAGCAATTGAAAACATCAAACCACATTTAGAACTTAAAGTTCGTCGTATTGGGGGAGCAAACTACCAAGTTCCAATTGAAGTTTCAACAGATCGTAAAGTTACCTTAGCATTGAGATGATTAATCAATTACTCAAGACTAAGAAATGAAAAAGAAATGGTTGACAGACTTGCTAATGAAATTATTGATGCATCAAATGGAGTTGGTGGATCAGTTAAAAAACGTGAGGATACTCACAAAATGGCAGAAGCTAATAAAGCCTTTGCACATTATCGTTGATAAAAACAGATATAAGGAGAACATAAAATGCCTAGAGAATTTAGTTTAGAGAATACTCGTAACTTCGGTATTATGGCCCATATTGATGCTGGTAAAACAACTACAACAGAACGTATTTTATACCATACTGGTAAAATTCACAAAATTGGTGAAACTCATGAAGGTGAGTCACAAATGGACTGAATGGCACAAGAACAAGAACGTGGTATTACAATTACTTCTGCTGCAACTACAGCATTTTGAGCAGGACACCGATTTAATATCATTGATACTCCTGGTCACGTTGACTTCACAGTTGAAGTTGAGAGATCTTTAAGAGTGTTAGATGGTGCAGTTGCTGTTTTAGATGGACAAAGTGGAGTTGAACCTCAAACTGAAACAGTTTGAAGACAAGCAACCACTTATAAAGTTCCCAGAGTTGTTTTTGTAAACAAAATGGATAAAACAGGAGCTGACTTTATTTACTCAGTAAAATCAATTGGGGATCGTTTAGGAGCAAAAGCTTCACCAATTCAATTACCAATTGGTGCTGAAGATCAATTTTCAGGAATCATTGACTTAGTAGAAATGAAAGCTTGACATTATGATGGAGCAGCTGATGAAGTTGCAAAAGAAATTCCCATCCCTGCAGATTTACAAGCTCAAGCTGAAGAGCTAAGAGCACAACTTGTAGAAGCTGCAGTTGAATATGATGAAGAATTAATGATGAAATTTTTAGATGGAGCAGAAATAACAATTCCAGAATTGAAATCTGCAATTCGTAAAGGGGTAATCTCAGCTGAGTTTTTCCCAGTGCTTGCAGGATCTGCTTTCAAAAATAAAGGAGTTAAATTATTGTTAGATGCCATTGTTGATTATCTACCAACTCCTTTAGATGTACCCTCAATTAAAGGGGTATTGCCAAATGGTGAGGAAGCTGAAAGACATGCCTCAGATGCAGAACCATTTTCAGCCTTAGCATTTAAAATTATGACAGACCCATTTGTTGGAAAATTAACATTCTTTAGAGTTTACTCAGGAATCTTAAGCAAAGGAAGTTATGTCTTAAATGCTACAAAAGACAAAAAAGAAAGAGTTGGACGTTTATTAAGAATGCATGCCAACAACCGTGAAGAAATTGAAGAAGTTTATGCTGGAGATATTGCTGCTGCAGTTGGTATTAAAGATACTACAACAGGAGATACTCTTGCAGATGAAAAACACCCAATTATCTTAGAATCAATGGTGTTTCCAGAACCAGTTATCCACTTGGCTTTGGAACCAAAAACAAAAGCAGACCAAGAAAAACTTGGTGTTGCTTTAAATAAATTGTCTGAAGAAGACCCAACATTTAGAACTTACACAGATGAAGAAACAGGGCAAACAATCATTGCTGGTATGGGTGAACTACACTTAGACATTATTGTTGACCGTTTAAAACGTGAATTTAAAGTTGAAACAAATGTTGGAGCACCTCAAGTTTCATATCGTGAAACAATCCGTCAAGCTGCTAAGGTTGAAGGAAAATATGTTAAACAATCAGGAGGACGTGGACAATATGGTCACGTTGTGATTGAATTTGAACCAAATACAGATAAAGGGTTTGAGTGAATTGACAAAATTGTTGGGGGAAAAATCTCAAAAGAATACATCAATGCTGCCAGAGTAGGGCTAGAAAATGCCTTACAAAATGGGGTCTTGGCTGGATTCCCAATGATTGATGTTAAAGCAACCATTGTTGATGGATCATACCATGATGTCGACTCAAATGAGATGGCATATAAAATTGCAGCTTCATTAGCATTAAAAGAAGCTGCTAAAAAAACCAATCCAGTGCTATTAGAACCAATTATGTCAGTTGAAGTTACTGTTCCTGATGAATACTATGGAGATGTAATGGGTAACATTTCATCAAAACGTGGTTTAATTGAAGGTTCAGAACAAAGAGGAAATGCACAAACTGTTAAAGCAAAAGTACCATTATCTGAAATGTTTGGTTATGCAACTGAATTGAGATCATTTACTCAAGGACGTGGAAATTATACAATGATTTTCAGTCACTATAACGAAGCTCCAAAAAGCATTGCTGAAGAAATTATAAAAAAATCTGGAAAATAGTGCTTTTTAACGGGCAGAGATGCCCAAGAAAATCAATAAAATCTATTGTAATTTAGATAAAAAAAAATTAAAATTAAGTATGACATTTGGTCATATTTAAATGAAAGGAAATGAACAAAATGGCAAAAGAATCATTTGACCGTAGTTTACCACATGTTAACATTGGAACAATTGGACACGTTGACCACGGTAAAACTACTTTAACAGCAGCAATCACAAAAGTATTGGCTGCAAAAGGAGGAGCAGAATTTAAAGATTACGCAAACATTGATAATGCTCCTGAAGAAAGAGAACGTGGGATTACAATTAACACAACTCACGTTGAATACAAAACAAGCAAAAGACACTACGCTCATGTTGACTGTCCTGGTCACGCCGATTATGTTAAAAACATGATTACTGGAGCTGCACAAATGGATGGGGCTATCTTAGTTGTTGCTGCAACTGATGGACCAATGCCTCAAACTAGAGAACACATCTTGTTATCAAGACAAGTTGGAGTTCCAGCAATTGTAGTTTTCTTAAACAAATGTGACATGGTTGATGATGCAGAATTAATCGACTTAGTTGAAATGGAAGTAAGAGAATTACTAAGTGCTTATGAATTTGATGGAGATGGAGCACCTGTTATTAGAGGTTCAGCTCTTGGAGCATTAAATGGTGAACAAGACTGAGTTTCAAAAGTTGAAGAACTAATGGATGCAGTTGATGACTACATTCCAACTCCTGCTCGTGATAAAGAAAAAACTTTCTTAATGCCAGTAGAAGACGTCTTTACTATTACAGGACGTGGAACAGTGGCAACTGGAAGAGTTGAACGTGGAGTTGTTAAAGTTAACGAAGAAGTTGAAATTGTTGGACTAGTTGAAGAACGTAAAAAAGTTGTCGTTACTGGACTTGAAATGTTTAGAAAATTACTTGACTTTGCTGAAGCTGGAGATAATGTTGGAGCCTTGTTAAGAGGGGTTGACAGATCTGATATTGAACGTGGACAAGTTCTTGCAAAACCAGGAACAATTAATCCACATACAATATTAAAAGCTCAAGTTTATGCTTTAACTCAAGAAGAAGGTGGACGTCACAAACCATTCTTTAACAAATACCGTCCTCAATTCTACTTCAGAACAACTGATGTAACTGGTGAAGTTACTTTACCAGCAGGTACTGACATGGTTATGCCTGGGGACAACGTTGAATTAGAAATTACTTTAATTAAACCAATTGCTGTTGAACAAGGTACTAAATTCTCAATCCGTGAAGGTGGAAGAACTATTGGTGCTGGATCAGTAGTTTCAATTGTAAAATAATTAACAATATAAAACATTAAAACTAGTGTCTTTGACACTAGTTTTTTTGACTTGAAGCCTGACTTGCAATTCAAGTTATTTAGGCGCAAATTATTGGCAAAATCTTGTTGAACTCACCAAAGTTTAAAAAACTTATAAGAAAAAAATTCAACTTACAATATGTTTCAAAAGCTGGCAAGCATTTTATAATTAAATTCAACACCCAACACTAGCATTAGTAGATTTGCATCTATGATATTTAATTTAATCCTCACATAATTTTTAATGAGAGCCTGGAGAAAACTACTTTGGTAAAAATTAATTTTCTTGCATCTAAGACTAGCTCACTATAAAAGGTGTGAATAAAAAAAATAGCTAATGCTATTCTTCATTATAATCAAGACCTAAGATGTCTTTAAAGTAGGCAATATATTGATGTTTATAACCAGATCATCACTTGTTTTGTGTATTGTCAAAAGTACCGTCTTTAAAGTAAAATGTTATTTTACATATTCCTTCTGGAAGTGCTTCTTCTAAAGAATATCTTTCGACTTTAGTTTTATCAATAATAGTAATGCCTGAGTTTTCAAAATTTGTTCCTGGCTTACCATTAGTCCTATCTAAGCTATATACTTCTACCATATTATTCTCTTTTCCACATGATACAACAGTTGCTGGAATACTTGTCAAGGCAGCAACTGGCATCATTTTTAATATAAATTTAATCCCACTCATTCAATTTCCTCCTCTTGATAGCTCTATAATATCAAACTTACTAGATTATTTAAAGAGCTAGGTTTTTTAAAAATTTCTAAATCTAAGTTAAATGTTTTAAAATTTAAAGTGACTAATGAAATTCCTGATGCATCTAAATATTTTAGGTGTTTTTTAAATTGTAAAATGCAGCTGTTGGTGTTATTATTTTTATATAAAAAGTGAGGGAATTATGATAACAAAAAATTTAAAAACAAATTTTTTAAAGCTCAGTGCCTATAAAAAAAATACAAAATCTAGTTTGTTTATTCAAAAAACCGGACAGACAACACTAGTGGATACAGAAAAAACTTTATACATTTGTTTAACTGAGGCAACCACTATTAGAAAGATACAAACTATTATTAAAAAATTTGTCAAACAGAACAAGTATGACTTAAATATTGACTTAGATTCATTTGTGGAAGTTTTTCAAAACAACATTGACTTAATGCAAGCAGTTATTGAAACTTTAATGTATCAAAATCATCCAGTATTAAGTATGAAAACTACACAAAAAACTGAACCAAGTTTTAACTTTTTAGTTTCTGAAACCTGAGCTTCATTATTTTCTGAGCTAGCTTTAAAAACTGAATTTAGCAATTTTGCTAGAGATCTACAAAATCTTCCACCAAATATTGCCACTTCAATTAAACTTGCAGAATTAATTGAACAAAAGGCAAATGAAGTTGGGGGTATTAAGACTACAATCCTTAATAAAACTGAAATCCAGAATTTAAAAATGGAGTTGTTATTGGCTGTCAATGCTGGGTCAAAAATTGAGCCAAGAGTAGTAGTTTTAGAATACGTTGGAGATCCAAAAGCACCAAAAGTTGCTTTGGTGGGGAAAGGTATCACTTTTGATAGTGGAGGATATAATTTAAAATCTTCACCTTATATCAAAGATATGAAGTTTGATATGACAGGAACAGCTGTGGTTTGTGGTGCTGTAATGGCCTTAGCAAAAGCTAAAGCAAAATGTAATGTGGTTGCAATTGCAGTGTTAACAGATAATAGAATTGGTGAAACTGCCATGTTACCAGAAGCAATTTATCAATCAATGAAGGGTTTAACTGTTGAAATTACCAATACAGATGCTGAAGGCAGATTGGTTCTTGCAGATGGAATCACTTATGCTTTACAAGAACAAAAAGCCCAAAAAATTATAACTGCAGCAACTTTAACTGGTGCAATCCGCATTGCTTTGGGAAGATGATTTGTGGGTATGTTTAGCAATAATGACAAATTCTGTGAAGAATTTAGCACAGCAAGTCAAAAAGCTCAAGAATATTGTTGAAGATTACCACTACTAGAAGAGCATTTAGATGTAATGAAACGTTCAAAAATTGCAGATCTAGTTAACTCTGAACCTGGTGCTGAGGCTGGTTCTTCAACTGCTGCAGCATTTTTACAAGCCTTTGTAGAAGATAAACCCTTTATTCATGTTGATTTAAGTGGAGTGGGGCGTCTTGAAAGCGAAGGCACAGCACCAATGTTAAAAACAATTTTTGAACTACTAAAATAACAATACTTAAGTTGATAAGGAGTTTTTCTGATGATCTATAATCGCAAATTTGTTCAAATTATGAAGATTAAAAATTCTCGCTCTTTAGAATATAAGGCTCTAAACATTAACTATTGTACAAAAGTTTTAAATCAAGTAATTAAAAATAAAAAAGTTTATGATATGAATTCAGTTTTTGAACTTGAAAAGGATTTACAAGGAGTTTATCTGATTTTTGCACTTGATAGCCAAAACAATTTAAAAATGAGTTACATTGGTGAATCAACTGACATTCAAACTCGATGAAAAAAGCATCTCTATCACTTAAAGAACAAAAATCGTCCAGCTGCTAGGTTAAGAAAACTTGAATCAAACATAAGCAATTTAAGATTTGTAATTTTAGCACTAACAGATAGTCAAAACCAGAGGTTGAAAACCGAAACATATTATATTTATACTTTCAAGTCACGCTTTATTAGTGCTAATTCAAAAATTGCTAATAATAAAATGCGTTGTAATTTTGGACATGGAGTTAAAAAAACATTTCTAACTTATTCAGAAATTGATGGCAAATTTAGGCTTGAAATTTATGGTTGTTGCTGAAATAAAATGTGCCAAGATAGATTTTTAATTGATAAAGAAAATTAATTTGAGGTGAACCTCATTTTTTTTATAAAAGTTCAATAAAATTTTGCCTTGATAATAATGCATTCTTATAACCTGGCGATGCTTGATAAACCAACTTAAAGTCAAGAACTAGATTGAGGATGATTATTTTTATCATATTTTTAGCATTTATGAAAATTAAAAACTTTTTTAATCTTAAAAAAGCAACAACAAAAATTAGTGGTAGAATTAGTAGGTATATTGAAGGGAGAGTAATTACTAATGATTACTATTAATAAAAAAAACAATGAAATTACTTTAAAAGCAATTTCAAAAGACTCAAAAGTTGATCCATTGGTTATTTTAGAACCAGGTGTGGCAACTTTAATTTCAAGTGAAAAAACTATTTATCTTTGTATTGAGGTGACAGATTGTTGTGAAGATTTAAAAAGCACAATTGAAAACTATATCATAGCAACAAAATATAATCTGAACATTGATGTAGATTCATTTGTAGCCTTATTTAAAGACAAAAATGCTGCTTTTCAAGCTGTTGTTGAAACAGTTATGTTTGCAGCACATAAACAAATTGAAATGAAAGTTAAAGAAACTACAGAAAAACAATTTGATTTAGGTTTTGATGCAAAATATCAAGATCTATTGAAAAACTCAGAAATTAAATTGGAATTTGTAAACTTTGCACGTGACTTACAAGATTTACCACCAAATGTAGGTACATCAGTTGAGATCGCAAACAGAATTGAAACAAAAGCAAAAACAGTTGCTGATGTTAAAATTTCAATTTTAAACAAAAAACAAATTCAAGACCTAGACATGGGCTTATTTTTAGCAGTTAATGCTGGATCAAATGTAGAACCAAGACTTGTAGTATTGGAATACACTGGTGACCCTAAAGCTAAAAAAACTGCTCTTGTTGGAAAGGGAATTACCTTTGACACTGGGGGATATAACCTAAAACCATCAAATTTCTTAGAAAACATGAAATTTGACATGTCAGGTGCTGCAATTGTAAGTGCAACAGTGATGGCCTTAGCAAAAGCAAAAGCAAAATGTAATGTTGTTGGAATTGGTTTACTAACTGACAACAGAATTGGGGGTACTGCTACTTTAACTGAATCAATTGTTAAATCAATGAATGGTCAAACAGTAGAAATCACCAATACAGATGCTGAAGGAAGATTGGTTCTTGCAGATGGTATTACTTATGCAGTGCATAATCAAAAAGCAGAAAGAGTAATAACTGTAGCTACATTAACAGGAGCAATTGATATTGCTTTAGGAAAATGATTTACAGGAACTTTTTCAAGTTCAGATGAATTCTACAGTGAATTTGTTACAGCTGCTTTAAAAGCACAAGAACCAATTTGAAGACAACCGTTAATTGAAGGACATTTAAAAGCAATGAAATGTTCAAAAATTGCTGATTTAGTTAACTCTGAACCAGGAAGACAAGCAGGTTCTTCAACTGCAGCTGCATTTTTAGACTCATTTGCAGAGAAAAAACAATACATTCATTTAGATATTGCCTCAACTGCTGATCAAAGTAAACGTGGAAGAGCTCCAATGACAAGAACAATGTTTGAATTGTTAAAATAAATCCTTTAGATTAATTTATACATAATTTTAGATAATTTGGAGGGTTGGTTGAATGAGAAGTTTTTACGTAATTTATAAGAATAATTTACAGAAATTTTATAGAAATAAATTTAATATCATAGCATGTTGTGCTGTTTTTGGACTAACATTATTTGTCAATATATTAATGTTTCTTTTCTTTACCAAAATGCATATGCCAGTATTATCAATCTCATTGACTATAGTTTTATCTTCAATATTTTTGACTATATACAATGTCAATAACATTACAAGAACAATTATCAGTGATAAACACGGGGGCGTTGAAAGTATTCAATCACGTCGTGGTGTTAAAGATCCAGTTATTTTCTTTTCAAAGTTTTTAGCAATTAAAACAATAACTTGATCTTACATCATTTTAGTTTATTTAATGTATATATCTTTAGCAGAAATTTTTGGAGTTTTAAATATTTATTATGTTTTAACAACATTATCTGTTGGGATATTTGCTTTGTTTCCTTTGGAGTTTGTAATTTCAGGGATGACTTATTTTTTCGCAACAGCAACATATAGTAACAAAAAATCAATTCCATTTACATGAATTTTTATAACTGTTATGTCTTGCTTTTGACTATTTGCTGGTCTACCAACTGCAATTGGTGGTCTATTTTCTAATCAAGACCAATTTGATACTGGACGTGTCTACAGGTTGTATGAATTAAGAAAAAAATACCCAGATGGACTTGCTAGCGGATTGCTTGATGGTGATTTAAATAAATTATTTAAATCAGAAAGAGAGTACAGCGATAGTATTTATTCAACTGATAATATTTCAAGTTTTATTGGCGGTTTAAAAATTAGAGTTGTAAAAAATGAGGAAACATTTTATCGCCCAATTTATTCAAATAACAATTTTATATTTTCTAATTATAATGAGTGAGCCCTGACTAAGGGAGGAATGATTTTAGAATTATCAGAGCAAGCAACTGGAGGTAGTCTTTCACCTCTAAGTGATTTTATGAAACATTTTTTAGGTGACCTTGTTTACTTGGATGAGGATTCAAATTTGGGTTTTTATTTTACTAATTATGGAGACTCTTGTGGTAGCACTTGCTATTACAATCTACTTAAAAATAACTTTTTAATAAATTTTGTTAAAAGCATAGCAATCCAACCAGAAGGGAATGCTAAAATCAAGCTTCATAAAGATTCATACTTTGGCAGTCAAACTCGTCAAAGCTTTTCAGGTGATGACCAATATGAAGCGGTACTAGATAATATCAGCTCTAAAAATGAGTTTTTAAAACTATTTTTAGAAGCTAATAATAAAAAAATGTACGAAGATGAGTTGAAAGAAATTGTAGCAATTTTAAAAAGTCACTATCTTTACCAAAACACATTTAAAAAATACTATGAGCAAGACAGTACTTTTCAAGTTGATGGTGATGAATATGACCGCTCATATCATAAATCTTACGACTACGATTTAAAATTTGAAAGCTGAGCAGGTGATTCAAAATATTCTGCTTCTTCAAGATTGGTTTTAGGAAACATCTTTAGTATCATATTATCAGGTCCTGCTACATATGATGATGGAACAACAAGAGAATTCAAAAACAAACTTTTAAATATCAATGATTTTGCAAATCCCTTTGCCAATTTTTACAATATGGTTCTTTACTCAGGTAAGTCAGATTATGATAGTAGCATTATTCAATCTGGTTCACAATTAATACCACTGGCAAATCGTTATTTACCAATTTTAGAAGAAGATAGTAATGGGAACAAGAATTTAGTTTTTGCTAGAAAACCATTACCTATCGTTATCAATTACATTAGCTGAATTGGAAGTTCATTAATTTTACTAGGATTAAGTTACTGAATGTTTTCAAGAAGAAAAGTTAGAAACATAAGTGAGGTGTAATTATGTTAGAAATTTTAAAAGTTACAAAATTATTTCCTAGTAAAAAAAGTGACATTGAAAATCAAAAAGTCTTATCAAAAGATCAAAAAGGTGTGTTAAACTTTAGCATTGCAATTAAACCAGGAGACATTTATGGTTTAGTTGGAGATAATGGTGCAGGTAAATCAACCTTAATTAAAGCAGTTTTTGGTGAATACAAAAGAGATGGCGGGACAGTTGAAATTGATAAAAATTCAATTTATACTGGTGATAATTTACAAAGAATTAGTTATTTCCCAGATCAAAGTGTTTTCCCTAAAGACTTATCTTTAAAGGAATTTTGTTTAATGGATTCAGAACTCGCTGGAATGAAACCAAAAGTTGCCTTAGAAAAATTTGCTAATTTATTGGCTTCACTTGATTTAGGGGACAATATGAACAAAAAATTCCGAGAATTATCTGCCGGAATGCAAAAGAAAGCCTTACTGGCAGTAACCTTAGTGACAGATCCTCAATACATCTTTTTAGATGAACCGACTGCTAACTTAGATGTTCAATCAAGAATTGAGTTCATCAACATTATTATGAAATTAGCAGAAAAAGGAATTGGGATACTAATCACCAGTCATATCATCGATGAGCTGCAAGAAAGTATTAATAAACTAACCATCATTGAAAATGGAGTTCAAGTTTATAACAATGCTTTTGATAACAAAACCCAAAGAGTTGCAGATATTTATAAGAAAGTGACTACAGGTAAATCAGTCAATGCCCAAGACATTGTTGATTATATCTATAATTAGGAGGGAGAAATATGAAAGATTTATTAACAATATCTAGTTTTAATTTACTTAGAACATTAAAAACCAAAGCAGTTTTCATTGGGATCCCATTTATGATTATCTTAATTTTTGCCCTTAATGTTGTGTTCGCAACCTTTATTAGTGGAATTTGGGGAATAAAATTGGCATACACTATGACGATAATGCTTTCAGTCATTTATTTAGTTTTTTATAATGTTTTTGCCACAGGTACAAGTTATGTTGTTGACAGCAACACTGGAATCCAAGGTTTAATGGTAAGAAGAGGAGCATATAAATGAATAATTCTTTATACACGTTTCTTTGCAGCAAAAGTAATCACATTTAGTTTTATTGCCTTATCATTTTCACAATTTATCATTTTTTTACATGTTATTAAACCACTTGGTTATGACCTGTATTTAGATGGTTATGTCTATGGAATTTTAGCCTTAATTCCATTTGATATTCTATTCTCAGGTTTTGTAATTTTAGTAACAACAATGAGTTTTAGGCTAAAAGCAATTTTACCACTTGGTTGAATTGTTGGTATTTTTTCATCACTATATTGAGTATTAAGTCCAATCTTTTATTTGTTTAGTACATTGTCTTCATTTAGTCAGGGTGATAATTTAGTAACTTATAATGCTATGAAACTGATTGAGCAAGAAAAAACCAACAAAACCAATAATAATTTTTATACTTTACTGCGCAAAAGTAATATTGAGTATCTTGATGCAATTAGAGGTCTTGCTAGTGGTGGTGAACGTGGGTTGCTTTATTTAGAAATCAAACCTGATTCAAACCTTGCTAGAGCTCTAGACTTAGAAGCAGAACCTGGTTTAAAATATTTCATTTATCCAATTACTGATTTTTTTGGAAGTATTCATAGTAATTATCCAGTTAGATATAACTCATTTCTTGAACTTGCAACTAGAATCTTAGAAGGCGATGACTCAGTGGTGAAACTAGCAGCAGACTATGTTAAAACATTCCCACTCTTTGATGATAGTGGTGTGACTGTTCGCTTAAATGATCAACCTGATTCATTTGATGATGATGGACGTACTTTAGTTCAAAAAATTAGAGAGAAATTAGAGAACAACCTTTACTTAAAATTTATCAATGCAATTGGTTTTACAAGCACAGATCAAAATGAAAAAGCTACTCTTGCAAAACAATCATGATATATGAACAAAACTACTTCAAATTATAATGGTGAAAAACAATTTGGTGCAGTCCTTAATGAAAAAATCAATATGAATAATACTGAACTTGTTAAATTGTTCCCAACTGATACTAATCTTGAAGAGAATTTGAATAGTCTAAAAGAAATTCTTCAAAAACAATTTAAGTTTGGACTAAATATTATATCACCAAGAAGTGACTCTTTTTTATCATATAAACAATTAATTAAAGTTTCATCAAGAGATGACGATGATGAACAAGATCGAGAGCAAAATTTCAGCTTATCTGATGCTGGAAGGGAAAAAATTGAAGAAATTGAACCTGAGGTCTCTAAAAATATTGAAGCAATAAGTAGATTTTCAAACACTTTACCAAGCACAGTACTTATTAATGGTACAATTGGCATGGTGATGAAAGCTCCTGGAGTTACTAGTAAAAATGATCTTGAAGGTTTAGAAAAAACAATCTTTATGATGACTTTTAATCCATTCACTTATTTCTTCACAATGACCTTACTCTCAGGTAAAGAAGATTTCTACTATGATGACTTTGGAATTTCAAATTCAATTTTACCAGCAGGTAACTTTGCAACTCCAAACATTAAATATAAAGGTGGTAACCCAGATAGCATTGATCATTCAAGTGGTCCAGTAAAAGAAACTAATATTAAAGATTTAAGTATGGAAGTTAGATCAAGACCAGTTAAAGTTCAATTAATCTACTTTGGTTTCATTGCTGTTGGTATTCTACTAACTTTATTAGCTTACTTACCATACAGCAGAAATATTTATAAAAAAGGAGCTGAGTAAGATGTTAGAAATTAAAAATGTTTCAAAAATTTTTGATAACCGTATTAAGGGGACCAAATCTGGTGTTCGTAATGTTTCATTAAAAATTATGCCTGGAGATATTTATGGTTTTGTTGGAGATAATGGTGCTGGAAAATCAACTTTAATTAAAGCAGTTTTTGGTGAATACCGCAAAGATGAAGGTGAAATCTTACTTGATGGAGTGGATGTTAAAAAGAATCTTGGTTTGAAAAGAATCGCTTTCTTTCCAGATCAAAGTATTTATCCAAAAGGAATAAATGTTCAAGAATATTGTATGCTTGATGCAAAAATTGCTGGAGTAAAAAGGGCATTAGCAAAAGAACGTTTCAGAACTTTACTTGAAAAATTTGGTTTATCAAATTATCGTCATAAGTCATTTAAAGATTTATCAGCTGGAATGCAGAAAAAAATGCTGTTAATTATAACTTTAGTAAGTAAACCTGATTATATTTTCTTAGATGAACCAACAGCCAACCTAGATGTTAAGGCTAGATTGGAATTCATGGAGGTAATCAAATTCCTTGCCAAAAAAGGAGTTGGAATACTAATCACAAGTCACATTATTGATGAATTACAAGAAAACATTAATAAACTTTCAATAATTGATAATGGTAACCAAGTTTATAATGCAGATTTTGATAAAACTGCTGAAAAGATTATTGATATTTATGAGAAACATTCAACAAAAGTTAAAGTTGATACTGATAAAATGGTTGATAAAATTAATGTTAACTCAAAACATCATGATGAGAAAGTAAATAATCAAAAAAAAGATAAAAAAGCACAAAAAAACAAAAAGTAAATTTAAAAATTGTTCAACTTGGTTGAACAATTTTTTTGTTGTAAATAATTATTAACCTTGTAAAAAACAAGTATAATAAGCATATGAGTGAAAAATTAAATAGCAAAGAGTATTCTTGAGATTTTTCAAGATTGTATTCAAACATAAGTGAGTGAGAGAAGGACTTACAACTATATGTTGATGCCAATAAAAAAATAAAAAACCTAGAAGGGAAATTAAGTAACCAACATGATTTTCAAACTTATTTAAACTTGGACTTTGAAGCCAATCAGTTTTTCTCGAGACTGAATTTATTTATGCGTCAATTAGATGTTGACCAAACTCAAATAACATTTCAAAAATATGATGCAATTTTTAGAAACACAGTTCATAAAGTTGAGAGAGATTTAAGTTTTCTTGAGCCTGAAATTTTGGCATTGGATTCTGAGCAAGTTTTAGAATGAGTCAAAGCTTCAAAACAGAGTCAGTATTTTAATAACTTTAAAATTTTGTTTGCCAATAAAAAGCATTATTTAAGTGCTGATAGTGAAAAATTGTTAAGTATAGTTGCTAAAAGTCGTCAAAATTCACAAGAGATTTATCAAACCTTGGCTTATGCTGATAAAACCCAGGCTACTTTTAAATTTCAAGGTAAGAATATAGTGGTTGACAATACTTTTTATAAAAAGATTTGTGAAGACTCTGATCCCCACAAAGATCAAAAATTGCGAAGAGAAGTTTATAATTTATTTTTTAATGGTTATTTTAAAAATAAGTTTAGTTTCACAAAGATTTATGAAGGAATTTTAGCAGAACATTATGAAACAGCATTAATTCGCAATTTTCAATCAGCACTAGAAATGAAATTAAATGATGATTTGGTACCAACTGAGGTTTATGAAAAATTGTTAGAAATTGGCAAACAAAATATTCAACCATTAAAAGATTATTATTTATTAATTAAAAACTACCATGGCTTAAAAACTTTTAATTCAACTGATAGGGAATTAAAGTTGGTCAGGGATTTTTCAAAGAAATACTCAATTCCTGAAGGTAAAAAAATAGTTAGAGAAGCTTTGCAAGTTTTGGGTGAAGAATATCAAACCTATTTAGATATAGCACTCAAAGTTGGAAATATTGACTATATTGAGAACCCAAACAAAGTTAGTGGTGCCTATTCAACTGGGGCCCAAAATCATGATCCTGTGATTTTAATGAATTGAGATGATAAATTAAGTTCGGTAAGCACTTTAGCACATGAAGTTGGACATTCAGTTCATACCTTGTTTGCTGATAAAAATAATAAGTTCCCTTTAAATGATTATCCAATCATTTTAGCAGAGGTGTCATCAACTTTTAGTGAGCACATTTTGTTTGATTACTTATTAAAACATACCAATTCTGACTCAGAAAAAATCTATTTATTGCAACAGAGAGTTTTTGACATGATTTCAACCTTTTATCGTCAAATTCAATTCGCTGAATTTGAGTATCAAGTTCACAAACTTGTTCAAGAACAGCTACCCTTAACTGCAGATATTCTTATGGAATTGTACAAAAACATTGAAAATCAATATGGATATGATTTATTTGATGATAAAAAACGAGAAGTTTATCACTGAGCCTATGTTTCTCATTTTTTTGAATCACCATTTTATGTTTATAAATATGCATTAGATCTTGTAGCAAGTTTTAAATTATATAATGATTTTAAAAATGGAAAACAAACAATTATTCAGCTAGTTAAAGCTGGAGGTAGTCAACCACCATTAGAAATTTTAAAACAATGTGGAGTAGATTTTACTGATCCAAAAACTTATGCTCCATTGATTGAAGAAATCAAAAACCTAGTTCAAGAGTTAAAACAATTATTACTTAGATAAAAACCAACAGTTTTAACTGTTGGTTTTGTTTAAAAATTAAGCTAATTGTTCGTTGATTTTTTTCAACTGAGGATTCTTTTTAAGAAATTGGTGACGAGCTGGAAAGTACATAATTACAAAATAAAGCGATTGAGTCAATAAAAAGAATAAGTAAATAATCAGCAATTGTGTGGCATTGTTAATTGGTAATCCTAATGCTGCAGCGTAGTTGCCTTTTTTGTGAAATAAATCAATAAAGTCATAAGGATAATGACCAGTTCCTGACATATCTCCAAAAAATGGAAATAAGTTAGTAACCTGAAAAAACATTCCACTTAACATAAAGAAAGTTAAATAGCCAAATAAGGGAATTAGTGAAAAACCTCACAATTTTCAAACTTGCTTTGATTCTAAAGGAATTTCATACTTTTGATAAAAACAAACTAGATAGATAATTCCAACTAATTGAGGGAAACCATGAAGTAGGGTTCAAGCAAAATAGTTGTATCAAACCATGTTTGAAACAGCTGATGTAAAAATGTTTGAAAAATTATATAAAGCCGAAACCCAAAACACAGTTGAGAAAATAATAATTGCTACAAGATAGTTGTCAAATTTACCTTGACCTTCACTTTTTTGATTTTTAGCTGAATTTATCCAAAAGGCAGAGGCCACAATATTGGCAACTGTAGTTAAAGGTATAAAATTTCTACAAAATAGATAAAGTAACTTTCCTCCAACTCCTAATGAAATTAGTTTATTAAAATAGGTTTCACTAGCTCAAGAAACTTTTTCACCAGCATCATTCACTTGACCTCATTTTAATAGTCTAGTTCAATAAGCGGTGCTATCTTTGAACAATTCAGTGGATTGACCAATTAAAAAAATCAAGATCCCACACAATGGTAATATTGCTAATGTTAACTTGGTGCTAATTTTTCATCAATATTTTTTCTCCATAATAGCCTCACTAACTACTATTATTTTAGTACACATATAGGTTTTTTTACAGTAAATACTTAAAAGAATTATAAAAAAACCACAATTGTGGTTTGTGGTAGATATTTTGATTAAACCTCTTCTCCGGCAAGTAAGCGAGTTAGGTATTCACCAACTCCACCTTCATTATTAGTTTTATTGGTAATTCCAGAAGCTACTTTTTTTAGTTCATCACTACCATTTTTCATAGCAACTCCATAACCAACATTTTTAATCATTTCAAAATCATTTAGTTGATCTCCAAAAGCAATAACATCACGAATATCTTTGTTATAGTATTGTGCTAAAATTTCAGCCACAAAGCCTTTATTAACAATTTTGTTTGTTAAAGTAATCATTGAAACTGAGTTTTTGTTATCATAACCATAAACATTACCAGATTGAATTTTAATTGAGTGTTTAAATTTTTCTAATTGTCTAAAAACATCATCTTTATAAGAATCATCTTTTAATAACAGCACCACATTTGTGGCAGGACCTTCTCATTCTTTGTAAGGATCTGCAATGAAGTATTCATCACCTTCAACATCATCAAGGTGAAAGAATCTTTCAATAAATTCATCTTTTTCTTGAACAATAGCTTTATTGTGAGATTCTAATAAAAGATTCTTTTTTGACTTAATAATTATTGGATTGTTGATGATGTCTTGAACTACATCTTCATTAATTGGTAGGACAATTCTTTTAAATTTTCTTTTTAAAGGGTCATGAATATGAGCCCCATCAAAGTTTGAAAGTAAAGTGTTAATCCCTAATTCACGGTAGAACCTAATGCTGGCCCTGTGAGGTCTTCCTGTAATGACACAAACTATGTGTCCATCTTGGGTAGCTTTAATTAGAGCAGCATTTGTATCTGGGTGAATTTGTTCACCATTTGACATTAAAGCAGTTCCGTCTAAATCAACTAGAATTAACCTTCTTTTATTTAAATGTTGTAATTTCATATTTTCTCCTCGTTCACTTTAATTATATTCTATACTTAATTGTGTCATAATAGAAAAAATTTTTCAAGTTATATTTTGTGGTGGAAACAACAACATTTTTAAAAACGTTAACATATAATCAATGTAAATGGATTAGAGGTGAAAAGGTGTTAGTTTACAAAGTTGATTGCACAGATCCAAAATACAATTTAGCAACTGAAGAATATTTAACAGTTTGTGAAAAATTTAAAGAACCAATTTTATTTTTATGACAAAACCACAACACAATTGTGGTGGGCAGAAATCAAAATGCTGCTAAAGAAATAAATTTACAAAATGCTAACCTTGATGATGTCGCTGTCATCAGAAGGAACACAGGTGGAGGTACAGTTTTTCATGACTTAGGAAATTTAAATTTTAGTATTATTTATACTGATTCAGAAAACAATGGGGTAGCAATGTTTGAAAAAATGTTAGAACCAATTATTACTACACTGAACCAAATGCAAATCCCAGCTCAATTTTCTGGACGTAATGATATAGTCTTAAATGGTAAAAAAATTTCAGGTAATGCTATGTGAAAGTATCAGAATAGATTTCTCCAACATGGAACCATTTTGTTTAATGCAAATCTAGATAAATTAGTAAAATACCTAACAGTAGATAAAGCAAAAATTCTTTCAAAGAACATTGAATCAATCACTGCTAGGGTCACTAATATAAATGCAGAAATTAGCAAACCAATTACAATTGCTGAATTTATCACAGCTCTAATAAAAACTTATCAAGAAAATAAAAGTGTTAGTGATTTAAAATTAGAACCAGAAGATTTACAAGCAATTGAAAAAATTTATCAAGAAAAGTATCAAAACCCTGATTGAACATTTAAAAAAAATGCAACCTTTACTTATCAAAACAACCAAAGACTTGAAGGTAAAGGCAGTGTTGAAGTTTACTTGAATGTTATTGATGGAGTGATAAATGATTGCAAAATTTATGGGGACTTTTTAGGTTATGGAGGAACTGAACCATTAGAAGCTAAGCTGATTGGAGTGACTTATCAAGTTTTACCCATAAAAACAGTTTTAGAAAACGTAGATATTAAAACAATCTTTGGTGCAGAATTTACTGTCCAAGAAATTTTGGATTTAATTATCCAATAGGAGGTAGCAATGAAATATATAAATAAATTTGATCCACAAAAAGACCAAGTTGTCAGAATTTTAGATGTTGACGGTAAAGTAATTGATGAAAAACTTTTACCAAAAATTTCAGATAAACAATTAATTGAAGCTTACAAATTGATGAATTTATCAAGAAGACAAGATGATTTTCAAAATAAAGCCCAAAGACAGGGGCGTTTATTATCATTTTTATCTTCAACTGGACAAGAAGCTTGTGAGGTTGCCTATGCTTTGGCTATGGTCAAAGGACAAGATTGATTAGCACCAGGTTATCGTAACAATGCAGCTTGATTAACTGCTGGAATGCCAATGCACAACATTATGATGTATTGAATGGGAAATGAGTTTGGAGGTCAATCTCCTCAAGGAGTTAACCTCTTACCACCAAATATTATTATTGGGAGTCAATATTCTCAAGCAGTGGGGATTGCTTTTGCAGAAAAATATAAAAAAACAAATGGAGTTGCATTAACATCAACTGGTGACGGAGGTATGAGTGAAGGTGAAGTTTATGAATCAATGAACTTTGCCAAACTGCATGAACTTCCAGTTGTCTTTATTTGTGAAAACAACAAATGAGCAATTTCAACTCCATATGCTAAATCCACAAAATCATTAAATGTTGCCGTTAAAGGAATTGCTGTGGGCATTCCTGGAATCAAGGTTGACGGTAATGATTTTTTAGCAAGTTATGCAGTTGCCAGTGAGGCTATTGAATTTGCTCGTCAAGGTAATGGCCCAGTCTTAATTGAATTTGATACATATAGACTTGGAGCTCATTCATCATCTGATAATCCTGATATTTATCGACCAAAACCAGAATATGAAGAAGCTTTGACAAAAGATCCATTAATTAGAATGAAAAAATATTTAATTGACAAAAAACTCTGAACTGAAAAAAAACAAACAGCTCTTGATGAAGAGCAAGACTTGTTTATTCGTCAAGAATTTGATTATGCTGAAGCTCACAAAGATTATCCATTAGAAGATGTCTTTAATTATCTTTATGAAACTAAAACCCCAGAGTTAGAAGCACAATATCAAGAAGCTGCAGCATTTTTTGCAGCAAACCCAAATGCCAAAGGAGGACACCACTAATGAAACAGTTAAATAACATTAAAGCAGTCACAGATGCTCTTGATGTGGCAATGGAAAAATGAAATGAAGTTGTAGTTTATGGAGAAGATGTTGGTTTTGAAGGTGGAGTTTTTCGAGCAACTGAAGGTTTGCAAAAAAAATATGGAGAAGAACGTTGTTTTGATGCTCCAATTAGTGAAGCAATTTACATTGGGGCTGCTTTAGGAATGGCTTTGAATGGTTTAAAACCAGTTGTTGAATTACAATTTCAAGGTTTAGGGTGAGCTTCACTACAAAATATTTTGGGACACATGGGCAGAATGAGAAACAGAACTCGAGGTAAATATCCAGCTCCCATTGTTATTCGTACCCCTATGGGCGGAGGAATTAGAGCCTTAGAATTACACTCTGAAGCTATGGAAGTAATCTATGCTCACACTCCTGGAATAAAAGTTGTTTGTCCATCAACACCATATGATACCAAGGGATTAATTTTGGCAGCTATTGAATCACCAGATCCAGTTATTGTTTTAGAACCAACAAAACTTTATCGTGCTTTCAAACAAGAAGTGCCAGATGGGTTTTACACAGTTCCAATTGGAGAAGGTTTTAAAATTTTTGAAGGTAATGATATCACAGTTGTGACTTATGGGGCACAAACTGTTGATTGTCAAAAAGCTATTGAACAATTTGAAGAAAAACACCCAGATCTTAGTGTTGAACTAATTGACCTAAGAACAATTAAACCTTGAGATCGTCAAATGGTTTTTGAATCTGTTAAAAAAACAGGAAGATTGTTAGTAGTTCATGAAGCTGTTCGCTCATTTTCAGTTGCTGCTGAAATAATGGCCTCAGTTACTGAAGAGTGTTTTGAATATTTAAAAGCACCACTAGCTCGTGTAACAGGTTATGATATTGTGATTCCATTTGATTCAGGAGAAGGTTATCATCAAGTTAACCCTACAAAAATCTTTGCAAAACTTGAAGAGATTATCAATTTTAAATTTTAATATGTAAGAAAGTAGGAATATTTATGTATAAAGTAAAATTTGCAGATATTGGTGAAGGACTAACTGAAGGTACAGTTCAAGAAGTCTTTGTTAAAATTGGTGACCAAGTTAAAATGGGGGATCCTTTATTTCATGTTGAAACAGACAAAATGACTTCAGATATCCCAGCTCCAACAGATGGAAAAATTGCAAAAATTTTAATTAAACAAGGACAAGAAATTAAAGTTGGAGATGTGGTTGTTGAAATTGAGGATGGCAAAACCTCAACAAGTGTTCCAGTTGAAGAAAATGCTTCAGTTGTTGGGTCAACTCCTGTTTCAAATGATTTGATTGCAAGGCCAACTTCACCAAACCCTACAAGTTCAGTTGCCACAAATGTTATTAAAGCATCTCCATTGGCTAGAAAAGTTGCTGCTACTTTGGGTGTTGATTTAAAATTAGTGACTCCAAGTGGACCAAATGGAAGAATTCTAACAATAGATGTGCAAAGTTTTAAAACCCAACCAACAAATCAGGTTGGTGAACTTAAAACAATTTCAAGTTCACCAAAAAGTAGTGCAGACTATAATAATCCAAAAATTACAGTCCCAGTTATTAATGAACCTTTAACATTTATTAACAAACCAATGAATTCAATTCGTAAAGCTACAGTTAAAGCAATGCAAAAATCTCACAGTGAAGTTGCTGGATTTACTGGATTAAGAAATGTTGATGTAACAGAATTAGTTCAATTAAGAACTCAACTAAAAGACTTTGCTGAAAGTCAAAATGTCAAATTAACTTATCTGGCTTTTATTATTAAAGCGTCAGCATTAGTTTTAAAAGAAATGCCAAATATCAATTGTCGAATTGACAAAGACACAAACAGTATTGCAATTGCTGAACAAATTAATATAGGGATGGCTTGTGATACACCTGAAGGATTATTGGTTCCAGTGATTAAAGGAGCAGATAAATTATCAGTTTTACAAATTGCTGTAAAAATTAATGAACTAGCAAATAAAGCTAGAAGCAAAAAATTAGCAGTGAATGAAATGGTTGGGGCAACCTTTACAATCACTAACTTTGGATCGGTAGGTCTAGATTATGCAACCCCAATTATTAATTTTCCAGAAGCTGCAATTTTAGGACTTGGAACAATTACAACAATTCCAGTTTACATTAATGGACAATTAATGCCACGAGACATGATGCCATTTTCAATGACTGCAGATCACCGCATAATTGATGGCGCTGATGCTGGTCGTTTTATGCAAAAGGTTGCTGAGTTGTTAAAAAAACCAGCAATGCTATTAATATAAATAGAAAGTAGGAATATTTATGTATAAAGTAAAATTTGCAGATATTGGTGAAGGACTAACCGAAGGTACAGTTCAAGAAGTCTTTGTTAAAATTGGTGACCAAGTTAAAATGGGGGATCCTTTATTTCATGTTGAAACAGACAAAATGACTTCAGATATCCCAGCTCCAACAGATGGAAAAATCGCAAAAATCTTAATTAAACAAGGACAAGAAATTAAAGTTGGAGATGTGGTTGTTGAAATTGAGGATGGCAAAACTTCAACTAGTGAACCAGTTGAAGAAAATGCTTCAGTTGTTGGATCAACTCCTGTTTCAAATGATTTAATTCAAAGAGGTCGTAAAAGAGAAATTCCTCAAAAAGATAAAATTTTTGAACAAGTAACTGCAGTTTTAAATAACCCACTTGGTCCAGGAATAAAAGTTGGAACTAGTTCAAATCTGAAACCAGCACCAAAATTCAATGCCCCAGATCCAGAAAAACATTATGATGTAATTGTGGTTGGAGCTGGAGTTGGAGGTTATGTTGGGGCAATTCGTTGTGCTCAATTTGGGTTAAAAACATTAGTTGTTGAAAAAGAATACTATGGAGGAGTTTGTTTAAATGTTGGATGTATCCCAACTAAAACACTTTTAAAATCTGCTGACTTATATGAGCAAATCATTAAATCTGCTGATAAGTATGGAATTATAGTTGACTCAACTGGTGTCAAGGCTGATTGAGAAAAAATTCAAGCACGTAAAAAAGATGTTGTGGGAAAATTAACTAATGGAGTCAAAGGACTTTTGAAAAAGAATAAAATCACAACCATTGATGGAGCTGCAAAAGCTCTTGATAAAAACACAATTGAAGTTAAAGGACAAAAATATACTTGCAATAATTTAATTATTGCAACTGGAAGCTTGCCAAATAGTTTAGACCTTCCAGGAAGCAAAGAAGCAGTTGCAAGTGGTTTCTTAATTTATTCAACTGGTGCATTATCCCTTCCAAAAATTCCTAAAAGTTTAGTGATTATTGGGGGAGGAATTATTGGAGTTGAGTTTGCTTGTCTATATAAAAGATTGGGAGTAAAAGTTACTATTCTGCAATTTTTACCAACAATTTTAGAAATGTTAGACAGTGACGTTTCAAAAGAAATGGTGAAAGAACTTTTAAACAGAGGTAATCTTGAAATTATTACTGAAGCATCAACTAAGGAATTTAAGGGTAATAGTGTTATTTATGAAAAAGATGGTAAAACTAATACTATTACTGCAGATTATTGTTTGCAATCTGTGGGACGAAAAACTGTAACCACAGGTTTTGAAGACATTGGTTTAAAAATAAATCAAAGAGGCCACATTGAAGTTAATGAATATTGTGAATCAAACTTGGATGGAGTTTATGCCATTGGCGATGTTACCGGAAGAATGATGTTAGCCCATGTGGCCTCTCATCAGGGAATTATTGCTGCTAATCATATCGCAAGACGTTTACAAATTGAAAAAGCTGAAGATATGCAAATGCATTATGACCGTGTACCAAGTTGTGTTTACACTCATCCAGAAGTGGCATATGTTGGAAAAACTGAAGATGAGTTGAAAAAGAATGGTGTTGAATATCAAACTTACAAATTCCCATTTGCAGCAATTGGTAAAGCATTGGCTGATGGAAATACCACAGGGTTTGTTAAGTTAATCTGTGAGCCAAAGTACAAACAAATCTTAGGAGCACACATTATTGCAAACACTGCAACTGATATGATTTCTGAAATAACTGCAGTAATGGAATGTGAAGGTACAATAACTGAGCTAGCACACTCTGTGCATCCACACCCTACTTTAAGTGAAGCAATTGGTGAAGCTGCAGAAGCACTTCAAAATGGAAAACCAATAAATTATTAATCTGAAAAATACAAGAATGCTTGTATTTTTTTGTACTTAAAAATTTTTAGATTAAGAAGAAGAAAATGATTTGTTAATATCTAAAAAAAATTAAATTCTTTTATCAATAGAAGTTCTATATGAATAATATATGAAATTTATCAATGATTTTTAAAAACCCAAAAAACTAGCCCCCAAAAAAAAGTGCTCTGTGCAAAGAAAGTCTAAGGCAATTATCCAATTTGAGATTCTACTTTTGCGATAAGAGCACTTTTTCGATTTATAAAAATTTAAAATTTAAATATTTATTTGCAAGCAAATGATTGTGATAAAATTAACTTGTTATTTTAAGGAGATTTATTATGAAAAAATTATCAACAAATGAGATTAGAAGAATGTGGTTAGACTTTTTTAAGGCACATGATCACTATTTTTTAGAACCAGTCAGCTTAGTGCCAGTTGATGATCCAAGTTTGTTGTGAATTAACTCAGGAGTTGCAACCCTAAAACCATATTTTGACGGGAGGAAAAATCCACCATCTCCAAGGTTGACTAATTCACAAAAATCAATTAGAACAAATGATATAGAAAATGTTGGAGTCACTGCCCGCCATCAAACTATGTTCGAAATGCTAGGTAATTTTTCAATTGGCGATTATTTTAAAAAAGAAGCAATTGAAATGGCATGAGAATTGTTGACAGATCAAAAGTGATTTGGAATTGACAGGAATTTATTATATATAACTGTTTTTGAAGATGACAAAGATGCATATGACATTTGAACTAAGGAAATTGGAATTGCAGCTGACCACATTTTCAAGGGAACAAGGGAAACAAATTTCTGAGATGTGGGTCAAGGACCTTGTGGTCCAAATACTGAAATCTTCTTTGACCGAGGTGAAAAATGAGATCCTCAAAAAATTGGTCCCAAGCTCCTAAAAGACGATATCGAAAATGATAGATATATTGAAATTTGAAATATAGTTTTTTCACAGTTTAATAATGATGGTAAGAATAATTATTCTGAATTACCAAGAAAAAATATTGATACTGGTGCAGGTTTAGAGAGAATTGCTTCAATTTTCCAAGATGCCCCAACAAATTTTGAAACTGATTTATTCTTCCCTACAATTAAAAAAACTGAAGAATTATGTCAAAATAAATTTAAGTATAGTATTGAAAATTACTCTCAACCAAATGCTGAACAAACTAAAATCAACACTGCATTTAAAGTCATTGCTGACCATGTTCGTGCTGTGACTTTTGCAATTAGTGATGGAGTCTATCCTGGGAATAAAGATCGAGGTTATATCATTCGTCGTCTAATTCGCCGCAGCAGTGTTTATGGACGTAAACTAGACATCCAAGGTGCTTTCTTGTATAAATTAGTTGATGCAGTTATTCAAGCTATGAGTGAATTTTATCCCTATATAGTTGATAAAGCTAATATGGTAAAAGAGATAATTGAAATCGAAGAAAATCGCTTCTTAAAAACCCTATCTAAAGGGTATGAACACCTTGAAAATATAATTAGTAAAGAAAAAAAAGTGACTGCAAAAAATGCTCTGCTATTGTTTGAATCATTTGGTTTCCCAATTGAATTAACCAGCGAAATCGCTTTTGAAAATAATGTTAAAGTTGATGTTGATGGATTTGTAAAACTTCTTGAAGAAACTAAGGAGTTAGCTAGAAGTTCTCGTAAAGATGATAAAGCCTGAAATAAACAATCTGCTATTCTAACAAAATTACAAGTCCCAAGTGAGTTTGTTGGTTATGAAACAGAAAAATGTGAAACAAAAGTTAACTTTATGTTTATTGATGACCTTGAAGCAAAAAAAGTTACCAACCAAGTAGTATTTGTGACCTTAGCTCAAACCCCATTTTATGCAGAAAAAGGTGGGCAAGCAGCAGATACTGGGGTGCTGATTGACAGCACTGGAAACCATCATCCAGTCATTGATGTTCAACAAGGACCAAACAAACAACACATTCATAAGGTGCAGGTCAATGGAACATTAAGTTGTGGTGACCAAGTTGTGGCACAAATTGATGAAGAAAAAAGATACTACACTATGAAAAACCATTCAGGAACACATATTTTACAATCAGGAATTCGGGAAGTGTTAGGAGAAAGTGCTTTACAATGTGGAAGTTTTAATAATGAAGATGAATTAAGAATTGACATAACTTTTAACCGAATGCCAACCCATGAAGAAATTCACCAAATTCATGACTCAGTTGAAAAACATATTCAACAAGCCATTCCAAGAGAAATTATTTATTGTTCACTAGATGAGGCTATAAACAAACACAATGCTTTGGCTCTTTTCGCTGAAAAATATGATGCTGAAGTTAGAGTAGTAAAATTTGGAACTTATTCATGTGAACTATGTGGAGGAACACATGTTGCCAATACTAAAGACATTGAAGATTTATTGGTAACTGATGTTGAATCAAAAGGTAGTGGAATTTATCGTTTTCACGCTGTTACAAGTCATAAAGAAGTTGAGGCCTATTTGAGCACCCAATTTAATAAACAACACCATGAAATTAAAAGCATTGTTGAAAAATATGACAGTTTTAAGGAATTGAAGCCAAATATTGTAATTGCAGATAAAATTAGTAAAATTCAAAATCTTCCACTTACAAAAGATAACTTAGCTTTAATTAAAGTATTAGTTAATGAATTAAAAAATGATTTCAAACTTTATCAAAAAGAAGTGGATGATCAATTAATTGAGCAAAAAATTGCAAATTTCAAAACTATTAAACCAGTAAGTTTTGGGGATATTCAAGAAATTGACTTAAATACTGGGGAGCTAGAGATGAAAGAAATAAAGGCTTTAATTGACTTTTACCAAAATCAATATGATTCACTAATTGTAAGAATAGCAAATCCTAGTGCAAAATTATATGCAGTTGGTGTTTCGCCAAACATTGCTGAGCAACACAAGGCAATTGATATCTTTAAAAATACTAAAGAATTTAGTGTTAAAGGTGGAGGAAATAATACCTTTGCTCAAGGGAAAATTGTTTAAAAGCCAGTCAGCAAAGTCCATAATCTGGCAAGAAAATATTTAAAAAAAAGAGCATTTCTTATTGAAATGCTTTTTATTTTGTGTGATAATGGAATGGCATGTATATTTTGTGTCTATAAAGACAACACGCTAAAAGGGGTTGTCAATGTGTAAGGAGGACCAAATGGCTCAACAAAAAATTAAAATCAAATTAAAAGGTTACGATCATGCTATTGTTGACCAATCAATTGCTAAAATTATTGAAGCAGCTGAGTCAACTGGAGCAAAGGTTCGTGGACCAATACCATTACCAACAGAAAAACAAATCATTACCATTTTGAGAGCTACTCACAAATACAAAGATAGTAGAGAGCAATTTGAAATGAGAACACACAAAAGAATACTTGAAATCGTAGAACCTACAGCTAAGACAATGGACATTTTACAAAGAGTGCAATTGCCTTCAGGTGTAAATATCGAAATCAAACTATAGTTTTTTAACAAAGTATACATGATTATCATATTCAGGAGGAAGTATCACATGAAAGGAATCTTAGGACGTAAGTTAGAGATGACACAAATTTTTAGTGAAAAAGGTAAACTAATTCCAATCACTGTTATTGCTGTGGAACCAAATACAGTTTTACAAGTAAAATCAGTTGAAAAAGATGGTTATACTGCCTTGAAACTAGGAACTATTGATAAAAGAGTGAACTTAATGAATAAACCAGAAATGGGAAATTTCAAAAAAGCAAACTCTGAACCTAAGCGCTTCGTAAAAGAAATCAGAGATATGAGCGGATACGAAACAGGTGCAGTAATTAATGCAGCCGACGTATTCAACGCTGGTGAATTTGTCGATGTTACAGGAATTTCGAAGGGTAAAGGATTTGCAGGATCTATTAAAAGACATAACTACTCAAGAGGACCTATGGGTCATGGTTCAGGATACCACAGAGGTATTGGATCAATGGGAGCTATTATTAATAGAATCTTCAAATCAAAAAAAATGCCTGGTCACATGGGGCATGAAAAAGTGACAATTCAAAACTTAGAAATTATTAAGATTGATAGTGAAAGAAATTTAGTTTTAGTTAAAGGATCAGTTCCGGGTCCAAGAAAAGGGTTTGTAGTTCTAAAACAAAATGTTAAAGGAATTGCAGCCAAAGAAGCTGTTAAATTATTGGTTAGAAATTCAGCACCTGTTGAAGCCCCTAGCCAAGCACCTGTTGAAGCAACAACTACAGAAAACAATGGATAATCTTGGAGGTAAATTGCATGAAAGCACAAGTTTTAGATGTTAAAGGTTCATCTGTAAAAGAAATTACTTTAAATGATAAAGTATGAGGGATTGAACCACATGAACAAGCAATTTATGACACTGTAGTATCTCAACAAGCAGCATTAAGACAAGGAACAAGAAAAACAAAAACTAGATCAGAAGTTCGTGGTGGAGGGAGAAAACCTTGAAGACAAAAGGGTACTGGACGTGCTCGTCAGGGTTCAATTAGAGCTCCGCAATGAAGAGGTGGAGGAGTTGCCTTTGGGCCAACCCCAAACATCAATTATAAAAAAGCTGTCAATAAAAAAGTAAGACAACTTGCAATTAGAAGTGTCTTGAGTATTAAAGCTAAAGAACAAAACTTAGTAATATTAGACAAATTTGCATTTTCAAAACCATCAACAAAAGAAATGTTAGAGGTTATGAAAAATGTAAAAATTGATAATCAAAAAACATTAATCGTGACAAGAGATCATGAAGAAGTGGTTGTAAAATCTGCAGGAAACATTCCTGGTGTAAAAACACTTGATTTCCAAAAAATGAATATTTTTGATTTAATGAATGCTACTAAATTAGTAGTTACATTAGAAGCAGTTAATCGTATTGAGGAGGTGTATGCATAATGCATTTAACAGAAGTTATTAAAAAACCATTATTGACTGAAAAAACTTATGCAGGTCAACAAAATGGTGCATACACTTTCATTGTTGATAGAAAAGTCAATAAAACCCAAATTAAAAAAACATTCGAAGAAATTTTTCAAGTTAAAGTTAAAACTGTGAGAACAATGAACTATGACGGAAAAGAAAAAAGAATGGGAAAATATGTTGGGAAAACTAATGCATATAAAAAAGCCATCATTGTATTAAAAGATGGAGAATCACTAGATATTTTATCTGACTTATAGAGAGATGCTGACAAGCATAAATTAGTGTAAGTCATGAAGAAAGGCGAAAAACAGGAGGATAATTATGCCAATCAAGAAGTATAAACCTACGACAAATGGTCGCAGAAATATGACTAGTTTAGATTATAGTGTCCTTACGACTTCTAAGCCAGAAGCTTCATTATTAGGAAAAATTAATGAAAAGGCTGGAAGGAATAATCACGGTCAAATTACTACTCGCCACAAAGGTGGAGGACATAAAAGAAAATATCGTATCATTGACTTCAAACGTAATAAAAGAGATATTGTTGGTAAAATTGCTACAATTGAGTATGATCCAAACAGAAACTCATTTATCTCACTTGTAAATTACATTGATGGAGAAAAAAGATACATCTTATTTGCAAAAGGAATGCAAGTAGGACAAGAAATCATTGCTTCTGAAACTGCAGATATCAAAATTGGTAATGCTGCACCATTAAGAAGTATTCCAGAAGGTACTTTGATTCACAATGTGGAATTAAAACCAGGAAAAGGTGGACAAATTGCACGTAGTGCAGGTAGTTCAGTGCAAATTTTAGCAAAAGATGAAGATGGAAAGTATGTTACTTTACGTCTTGGTTCAGGAGAAGTTAGAAAAGTACTTGCCGAATGTTATGCAACAATCGGTGAAGTTGGAAATGAAGAATACAGCTTAATTAACTGAGGTAAAGCTGGAAGAAACCGTTGAAGAGGAATCCGTCCCACTGTTCGTGGTTCAGTTATGAACCCAATTGATCACCCTCATGGAGGGGGAGAAGGACGTGCTCCAATTGGGCGTAAAGCGCCATTAACACCATGAGGTAAAAAAGCTCTTGGGGTTAAAACTCGTGATAAAAAGAAAGCTTCTACAAAATTAATTGTTAGAAGAAGAAAAGCAAGTAAATAGGGGGAACATTAGATGTCAAGATCAATAAAAAAAGGTCCATTTGCAGATGACCACTTAATGAAAAAAGTTGAAGCTGCTGGGGATAAAAAAGAAACAATTAAAACCTGATCACGTAGGTCTACAATTTTCCCAAACTTTGTAGGTCACACATTTGGAGTATACAACGGTAAAGATTTTATTCCAGTTTATGTAACTGAGGATATGGTTGGTCACAAACTAGGAGAATTTTCACCAACACGTAAGTTTGGTGGACATGGTGACGATAAGAAAAAGAAAAAATAGTCATTAAGAGGTATTTGTAAGCTATGGAAGCAAAAGCAAAATTAACAATGATTAGAATCGCACCAAGAAAAGTTAGACTAGTAACCGACTCAATTAGAAGCAAAAAAATCTCAGATGCTGTAGCAATTCTTCAAAACCAAGATAAAAGATCTTCAGAACCAGTATTAAAGTTATTAAACTCAGCTGTTGCCAATGCTGTTAACAACAATGGTATGGAAGCTGACCAATTATTTGTAAAAACAATCTTCGTTAACGAAGGACCAACATTAAAACGTTTTAGACCAAGAGCTCATGGTAGAGCTTATGAAATCTTGAAAAGAACAAGTCATATCACAATTGTTGTGAGTGACGAAAGATAGGAAAGGAATTATAGAATATGGGACAAAAAGTATCTCCAAATGCCTTAAGAATTGGCATTATTAGAACTTGAGATGACAGATGATATGCTGAAAAAGGTGAATATGTAAAATGATTACACCAAGATATCAAAATTAGAAAAGCTGTTTTAGAATTACTAAAAAATGCAGCAGTTTCTAAAATTGAAATCGAAAGAACTAAAAAAGAAATCATCCTATTCATCCGTACTGCAAGACCAGCTATAGTTCTTGGACAAGAAGGTAAAAACGTTGAAAAAATTGTCTTAACTGTTAAAAAAACAATTAAAGATAAAAAAGCACAAGTAAAAGTAAATGTGATTGAAATTAAAAACCCAGATGTTGATGCTCGTTTAGTAGCACAATTCATTGGAGAACAAATTTCAAATCGTGCATCATTTAGAACTGTGCAAAAATTAGCAATTAGAAAAGCTTTAAAAGCTGGAGCAATGGGAATCAAAACTTCTGTTTCAGGTAGACTTGGTGGAGTTGAAATGGCTCGTACTGAAGGTTACTTAGAAGGTTCTGTGCCATTGTCAACACTGAGAAGTGATATTGATTATGCTTTATATGAAGCAAGAACAACATATGGACAAATTGGTGTTAAAGTTTGAATCAATCATGGGGAAATTTTAGGAAAACCAGGACAAAACCAAAATAATGTAATTGCAGAGAGAAAATTTGAAAGATCTACAAAGGGGGCTAAATAATTATGTTAATGCCTAAGAGAGTTAAATACCGTAGACCTCATCGTGTTAGTTATGAAGGTAAAGCTAAAGGTGGCAAGTTCATCGCATTTGGTGAATTTGGTTTAATGTCTTTAGATGGTGCTTGAATTACAGCTCGTCAAATTGAAGCTGCTCGTATTGCAATGACTCGTTATATGAAACGTTTTGGAAAAGTTTGAATTAGAATATTCCCACAAATGGCAAAAACTAAAAAACCATTAGAAGTACGTATGGGATCTGGAAAAGGATCACCTGAAGAATGAGTGGCAGTTGTGAAAACTGGGCAATTTATGTTTGAAGTTGCTGGTGTTTCAGAAGAAGTTGCTCGTGAAGCATTGCGTTTAGCAATGCATAAATTACCAGTACGTTGCAAAATAGTGAAAAGAGGTGATGAGTAATGTCTAAAAGAGTTGATACATTAATTCAATTAAGATCAAAAAATGTTGAAGAATTATTGAAATTAAATGAAGAATACAGAGCTGAGTTATTTGCATTAAAATTCCAGGTTGTTGTAGGTAGTGTTGAAAAAACAGACAGAATTCAATCACTGAAAAAAGATATTGCACGTATCCAAACTTTATTATCAGAAAAAAGTAGAGCTGGAGAACAAATCAACAAGGTTGTTAAAGCAAACTATGCTGAAGCTGTTGAAAAAGCCGAAGTTGCTGGTAAAGAAGTTAGAAAAAAACAAAGAGCTATGATTGAAAAAATGCAAGCAGAACAATTTGGAGCAGATACTTCAATGAGTGATGATGCAGTCATGGCTGCAATGAATGCTGCAACTGCAGATTTTGAAGAAACAGTTGAGGTAACAAAGCCAGCAACAAGCAAAGCTGAAGCAAAACCAACTGTTAAAGCAGAACCAAAGGCAAAAGCTGAACAAGTTGCTAAAAAATCAACTGCTAAGGTTGAAACAAAACCAAAAGCTGAAACAAAAGTAAAAGTTGAAGAAGCAGTAGTAGAACCTATTGTTGAACCTGAAACTATTACTGAAATAATAGTTGAAGAAGTTTCTGAACCTGAAGTAATCACAGAAGCAGTAATTGAAACAATTTCTGAACCAGAAGTAGTTACAGAAGTTATTGAAACAGTTTCTGAACCAGAAGTTATTGTTGAGCCAGTTGAAACAATCACTGAAACTATTGTTGAACCTGAAACAATCACAGAAGTTGTTGAAACAATCACTGAAACTATTGTTGAACCTGAAACAATCACAGAAGTTGTTGAAACAATCACTGAAACAGTTGTTGAAGAAGTTTCTGAACCTGAATTAGTTGTTGAAACAATCACTGAAACAGTAATTGAAGCAATTTCTGAACCTGAGTTGGTAGTTGAAACAATCACTGAAACAGTTGTTGAAGCAGTTAAAGAAAAACCTGCTAAAGCAGCCAAACCTGCAAGCAAAACAGCTAAGGCAGTTGAACCTGCTAAAACAGTGAAAACTACAAGTAAAGCAGAAGTAACCAAAGAAGCAAAACCTGCTAAGGTTGAAACTGCACCCAAAGAACCAAAAGTTACTAAAACTACAACTAAAGTAGTTGAAAGTACAGAAGCAAAACCAGTTATTGAAAAACCAGCAGCTAAAAAAGCAAAAAAAGCTGTTGAAGAGGTTGAAGTGGCACCTATTTTAGATGCTAAACCTGTAGCAAAAAAATCAACTAAAACTGTTGATACTGAATTGGAACCAAAACCAATTAGAAGTTCAGTTGCTGAAAAAACTGGGAAGGCATCACAAGCTGATGCAAAAACAATTACAATTAATAAACCTTCAGAAGTTAAGTCAACTGGAAAAGGTAAAGCTGCACTAAAAGGTGTAACTACCCAAAAATTTGATATCTCATCTGTTAAAGGTGAAAATATTGAAGGTATTAACTTAAAGCTTTCATCAAAACCTAAAGATGTTAAAACATATACTTATGGTTCAAATATTGATGAGGCAAGAAGACAAATTGAAGAAGCTAACAAAAAACTTGAAGAAAAAAAACTTGCCAAAGTTAAAGGAGCTAAGAAATAATGGAAAGAAATTTAAGAAAAACCTATGTTGGTAGAGTTGTATCTGACAAAATGGATAAAACTATTACTGTCTTAGTTGAAACTTACAAAAACCACCCAATTTATGGAAAACGTGTTAAGTATTCTAAAAAATACAAAGCACATGATGAACAACAAGTGGCTCAAATGGGTGACAGAGTTGAAATCATGGAAACTCGTCCACTAAGTAAAACTAAAAATTTCAGATTAGTTAAAGTTATCGAAAAAGCTGTTATATAGTTTTTTTGCAGAGAGGTTTAGATTATGATCCAAACAGAATCAAGACTTAAAATTGCAGATAACTCAGGAGCTAAAGAAATTTTAGTTATTAGAAACTTAGGTGGAAGTGTTAGAAAATTCACAAATATTGGGGACATTGTTGTAGCTACTGTTAAATCAGCCGCACCAGGTGGGGCAGTTAAAAAAGGTCAAGTTATTAAAGCTGTTATTGTTAGAACTGTAAGAGGTTTAAGAAGAGAAGATGGTACATACATCAAATTCTCAGAAAATGCCGCTGTTATTATTAAAGATGACAAAACCCCAAGGGGAACACGTATCTTTGGTCCAATTGCAAGAGAAGTTAAGGATGCTGGATTTGCAAAAATCGCATCACTTGCTCCAGAAGTATTATAGGAGGGAAAACTTTTATGTATAAGTCAAAAATTTTAAAAGGTGATGTAGTAAAAGTTACCTCAGGTAATCACAAAGGTACTGTTGGACCAGTTACAAAATTATCAAAAGATAAAAAAAGAGTTTGAGTTGAAGGTGTAAATGGAACAAAACACTTTAAACCAAGTCAAACCGATCAAGAAGGTGGAATTAGAGTAATTCCAGTTTCAGTTGATGCTTCAAATGTTGCAATTCAAGATCCAAAAAATAAAGCAAATGGTTCAAGAGTTGGTTACAGAATTACTGATGGAAAAAAAGTTAGATTTGCAAAAAAATCTAAAGCTGAATTGAAATAAGGAAGGGTAAATTATGGCAAAAGTTGTAAATAGATTAGAAAAAAAATACAAAGACGTAATTGTCCCAGAATTAATGAAAGAAAAACAGTACAAATCAGTAATGCAAGTTCCAAAAATTAGTAAAATTGTTATTAACCAAGGTGTTGGTGATGCTGTGCAAGATTCAAAAAGACTTGATGATGCAGCAGAAGAACTAGCACTAATTACAGGACAAAAAGTTCTGATTACAAAAGCAAAAAAATCATTGGCTGCTTTCAAATTACGTGAGGGAATGCCAATTGGTACAAAAGTTACCTTAAGAGGTAAAATGATGTATGACTTTTTGGACAAACTTATCTCAGTGGCGTTACCTCGTGTTCGTGACTTTAGAGGAGTTCCAAAATCAAGTTTTGATCAACAAGGAAACTTTACATTGGGAATTAAAGAACAAATTATTTTCCCAGAAATCGATTATGACAAAGTTAAAAAAATTCGTGGTATGGACATCACAATTGTTACAACAGCAAAAAATAAGGACGAGGCATTCTCACTAATTCAAAAAATTGGAATGCCATTCGCTAAGTAGGGAGAAGAATTATGGCAAAAAAATCATTAAAAGTAAAACAAGCTAAAGTTCAGAAGTTTAAAGTGAGAGAGTACACACGTTGTGGAAACTGTGGAAGACCTCATTCAGTGTTAAGAAAATTCAATTTATGCCGTGTATGTTTTAGAAATTTAGCATACAAAGGTGAAATCCCAGGTATTAAGAAAGCATCATGATAGTGAAAGGAAGTAAGTAGAATATGACAACAGACGTAATAGCAGATATGCTGACTAGAATTAGAAATGCAAATCAAAGATTTCATAAAAAAGTTCTAATTCCAGGAAGCAAAATCAAACAAGAAATTGCTACAATCTTAAAAAAGGAAGGCTTCATTGAAGACTTCCAAATATCTGATGACTTCAAAAAAGACATCACAATCAGCTTAAAATACAAAGGGAAAATTAGAGTAATTAAAGGCTTAAAAAGAATTTCAAAACCAGGATTGAGAGTCTACTCACCGGCAAACGAAATCCCAAACGTACTGAATGGACTTGGAATTGCAATCGTCTCTACTTCAAATGGAATTATCACAGACAAAGAAGCACGCCACCAAAATGTTGGTGGAGAAGTGCTAGCCTTTGTTTGATAGTTGGAGGGTTAATATATGTCACGTATTGGAAACAGAATCTTAACCATTCCAGCTGGGGTTGAAGTAAAAATAGATGCAAATAACACTGTAACAATTAAAGGTCCAAAAGGTGAATTGACTCAGTCATTTGCACCAGTAATCGAAATTAAAGTTCAAGGTAGTGAATTAACTACTGTAAGAAAAAATGAAATTAAACACACAAAACAATTACATGGTACAACCAATTCATTATTACAAGGAATGCTAACTGGAGTTAGTGTTGGTTTTGTAAAAGAACTTGAAATAGTTGGGGTTGGGTACCGTGCTGCATTAGCAGGAAACAAAGTAAACCTTTCATTAGGTTACTCACATCCAGTAGAATATGAAATTCCCAAAGGTATCACTATTGAAATTCCAAAACAAACTGAGGTTAAAATCTCTGGAATTGATAAACAATTAGTGGGACAAGTTGCTGCAGACATTAGAGGATACAGAAGACCTGAGCCGTATAAAGGTAAAGGGGTTAAATACAAAAATGAGAAAATCATTAGAAAAGAAGGTAAAGCAGCTGGTAAATAGGTTGCTGCTAAGGAGAGTTAAATATGAGATACACTAAAGCAGAAGCAAGAAAAAGAAGACATTACCGAGTAAGATCTAAAGTTTCTGGTACTAGCGAAAAACCAAGATTAAACGTATTTAAGTCTAATGCATTCTTCTATGCGCAAATAATTGATGATGTTAAAGGAGTAACTTTGGTTGCTGCTTCATCACAAAAAATGGGATTAAAAAATGGATGTAACATTGATGCTGCTAAAGCAGTGGCAGTTGACTTAGCTCAAAAAGCTAAAGCAAAAAAAATATCTGAAGTAGTATTTGATAGAGGTGGATATTTATTCCATGGTAAAGTAAAAGCTTTTGCAGACACTGCAAAAGAAAACGGATTGAAATTCTAGATAAAGGAGAAATGAAAAAATGGCAGAAGATAAAAAAATAGCTGATGTTGCTGCAAAACCTGCAGAAAACAGAGCACCAAGAACAGATAAAACCGATGCTAAGAGAGAATTTAGACCAAGAAGAGATAACAATGGACCAAGAAAATTCAACAAACCTAAAGAAGAAAACCCTTTTGAAGAAAAAGTAGTAGCAATTAATCGTGTTACTAAGGTTACTAAAGGGGGACGTCGTTTTAGATTTGCTGCAGTTGTGGTTATTGGCGATAAAAAAGGTAGAGTTGGTTTGGGTACTGGAAAAGCAAATGAAGTTCCAGATGCTATTAAAAAAGCAATCAAAGATGCTCGTAAATCTCTAGTTAAAGTTCCATTAGCAGGAACCACTGTTCCACATGACATTATTGGACATCACGGAGCTGGACGTGTCTTAATCAAACCAGCTAAAAAAGGTACCGGAGTTATTGCTGGGGGACCTGCTCGTGCTGTTATTGAATTAGCTGGAATTTCAGATGTTTATACTAAATCATTAGGATCAAATACACCAATCAACATGATTAGAGCTACTTTAGATGGATTAAAAGAAATGCAAACACCTGAACAAATTGGTCGTTTAAGAGGTACAATTGTTGAAAAGAAAGTTGAAGCCGTGAAAGCTGCTTAAGGGGAGGTAAAATTTAATGAAATTGCATGAATTAAAAAGTACACCTGGAAGTAAGAAAGATGCAACCCGCGTTGGACGTGGAATGGCATCTGGTAAAGGTAAAACATCAACAAGAGGACATAAAGGACAAAATTCTCGTTCAGGAGGAGGAGTTAGACCTGGATTTGAAGGGGGACAAACTCCATTATTTAGAAGACTACCAAAAGTAGGATTCACAAGTTTAAACAGAAAAGAGTTTACAATTTTAAACTTAGACCAAATTGAAAAATTAGGTCTTACTGATGTAAACCACAAAACATTAATTGAAAAAAAAGTTATTAAATCTGAAAAAAGTCTAGTAAAAGTCTTAGGAAATGGTAAAATAACAAAAGCGATTAATGTCAAAGTTAATAAAGTTTCAAACGCTGCCCAAGAGGCAATTAAGGCTGTTGGGGGAACTATAGAGGTGATTTAGAATGGCTAAGTTGAAACAAAGTAAAGCCACATCTAAAACTAAAGAGAAGAACGAATTCGCTAGGGGTAATTTCTTTGTTAGAAACAAAGACCTTGTCAAACGAATCGTTTTTACTTTAATAGTTTTAGTTATTATTAGGGCAGGAACACTATTGACTGTTCCTGGGATAGAATTAAGTGAAAGTTTTAAAGCTGGTGTTGACAACCAGGAATTCTTTCAACTGTTAGCAACCCTTGGGGGAGGGACAATTGGGCAATTTTCAATACTTGCTCTTGGGGTTTCCCCATACATTACTGCATCAATTATTGTGCAGTTATTATCAACAGATGTTATCCCAGTTTTAACAAGATGAAATAAATCTGGGGAAAGAGGAAGAAGAAAACTTGATAAATTAACCAAAGCCTTAACTGTGCCTTTTGCAATAATGCAATCAATTGCGACAATCTTCACACTATCTACTAGTGGGTTGATTTCTCCAAAATGAGGAAGCAGTGCTGCAGGATCAGGACCTGCATGGTTTTACTACATTTTAGTCCCAACAGTAATGTTGGGAGGAACATTCTTAATGTTATGAGTTGCCGACCAAATTACTATTAGAGGTATTGGTAATGGGGTTTCAATCATTATTTTCACAGGAATTGTTTCAAGTATGCCAACTAACTTTGTTAATACATTCAAATTTTGAATTAAACAAGGTGAAGACCCAACAATTTTATTTGATGGTGTCTTAAAATTCTTGATTTATATTGTGGCCTTTGTCTTTGTAATCTTCATAGTCGTCTTGATGAATGAAGCTGAAAGAAAGGTTCCAATCCAGCAAACTGGATCTGGACTTGTCGACGCTAAGGACCACACCCCTTATCTACCATTAAAATTAAATAATGCCGGGGTTATTCCAGTAATCTTTGCATCTGCCATTATTTCAACACCAATGACAGTTGCTCAAATTGTTGGGGAAAATAGTGCCTTTTCACAATTTACCCAAAACTACCTCTCATTTAGTACATGGTGAGGTATAGGGATTTATGGGGTCTTAACAGTGCTGTTTACATTCTTGTATGCGCAAGTCCAAATTAATCCTGAAAAAATTGCAGAAGACTTTAAGAAATCAGGTACTTTTATTCCAGGAATAAAACCAGGTAAAGATACTGAAAAATTCTTACAAGGTACTATCAATCGTCTAAGTGTAATTGGAGCAATTTTCCTAGCAGGAATTGCAGTCTTACCATATATTATTAGTAAGGTTACTAACTTGCCAAGTTCATTGGCAATTGGGGGAACAGGATTAGTTATTATTATTTCTGTGGCAATTCAAACTGTGCAACAGTTAAAAGGAAGATTGATTCAACAATCATTTATTGACAAGAAACAAGAAAAATTTGCAGATGCAAATGAAAAAACCAACTCACATATTTGATAGTGAAAGGGCAAGAAGATGAATATTATTTTATTAGGAGCACCTGGTGGTGGCAAAGGAACTCAATCAGAGTTCTTGTGTGAAAAAAATGGCTTTGTTCAACTTTCAACTGGGGATTTATTTCGCAGCAATATTATGAACAAAACTTCATTAGGAACTGAAGCACAAAAGTATATGGATCAAGGACTTTATGTTCCAGATACAATTACTAATGGTATGGTGCAAGAATTTTTAAAAACTAAAAGTGATGGTTTAATCTTTGATGGGTATCCACGAACTGCAGAACAAGCATCTGCTCTTGATGAAATGCTAGAGGCTTTGCAAGGTTCAATTGATAAAGTAATTTATTTTGAAATTGATGCTGCAATCTTAATGGATCGTTTAACAGGGCGTTTGATTTGTCAAACTTGTAAAAGAAGTTATCATATCAAAAATAGACCACCACTTGTTGAGGGAGTTTGCGATTATGATCACTCTCGACTTATTGTTAGACCTGATGATGCACCCGATAAGGTCAGAACGCGCTTGATGGTTTATCAAGAACAAACAGCACCATTAGTTGATTTTTATAAAGATAAACTTATTAAAATTGATGCAAACAACAAAACACCAGTTGAACTTTACCAAGATTTAGTTAAGGTGTTGGCAATTTAATGGCAGTCACTATTAAAAATGCTGAACAGCTTGATAAAATGCGTTATGCAGGTAAAGTTTTGGGAGCCGCACTATATGATTTAAAAAAAATGATTCAACCAGGAGTTAATTGTTTAGACTTAGACAAGTATTTTATTGATTTTATAACCAAAAATGGGTGTGAAAGTAACTTCAAAGGTTATTATGGTTTTCCAGCTCATATTTGTGTTTCAATTAATGAACAGTTAATTCATGGCATCCCTGTAAACAGGGTAATTAAAGCAGGAGACATTGTTAAAATTGATGCTGGATGCAGTTTTCAAGGTTGACATGCAGATTCGGCTTTCAGTGTTATTTGTGGTGACATTATTGATGAAAAATATGATAAACTATTAAGGGTGACTGAAAAGTCATTATGCTTGGCAATTGAACAGGTAAGAGCCGGTGTGCGCATCGGGACCATTACTTCTACTGTTCAGACTTATGTTGAATCAAATGGTTTTCATTTGCCAAAAGATTATTCAGGCCACGGGATTGGGTTAGCAATGCATGAAGATCCTTTTGTTCCAAATACTGGAAAAAAAGATACTGGAATGAGATTGACAAAAAATATGACAATCTGCATTGAACCAATGGTTCAAATTGGAACCGATCAAACCGTGGTTGGAGCAGACAACTGAACAGTGTCTGCAGCCGATGATAGTATGACAGCACACTTTGAACACACAATTCTGGTGACAGATAATGAGCCAGAAATTTTAACAATACATAAACCAATGGAGGATAAATAATGGCAAAAGAAGATTATTTAGAAGTTGATGGTACTGTACTTGAAGTGTTGCCAAATGCTACATTCAAGGTGAAACTAGAAAATGAAATAGTAATAGATGCCCACGTGTCTGGTAAAATTCGCATGAATTACATCCGCATTTTACCAGGTGATAAAGTTACTGTGGCAATTTCACCATATGATCCTATGCGTGGAAGAATCACTTATCGTCACAAAGGTGGAGTTAAGTAATTAATTATTTAAACAATAGCAAACAAAACAACAAAAATCAGGAGGTTATAAAGATGAAAGTAAGATCATCTGTCAAAAAAATATGCGACAAATGTCGTGTAATTAGACGTAAAAGCCGTGTCATGATTATTTGTGAACAACCAAAACATAAACAACGTCAAGGTTAATTAGAGAATAATTTTAAATTAATTTTTATTATTATTTAGAAAGGAAATGAACAATGGCTCGTATTAATGGAGTAGAGATACCTAATGATAAAAGAGTGGTTATCGCTTTAACTTATATATATGGTATTGGTTTATCAACATCACAAAAAATCCTAGAGGCTGCAAAAGTAAGCGAAGAAATTAGAGTAAAAGATCTTTCAGAAGATCAAACCAAAGCAATATCAACTGAGATTTCAAAATTCAAAACTGAAGGAGATCTAAGAAGAGAGACATCATTAAATGTGAAACGTTTAATGGAAATTGGAAGTTACAAAGGAATGAGACACAGAAAAGGATTACCTGTTCGTGGACAATCTACAAAGCAAAATGCACGTACAAGAAAAGGTCCCAGAAAAACTGTGGCTAACAAGAAAAAATAGGTAGGGAGTAAGACAAAATGGCAAAACCAAAACAACAAAATAACCGTAAAAAAGTTAAAAAGAATATTGCTAAAGGTGTAGCTCACATCCACTCAACTTTCAATAACACAATTGTAACAATTTCAGATGAACAAGGAAATGTATTATCTTGATCAAGTGCAGGAGCACTAGGATTTAAAGGAAGCAAAAAATCAACACCATATGCTGCTCAAATGATTGCAGAAGCAGCAGGTAAAGGTGCAATGGACAATGGAGTAAGAACTATCTCTGTCGAAGTTAAAGGTCCAGGTCCAGGTAGAGATGCCGCTGTAAGAAGCTTACAAGGAGTAGGCCTAGAAATTACTTCAATCAAAGATACCACACCAATTCCTCATAATGGTGTTAGACCCCCAAAACGCCCAAGAGGTTAGGACTTTTTAATGAGACAATTCGCAAGACCTGAATTTACATTATTAAAAGAAGAAAAAGAAAAAAATTATGGGGAATTTAAAGTTGAACCTTTAGAAAGAGGGTTCGGTACTACACTTGGTAATGCAATTAGAAGAACTTTATTAAGTTCAACACCAGGTGCAGCAGTTTATGCAATAAAAATCACTGGAGCAGCACATGAATTTACTTCAATCGATGGAATTATTGAAAATGTTAGCAGAATTATTTTAAATATTAAAAAATTAGCGCTAAGAATTGATCACAATATGTTCGATGATGAAGAAGTTGTTGAATTAGCACTAAATTCATCAACTGTTGGTCCTGTAACTGCTGGAGAAATTGAATTACCTGCAGGAGTAGAAGTTGTTAATAAAGATCTAGTTATTTGTAATTTAGCAGATGGTGGAAATTTAGAATTAACTTTATTTGCAAAAAATTCTAGAGGTTATAGATCTTTTAAAGACAACAAAAAAGAAAAACTAACAGCTGATTCAATTACAATTGATTCAAATTATTCACCAATAGTACAAGTAGCTTATGAAGTTGAAGCCACTAAAATTGGTAAGTCAGTCGATCTTGAAAAACTAACAATTAAAATTGAAACAGATGGGACAATTGCACCAAGTGATGCAATTGCTACTGCTTCAAAAATTCTAGTAGAACATTTACAATTCTTTGTTAACTTAAATGAAGAAATCAATGATCTTGGAGTAATTGGAGTTACAAGTGAAGAAGATGAAAAAGAATTAGACAGATCAATTGAAGATTTAGACTTCACACAAAGAAGTTTAAACTGTTTGAAAAGAGCAAACATCAATACTCTACGAGATTTAGTATCACGTAGTGAAGATGATATCCAAGAAATTAGAAACTTGGGTAGAAAATCATTAAAAGAAATCAAAGATAAAGTAGTTCAATTGGGACTTACTTTTAAACAAGACTAGAGAGGTGTAGTACTATGTCATATATTCAAAAACAAGGAAAAAACACAGCTTGAAGAGTCGCTTTAATGAGAAACTTAACTACTGAACTAATTATTTCAGAAAAATTAGAAATTACTGAAACAAGAGCAAAAGAGTTAAGAAAGCACTTTGATAATATGATTACACTAGCAAAACGTGGAGACCTACATGCCCGCCGCCAAGCAGCAGCATGATTACGTCACATTAATGCAAGCGAAAAGGAAACAGCATTACAAAAATTGTTTTCAGATCTTGGAAAAAGATTTAAAACAAGAAATGGTGGTTATACAAGAATCTTAAAACTTGATAATCGTCGTGGAGATAATGCTCCAATGTGTATCATTGAGCTAGTTTAAAGCCAAAACTTATTAGGAAACTAATAAGTTTTTTTATGCTTGGTTTACTGTTGTCTCTAAACTTGTCAGCAGCATATAACCACCTATATATAGCATTTTCGTGCTGATTAAGATATAATATTTTTGTGTTTATTAGCACGAGAAAGGTAAGAAATATATGTTATATAGTAACGTAGGACAAGCTATAGCTGATGCCTTAAAAGATACCTTAGGTGGTTGGGGAATGTGATCTGCAATTATTGCCACAGTCTCAGTAATTGGTTTAGGGTTCTTTTTAGCAGCTAGGGGTATTTTCAAAAAAGAGTGAGAAAAAATCCTTGTTAGAGTTGTCATGGTTGTTGGTCTACCAGCATTAGCACTGAATGGATTTTTAGCAAATGCCACTGTTAAAGATATTATTGAACAATTAACAGTATTGTTAACAGGATTTGCATTTTATGCAATCATGATGTTTGTTTCAAAATACTTTTTCTTTAAATATGAAAAAGATTTGCAAGATACATTTGCAATGTGTATTGCTCTTGCATCAACAACTTTCTTTGGAACTCCAATTGTAACAGCAATTTATGGAGGGGCAGCAGCAATGCCTGCTAACATTTTTAATGTTCCATATAGAGTTTTCTTGTATTCATTAGCATTTATGATAATGAGCAAAAAACCAATGGCTGCAACTGTTGATGGAAAAGTTAGCACCAAAAAACTAAAATCAGAAATGACTGAGGTTGAAATTGCAGAAAGTAGAAAAATCAAAAAAAATGCTTTAAAAAACATTTTCTTAAATCCAATTTTAATTTGTACATTTATAGGATTGTTTATTTGAGTAACGCAATTAATTCCTGGAATTGATTTGTTAACTGTAAAAGGTGTAGAGTATAAACAAATTGCTGGAACAAGTGTTTTTGAAAAGGTTGATAAAATTGATAAGTATTCATTTTTAAGAATTGATATTTTATTCCCTCCAGCAAAAACAATTTTATCAACTTTAGCTGGAATTTGTACACCATTAGCATGATTGGCAATTGGTATGACAATGGCTAAAGGTAATTTAAAAGAAGCATTAAAAGATGGGAAACTTTGATATGCTGCTTCAGTTAAAGTAATTGTAGCACCATTAATTATTTTATTAATGATTGTTGGAGTTGCTGGAATTGGTTCAGCTACTGATTGATTTACATTTTCAAAAGTTTCACTGGCTGTAATGGTAATTATGACAGCAGCCCCACCAGCAAATGTTGTTGTGGCTTATGCAATTTCTTATGAGAAAGGTGCCAATGCAGCTTCAAACTTAACTACACTTTCAACCTTATTATCAATCATCACTTTACCTATTTGAGTAATTATGGTAACTGCAGTTGGTGCATTACCAATGTTTGGGTAATTAGAAAAGAGGCATAAATATGAAAGTTATTTGTTTTGGGGTTAGAGATGTAGAAAAACCAATCTTTGAAGATGTTAATAAAAAATTTGGTTTTGAAATGACTTTGGTTCCTGAGTTGTTAACTCATGAAAATGTTGAAATAACCAAAGGTCATGATGCAGTATTGTTGCGTGCCAACTGTGTTGCAGACCAACAAAATTTAGAAAAAATGTGATCATATAATATTAAATATATGTTTACAAGAACAGTTGGAGTTAACCACATTGATGTGGAAGCTGCCAAAAAAATTGGCTTTAAATTAGCCTATGTACCATTTTATTCACCAAATGCAGTTAGTGAACTTGCTTTCTCATTAGGGTTAGCAATGTTAAGAAACATTATTCATATGGCAAAGAAAATGGAAGAAAAAGATTTTACAGTAGATGCAGGTATGTTTGCCTATGAAGCTCGCAATAGTACAATTGGAATTATTGGAACTGGAAGAATTGGTTTTGAATGTGCCAAGGCTTGAAAAGGAATGGGTGCTAGAGTTTTAGGATATGATTTATATCCAAGGACAGATGCTACAGGAATTATTGAGTATAAATCATTTGAAGACATAATGAAAGAAAGTGATCTAATTTCTTTACACTGTCCTTACATTAAAGGTCAAAATGATAATTTAATTTCTAAAAAGTCATTAGCCCTGGCAAAAGATGGTTTAATTATTGTTAATGCTGCTAGAGGTGAGTTAATTAATAATGAAGATTTATATGATGCCTTAGTTAGTGGAAAAGTAAAACAAGCAGCACTTGATACATTAACCAATGAAGGACAAGTCTTCTTTAAAAAACATTCAGGTAAATTACCAGTTGATGTTTATGAAAAATTATACCAACTAAAACCAAGAGTAATTTTTACACCTCATATTGGTAGCTTTACAGATGAAGCTGTTAAAAATATGGTGGAAACAAGTTTTGAAAATTTAAAAGAGTATAGTGAAACTCGGGACTGCAAAAATAAAATCTAAAGTAAATTCAAAATTAAACAACCAAGCTGGTTGTTTTTTATTTTATCTAAATTAAAATAAAATAATTGAGCAAGCACCGAAAAATTTTTTCTTGGAAATTTTCATAAAGAATAAAAAATTTTATTAATTAAAAATTATAGAATAATATGTAATTGAATTATATATAATGAAGTTGTAATTAATAGTTAGCTTATAAGCCCACATAAAGGGTGGGTGTCTCTACGTTAGACCTATCTAACTACTATCTAACTATTAGAATTTCTGAAGAAGCTGCTCTATTAATTACGCTTCAAACAATTATTGCTAGACAATAATTGTTTAGTCCTTTAATTGTTTGAAAACAATATGAATGAGAATAATAAATTTTATTTTCAGCATAAGGAGAAAAATGAAAAAACTACTATTAATTTTTGCGAGCGCATCTGTTTTGTCAGCACCTGCTGCTAGTGTGGTTGCTTGTGGTGGTACACCTGAACTAAGAATTGCTTTTGTTCCTTCACAAAAAGCAACTGAAGTTACTGCAACTGTTTCAAAACTTGAATCAAAGTTAGAAGCTGAAATGAAAAAACATGACAAAAATTTTTCAAGAAAAGTTAAAATAACAACTGCAACTAATTATGAAGCTGCTGGTAATGCAATGAAAAAGGGTAAAACCGATCTTGCCTTTCTTCCAGTAAATACTTATGAAAGCTATCGTGGAGATGTAAAAGATGATGGAACATATTCAGATGCTGGAATATTGTTGGTAGCATCAAGAAAAGCATTGACTGCTGAAAGTGCTTTCCCAAGTTTTCAAACTGATGATAAATTTGATGATGCAAAAGCAGCATCATCAACAATTAGCACAACAGATTTAGATAAACTATCAGCAAACTACAATGACATATTGAATAAACAAATAAATATTTCAGGTGAAGCTAATTCAAAAAAACTAGAATTGAACCCTGAAAATATTAAAAAAGTTTTATTTGACAGTAAAGGTAGCGATGTAAGCTATTACAGATCATACATTTATGCAAATAAAGATTTTGTAAGTAAAACACTTGGTGAAAATGTACCGGCTTCAGGAATAGCCTTCACTACTGAACAATTAAAATCATTAGTTGATAAAGCAGTAAAAGATAAGGCATTCGGTCTTGGTGAAAGTCCAACCTCAAGTGCCTCAGTCTTGTATCCACTACATTGATTGAAACATGACTTAGGTTATTCAAATGAAGAAATTAAAAAAGTCTATGAAACTAAAGAACTACAAAAAAATTACAGTGATGCTGCTCAAGGGTTAGCGAATGGTAAATTTGAGTTAGCAGTTGGTTTTGGAGATATTAGAAATGAACTAAAAGAACCTTCAACACTAGTTAGTGCTTTTAAAAATTCAATTACTATTGGAGCATCAATTGGAATACCAAATGATGGAATCATGTTTTCAAGAAAAACTGTTGATGAAACCTTAGCAACAAACTTAAGAACATCATTAATTTCATTAATTAAAGATCCAACCAATGCTGAAATCTTTGGTATTTATAGTCATACTGGATATGTGGGACCAAAAGATGGTGAAACAAACACTGCTTTTGAATCAACCAGAGATAAAATAGTGACTTCAAACTTAAGTACTATTAAAGAAATAAAAGATTTGGTAGCAGAAATAGCTGCATAAAAAGATATTTAAAAAATATGTGATTACAATTACATATTTTTTTATAGGAGTGAATATGATTAAATTTGAAAATGTTAATAAGGTTTGACCAAACGGTAAATATGCATTAGAAAACATTAATCTGGAAATTAAAACAGGTGAATTTGTAGCTATTGTAGGTTTATCTGGTGCTGGAAAAACCACTTTATTAAAAACTATTAATAAATTTGTACCAATTAGTTCAGGAGCAATTCAAATAAATTTTGATAATGAACAATTTGATGTAAACAAAATTAAAGGTAAAGAATTAAAAAATTTAAGAAAACATATTGGATTAATGTCACAAGAATATAACAACATTGAAAAGCAAGTTGTTTTAAAAAATGTTTTAAATTCACGGGTTTCAAAAATGGGATTCTTACGTGCATTAATTGGGTATTTTAATAAACAAGATAAATTTATTGCTCTGCAAAATTTAGAAAAGTTAAATTTACTCGATTATGCATATGTGAGAGCTGAAAATTTAAGCGGAGGTCAGCAGCAAAGAATTGCTCTTGCAAGAACTTTAGCACAAGAACCGAGTTTAATTATTGCTGATGAACCAGTTTCAGCTCTTGACCCTGTTCTTGCAAACCAAGTGATGCAAGATTTTCAAAGAATTAATAGTGAAGACAAAATAACAATTATTATTAATATTCATCATATTGATTTAGCATTAAAATATGCAACTAGAATAATAGGTTTAAAAGATGGGAAAATTTTATTTGCTGGAGACCCAGCTGAATTATCTACAACTAGACTTGAACAAATTTATGGAAAAGAGTATTCGAAAAATTAAATTATGTTAAAAAGAAAATGAAATAAACTAACATCAAGAGATGTTTTTAAAGTTAATGACCATTATACTAAACCTCCATCAAAAATTTTTGCTTGAACTTTAATTACTGTGGCAGTTACTATGGCAATTTTTGGTTTTATTTTTATTAATGCTAATTGAGTTGAGTTCTTTAGTAGCTTCAACCAACTTGGTGAAACTATAAAAAAAATGTTGTCATGAAACTTCAAAAATTATGCAACTCCGAATTCATTTGGTGATACTTTCTTTGCAAAAGCCTTCACTTCATTGAAGACTACAATTATTATGTCATTTGCTGGAACTATTCTTGGAGTTGCAATGGCAATTCCTGTAGCAATGTTAAGCTCAAATAATATTATTCACAATCGTACTGTTAACAATATTTTTAAAACTTTACTAGCAGTTTTAAGAACACTACCGGCATTTACTTTTGCTTTGATTTTGATTGGTTACTTTGGTCAAACAACTTTGTCAGTAACAATAGCCGTGGCAATATTTACTTTTGCAATTACTGGTAAATTATTTTTAGAAAGAATTGAACATGTTAATTTTAAAATTTATGCAGCAATTCAAGCCACAGGGGCTTCAAAACCAAGGGCATTTAGAACTGCAGTGGTACCACAAATTTCTCACAATATTCTTTCAATCACATTTTACTCACTTGAAACTAATGTTCGTTACATTGCAATTGTGGGAGGAATGTCTTCTGTAGGTTTGGGTGAGTTAATTCAAAACAATATTAATTTACAAAATTGAGATAAGGCAGGCTTCTTATTATTTTTACTTATTTTAGTAGTATTAATTTTAGAATTACTAATCTATGTAATCAAGAAATTTATTCTTAAAGATAGAGATTTTATTTTAGATAAAAGTGAGCAAGATGAAATTTTAAATAAAGTTAAACGTCAACTTGCAAAAAATAATTTAAATTTTTATATTAGTAATACCATCAAAGTAAATTTTAACTTTAAGAAAAAAAGTTTAAGAGAAAAATTTAAGTTATGAAGCAAACAAAGAGAAGCTGTGAAAAGTTTTAAACAAGAACATAAGCAAAAATTAAAATTAGATAAAGATAGTTTTTTAGCTATTAAAAAACAAGAACTAGACTATAAAAAATGATTTGTTTACAACCAAACAATTAGTCAAGATGTTCGTCTCGACAAAATTTATTTAACTAATTTTAATGTAGAAGTTGAAGAAATGAAAAGCAGAATGTATTTGGCAACAAAACAAGAAATGCAAAGTCAACATGAAAAGTTTTTACAAAGTCTAACCGTTGAAAAAGTCTATAAGAAGGCGCCACTAAAATGAATCAAGAGAGCCATTTTTTATAGTTTAATCTTTGCATTATTTGTTTACTCAGTATCTTTAATAGATTACAACTTAGAAACCGAAGATGTTATTGCCTCAACCAATAAAAACTTGGCAAGTATTTTTAAAATTAGTTGAGCTTCAATATTTTCAAAAACTGATATTGCCCCTTATTCAGTTGTCTACTTATTATTTGAAACACTGTCAATTGCAATTGTGGGAACATTCCTTGGAGCAATTCTAGCATTCATTCTTGGTTTATTAAGTTCTGAAACAATAGTTAATGTCTATGTTGCGAAAATATTTGTAACCATAACATCAATGTTTAGAGCAATTCCCACTTACATTTATGCTATAATTTTTGTCTCACTTGTTGGTCTAGGACCATTTAATGGAGCAATTGCTTTAGCAATGGGAACAACTGGAATGTTAACAAAATATAATCGAGAACTATTTGAAGATGTTAACTTTAAAATAGTGACACAATTACAGGCAACAGGATTAAATGCTTGAGAGCGTTTTAGATATGGAATTATGCCTCAAACAACAAGTGGTTTAGTTTCTTATGTAATTTATCGATTTGATATCAACTTCAAAGAGGTGGTTTCACTAGGAATTGTTGGGGCTGGGACGATGGGGTACTTGTTAAACACTTATTTTGGAGATCATTATTTTGCTGAGTTTGGTGCACTATTATTTGGAATTATGATATTTACTTTATTTGTTGAAACAGTTTCAACAACAATTAGAAACAAAATTAACTTAGGAGTTAATCCTAAATTTATGGATAACTTAATTTTATTCATTAAGAATAAAAATTGAATAGTTTATAAAGCTAATGCAGAAATTATTGCCTATCCAGTTAAATTAAACTATGATGAATCAAGAGCACTTTATGCTTATACAAATCAACAGTTGTTTATTTTAGTAAAAAAACTACAAAAAACTGAAAGATTAAGTTACAAAACAGCTTATGTTAGAGGGTATTGCGCTTACTTTAAATTAGATTTAATGACTTATGCTGAGCTTAAAACCTGAGAAAAAAACAAGATTTTAAAATATAAAATTCAAAGAAAAGACTATTTGTCATCATTGAAACAAAAATATCAACAAGAATTACAGAGCCTACAACAAAATTTACATAAAAAATTAAGTGAAACTAGTGATAAGACTGAGGTAAAAAGTTTAAAAAATGAATTTAAAAAGACTAAGAAAAATTCAACAAGAATCTTAAAGTATATGAAAAGTAATTTAAGCTTGTAAGGAGATTGCAAATGTTTAAAGAATTATTAGAGCAAATCAAATACCATGACACAATTATTTTATTGCGACACATTTTCCCAGATTATGATGCTATTGGTTCACAAATGGGTTTAGCAAGTTTTATTCAAGATAATTTTACAGATAAAAAAGTCTTAATTGGGGGCAAACTGCCACTTGAATATGAGACAATTGGGAAAAGTGACAGACTAAGTGCCAGAGATTTTAAAGGGGCACTAGTCATCATAACAGATACAGCCACCAAAGCTAGAATTGATGTTGAAAATCAGGATTTTTTAAAATCAGCTAGCATGGTTTTTAAAATAGACCATCATATAAATGAAGAACATTATGGAGATTTTGAGATTGTTGACCCCACCTATCCAGCAACCTGTGAATTATTAACAAAGCTTTTTGCTGAATCTAAGTTAATTTTTTCAAGACTAACAGCATTTTGCTTATTTCATGGACTTGTAACAGACACAGGCAGGTTTATGTATCGCAGTGTTAGTGCCAGAACTTTTGAAATGGCTGCGATTTTGTTAAAAAATGGTGCAGATTTCAAAAAGGCATATGAAAATATTTATCAAATTGATGCAAAGTTAATGTATTTAAAGGGATATATTCTTTCAAATTTTAAAATTACTGAAAATCAAGTGGCCTACATTGTTATTACACAAGCAATTTTACAAAAATTTCAGATAGATAACCCTCACCAAGTTGCTTTATGAGTCAATATTCTTGGTGAATTAAAAGCAGCTAAAATGTGACTATTTTTTGTTGAAACTTCTGATCACATTAGAGTAGAATTTAGATCAAATTCAATCTCTGTTCGTGAAATGGCAGTTCAATTTAATGGTGGAGGACACCAAACTGCAGCAGGAGCTAGGTTAAAAACTTTAAATGAATGCCAAAAAGTTGTAGAATTTTGCGACCTAATGGTCAAGAAAAGTCTGCTTTAAACCCTATTTTTAGGGTTTTTATTATAAATTATTGTAAAAATACTGTTGCTATTTATAAAAAATATAATTAAAATTAATAAAATGACTGTGAATTTGATATAATTTTAGAGTATGAGAGGGAGTTAATAATGGCAAAATTTCTAACAGCTAGCGATTTGAATGAATTTAAATTACTAATTAATGAGTACAGAGATAAATTAAATAGATCTGGACAAAAATTAGTGGTTGCAAAGGCAAAATACTCTAAAAAAGAAGTAGAGCTTGAATTTGTTCAACGTTATGAAACTGAATATAGAGAAAATAAAGCAAAATATAAAGCTAATGCCCATACTAAAAAGTTTGTGGACAACATTAATTTAGTTAAAACTAAAATTAGTAAAGCAAAAGCCAACAATTCAGATTTGACTGAATTGTTAACTGAGTTACAAACTGCAAAACAGTTGTTAAAAGATGCTAGGTTTTCACTAAGAGACAAAGGAAATAGTGCTGAACTTTCAAAAATTAACAAAGTAGCCCTAAAACTTGAGGATATTAAATTTAGATATAAAGATGACTTCCCCTTTGCAGTTGATGGAGTAAGTGTGGAAGTAAAACATGGTGAGTATGTAGCAATTATTGGTCACAATGGTAGTGGTAAATCTACCTTATCAAAAATCATTATTGGGGTTTTAAAACCAACCTCAGGAGCCATAGCAGTTTATGGAAACCGAGTAACTTCAAGTAATTTAAGTGTTATTCGTAAATTTATGGGAATAGTTTTTCAAAACCCAGATAACCAATTTATTGGTTCAACAGTTAAAGATGATATAGCTTTTGGTTTAGAAAACCGTAGAGTTGAACCTGCTGACATGGAAGAGATCATTCAAAAAGCAGCAAAAAAAGTAAATATGCATGAGTTCTTAGACCATGAACCATTAATGCTAAGTGGTGGGCAAAAGCAACGTGTTGCTATTGCCTCTGCTTTAGCTTTATCTCCAGATATTATGATTTTTGATGAAGCCACAAGTATGTTGGATCCAAAAGGTAAAACTGAAGTTAAAAACATTATGGTTGAATTAAAAAATACTCGTGAAAAAACAATTTTTTCAATCACTCATGATATGGATGAAATTTTAAATGCTGATAAAGTTATGGTGATGAATGCAGGACAACTTGTTAAATTTGGAACTCCAAGTGAAATTTTATCAGATAAGAATTTTTTAAGATCAATTCACTTAGATATTCCTTTTGTGGCTCAGGTGGAAGAAGCACTTGAAGAAGTTGGTCTTAAATTAGAGCACAGTGAAAGTTTAGAAGAGTTGGTGGAGAGAATATGTCAAAAGTAAACAATTCAGTAGATAAAAAAGAGTTAAAAGCTAGACGTAAACAACACTCAAAAAACCTAGCCCTGGCTCAAAAAGAGGAAATTCGAAGAACCAAAGATTTACATAAAAATACTATGAAGTTGATTAAAGAAGATTTACCCAATCAAAAAATCTTTAAAGCTGAATTTAATAAACTAAAGAAAGATAAACTACAAGATTCTCCTGTCAGGGTCAAAAAAGTTCAAGATTGATGAAACAACTTGACTCCAGAAGAAAAACTTGAAAAAACCAACATTAGACAGCACAAGGCCAAAATGGAGAGTGCTAAAAAACCACATTTTAATTTTGAAGATGATATTAAATTTGAAAATGTTTCTTTAACATATAGTAAAGACACACCATTTGAGTTTAGAGCTTTGGATGGAACAGATTTAACTATTAAAAAAGATAGAATTACAGCAGTTATTGGAATGACAGGAAGTGGAAAATCAACCTTAATCCAATTAACAAATGGTTTATTAGTAACTGAAACTGGACGTACCTTAGTTGGTGATTATCCTTTATTTGCCTCAATGAAAAAAATTAAGGAAGTTAAGGATTTAAGAAGGGAAGTTGGATTGGTATTTCAATTTCCTGAATACCAATTATTCCAAGACACAATTGCTAAAGATATTGCTTTTGGTCCAATTAATCTTGGTGGTGATAAAGTGCTTGCCTTTAAGAAAGTACCAGAATTACTAAGAATGGTTGACTTACCTGAAGACTATGCAAAACGTAGTCCCTTTGACCTTTCTGGGGGTCAAAAAAGAAGAGTGGCAATTGCTGGAATAATTGCTATGGATGGGGGAACCTTGGTGTTGGACGAACCAACTGGAGGTTTGGACCCACAAGGTGAAGAAGATTTTATGAGATTGTTTTATAATCTCAATAAAGAAAAAAATAAGCGAATTATTATTGTAACCCACAATATGGATCATGTTTTACAAATTGCTGATGATGTTGTGGTTATGCATAAAGGAAAAGTTATTGAGACTGGATCACCATTTGAAATCTTTTCAAATCAAAAGTTACTTGAAAAAATTGAAATTGAACCACCAAAATTGTACAAGTTAGCATATAAATTAAAAGCAAAAGGTCTAGATATAACTGGTGAAAAATTTAGAACCGTTGAAGAAGTGGCTGCAGCAATTAAAGCAGCCAAAAAATAAAGGAGTGAACTAAACATGAGAATGGTCTTTGGAAGATACATGCCCTATAATTCTACAATTCATAAAATGGACCCTAGGGTTAAATTATTTATGATTGTTTGTTTGATTATAGTTGTATTCTTTCCAGTAGGATTTACTGGTTTTGCACTTCTTGGTGTAGCAATTTTGGCACTCTATGCAGTGAGTCATTTGAATTTTAAAATGTTATTTAAACTTTTAAAACCATGTATTTTAATTTTTATTATGTTGTTATTAATTAATATCTTTATGCTAAGTCCACATACAGACAATAATATTGAGTGACACAGTACTGGTGGCGGAGCTTTTTGGGCTTTGGATTATGGAGAAGGGTCAAGTAACTTTGGATACATCTTTCGTTGAAAAAGTCTTTACTTCTCAGAGCGTGCAGCCTATCGTGCAATCTATATGACTATCAGAATTTTCTTGATGATTACTTTGACTACAATTTTAACAGGGACAACTCAACCTCTTGAGTTAACTTTAGCAATTGAAGATCTTTTATGACCATTAAAATTAATAGGAATCCCAGTTTATATTTTCTCAACAATTATCTCAATTGCATTGAGAATGATTCCAACCCTAATTGATGAAGCAGGAAGAATTATGAAGGCCCAGTCTTCAAGGGGAATTGATTTTAAGAATGGTAAATTTAAAGATAAAATTAAATCTATGACTAGTTTAATTATCCCTTTACTTGTTAGTTCCTTTCAAAAGGCTGAGGACTTAGCTTATGCTATGGACTCACGAGGGTATAACCCACATGCAAAAAGAACAAGATATAGACAAGTTCAATTTAGAATTATTGACTGATTAATTTTTGTGTGTTATATTGCTGTTGCAGCTTTATTAATTTTTTATGCATTTGAAAGCAGTTTTATTGATGCACCATTATTCCACCGTTTTGAAATTCCTAGAATTGATAGAATTCTAGCTATGAGCAAAATTCAATAGATGAACTACTATTTATTTACAATTCAATATGATGGCACAGATTTTTGTGGCTGAGCCAAACAAACAAAACAACGAACTATCCAAGGAGAAGTTGAAACTGCAATTAGTCAAGTTACTAGAAATGCCCAGTTTCGAGTTGTTGGAGCTTCAAAAACTGATGCTGGAGTTCATGCTGTTGATCAAAAAGCCTGAGTGGAATTGGAATTTAGCCCAAATTTACCAGGCTTTTTAAATGGCTTAAATAGTGCTCTCCCGGTTGGAATCAAAATTACAAAAATAGAACCAATAAAACCTGAGTTTCGGGTTAGAAATTGTCAACAAAAAACCTATCATTATCAAATCAATTTAGATACACCAAATGTTTTTGAAAACCGCTATTATTTGCAACCTAAATTTAAGTTTGATCAAAATAAGTTAAATGAGGCATTACAACTATTTGTGGGTACACATGACTTTTTCAATTTCTCAGGTTTAAAAGAATTTGAACTGGCAGCAATTAACTCAATAAGAATAATTGATTCAATTAGGTTAAAAGAAGAGCAAAAAAAATTAATTATTGAATTTAAAGCTAAAGGTTTTATTAGATACCAAATCAGAATGATTGTCGGAGCTGCATTAGCTTATGCTGCTGGCAAAACTAGTCTAAACAAGATTATTGCAACATTAAAAAGAACTCATGAAAAATTACCATTTTTAGCAAATCCAGAAGGATTAACTTTATTTGCTATTGAATATTAAAAAAATTAATGGTATGCTTATTGAGTGGTTATTTTAAAAAAGCTAAATAACGTCATATTTTGTAAATACAGTAAAATTAAGTTATAGACCTTGTATTCTTGCATAAGCAAATTGCGAGAAGGGGATACATAACCATAACTTCTTGTTACTAATAACCACACTTAAGGCACAGAATTGTGCCTTTTTTTGCTTTTCCACATTTAAATTTTTCCCACAAATACCTTGTCTTAATCAAGTTTTGGACTACACTTATACTTTACAAATACGTAATTAAAATATATAATAATTTTTGGCAGGTAAATCGAAAGGATTATTTAATGATACAAATTAGCAATCTTACAAAAAAATATGGAGACAAAGAAGTTCTTAAAGAACTAGAGTTAAAAATTGAAAAAGGAACAAGTGTTGCAATTTTGGGTGCTAATGGTGCGGGAAAAACTACACTTGTAGAAATCATTGGAGGAATTCAGAACAAGACAAGTGGCGAAATTATTTTTTCAAAAAACATCAATGAACGGATAGGAATTCAATTTCAAGAAGGTGTTTGACCACCAAAAACAAGAGCTTTAGATTTAATTAAATTTTTTAAAGGCAAAAAATGAAAAGAAGACCAATACACAATGGAGATTTTTGAAGTTTTTGAAATTGAGAAAATTTTAAAAGAAGACATCACTAAGCTATCAGCAGGTCAAAAACAGAGATTTAATTGTTTTTTAGCAATAATTAATAAGCCAACACTTTTGATATTAGATGAGTTAATTACAGGGTTAGATATTAAGATGCAAATTAAAATCTTAAACTATATTAACAATTTACGAAAAAGGGATAAAATCACTCTTTTAATAATTTCACATATTCCAGATGAGATTGAGCAGCTTTGTGAAAGAATTATCTTGTTAAAAGATGGTAAAGTGGTTGAAAACAAAACAACCCAAGAAGTTATTAAGCAAAATGGATCTGTAAGAAAATACATGGAGGAATTTTTCAACAATGATAAAAGTTAAAAGTGAATTGAAAACCTTTGCAAAAACTTTTACCTTTCTCAGTCTTTTGTTGTTAAAGTATCCAAAATTTTACATTTTCTCATTCTTAATTCCATTAGTATTATCATTTGTTTTATACTCAGTTTGATTCAACCTTGATATCAATGCAGTTTATCCTCCACAATTTTTAGGTTTTTTATGTGTTGGAATTTTCACAATATCATTTTATCTTTCAATATTGATTAATAATTGAAAGGCAACACTATTTTTAAAACAATTAAAATTACAGGGAGTTAATTCAATTAATCTAGTTTGTGCCATGATGGTAATTGGCGTGTTAACTTCTTGATGCTCATTTCTCTTGAATGTTTGTGGTGCATTAATTTTCTTAAACATCTCTCTTTCAATTCAAGTTACAAATAGCATTATTGATGACATTAACTGGTACATTTGAATGCTTTCAGTTTTTGCTTTAACACTGATGTCACTGTCTTCAACTGCAACTTTCTTGCTGGTTACAAATTTTGCAAAATCAAAAATTTTAGCCAATTTGTTAGCATTAGTGGTTTTGATAATTTTACTACTATCAAGTGATATGATTATTATTCCACAAGTAACTTCAAAACACATGGCAGTTTCAGTAATCCAATATTTAAACCCAATGAAGTATAGTGTCTGAGTGTTTTTTATGATTACTTCATATCAATATATAGACTATCAGGGTATAACGCAAATTATTGGTACCAACAATTTACTAGGAGCTGATGTTTTTATATCTTTTAAAAACATTTGAATTCCATTAAGTATTACCACATTAATATTAGGTGGGTACTTTATTCACAATTATTTTTACTTTAAGTGGGGGGTGAAATAATGAACACCAATCTAAAAAAAGACAACACATTTGCTGAGAAAAAAGGTTTTTTAGAAAAATACTGAAAAACCTTAGAATATGGATTTAAGTCTACTTTCAAGTCTGCAAGACTGTATGTTTTCTCAGTCTTTTTACCGATTTTTATTTATCTTTTTGTAAATTTATTACAAAGTAACTTTGACAAACAAATGATAAATCCAGGTATTATTATGACCTTTTTATTTATTCCAAGTTTGTGCTCAATATTTCTAGTCTCAGCAGTTGTAACAGATTGACGAGAATCAATATTCTTTAAACAAATGCACTTATTTAAGATCAATAAAGTTACATTTATTTTAGCTTTTTTAGCTGTCTTTATTGTAATTAACATTATTTTTTTACTAGTCTTCATTCTTTTAGCCTTAGGAATTGACTTATTTTTAACAAACAAGTCTTTCACAGTGGCACTAACCTTAAAAAGTTACAATACACTTATGCTTCAAGAACAGGTTGCTACTGTAGCAACTTTTAGAAGAATTTTAGGAATCTTTTATTTGTTGATGTTAAGTTCAGTATTTTACTTTTTTGTTGGTTTCTTCTTTGCTTTTGCAATTAAAAACATTGCCTTTATTCAAATAATTAATCTCTTAATTGTCTCAATTTCTTTAATTGCTGGAGACATCATGTTTAATCCCAATAGTGGAGTGTTATACAATGAATTGTATTATTTTGGTTTTTTGATACCACAAAAATACTTTACTTGATTTATGTATGGGTTATATGTTGATTTACAGACCAATGACAATCTAATTAATTTAGTAATAGTTAATTTAGCAACAAAACTTTTTCTTATTGATTACTATTTCTTAGTTCCTTTCACTTTATTATGAACTGCACTAATATCTGTTGTAGCTATCTTTAACTTTAATGGAGGTAAAAAACATCATGAAAAAATTACTTAGTTTAATTGGAACATTAACCCCAATGTTAGCAATAACAGCAACTAGTTCTTTAACTGTTGCTTGCACAGCTAAAAGACAATTTGAAAAAAATATAGATTACATTTTACGAATTAGAGATATTGGTTATGATTACAAATTCATTTCAAGTTGAAAAAATGAAATGGACAGAAATGGTAGAATTTTAAACAGTTACTTAATTCAATTCCAATATGCAGTTATTAATCATGCAATTAGATGAGGGTTTGATGAAGAAATTGATTTAACCAATTATTATGTTCCCAAAGAACAATTCATAATTTCAGACCCTTTACTAGAAGATAAAATAGTTCCAGATTTTGAATTACCGTATCGAGATTGAGCCACTCCATTTGGATCGATTTCTATGAGTGCTTCAACTCTAGGTGAAGAAGAATTTTTTCAAATCTATAATTACAAAACTTTACAAAACTTAGGTTATGAATTCTCAGTGACTTCTTCAATCCCAGATAGTATTGAAATTTTAAGATTAGATGACCGAGGCGCTGTTTGGTTTAAGGGTACTAAAAAACCTGGTGATGGTAATATAATTGTTGAAGCCTCACATCCAGCTAAAGAAACCTTAAGATTGAGTTTAAGTGTTTCAAACAGTGATAGAGAAAGTCAAAATTTCTTACAATGAAGAGCCTATCAATATTTAAAATTTGAATACAATAGTTCGGAAACAATGCAATACATAATGGCCGCTTACTTACAACAAATTTATGCTCAAATGATGTATAATGCATCATACAATTCTAACCCAGCTCACATTGATAAACTTGGTTTACTAGATTCAAGAATGATAGATAGATTATTTTGTTTTTACAAGTATGATGAAATGATAAGTTACTTTGAAATTTGGCCTCCAGGAGATAGTGAACTATCAGGATATTACTTTTTCTTCTCCTTTGATTTTTATGTTCATCCATCAATTGTTAGAAATGATGAAAGCACTTTACCAGCTGATCGTAGTCAATTATACAGCAATCCATTAACAGTTTTGAACAATTATTCAAAAAAATATGTAAATAAAATTTATCAACAGTATTTAGAATTAAAAGAAATGAAATGATAGGAGGCAATATGAAAAAATTATTATCTAGCTTTTCAGCAATAACACTATTGACTTCATTGTCATTCAATGCAGTTGCTTGTAACATTGGCGAACAATCTACTCACAAATACTTAAGTTCACTTGAAGATTTTGATTGATCTAATGGCTCAACTGGTTATGACTTAGAATTAAAAAATCTAAATAACAAAGCAGTTTTAGCTGAAAGTAACACCAACATTAATGGTGAGGTTATTAACAGCCAATCAAACTATGTTGGTAGTCACTTTGACTTTGATCAATACAATACTAATTTTAAAGAGGGGCCCTCATTAATTAAACAAGCCACAACCGGAGCACCAATTAATAAAATCTATGCAGCAGGTAATTTTTGAAGTGACTTTGGAGTCACTTCAAAGGCTCGAAAATACTTAAGAGCAAATTCTATTTGACAATGAAATGATGTTAGTGACATTGATTACAATTATGCAAAAGCCATTCAACCATTATTAGCTCGTTCCAAGACAGCACTAAAATCTGTTTCTAGTCAAGATGAAAGACTTTCATTTGGAGATATCCGAGACCATTCACGTTCAAATGGATCATTTCAAAATACAAATAATGGTACAAAAAATCCTTTTGAAAAATCAGTCAATAATTTTCAGTACCGAGATTATTTATTTGATTGAGGCCAACATGGAAATATCTCACCCCCAGCAGCAGATGTAATTGATGCTGGGCACATTAATGGTACACCAGTTTTTGGTTTAATGTTTTTTTCAGGTTATGGAGGTTTAACTAGAGCTGAAATGATAGATTTTTTAGAAACAAATGCTGATGGAACTTATAAACTAGCAGATACCTTAATAGACATGGCCTTAGATTTAGGGTTTGATGGTTGATTTTATAATGATGAAACAAATGGAGGTTGACCAAACGGGACAGTTGTACCAGCCAATTATGCATATGATTTACTAAAAGATTTTCAAGCAAAAAAAGCTAAGCACCAAAATCCTTTGGCAAAAAACTTAAAAATTATTTATTATCGAGATGGTGGGTCATTGGCAAGTATTAATAATACTCCAAATTTCACTGACTATGCAAGAATGCTAGATTATGTGGATATTTTACAAAATGATTTTCGAGTAACTCCAGATATGAACAAAGATTATATTGCTTCAAGAAATATTGATGCTAGTAAAGTCCATTCACTATTAGAAACTGCAGCAGCCTACCAGTATATTGGTAGTTATGATTGAAGACAAATGGTTTATGGTTTAGACCACACTGGTGAATTTGAATATGATAAAAACGTGTACCAGTCTTTTTCTTCTTTTTCAGGAGAAGGTTCAGGAAACTTTGGCTCACAAGCTTTTCAAATTGCCAATATTAACGGTGACTTAAATGAATATGATTATCGTTTAAAATCTTGATTATTTGCCCAGCAAGTAACAAACATGTATGACAATTACATGTTTACTGGATTAAATGGAGGTTTAAGTGAAAGTGATACTGGATCAAAATCAACTTCTGGTATTAACACTAGAAACATGTTATATGCAGATCCAAGAATTGAAACACCAAATAGCCCCTTAGAACCAGGAAGTATTACTTATCGCGATTTATTTGATTATGAAGTAAATGCTGGATTAATTAGTAAAAGCTATGGGATTGGTTCATTAATTCAAGAATACACCCCAATAACAGATGAAGAAATTGATGGAGTTGCAAATACGCCTTTAATTGAAAGTTCATTTTCACTTGGAAATGGAACAAAGTTTCTTACTCGAGATAAGCTGGGGAATGTTTTACAAACAGTTTCAGATTATCCATGGACTAATCGTCGTTTAACTTCAACTCTACCAACTTATACATGAGATATTAAAAAAACAGGAGAAAATAAAGTTCTCCCTATTGATGCAAAAGTTAATGGTTTTTATGATTATTATCACCCTTATCAAAAAGGTAATTCACTAGCAATTGGGGGTAAAGTTTTACCTGATGGATCAGTTACAAATGCAGAATTTGCACCAAACTCAAATTATGACTGAAATATAATGGGTGCAAATATTTCAAAATCAGGTTATGAAACAAGCTTTGTATTTTCAGCATTTGATGAAACTACAGGTGAAGTAGTTGAAGATGTTGCTAACTCAGTACAAGTTTTAGCTACATATACAAATGATGGAGAAAATAAAATTGCAGAAGTTTTAGGAACTCCTCAAAAATTAGCTGCTGGTTGATACAAAATAGAGGTTCCTATTAGTGCATCAACATCCAAAAAACTTGCCAAACTTGGGTTAAGATTTAACTCAAAAGTTAATGGTAATTTTAAATTTAATGTTGGTCACTTCACTTTTAAAAAATCAAGTCAAACTAGCAATACTGAACTTCCTGAAATTTCAAACATTACTTCAGAACTTTCAGTGATTAGAAGTAAAAATAATGTAAATGTGCGTTTGGCTTGAACTAGTAATGCAGTTGATATTGATTACTATGAAATTTATTATCATTATGATAATAAATATTACCGAGTAAATGAAACCTCAAATACTGAAGTTTTTGTTGCAGAATTACCAATTAGAGGAAACAAAATGCAATTTGGTGTTATTCCCGTTTCAAAAAACGGGAATCAAGGAGAAATGAAATTAATTAACCTAGATTATTCAAATTACTCAAATTTAATTACTTAATTTAACAAAACCTTGTTATAAAGCAAGGGTTTTTTGATAACATTTAGTCCTTTTTTGTTTTGATAACAATGGATTGCCAAGCATTTTTTTACAAAAAGTCTAGAATCTATGTAAAAATAAGATATAATATATTTGCTTACTCACAAGCCCCGGAAGCGAAGGAGAAAAAGCACAATGAAACAAACTACACTTATTAAAACAGCAGATATTGCTAAAAAATGATATGTAGTTGACGCAACTGATGCAATTTTGGGACGTTTATCTACTGAAGTTGCTACAGTTTTAAGAGGAAAACATAAACCAAATTATACACCTCACATTAATAATGGCGATCACGTGATCATTATTAATGCTGAAAAAGTTGTTTTATCAGGTAAAAAAGAAACTGATAAAAATTACTACCACCACTCTATGTATCCTGGGGGATTAAAATCAAGAAATGTTAAAACTCAACGTGAATTGTTCCCAGAAAGAATTGTGGAAAGAGCAGTAAGACTAATGTTACCTAAAAATGTTCAAGGTGGAAACCAATATCGTGCCTTGCATGTCTATGCAGGACCAGAACACCCACACCAAGCTCAAAACCCAGAGGTTTTAGTAATAAATACCAGAAAAGGAGATAAAAAATAATGGCTGCAAAAAAAGAATCAGTTATGTATAGAGGCACTGGAAGAAGAAAATCTTCAACTGCCCAAGTAATTTTAACTCCAGGTAATGGTAAAATTGTTGTCAATGGAAAGCCAGCTTTAGAGTTCTTCCCATATGCAACATTAGTTCAAGACATGGAACAACCACTAGTAGCTACAGGTACAAAAACAGACTTTTCAATCAGAGTCACTGTTAAAGGTGGAGGATTTACAGGGCAAGCTGGAGCAGCTCGCTTAGGAATTGCTCGTGCTTTATTAGAAGCAAGTAAAGACTACAAGCCTGATTTAAGAGGAAAAGGTTTATTAACCCGTGATGCACGTGTTAAAGAACGTAAAAAATATGGTTTATATGGAGCACGTCGTGCACCTCAATTTTCAAAACGTTAATTTACAATATCATATGCGCATATGACACCCAATTTTGGGTGTTTTTATTATTACTTTAAAAAGTCTAGTATTTTGTATTAAAAAGTTTTAAAATTAGAAAGATTAGACAATAGGAGGCAAAAAATGAAAATAGGGATAATTGGGGCAGGAATCTCAGGTCTAGCCTCTGCAATGAAAGCTAAAGAATTAGGTATGGAATTCACAGTTTTTGATGGTAGAGACCAAGTTGGAGGGCGTTTACTTAATAAAGATTTAGTTGATGGGTCAATCATTGAACTTGGAGGTCAATGATTTAATCACCACCACAAAGAGGTACAAAAGCTAATTGATAACTTAGGTTTATTAACATTTGCTACACCAGTAAAAGCAGATTTTGAACATCTATTTGAACGTGAAGTAAAAATGGGCTTAGATCTCCCGAAATTTAAAGCACTAATTGATGAAATTTGTTACATGGCAGATCAGCTAGATTTAAATGATTTAATGAATCATCCAAAAGCAAAAAATTGGGATGCCATTGATTTCAATGAGTGAATTATGTATCAAACAAATGATCAACTGATAAAAGACAGTGTTAATGTTTTATTTAACTGGCATTTTTCAAACTTTCAAGTTGATAACACTTCATTACTTAATGTGTTATTCTTTATTAAATCAAATAACGCAGTCAAGTATTTCTTTGAGTTTAGTGCAGGTTTAAATGAACAAAGAATTGTTGGTGGATTGGTGTTGCTAGCAAAAAAACTAGCTCGCCAAATTGGTCTTGAAAACATTTTGTTAAATTCAAAAGTTTTAAAAATTGAACAAAAAGGTAACAAAGTAATCATTCATACCAACCAAGATAGCTATGAATTTGACCATGTTATTATTGGTTTGGCACCAGAAATGACCAAAGAAATTAATTTTGAACCACCATTACCACCAGAAAACATTGCTTTAATGAAAGCATTTTCAAAAACAAAAGTTTATAAATTCTCATTCACGTACGAAACCAAATTTTGAGATGGTCATGGTTTTAATTTAAAAACTAGTGGCTATATTTCAAAGTGTATCGAAAACACCACAGTTATTAATAAAGATTATGTCTTTGTTGGGTTTGTAATTGGAGACAAAAAAGATGTAATCATGAGCAAATCAGTTGAAGAACGTAAACAGATTTTGCTAGATGAAATTAAAACTATTTATGATTCAGCTGAAGCATATAACTACAGTGATTTTTCAGAATACAATTGAGATGATGAAATATTCAAAGATGGTTATTTTGTTTCTAAACTTGGAATTAATGACTGAAACAAGTATCATAAAATTTGATCAAAACCAGTAGGCAATATCCATTTTAGTGGGGCAGAATTTAGCAAAAACTATAATGGTTTTGTTGAAGGTGGAGTTCAAAGAGGATATGAAGTGATTGATGAAATCCTTAAAAAATAGCTAGTAGCTATTTTTTTTAAAAAAATTTTCAACATTTTATTTTTTTAGCAAATTTTTGGTAAAAAAAAGTCTAGGTTTTTTGACAATAGATGAAAAAAAATTTCAAATTAGGACTATAATAAAAATGGAGGCTAGTTACTTAGATGGAAGAATTAAAAAAATTATTTGATCAAGCTAAAGAAGCTTATGAAAAATTTTCAACTTTTTCACAAGAAAAGGTTGATGAAATCTTCAGGAATGCTGCACTTGTTGCAAGTGAAAATCGTATACCATTAGCAAAAATGGCACACGAAGAAACAAGTATGGGAATTGTTGAAGATAAAATTATGAAGAATCATTTCGCTAGTGAAATGATTTATAACAAATATAAAGACTTGCAAACAGTAGGTACATTTTATAGCAATAAAGCACTAGGGATTCAAAAAGTCTATGAACCAATTGGGGTGGTTGGTGCTGTTATTCCTACAACCAATCCTACATCAACTGCAATTTTTAAATGTCTTATGGCATTGAAAACTCGTAATGCAATTATTATTTCTCCTCACCCAGGAGCAAAAAAATCAACAATTGCAGCAGCTAAAATTGTTTTAGATGCAGCAGTTGCAGCAGGAGCACCAAAAGGTATCATTGCTTGAGTTGACAATCCAAGTCTTGAAGGTACAGAATATGTTATGAAAAATGCAAACATTATTCTAGCAACTGGTGGACCAGGTATGGTAAAAGCGGCTTATTCATCAGGAAATCCAGCAATTGGAGTTGGAGCTGGGAATGCCCCAGCAATCATTGATGATAGTGCAAACTTAGATGTTGCAACTTCATCAATAATTCAGTCAAACACATTTGACAATGGGGTTGTTTGTGCAACAGAAAACTCAATTGTTGTTTTAGAAAGTGTTTATGATCAAGTGGTTAAACTATTTGAAAGTAAAAACACTTATGTTGTAAGAAAAGAAGAAGAAAAAAATAAATTTAGAAAAGCTATGTTTAAAGAGGGTAAATATGGCCTTCTGAATGCTGAAATTGTTGGTAGAACTGCACTAGTTGTTGCAAAAACAGTGGGAATTTCAGTTCCAGACACTACTCGTTTTATTTTAGTTGAAGCAAGTTCAACATCATATGATGAACCATTAGCACATGAAAAACTTTCAACTTATGCGGCTATTTACAAAACCAAAAACTATGATGATGCCATTAAAATTTCAAAAGAAATTTTAACAATGGGACCAGGTCACACAGCATCATTATGAGTTGATGTTGCAAAAAATGAATCAAAAGTTGAAAAATTCAAAGGACTTAACCCAGGAAGATTATTAATCAACTCACCTTCATCACTTGGAGGAGTTGGAGATTTATATAACTTTGGTCTAGATCCAAGTTTAACTTTGGGTTGTGGAACTCATGGGGGAAACTCATTTTCACAAAATGTGGGTCCTTTAAACTTATTAAATGTTAAAACAGTAGCAGAAAGAAGGGAAAATATGCAATGACTAAGATTGCCAGAACGTATTTATCATAAATATGGGGCACTTGAATTTGCTTTTGATGACTTAAAAGAATGAGGAATCAAAAAAGCATTTATTGTAACTGATAAAGTTATTAACCAACTTTATGGGAAAAGAATCACTCAACAATTAGACAAGTTAAAAATTCAATACTCAATTTTTGATGATGTGGAACCAAACCCAATGTTATCTACCACTTCAAAAGGTGCAGAAATAATGGCTAAATTTGGACCAGACTTAATTATTGGATTTGGTGGAGGTTCATCAATGGATGCTGCTAAATTAATGTGATTAATGTATGAAAATGATGGTAAAGCAATTGACTTTAAAGATCTAGCAGTAACTTTTGCAGATATTAGAAAAAGAATAGTTAAATACCCAAGAACAGGTAGAAAAGCTAAAATGTTGTGTATTCCAACAACCTCAGGAACAGGTTCAGAAGTAACACCATTCTCTGTTATTACTGATGACAAAACTCATAAAAAATACCCACTTGCAGATTATTCATTAACTCCGCAAATGGCAATTATTGATCCTGAGCTAACTATGACTGTACCAAAAATGGCTACAAATGCACCAGCACTTGATGCTTTAACTCACTGTTTAGAAGCATATGTTTCTGTAATGTCTACTGAGTACACTGATGGTTATGCAGTACAAGGGGCAAAAAATATTATTAAATTCTTGCCAAAAGCATACCACAATGGTAGTGAAGACCAAGAAGCTAGAGCAAAAGTTATGGATGGTGCAGCCTTTGCTGGAATCGCCTTTGCTAATGCTTTCTTAGGAATTGTCCACTCAATGTCACATAAAGTTGGGGGATACCATGATGTTATTCATGGGGCTGCTAATGCTATTTTGTTACCATATGTAATTCGTTACAATGCAGCTTGTGTTTTAGAAGGTGGAAAACAAGCCTACTTCTCACAATATGCAACTCAAAATTCATTAGAAAAATATGCTCAAATGGCAAAAGAACTTGGATTAAAAGGTAAAACTAATGCAGCACTCGTGGATGAACTAATTGTAACTGTTCAAAAATTAACAAAAGAAGTTGAATTAAAAGCATCATTTAAAGATTATGGTGTTAATGAAAAAGCTTTCTTAGACTCATTGGATAAAATGGCAGAAGATGCATTTGACGACCAATGTACAGGAGCAAACCCAAGATATCCTTTAATTGAAGATTTAAAACAAATTTACTTAGATGCATATTATGGTAAACCAATACCTAAATTTGAAAAATAATTTCATTTTTTTAAAAAATCAAGATTATTTTATATAAAAACACTTTAAAACAAGGTATTTTTTCCATAAAAACCTTGTTTTTTGCTTAAATGATAAAAAATTTCACTTATAAATGAGATAATAAAACTGGAGGTAGTAAAATGAAATATAAACAATGAGAAGGATTTGAAACAGGTTTCTGAACTGAAGAAGTTGACGTTAGAGACTTTATTCAAAAAAATTATACCCCTTATGATGGGGGAGATGATTTTTTAGCTGGTCCAACCAAAGCCACAACTAAATTGTGAGACATGGTTATGGATTTAACTAAAAAAGAAAGAGAAGCTGGTGGGGTTTTAGATGTTGATAGTGATGTACCATCAACAGTTACCTCACATGCTGCTGGATTTATTGATAAAAAACTTGAAAAAGTTGTTGGTTTACAAACAGATAAACCATTTAAAAGAGCATTAATGCCTTGAGGTGGAATTAGTATGGCAGTTCAAGCGAACGAATCATATGGATTCCAAGTTTCTGATCGTGTCAAAGAAATCTTTACAAAATACAGAAAAACTCACAACCAAGGTGTGTTTGATGCTTATACTCCTGATATGAGAAAAATTCGTCGTAGCCATATTGTAACTGGTTTACCTGATACTTATGGACGTGGGAGAATTATTGGTGACTACCGTAGGTTAGCACTTTATGGAACAGATTTTTTAATTGAACAAAAAATTAAAGATGCAGAATTAATTGACGGGGAAATGTTTGAAGAAAAAATCAGATTAAGAGAAGAAATTACAGAACAAATTAATGCCTTAAAAGACATTACCAAAATGGCTGCAAGTTATGGGTTTGATGTTTCAAAACCTGCAAGTAATGCAGTTGAAGCTTTCAACTTTACTTACTTAGCATATTTGGCAGCTATTAAACAAAACAATGGTGCAGCTGAATCATTTGGGAGAACTTCATCATTCTTAGATATCTATTTAGAAAGAGATTTAAGAAATAAAGTTATTACTGAAGAACAAGCTCAAGAATTAGTTGACCACTTAGTAATGAAATTAAGAATTGTTAAATTTACAAGAACCCCTGCTTACAATGAAATTTTTTCAGGTGACCCAGTTTGAGCCACTGAATCAATTGCAGGAATGGGATTAGATGGTAGAACACTTGTAACTAAAACTTCATTTAGATACATTCACACCCTATCAAATATGGGACCATCACCAGAACCAAACTTAACAATCTTGTGATCTACAAATTTACCAGAAGGATTTAAAGAGTTCTGTGCCAAATACTCAATTATGTATTCATCAATGCAATATGAAAATGATGACATTATGAGAACAACTCATGGTGATGATTATGCCATTGCATGTTGTGTTTCTCCAATGAAAGTTGGAAAACAAATGCAATTCTTTGGAGCAAGAACTAATCTTGCAAAAACTCTACTATATGCAATTAATGGTGGGGTGGATGAAATTTCAAAAGATCAAGTTTCACCAAGATTTGAACCAGTAACTACTGGTGATGGTCAATTAAACTATGATGAAGTTTGAATGAAATTTAACAATATGATGAAATGAGTTGCAGACAAATATGTAAATACATTAAATGTAATTCATTATATGCATGATAAATATTATTATGAAAGTGCAGAAATGTGTTTCTATGACACAAATGTACATAGATTCTTCGCCACAGGTATTGCTGGATTAAGTGTTGTAGCTGACTCACTATCTGCTATTAAATATGCTAAAGTTTTCCCAGTTCGTGATGAAACTGGAATTGTCACATCTTATCGTACAGAAGGAGATTTCCCAAAATATGGAAATGATGATGACCGAGTAGATCAAATTGCCAAAGATGTGGTAAAAATCTTTATGAACTATGTGCGTTCACACTTTACATACAGAAATTCAGAAGCTACAATGTCAGTATTGACAATTACATCAAATGTAGTTTATGGTAAATCAACAGGTGATACACCTTGTGGTAGAAGATTCCCAGAAGCTTTTGCCCCAGGAGCAAACCCAATGCATGGAAGAGACTGTACTGGAGCTATTGCTTCACTGGCATCAGTTTCAAAAATTCCATTCAAACATGCAGCTGATGGTATTTCAAATACCTTCTCAGTGATTCCAAATGCTTTAGGAAAAGATGATGACCTAATCATTAACGGAGACTTCCAAGTTTCAGGAGAAATTCCTGAAGATGCAAAAATAAAATAGTTGAAAAACTAAAAAGGAGTAAAAAATTATGGAAAAATTCTCAAAACAACAAGTTGGTAACTTAGTTAATATGTTAGATGGTTATATGGCAAATGGTGGACACCATTTAAATGTCAATGTTTTACGCAGAGAAGTTTTAAGGGATGCCCAAGCACACCCAGAAAACCACCCACAATTAACAATTAGAGTTTCAGGATATGCAGTTAACTTTGTTAAATTGACAAAACAACAACAAGATGAAGTTATCTCAAGAACTTTTCACGAATCAATGTAACTAAAAAAGGGAGCACTAATTTAGGTTCTCCTTTTTTATAAGGAGGTGTCATTATGGAACAACCAATTGGATATTACAGTAGTATTGAAACCTTTGGAGCAGTTGATGGTCCAGGGGTAAGACTTGTAATCTTTTTACAAGGCTGTTATTTACGTTGTAAATACTGTCACAACCCTGAAACTTTAGAATTCAAAAGAGATAAACCAATCACAGTTGATGAAGTTATTAGACTTTATCAAAAAAATAAATCATTTTATCGTAATGGTGGAATTACTTTATCTGGGGGAGAAGCTACTGCTCAAATTGATTTTTGTATTGCACTTTTTAAAAAGACTAAGTCATTAGGAATCAATACTTGTTTAGATACCTCATATGGAACTTTTCAAAATATTCCTAAAATTAAAGAAAAATGAAGAGAACTTTTATTACATACTGATTTGGTTTTAGCAGACTTAAAACATATTGATAATGAAAAACATATTAAATTAACTTCGCGCCCTAATGACAATATTTTACAAGGGATTTTGTTGACAGATGAAGTTGGTACAAAAATGTGAGTTCGTCATGTTTTAGTTCCTGGTTGAACTGATGATAAAGTAGATCTTGAAAAACTTGGAGAATTTGTAGGTAAGTTAAAACATATGGAACGTTTAGAAATGCTCCCATACCATAATATGATGATTCCTAAATATGAAAATTTAAAAATGAAATTCTACTTGCGTAATGTTCAACCACCAAGCAAAGAATATGTAACTGAATGTCGCAAAATTATTGAACAAGGTATTGCCGCAGTCAGAAGTTAAAAAAAGATTCAAGTATTTGAATCTTTTAATTAGTAATGTTTTTAGCAATTGCCACAATTCCTTCAAAAATTAATTGTTCATTAAATTTTCCTAGCCCATTAGCTATTTCAGTTTCAAAGACTAGGGAGTTACCTCCAGTGTAAATTACTTGACCAATTTTAAAGTTTTTGCGTAAATTGTTAATAACAGCAGTTGTCATTCACAAATGAGCATTATAGGCTCCAAGATTAATGGCATCAACTGTGTTTTTACCAATTATTTTGTCTGATTTTTCATAGTGAAAATTTTGTAATAAAGCAGCATTACTAATTAAACCATTTAAAGCTGTGGTTAATCCAGGAGCAATAATGGTTCCGACAATACAAGCATCTTGAACAACTAAAAATGTGGTGGCAGTGCCCATTGAGACAATGACACCATTTTCTAAGTTATACATTTTACGAGCAGCAAAATAATTACAAATAAAGTCTGCTCCAATTTTAGCAGAGTTATCAATTGCAAAAATTTCAGATTCTAGGTCAACTAAGTTTCTCACATTAAACACTTCAACTTTTAAAAGGACAGCCAGTTCACGAATTAAATCATTTCAAACTGGAACAACTGAAACATAAAGAATTTTGTTAATAACAATTTCTTGATCTTTTAAAAGTTGAACTATCTGTTTTGGTGAGTCAGTTGCCACTGAATTTGTTAGTGGTCTAGTTAATTTGGTGATGGTTTTAGTTTGGGAATCTCAAACTCTAAAATCAGCAGTAGTATTCCCAACATCAATCATAAGTATTTTCATATTTTTTCTCCTAACCTAATAATTTTACACAAATTTAAGAATAATAGAAATTATATCAACAATTGTTTTAAAATAATAACATAGAAAAGGTGAGCTTATGAAAGCAATCTATCCAGGTAGTTTTAACCCCTTCCATGAGGGACACTTACAAATCTTAAAAAAGGCTAGAAAAATCTTTGACTTAGTTTACTTAGTTATTAGTAAAAACATTTTTAAAGATATTACCCCAGATTTGGAGTCACGAATTGCTGCAATTAAAGCTAGTACCTCTGGAATGACAGGGGTTGAAATTATCATCAATGAAGACAAGCTAACTGCAGAGTTAGCTGCAGAATTAGGGGTTGACTTTATTATTAGAGGAATTAGAGATAAAGATGATCTTGAATATGAAATGGAAATTTCAGATGCTAATAAAACCTTGAATCCTGGTTTGGAAACTGTTATTTTTATAGCAGATAGTCCAACTAGAAAAATCTCATCAACTCGTCTTAAAGAAATACAAGCATATAGAAAAGGATAAAAATTATGTTTTGAATCAAAGAAATTAAAAGTGAATTACAAAAATCTACAAAAAAAATGAAATTAGTTTTTCCAGAGGGAAAAGAGGATAAAATTATAGAGGTAGCCAACCGCTTGCAAACTGAGGGTCTTGCTGATGTGGCTGTGTTATTTGGAACTGAAGCTGAAATTCCCAATAATTTAGTGGCTGGAATTAAAACAATTGCTATTAAAAATAATATTAACCAAGAGATGTTAAATTTATTACTAACTATCAGAAAAGGTAGATTAGAAGAAGATGAAGCCACTCTTTTAGTTCAAAAAAGAAATTATTATGGGGCAATGTTAGTGCAAATGGGTTTAGCAGATGCTATGGTCTGTGGGTTAAATTACTCAACCGCAGATACTTTAAGACCTGCACTACAAATTATTAAAACTCATGAAGATTATTCAATTGCTTCTTCAGTCTTTGTGATGACAAAAGGTGAAGAACAATACATCTTTACAGATTGTGCTTTAAATGTTGATCCAAATTCAAAACATTTATCTGATATTGCTTTAATGGCTGCAAACTTTGCCAAAGATCTAAAATTTACAGATATTGAAGTGGCAATGTTAAGTTATTCAACAGTTGGTTCAGGTTCTGGTCCAATGGTTGATAAAGTTAGCAAAGCTGTTAACCGTTTAAAAGCACATAATGAACCCGGATTGCTTTTTGAGGGAGAAATGCAATTTGACTGTGCCTATGATCAAGCCACTAGAAACAAAAAATACCCAAAATGTAAATTTAAAAATGCCCATCCAGATATTTATGTCTTCCCAGATTTAAATGCTGGAAACATAGGTTATAAAATAGCACAAAGAATGGGTGGTTTTGAGGCTGCAGGTCCATTTATTTTAGGATTAAAAAAACCTGTCAATGATTTATCTAGAGGTGCCACAGTTGAAGATATTTACCAAACATCAATTTTAACAATTTATCAAGCTTTACAAAAGGAGGCAAAATAGAATGATACTAGTTGTAAATGCAGGTAGCAGTTCAATTAAATTTAAATTATACAAGAGCACTGGTCAAGCAGAACCAACACCCTTTGTTGAGGGGTTGGCAGAAAGAATTACAGTTGATGGTGCTTTAACTTTAAAAATTGAAGGTATCAAAAAAGAATATAATGATAAAATGCCAAATCACGAAGCAGCAGTGCAAGCAATCTTAAATCGTTTCCAAGAAAATAATGTTATTAAAGATGTTAATGACATTAAAGGAGTTGGTTTTAGAATTGTGCATGGAGGAGTAAAAGTAGTTAAACCAGTAGTTTTAGATGCTACAATGAAAAAAGTGGTTGAAGATAATATTAAATTAGCACCACTACATAACCCAGGAGCTTTAACTGCAATTAATGCTTTTGAAAAAAATATGCCTAATGCAAAATTGGTGGGTTGTTTTGACACTTCATTCCACCAAACTATGCCACCAAAAAATTATTTATACCCAATCCCTTATGAATGATTTGAAGAATATTCAGCTCGTAAATATGGTTTTCATGGAATTAGCTTTGATTACATAACTCAAAAAACAGCTAAGATTATAAATAAACCAGTGGATAAAATTAACCTAATTATTTGTCACTTAGGGAATGGGGCCAGTCTTTGTTGTGTTAAAGCAGGAAAATCATTTGACACTTCAATGGGGTTAACCCCATTAGCAGGTATTATGATGGGAACACGAACAGGAGACATTGACCCATCACTACATCAATATATTGCCAAACAAACAGGTTTAGATTTAGAACAAATTACAGATATTTTAAATAAAAAATCTGGACTTTTAGGAATTAGTGGGATTTCAAGTGATATGCGTGACATTACTGCAGCAGTTGAACAAAACAACCAAAAAGCAGCTTTAACTCTTGATATGTGATCCCAAAGAATTGCAGACTTTATAGTTAAATATGCTAACCTTTTAGAAGGGAAAGTTGATGCTATAATTTTAACTGCAGGAGTTGGTGAAAACTCAAGAGTAGCCAATGAATCAATCTTAGATAAAGTAAAAATCTTAAATATCAAATATGATGACAAAGCTATGGCTTCAGGATATGATGATTACATTAAGGTTTCAAGTTCTCAATCTCAATATGAAATTTATAAAATTAGAACTGATGAAGAACTAATGATTTGTAATGAAACTTTAAAATTTTTAAAATAAATGCAAATAAAGCCTTTAATTTTTAAGAATATTTCTTGAAGATTTGTGAGGTTTTTTTATTTATCTAAACTAAGATTATTTTTGACAAAAAATAATGATATCATAAAATAAATGGAGGTGTATGCATGAAATTTAGTAAAAGTACAGAATTTTCAATAAAACTAACAGTTTTAATTTTTTTAATGGCTTTTTTAATTTTTGATTTTTTTGTGCAGTTATACTCCCCAAAACATAACCTCACAGGTGTGCCATACTATCAAAGGTTAAATATTAACTATGCCTTTTTTACAACTCAATCTAACTATTTAGTGGTTGCTTACCTATTTTGTGTAGTTTTTTTAAAACAAAGTTACAACAAAAAACCACCCTTTGGAATTGAACTGGCAATTACAGTTTACATCACAGTGACAATGCTGGTTTTTTGATTTGGTTTGCTAGCCAGTCGAGATGAAATGAGTGCATATAACGCTATTAACTGAATTTCAACAGTGATGCTTCATGCAATCATTCCTTGTTTAATGATTGTCCAGTTTATTTTATCAAGTGGTGACTATTATCATGGAATGCGAACTCATGCAAGATTTGGAATGATTGGAATTTCTATGTATCCACTTTTCTACTTGATTTATTCAGTAATTAGAGGTGAATTTAGGTTCCAAGAATATGGTCCAAGTTTCTTTTCTAAGGTTTACTCATATAATTCAGTCACGAATACGTTTATTGCTGACTGAAATAAGGTCACAGGAGGAGGTTTTGGAGTTTATGTTGGTCCAAATATGCAACCCTTTACCTCACAGATGTGGTATCCATATTGATTCTTTAACTTACACAAATATGATTTAGTGGCCTTTGATGAATTTGGAAACCCACATATTTGAGCCTCTTCTCAATTTAGTATGGGTTTGATGATTTTCTTCTTTATCTCAGCTTGCATAATTATCACTACTTTAGTAATTAGTTTACAGTTTTTTTATATTGCTATTAACAATAACAAGTTCTATCGTTGACACGATATTAATGAAAATCTTTTAACAAAAGCAGAACATGATTATCGTATGGCATTGCAAAGACAAAACCGTTATCAAAAAATACAAGAGTGAAAGAATGTGATTAAGTTACAAAGAACTGAGACACAAGTTTTTAAACAAAACTTAGAAGGGCTTTCCACAGAAGAAAAAGCCCAATTAATTCTTGAAAGAAAGAATAAAAAAATACTACAACGAAAATTAAAAGTGGCTGAAATTAGAAATGCGCGGAATAAGAAACGCCAAACTCGTCGTGAAATTCGTTCAATGTTAACCAATGTTAAAACAGCAGATCGTGTTTTTATCAAAGAAAATATCCGTGAGGCTGAACGTTACAAAAAACTTGTTAAAAAAGGTGTCTTGATTAGTAAATTAGAACCAGATTAAAAAAACGGCCAAACCGTTTTTTTTGTTATCAAATTTTAATTCTTTCCTCTTTGACTTTATACATTAAGTCACCAGGTTTAGTTTCATAAACTTCATGATAAAGATCAATGTTTACTAGCACTCCATTACATCTAAAAATTTCAGGTGAATGGGGGTCAATCATTAAACGAGTATTCATGTTTTCTGGTGTTGAAATACGTCTTCAAACAAAGGCATAATTTTCAAAAAATTCTTTAACTTCATTTGGACATTGTTCTAGACAAATATCCAAAGCAGCATTTAATCCACCAAGGTCTCCAATATTTTCACCAAGAGTTAATTTTCCATTAAGTTTTGAGCCATCAACTTCATATTGACTATATTGTTCAACTAGTTTTTGAGTTCTTAAATTGTATTGTTTGTAATCTTCTTCAGTTCATCAATCATTTAAGTTTCCATCTTTGTCAAATTTACTTCCTTCATCATCAAAACCATGACTAACTTCATGACCAATAACTGCTCCAATACCACCAAGGTTTTTTGCATGTGATTGGTTTATGTCATAGAATGGTGCTTGTAAAATTCCTGCTGGAAAACAAATCTCATTTGATAAGGGATTGTAATAAGCATTTACAGTTTGGGGTGTCATATACCATTTAGTTTTATCAACAGGTAAGTTGATTTCTGCCAAAGCTTTTTTGGTAAAGTGTTTTGAAATATTTAAGATATTTTCAAATAAAGACCCACCTTCAGCATATGATCTAATTGTAATTTTTGAGTAATCTTCAAATTTATCTGGGTAACCAATTTTGATTGCAAAAGTTTTAAGTTTCTCAATTGCTTTTGTTTTTGTAGCAGAAGTCATTCAGTCTAGATTTAAAATCCTTTTTTCATAAACTTTAATTAAATCATTAACAATTTTTAAAACATCTTTTTTTGAAGATTCAGAAAAATGTTCTTTAACATATTCTTGGCCAACAAGTTCACCAACTAAACCATTGGTAAAACTAACAGCTCTTTCTTTAACTGGTTTCATTTCTGTAACTCCATTGAAAACTGAACCATAATTGAAAGCAATTTGTTCCATTTCAGCAGTTAGCATACCAGTATAACCGTCAATGATGTCAAAATAAATTAAATCTTTAATATCATCAAGGCTTATTTTATCAAGCATTTGACTTAAATCTTCAAAAAATTTAGGTTCTGAGACAATTATTTTCTTAGCTTTGTCATATCCTAAGGTTGCTAAGTATTTTTGTCAGTCAATAAAAGGACACATTTTTTGTAAATCTGCAATTGTATAGACATTGTAGATTCTTTCAACATCTCTTAACTCTTCTTGACGTAACATTCCTTTTGTCAATGTTTCTTCAAAGTCATAAATTAATTTAAACAAATCATTAGTTTTAAATTTTATTTTTGAATAATTTGCTAGTTCAATAATGTATTTTTCATAAGCTGTTTTGATTTCTATATGTCTTGGGTGAGTTGGGTCATAAAAGTCTTTATCACTCATACCCAAACCCATAGAGTTGATAGTAACTGCTCTAAGGTTACTATCTTTAAAATCTGAATCAATCCCTTTTGAGTGGAAAAATGAAATACAATATTTTTGATTCATTTTAATCAAAAAATCTGTAAAATCTTTTTTATCTGTTAAGGTTTCAACCTCATTTAAAACATCTTGAATTGGAGTTAATCCAGCTTTGTTTCTAGCATCATAATTTAAGTAGTTTTTATAAGTGTTTACAATTCTACTTTGATCACTTGTTAAAGAACTACTTGCAGCTAATTTATCAATTAAATTATTAACATCAGTAACTGCTTTTTTGCTTAGTTTTTCAAAACTACCTCAAGATGAATATCCTGGTGGTAAACATGCTCCATCACATCAATCTTTATTAACAAAGTTATAAAAATCATCTTGTGGTCTTATTTTTTTATCCATAATTAAAATCGCTCCTTCACAAAATAATTATAATCTATTTTTAATGTAAAACCCCTTGAATGTTATATAATTAATAATGGTTTTATGTCAGTTAAGCACCTGAAAAAATCTAAAAAAAATGGTATAATATGTAGGAGTGGGGATTATTTATGGTACACCAAAGGGCTAGAAATTTACCAACTAAAGGAATTGTTGTTGAATGGTTATTCACAGATGATACCATTGCCTTTGGTGCTGACTTTGCTCGAGTTTTGCTTGAAGATGGGACTGACTTTATTGTTAAATCGAATTACAATGGTGTTGTAGTTAAAACCATAAGACTAAATTCTCCCATTAAAAATGGCAGCATTTTAGCTAATGTACTTGTTGGGGAAAAAGAAATAGCCAAGTATAAAAATAGAAATTTTTTAAAAGAGCATGTGCCTCCGCAAATAAATGAATTTATGCCAGAGGACTTTAAGGTTAGTGAAACCAATGGTTTTAATGATCTTGATGCAGAAACTAGTGGGGCACTAGTTTCTGGTGAAATCAGCGAACCTCAACCAGCTCTTTTACCAAAAGTTGAGGGGGAAACTATGCCAAGTCAAAGCTTAGACAGATTTGCACAAATGCGAGCAAATATTCGTGACTCAATTAAAAATGCTCCCCAAATTAAAAATGAAACACCCATTAGTCAAGAAGAACTTTTAAAAATGGATAAAGCAGCCATTGCCAAAGATGAGGGTGCCATTTTTTCAAAAAAAGATGGAGTAGGTCCAAGTAAATTTCGTCAACTAGTTAATGCTCGTAAAGAAGCCTTATTACAAGAAAATAACTTTAGAGAAGTTCAAGAAGAACCTGAACTTAATGCAATGTCAAAGACTGATGAAAAAGGTAGACCACTTATTATGAGAAATATTATTGCTGCCAGAATGGAAAAGTTAAATGATGCTGGTGGAGATGTCAATGTTTTAAGTAATGAGACAAATGATTCAACAAAGATTGGAGGTCAGAGTGAAATGATAAATAATAATATCAATGATCAAAATAAGGCACAAACTGATTTTCAGTCTGAACCCCAAGATATTGGTTCAACAACTTACAGAGGGACAGTTTTACCATCAGTAAACCCAAATCAATTAATGGGTGCAATTCAAAATAAGTCAAATAAAACTTATGCTGAAGCTAAACTAACAAATTTGTATGATCCAACTAAAAGAAACTCAATTATTGCCAAAGGTAATGAGAGAAACATCATAAATCAAAGACGTCAAGCAGTTGAAGCTGGTTTATTAGATGGTAGCGAACCAAAAAACCCTGATTTGGCTTTTTGAAAAGGTAATTTACCAAAAGAGTTTGCTCAAGTTGTGCCTTATCAAACAGAGAGTGGTGACATTAAGTATGTTTCTTATGATCAAACCCCTCAGGGAAAAATTGAACTAGCTGAGTGAATTAAAAATAATCAAAATAAAAAACCCCAACAGTATCAAAATCAAGCAGTTACACCCCAAACAACTCCTAACTATAATTTTCAACCCCAAAGTTCTCCTTTGGATGTTACTCAAGAATGAGATCTTCATAATGCAACCCCAAAAGTATTGCAACAAGATTTAAACCAAAAATTAAACCAACAAGAGGTGCAATTAAAAGCGGTTGCTGGCAAAGAGGTAGCGAATGAAGCTATTGAGTTATTAAAAAAACAAATTGCAGATTTACAAAGTTCTTTAGAAAAACAAAATCAGTTAAATGCAGCTACTCAAAGATTAAATGCAGCACCAACCTTTGGAGGAAACTATGCAGGTGGAACTGATACATTTTCACAATTATTTCAATATATGATGATGCAAAATATTATGCAAAGTATGCCTATGAATAAAAATTCAAGTGAAGATGTTAAGGATGTTATTCGTCGTGAAATTGACAATTTCAAAAATGAATTAAGACCAGGTAATCAACATTATCACAATAGTCCCAATCAATGTTATTGTCAACAATCTCAACCTTACAATAACTTTCCACCTCATGAACACCAATTTCACCAACCAAATTATCCAGGATTTGACCCTCACACCACACAACAATTTGGTGCTCAAAAGAAAAATTATGCTAATCAAGATTGAAATCAAATGCAAGCAGTCAATTTTGAAAAACCTCAAACAGAAACCACAGGCTATTTAGATTTTGAGGGTAGTGATGCTAACAAGATTGTTAAAAGAGAAAAAGTCAATAAAAACAGAAATGCTGCTGTAAAGTCAATGATTTTAAGCCAAAATTATATTCCACCATTGACTATTTCAACTGAAATTGATATGTCATCAATTTTGAAGTTAAAGCATGTTTTGAAAAAAACTCAAACAGAATTAAAATTTCCTTCAATTGCTTTTATAGCTAAAGCTATTTCTTTAACTTTAGGAGAATATCCAAAGTTAAATTCAAGTTATGATCCTGAAAGTAATGAAGTTATTATTAAAAAATACCACAATATTGGTTTAGCAACTGAAACAAGTGAGGGTTTAATAATTCCTGTCTTAAAATTTGTTGAAAAACTATCTGTTAAAGAAGTAGCAATTGATATTAAAGAGATGACACAACGTTTAAGAACAGGTGAACTTTACAATTATGAAACTGAGGGTAGTACTATTACAATTGCAAACTATGGAAGTATTGGAGCAATTCAAGCAACACCAACAATTTTTTACCCCAATGCTGCTGTAATTGGAGTTGGAAAAGTAATTAAAAAACCAGTGGTTGTTAGTGATGAAAAACTAGCAATTAAAGCCATTATGAATATGACTTTAACTGTTGATCAACGAATTATTGATGCAGCAGAAGCTGGGCAATTCTTAGCTAGGGTTAAAGAGATTTTAGAAAAACCTGAATTCTTAACAATGTCTTAGAAAAAGAAAACTCTAGAGCTAAAATTTTTAAGATTTAAATTAACCCACACAAACCTGTGTGGGTTTTTTTATTAAGTACTTTTCAAAAGGCTAATTATATTAATTTTGAATAAATTCTCAGTTTTTAAGAATATGTAGATTTGTTTTTGGTTATTTTAAAAAAAATTAGATTTATTTTAATTGTTTTTAGATTATCAAGATACTGATAGTGTATAATAAATACGTAAAAACAAGAAACACTAAAATTAGATCAAAATCATGCAAGTCACTTAGTATTTTACTACAAACAATAGATTCAAATTATGGGGACAAATTATGAAGTTAGAAGAAAAAATTGCAAAGTATCATCTTGAAGATTTAATAGATTTTAAACAATTAAAGATTGCTGCAAAACCTTTTTTATATGCAACTTTGGTCATAGCTATGGCATTATTAATTGAATTAATTTTGTCAACTTTTAGTTTTTTATTTCTTCTAATAGCACTTAATTTTTTGCAGAAACAAGAAGCCTTTGATATATTTCAATCATTTGCTATTGCACTATTCTCTACATTAGCATTTTTAACAATTCTGCTTCAAATTAATATGGGAATCTATTTTTTAAAAATTTTAATTCAAGGAGAGTTACTTAAAAAAAATCAAAAACTTCAAGCTGAGGTAAAAAAAATTGACAAACAACAAATTTACAATAATATACTTACAGAAATACTGGGTGAAAAATCCTCAAGTTTTTTATCGACAGACTTGCTAATGAAAGACCTTTATAATAAGGTAGAAAATTTTCAAAACCAAGAAGTTGAAAAATATAATAATCTTAAAAGAGTTTTTGAAGTAAATAATCAGAGATTTGTTTTGGCCTTTTATTTTGAAAAAGCCAAAATTAGTGTTTGAAAAATCATTATTTTATCAATCATGTATCTTGCCTTTGCCTTTGCAGGAACAGGTCAAGATTTAGATCCCATGATAAATGATTATTCAAATGCAGATATAGATTTTGAAGCAGATTCTTGGAAAGTAAACAAGATCCCAGTCTATAGTGGGGTTTTATTATTTTATGATCAACAAAAGCAAACTAGTTCAGAATTTGTTAATTTAAATTGTACTAAAGTTAAAAACTTTAAAATTGAAACCTTTTGTAAACTTGGACCTAGATTTACTGTCAAAAGGTCAATTTCAAGATTGATAAAAAGTTATGAAAAGGAAATTCTAGCCATTAAAGAAATCATTAATTCATAGTTTTGCTTATCTCTTAATTTTAAATTTATCAGGAGGTTTTGTAATTTTAAATTAGCTTGATATCAATACAATAACATTATTGAGAATTTATAATGATATTTCTTTGAGTTGCTTTTAGAAATAAAAAGGATAATTATATGAATTTTGAATAAATTCTCAGTTTTTAAGAATATGTAGATTTGTTTTTGGTTATTTTAAAAAAAATTAGATTTATTTTAATTGTTTTTAGGTTAACAAGGCACTGATAGTGTATAATAAATACGGAATACACAAAAATCATTAAAATCATGCAGGGTACTTAGTATTTTACTACAAACAATAGATTCAAATTATGGGGACAAATTATGAAGTTAGAAGAAAAAATTGCAAAGTATCATCTTGAAGATTTAATAGATTTTAAACAATTAAAAGCAGCAACAAGACTTAAACAACATATAATTTTGACCATAGCCTTCTGAATATTATCTGAGTTGGGCATGTCACTTTTGGGTTGATTACTTGTCTGAGAAACAATTATTTTTATGAAATTCTGAAATTCAAGTGGTACAGGATACAAAATAATTGTTATATTATTTATTTCTGCAATATTTTTACTATCTGTTTTTCAAATCTGTATTTTTGGAAACTTTTTAAAAAGTTTAATTCAAGGAGAACATTTTAAAAAAAATCAAAAACTCAAGTATGAGGTAAAAAAAATAGATACTGAACAAATCTATAACAATATTCTAAAAGAAATACTGGGTGAAAAAAGTTCAAGTTTCTTATCATTAAACTCAAACATTAAAATATTTTCAAGTAGTGAAGAAACTTATAGTAATCAAGAATTTGAAAAATATAAGGATCTTAAAAGAGTTTTTGAAATAAACAACCAAAAATTTGTTTTAGCTTTTTATCTCGAAAAAGCTAAATTAAATATTTTTAGAGCAATGAGATTGGTTGCTTTGTATCTAACAATGGGAATATTGGTAGTTGCTGCGGTGACAAATCCAGCTATACTCTCAAGAGGTAATTTAACTTATACACCTGAGTCATGAAAAAAGAATTGATTCCCAATTTATGGAGGAACAATATTTTTTAAAAAGACTAGTCTTGATCAAGATAACTTAGCTGAGAATGAGTTTACTGATTTAAATGCAATTGAGATTAAAAAATTCAAGGTTGATGCTTTTCGTGAACTAGGACCTAGATTTATTTTAAAAAAATCAATCTTAAAACTAATAAAAAATTATGAAACTGAAATTCTCACAATTAAAGAAATAGTTAATTTATAATTTAAAATTATCAAAATATCAAGAGTTAACTCACAAAGGAGCAAAATATGAGAGGTTGTTATTATTGTGCTAAACCATTTGAAACTGATGAAAAATTCTTTATTGTTGATTGAACTTCACCTCAAAAGAATAAGTGTCTATTTCATAAGAAGTGTTTGATGAAGATGATTATTAGAGAGATTGGTTATTTTCTAATATTTTTTAGTTGTTTGCTTGTCTTTATACTTTTACTGTTGTTTATAAAATTTTGACTAATATAGTTTGAAAGGAGTTAAAAAAATGGAAGGTTATAAAATTTGTAAAAATTGTAAGTGAGAAATACTAGATTTTTTGGACCCAGATGTTTTGTGTCAGCATTGCCTGAGTGGAACACCAACCACAAAACCAGTTGCAGTTTTATGTTTTAAATGTAAAAATTTTATTAAAGATGATGAAATCTTATTGATGCGTAATTCAAGAAGAGGGGTGTCTCAAGCCCCATACCATGACAAATGTTTTTTAAAGGCACAAAAATGAAGATATGCTTGAAGATATATTATGTGCACTTCTATTAGTATTATTTTAACACTGAAATTTTTGATAACATTTCTTAAATTCTTATAATTATTATTAAAACCAGATTTTGACAACTTTTGATATAAGCAAGCATTTAAAAAAGACTAATTCTTAGTCTTTTTTTTGAATGATTTTGAATGATTTTCTTGTATTAGTGATAATAATTTTTAGTTATTTAAAACTCTTAACACTGATTAATTGATAATTTTGCTTACCTATTTTATCACAGTGGTATTTTTTGAAAAAATTTAAATAATTTGTGTTAAAACCCTTAAAACACACTCGTTAGTTGAAAAAAATTTTTAAAAATAATTAAATGCGTTATAATTTTTTTGGAGGTAAGTGATTATTATTTAATCATAAATTTGAAAATGAAGAAATTATTGAGTATTTTAGGAACAATAATGTTTTGTTCCACTTCAACAATTACTGTCATTTCATGTGGAAGAGCAGTACCAGATTTTTCTGGTTCTGTAAGTAGTCCCGAAACTGAACATGGGAATGACAACTACTATTATGAGCTTTTTGGTAAAAAATTTAGTACAAAAACTGATGCAATTAATCATTTTACAAAAGTTGAAAGTGGAGTTGAGATAGATTAAACTAAATCATACAGTAATAATCTGAAAATTAATGAAACTAAATTTTCAGATTCCAATTCTTTAATGAATTATATTAATGAAACTGTTCCAATCAAAGAGTTAGTAACAAATAAAAATGTTGATAAGTATATAATTGATGGAATGAATCAACTATCACCAAATGTTGTTGGTGATAGTAATGAGGAAATACTAGTTTATAAGGATAAAAATGGCAATGCAATTTACGATAAAAATTCTGAAATTGCAAAAGAGTATGCTAAGAATTCATATTATTCAAGTATTAATGAAAATTTTTATGTTGACGGTAGAGTTTTTAAAACTCTAAATGAAGTTGCAAACTACTACCAAACTAATTTTTTAAATAATAAAGATAATGTTATTAAACAAGATCTTTATTCATTTAATAGTGTTTCATATAACAAAAATGAATTAAAAAGTAAAATTGAGTCTTCAGTAAAAGCAGCATATAAATATGATGAAACAATATTTCTTGACTCAGAAATTAATCAACCAAATTTGATAACACCAAATTATATTGATAAACAAGCGATTAAAAAATACTTTAAGTCACCAGGTAAATATTTAGTGGAAGCACGATCAAGTGCTGGAGGAACTTATACTGGGGATTTAATTATTGATTCAGAAACTAATCTTGAAGATGTAATTCATAATGAAAATAATTGAATAAAAACTGGTGAGTATTCAGAGGACATTTATAAAGTTGTGCAAAATTCAGCAGTTTCTGCAATTATGATGGGTGTGGCCCCATTAGTGGAAAGACTGTTAAACATCAAAGAAAATGATGACAATAATGGAATAAAAGCATGTTTCAATAATGGTGATGATTTTACTTTAAAATCAATGATAACATGTTTTTCAAGTGAAAGTGACTACAGTAGTTTATTGTCTATCATTCAAAAAGAAGAATTAATGGCAGAAACCACTCACATAATTAGAAATCTTAATAATGTTGAGTCATTACCAATTAATGAAAAAGCTACAATTTTTATTTATCAAATGAGAGAAATGTTTAGAAATGTTGAAATTAGTTATGTAGATAATTTAGAATGAAACCGTATAGTAAAAGTTATGTTTAGTAATTTTATTGTGGGAATCAATTCATGAAATGCTTTAATTGAAGAAATTGGTGAAGCAGATATTTTACTACTTGCTGATTACTTTGTTGATAAGAATTCATTTGATAGCATTATTAACCAGTATGTTAATAAAGCTCAAATACAAGCAAAAGTAAAAGACTTTGCAACTGAATTAAGTATTGCTATGGATTCAGAAAAACTAGCATTTAAGAAAAAAATATTTGATACTTCAATGGAATTAATCAGTCAAGCAGCAGATATTGCAATCAATTATATAATGGAAACTGCTTTGGATTTAGCAGAAGCAATTCCTGTTATTGGAGATATCTTAGAGTTTGCAAGAGACTTTAATATTAGAACTACAATGATTTATGAGTTAATTTTACCAAATAGTGATAAAAAATTAACTTACCAAATGAGTCAATGGTTCTTTGAAAATAAAAAGTTTAAACCAAAAGAAATATTTAATGTTTTTGAAATAAAAGAACCAAGAAAAAATGAAACATATATTTTAAATGGTAGATACTATTCAACCTATGAAGCTGCAAATGAACAATTAGTAAAAGATATTGTTACAAGAACAGTTTTACAAGGACCATATTATTATTTCATCCGAGGACAAGTTGCAATTAAAAAAGAGAATAAAGAAGAACTAGTTGATTATTGGATGGATAAAATAATTAGTGAAGGACAAGTGGAACCAAGATACTTAGATTATTTTGGTGGGGTATTTGATTCTAGGGATGAAGCCTTAGTATCAATGCGTGAAAAAATTAAAGATGAAGATAATTTTAAAAAAACTTATTCTTACAGATATGGACAACTGAATGACAATGAGATTTTCTTTGATAGTTTAGATGAAGCAAAGGCCTTTGTTGATGAAGACAATCCACTGACTGTAAAAAAAGTGAGTGTCACAGAGTTTATTTCAAATTCAAAATTTGATGAACTTTATGATTTAAGTCAATTTGAACAAAAAATTTGTAGTTTTGAACTATATGGTATGGAGTACTTTTACAAAAATAAAGATGACGCTTTCTTTGCCATTCTAAAAATTCTTAATTTTAGAAATGAACTAGTTACTACAGAAACTCTTAGCTATTCACTGAATGGTTTGGAATTTGAAAACATAATTAAATATGTAGAGTATCTAGAAGAAAATATTGTTTTGGTTGAAACCAAAACACAAAATAATAAATATGAAGGGGTGAATTTATAATGTTAATACATAAATTAATTATAGCCGGACTTAGTTTATCTATTTCAACACCATTGGTAGCTTCAACTTATCAAGTTGGTAGTGCAAACACAAATCTAGTCATGGATCAGCTAAAAAAAGATATTTTAGATAATTCAAGGTTAATTGGTTCTGAAAAAAAATATGTTTACAATAACAAAGAATATAGAAACAAAGACAGTATTGTGGCCGAAGAGTTGAAAAAGAATCCAATAAAAGTTAAAAAAACTTTAAGTGATCCTTTAAAAATTGTTTCAAATTATGCAACCAACCAACTGGATGAAACTAAAATTTATGATACTAATGCAAGTAATTTAGTTAAAGTTTATGAAAATGCCTTAGGAAATATAGTTTTACCAAGTTGTCGAGAAATTGGTGACATAAAAGGGTGTGTAAATTCAACTGAAGATGCTCACTCAAGAGCTGTTAACAGCTACATAAATCAAGGACTTTTAAGACCAGAATATTCATATGATTATGTAAATTGATTTGAATCAATTGATGAAGCAGACATTGCTTACAACAAGGCAAACTATACTGTAAATGATTCACTATTTTATTTATATAATGGTCAATACTTTAATGCTTTTAATGCAACAGATAGAGAAAAACTAAAAACCTTACTGGTTCCTGGTTATAGATATGACCCTATTAAAGGATTGAACCCAAGTTCAAGTGAAAATGAGGTTGGCAACTTTTTAAAACCATTTAGATATGCAAGAACACATTTTGCAGATTATTTTAAAAATAATTTTAAAGAATACTTTATGAGTAATGCATATCAACAACCTGACATTGTTGAAGACAAAGTGAACCAGAACAATCTATTAAACTTCACCCGTGAATTTGAATTTACAATTCAATCAAACAAAAGCGAAGCAGATAGAAATCAGTGATTTGATATTACCAATTATGTTGGTGAAGACATTGTTGAGTTTGATACATCAAACTCTAATAATGTAAAAATAAAAATTAAAAGTAATGTTGGAAAAGATTTTAACATTAATCTTTTTGAAAAAGAATTTAAGGATAAATCAAATTGAGAATCAGAAATGGTTACTGGACGTTGCATTTTAACCACATCAGATAAAAGAAGAAAGCATCATTTTACTTTTAAATCAAATGATGAAGAGTGATTTAAAATAACTTTGGATACTACAAATGATAGTGGTGATGGTTGTCCAGAAGGTTATCATGATACAACTCCATTAAATACCAAAATTGATGTTGGTGGATTATCAAATTCAAATTTCAATTTTTCATGAAACGATAATAACAAGTTGCTTGGTTTATTTAAAAAAACATATGGTCTAGAAAATGAATTCTCATCAAATGATATTTTAGAACACATGAGAGCTGAGTCTATTAAAAATAATAATTCAGGTTATGGAGATGCAAATTTTTATAAAGATTTAACATTAAAACAAAATATTGCTAATATGAGTGCTTTTAACAAAAATAGTATCTTTGAATTTGTTTGACAGAGATTTGCAGAAAAAATAACTAGCATTAATCATAAAGATGCTCCTGTAACTGATGACTGATTATATGGAGAACAAACAGGATCTGATGGACAAGATTATGCATATTCATATGTAGAATCAAATCTGAACTTTAGTGGACAACTGCTTAAAGAATCTGCTGGACTTAAAGATAGTGATGAATTACCTTATTCATACAATAAAATTAATTTTACAACTAACTTAAAAAAATGAAAAAATGATTTTTATGCATTAAGTTATGAAAATAACTCTGGAATACCAATGCAAAGAATGTATTATGTAAATGATAATGAAGACATAACAAAATATTCAGATAACTTTGGAAACAATGTTTCTTCATCTCACAATCAAGCAGTGCAAATAGCACAAGATAGAGAAAACAAAGTATTAATAAAAAGATACAAAATGTATGACATCAATGGTAAAGAAATAGTAATTGATGAATCAGATTTACAAAAAGCAATAAAAAAATTAAAAGAACAAATTAGTCTTGAAAATATCTTAATTCATAAAAATGAATTAAGTAATATGGTTGATCAAAAAACCAGTAGATCAAATTTAATAACAAGCAAAGAAAGTTATGTATATTATTTTAATGGTTTAAATAATAGAGAAATGTATTTTGGAGACTACAGTAGTGCCAGAGAAATTTTTGAAAATCAAATTTCATTAATTACTGGAATCTCTGAAAAAATGGTTTCAAGTTATGTCTACTCATTTGTTTATGAAGGAAAAGAGTATACATATAATTATACTAATGAAGATAATATTGATGATTTAGTAAACAAAATCAAAAAAGATTTGAATAGAGATTAGGAGAAATTTATTATTAAAAAAATATTAGCTATTTTGGGTACTTTAACTTTTATTGTACCTTCTGCTTTAACTTTGGTGTCATGTAATACACCAAAAACTGATGAAGAAGACAAGACTCCTTCAGTAAAAACCGAATACTCAGATGAAGATTACTTGAATGTAATTGGAGAATTTGAATATGAAGATTTAGGTGGTGGAAATATTAAATTAACTTCTAAAGGTAACAAGATTGCCTTTGGAAAAAATGGTCCATCAAACCTTGCCTATTCAATGAACATGAGTGAAGAAAAAAGAGATGAAATATTTTTCTTACCATATGAATTAGATTTACCAACAGATACTTCAAAACCATATCCAACTGAAATTATAAGCTTTTTTACATTTAAAGAAGTAGATCTTGATGATTATGATGGCTTTTGAAAGGATACAGTGGAGAAATCACGAGAGGAGACAAATCTAAATACAAGAAAAAACGGAGAAATGCTCTATTATACAAATTGAAGTCCTGGAACTTATCAAGCAAGTAACAAATTTAAGCATTTCCAAATTAATGTTAAAAATATTGATTCAAGTGGTCCGGATTTAATGTTAAATTGAGTGACAGTTACCAAGAGTTTTCAACTTGCCAACTTCCATTTCAATTTTATAGACAATATAGAAAAAGTTTTTAAAAAACTATGAGAAAAAGCAGAGTTTAAAGATGTGTCTGAATACTTTTTAAAATTACCCAAAAGTGGAGAAATTCCTGAAGTTAAACTTGCTTATTTTAGTAATGCAAGTTCTTTTAGAAGTAGTTATATTTATAGTGATTTTGCAGAAGTATTTGCTAGTAGTTATATGGCTGATTATGATGAGCTTAAAGAATTGGGTGTTTTAAAGGAAATGTGAGAATTTAAAAATTTAAATTATGAATCATATAAATATGATGGGTATAAAGAAGAGTTTAGTATTACCTATAGATTTAATTTTTCTGGAATAACTGACCTTTGATATTTACTTCATATTTCATCAATTTAGAAATCTATTTTATTTAGATCTTTATTCTGAATAAAAATTGTTTCTAAAAATAATTTTTTTGAAGTTTAGTATATATTAAACAAAACATAATAGAAAAATTAAAACCTGCTAATTTAGTTATTGTCATAATCATAAAGTTTTTTATTCATGATTGATATATTGATTAAGTAAAAAATTTTAATTTTCAAAAATTACAGTTTTGAAAATTAAAGACAATTAATAATCCAAAAATTAAACTAGATTTGATAACTGTATTTTTGCTATTTTGATTAGATTAAGGTAGCAAGTATTATAGATTAATCATTCAAATTAAAAAAGATAAACTTGGAGAGAAAATTATGAAGTGAATATTTGAAAATAAGGCATTATTTTATTTTAAATGATCTAAGAGTTTTGTATGGATAATTTCTTTAAGGTGAATTTATAGTTTATACAAAATTAGTGCTGGTCAAATGGAACAAGTATATAAACAAGTCACAAATTTCTTAATAACTTTTTATCAACAAAAATATCTTTTAGATTGTTATATAAATTAAATGAAATTTATTTTTATCAAAGAATTTAAGAATAAATATTTGTATATTTCTAGTTCTCTAGTTCTACTAATCTACTTAATAATGTTTTTAACATATTATTTCATAGAGATATTTGACTTAGGCTTAGAAAGTTATGACAGTATTAGTAAAAATCATGAGTTTTTAATGGAGTTTAACTTTAATAAAATCAATTGAATTTTATGGTTTTGTTTGACATTTATTTTAACACTAAATTCACTATTATCATTGGGTAATGTAAAGAGAGATATTTTTAAAGAAAATTATGGTTTTAAAAGCTTAGTAAAATGGTATTTAAATTATTTTCTTGTAAATAGTTTAATGTTACTTGTAACTATCTTGTTATTTTATTTAAGTACAATGGGGATTTTTATCCAACATTGAGTTTTTTACTTACAAATTTGTGGCTACTTATTTATATTTGCTTTAACAAGTTACACATTTGTAAGTTTAACTGCCTACTTAATTTATGTAGTTTCAGACTTTAAAATTTTTATAATAACCTCAAGCTTATTTTGTTTTATTATAAGTCCTTTGCTTTCAACTTTACCTTTAAATTCAGTTGAATTTAAAAATCTCTCAAAAACCTATTCATATAACTTTGACACAAATGATTATCAACTAGATATTAAGAATTCAGATTTAATTTATTTAAATTCATTTTTAAATGAAAATAATCTGATTTTTTTAAATTTTGATAAAGCCTATAGTGTTGTCACAAGTCATGTCAAAAAATTTTGTGTAAATTCAATAAATGTAGTCTTAGTTAATAATGAAATCTACAATACTTGTATTGTAGAAAAAACAGTATTAAATGAAGCTTTTAATGATAATGCAAATATCAATATTATTTGAAAGAATTCAATTTTTAATAAAGATACTCTAATAAAATATGGAGATATAATTAGTTGATTTCAAACCAAAGGAGATTTGAAAGAAAAATTAGCTATAATTAGTGACTTATTTTCAGATTATGATTTTCAAGTAGATTTTGAAGCACTTCAATATGTTGTTTATGAAATTAATATTGACAAAGATTTTGGTTTCAATTTTGGTGACCAAAGGTTACCACCATATTATGACACTCAATTACAAATTTTTGCAAAGGTTATTTTTTATTACTATCTTATTAATTACATGAAAAACCCAGGTGCATATGATCAGATGACAAAATTAACCTATGGTAAAGTTTTTGAAAGGTTTTTAACTTCACAAATTTATGAAACTAGACATTTTCGCACCTTAGTTAATGAGTTAATGTGAGAACTTCCTGAAAAAAATTCAGAACAATACCAAGACTTGCAAAATCAAAACTATTCTCTAGGAGATATAAATCTATTTTTTAAAGAAAATTATAATCCAATTCTATTAATTGGAATTATTAATGAATTCAAAGTGGATCAAAATCAAATGGATGAACTCAAAAAATTCAAAAACAAAGTTAAAGAAAACTACCTGTTTAATTTTTTTGCCTACAATAATTCTTGATTTAATCAAGTAAATTTAGACTATCAGGGAAAATATTTGAGCATTTTAAAAGAAAACAGTTACTTTGCAAAAAAACAACCATTTTACTTATTAGAAAACAATCTCTTTTTAAATAAAGATAACTTATACTTGTATCCAGGCAAAATTGACCACTATTTTTGAATATTAATTATAATTTACCTATTCATAATTTTTTCTCAAATTGGGGCAATTTGAATTTTTTCAAGGTTAAAACTTAAAGAAAAGGTTCATTCAAGAAGTTTTCCAATTATTATTTAAATAGACTTTGGCAACTCTGATAGAAACATAAAATTTTAAAAAAATGTCAAACATTAGTAGATTTTTTTGTATAATATTATAGTTAACATATGGCGTATATGGCGAAGTGGTTAACGCTCCGGATTGTGGTTCCGGCATTCGAGGGTTCAATTCCCTTTATACGCCCCATTTATTTAGAAATTAAAACTCATTTCACAATGAGTTTTTTATATTTTTTGTTAAAATAAAGTATATAGTAAATAAAAAGAGGTAAATTATGAATCCGACACAATTAATTATCTTAGACTATGGTAGTCAATATACACAGCTTTTATCTAGAAGGATTAGAGAATTGGGAGTTTATAGTGAAGTTGTTAGTTTTAAAATAACAGCAAAAGCTATCAAAGAAACATTCTCAAACTTAAAAGGCATAATTTTGTCAGGAGGTCCAGCAAGTGTTTATGAACATGATGCATATACAGTTGATCCTGAAATCTTTGATTTAAATATCCCAGTGCTTGGAGTTTGTTATGGTTTACAACTGCTTTGTGAATTATTTGGTGGTAAAGTAGAGCAAGCCACAAACAAAGAATTTGGAAAAGCAGTTTTACATCTTGATGATGCAAACAGTCAGTTATTTGCAGACATTAAAGATCAAAGTTTGGTTTGAATGAGTCATGCTGACCACATCACCAAATTGCCACCAAATTTCCAGCAAATAGCACATTCACAAGCTTCAATTGCTGCAATCAAACATCAAGAAAAGCCTTTTTATGGAATTCAATTTCATGCTGAAGTAACTCATAGTGAACAAGGTGGAACTATGTTAAAAAATTTCTTGTTTTTAGTTTGTCAGGCTCAACCAGATTGAAATATGCAAGACTTTATTGTTAAAAAAGTTGCTGAAATTAAAAAAGTTGTCGGTGCAGACCAAGTAATTTTAGGCTTAAGTGGGGGAGTTGATTCCTCAGTGGCAGCTGCCTTAATTGCCAAAGCTATCGGTAAGCAACTCACTTGTATTTTTGTAGATACAGGCTTATTGAGAAAAAATGAAGCCAATCAAGTTATGACAAAATACCAAGAGTTATTTACTATGAATATTAAATTAGTTGATGCTAAAGAGAAGTTTTTTAAAGCTTTAAGTGGTGTTGCAGAACCAGAAGCAAAAAGAAAAATCATTGGTAAAAATTTTGTAGACATTTTTAATGATGAAGCAAAGAAAATGCAGAAGGCAAAATTTCTAGCGCAAGGAACCATTTATCCAGATGTTATTGAATCATCAGCTCATGGTCATAGCTCGAAAACAATTAAGTCACACCACAATGTAGGTGGTTTACCAAAAGAGCTAAAATTTGAACTCTTAGAACCCTTGCGTAATTTATTTAAAGATGAGGTTCGAGAAGTTGGTCGTCAACTAGGCTTAGACAACACCATTGTTGATCGTCACCCTTTCCCAGGACCTGGTTTGGGAGTTAGAGTTATTGGTGAGGTCACTGCTGAGAAAGTGAAAATTTTACAAGAAGTTGATGATATTTTTATTAGTAAACTATATGAAGCTAATTTATACCAAACAGTTAGCCAAGCATTTGCCACCATTCTACCTGTCAAAACAGTAGGAGTTATGGGTGATAACCGGACTTATGATTATGTGGTAGCTTTAAGATCTGTTAATACAATTGACTTTATGACAGCCACTGCTACTCACTTACCATGAGATTTTTTAGAAGCAGTTGTTAATGAAATCATTAACAAGGTTGATGGTGTTAACCGAGTGGTTTATGATATAACTTCAAAACCACCAGGAACAATTGAATGAGAATAAGGAGTAAAAAAATATGTGTGTAAATAATTTAAATGGAAAAATAATTAATGAGGGAATTACTTTTGATGATGTGTTACTAGTTCCTGCCTATTCAAAGGTTTTACCCAGTGAAGTTGATTTGAAAACTCAACTGACTCAAAATATTACTTTAAATATCCCAATTATTAGTGCTGCAATGGATACAGTAACTGAAGCTGAACTAGCCATAGCAATGGCTAGGGCTGGTGGAATTGGGATAATCCACAAAAATTTAAGTATTGAAAAACAAGCCCTAGAAGTGGCAAAAGTTAAAAGAAATGAATCAGGTTTTATTACTGATCCATTTACTGTTTTTAAAGACACTTCAATTGCTGAGGCCTTAGAAATTTTAGCCACTTATAAAATTTCAGGTTTACCTGTAGTTGATAGTCAAAAAAAACTTATTGGTATTGTAACCAATCGAGATTTACGAGATATTGAAGGTAAAACCTTAGTTGCAGAAATTATGACTCAAAAAAACTTGATTACTGCAGCTCGAGATATAAGTTTAGATGATGCTAAAAAAATCATGTTACAAAATAAAATTGAAAAATTACCACTTGTAGGCGAAGATAACACTTTAATTGGTTTAATTACCACCAAAGATATTTTTAAAGCCCGAGACTATCCTAATGCTTGTAAAGACAAACAAGGACGTTTACGAGTTGGAGGAGCAGTTGGTATTGGTCCTGACACAATGGATCGAGTTAAGGCCCTGGTTGGAGTTGAAGTTGATGTTGTAGTAGTTGATTCAGCTCATGGTCATAGTGAAGGAATCTTAAAAACAGTCCAAGCAATTAAAAAAGTCTATCCAAAATTAGAATTAATTGCTGGAAACATTTGTACAGCAGCAGGAGCACAAGCATTGTATGAAGCAGGAGCAAATGGAATCAAAGTGGGAATTGGTCCAGGAAGTATTTGTACTACAAGAGTTATTGCTGGAGTCGGAGTACCACAAATTACTGCAATTAATGATGTTTACACTTGAGCTCAAGGTAAACCCGTAACCATTATTGCTGATGGAGGAATTAAGTATTCAGGAGATATTGTTAAAGCACTTGCTGCAGGGGCACACTCAGTAATGTTGGGAAGTATTTTTGCAGGAACTGAAGAAACTCCTGGGGAAGAAATTGTTGTTAATGGAAAAAAATATAAAACTTATGTTGGGATGGGATCTATGGTTGCTATGAAACGTGGTAGCAAAGATCGCTACTTTCAAAAAGATGTTAAAAAATTAGTACCTGAAGGTATTGAGGCTCGAGTTCCTTTTAAAGGTAAGTTACACGAAGTAGTCTTTCAACTAGTTGGAGGTTTACGAAGTGGAATGGGTTACACAGGAAGTGAAACCATTACTGCTTTGAGAACTCAAGCTCAATTTGTCAAAATTACAAGTGCTAGTTTAAAAGAATCTCACCCACATGATGTGGAATTAACCAAAGAGGCACCAAATTACAATAAATAAAATTCTAAATAGAGACTTGTAAATAAAAAAACTTTTTATATATCTATCATTAGAATTTTTTGTTAGAATAAAATTGTAGTTAATAGTATTTATATATGTCAACATAATGGGTTGATGTCTCTACGTCTAGACCAATCTAGAAGCTATGAGTACTAAAAATTAGAATTAAACATTAGTTATTCGAGGTAAATATCTATTAGTTACACTTATAGGGGTAAAATATATATGATGAAATTTAAGCATAACTTGCAACTATTACTTTCAAAAGAGGAAATTAGTGCAAAGATTAAAGAATTAGCAGAAGAACTAAATGAAAAATATAAAGACAACGAAAGTTTATCATTTGTAGCGATTATGAACGGGTCACTATTCTTCTTTACTGATTTATTAAAACAAATTAACATTCCTATTAAAATGGACACTGTAACAGTTTCAAGTTACTCAGGAATGGCTTCAACTAGGGAAGTGACTTTCCACAAAGAAATTACAAAACCAATCGTTGAGGGACAGGATGTAATTATTATTGAAGACTTAATTGATACAGGTTTAACTTTAACTGCAGTTTATGAACATATTCTTGCATTAAAACCAAAAACTTTACAAATAATTACACTTGGAGATAAAACACCTTGTCACCCAGACTTCAAATATGAATATAAAACATTGTTTGATTTTCCCAACAAATTCGTAGTGGGTTATGGTTTAGAAACTGACGACCTATACCGTCAATTACCAGAAATTTATTACGTTGTAGACTAATACCTATCTCAAATTATTAATTGCTCTTTTTAGAGCAATTTTTTTTATTTTTTTGGCGAACTTTTAAATTTGACGACGATTAAATAATTAGGAGGTAATTATGAATCAAAATTTAAATCAAATTGTAAAATTTAAAGCAGAGAATCAATTTGATAACAAAAAACAAACAGTTAAACTAGACACTGATTTAATTGTTGAAGTTAAGGGAGTCGCATTTAATGTTTATCAAGTTATTGACAAACAAGAATACTACAGATTTGTTGTGCTTATTAGAATGGGAGGTAAACAAATTTCCTTTTATCGACTTTCAGAAGAAAGTACAGTATCATCAGCTGATTATTCTGAAGTTATCCATCCTGATAATAGATTTGGAAAGTTTCCAACAGATGTTTTTGGGGGAGTTACAAAGAATCTAAGTGCAACTTACTTGATTCCTGCTGAACTAGTTAAGTTAAACCATTATGATCTTAAAACAGATTTTACAATAGTAGATAAATCATTTATATTAACATTTAAACATTACTTTAAATTAAATTTTTCAGTAAACACTTCATTAAAAACAGAGGTTAAAGACAAAACTATTGATGTTGCCAATGTTTTTACAGAGTTTAACATTGAAAGTAAAGCAGATTCAGTCTGACATAGTTCAAGCATTTTCCCAATTGTTGGCATGAAAATAAACAATGCTGTAAAAAATTGAAATGATAGACTTGATTTTGCTTTATCTTTAAATTGAGATTATTATGAAATTCCTGATGATCGCAAGAAATTTTCAAATGAACGAATACCTGAAGAAATAATTAGTTTATTTAAGCAAATTAAAATTGAATTCAATCTTGATGATAGTAGTGAAATAAAATACTTTAAAAATAATTATATTGTTCAAAATCTAACTAGTTCAAAAAATTCTAGCAAATTTGCTGCAGAAATTACAACAGCTAACAAAACGATTTTTGACAGTGATACAAGAAAAGTTGAATAAAGTATTGATGCTAAGCCTGGAATTTTAATAAATCCCTATGACAAATGACAAAATGAATTTGTGAGAAATATTCAAATAAGTAATATCAATTACAGTGTAAGTCAAATTACACTTATTCCCCAAAAAACTTATGAAATAATTGCTGTGCCACAATTAAATTTTGCTAAGGTTAATGAGTATGCGATAAATTATCAAATGAATGCTTGAAATAAATTCTTAGAAAATCAACAAGATCTAGCTTTGAAATTTATTAAAGCTCATGAAAAACAGTTACAGTAATTTTAAAAAAAGTTTAAAAAACTTGGCGAGAAAGCAAATTTCTCAACGATTAAATAATTAGGAGGTAATTATGAATCAAAATCAACAGCAAGTTATAAAAGTAAAAGCAGATAATCAATATGATAACAAAAAACAAGCAATGTCTTTAAGCGGTAAACTTCCTCTTGAAGTTAAAGGTGCTGCTTTTAATTTAACAGAAACCATTGGTTTAAAAAAATATTATAAGTTTATTGTCTCACTTAAACAAATTGAGGAAAAACCAAAAGGGTATTTTGTTGAAGAAAAAAGCACCTTGACTTCAGACAATTATTCTGAAGACATTCATCCAAAAGAAAAGTTCATTACAGATAAAAAAAGAAATTTTTTATATAAAGATCCAATGAGTGCAACATATATGATTCCACTAGAGGCAATACAACAAAATTACTACAAGCTTAAAATAAAGTTAACCCTAACAAATTTAGTGTTTCTTAATTCATATATTCTCACAGAAGAAGTAACTTTCTCAGTAAATTCTTCATTAAAAACAGAGGTTAGCAACAACACTGTTGATGTCAGCAATGCTGTAACTGAATTTAATGCCACCTTAAAGAAAGGGGTAGAAATTCCTGAATATAAAATCACTCCAGTTGTAGGTATGAAAATTAATAACACTGTACAAAATTGAAGGGAGAGACTTGATTTTACTCTACTAGTAGATTGAAACTTTTATGAAATTGGAGATGAGCGAAAACATTTTCCTGGTGAACCAATTCCAGATGTCATTGATAACTTAACTAATACACATGATTTAAAATTTGATTTTACTGATGCTTGTAATATCAATTATTTTAAAAATAATTATGCTATCAACAAGATTATTAGCAAAACAAATGTAAATTTATACACAGCAAAACTTGCAGTTGAAAATAAAACTGCTATTGATTATAACCAAAAAAAAGTTTTTGATAGTCAGGAAGGTGTTGATGGGATTTTAATAAATCCATATGATAAATGACAAAATGAATTTGTGTGAAATATTCAAATAAGTAATATCAATTACAGTGTAAGTCAAATTACACTTATTCCCCAAAAAACTTATGAAGTAATTTCAGTACCACAATTAAATTTTGCTAAGGCTAGTGAGTATGTAATAAATTATCAGTTAAATGCTTGAAATAAATTCTTAGAAAACCAACAAGATCTTGCTTTAAAATTTATTAAAGCTCATGAAAAACAGTTATAAAAATTTATCAACAATTAAATAATTTAGGAGGTAATTATGAATCAAAATCCAGATCATGTAGTTAAGATTAAAACTAATAATAATTATGATCAGAAAAAACAATCAGTTAGTATAAGTAGTAATTTGCCTATCAATGTTTGAGGAATTGCATTTAACGTTTATCAAATTATTGACAAAAAAGAGTATTATAAATTTATTGTCAACATTAATCTTGCCAATCTTTTATTGACAAAGTATGCACTTACTGTAAATAGTACTTTGGTTTCCGCAGATTCATCAGTAGCAATCCATCCAGAAGATGATTTCAAAACAGGTACTGGTGAAACACTTTTGTCTAAAGATGTAGTCAGTGCAACATACTTAATTCCAGTTAAGTTTGTCAAATTAAATTATTATAATCTCAAACTTAATTTAGGGTTAAAACTAATAGGATTTTTTGGACAAGACTTTGATGGTAAAATAGATTTTCCAGTAAACACTTCATTAAAAACTGAATCTAAGGATAACTCTGTTGATGTTACTAATGCAATAACAGAATTTAGCATGACCACTAGAAAAAATGGAACAGGACGTCAAATTAAAACTTTCTCAGCCGCTGGAATGAAAATAGATAATGTTGTACAAAATTGAAATGACAGGCTTGACTTCACATTGACAATCCAATGAAAATTTTATGGTATCCTTGAAAAAGATGAGAAGTTCTTGGATGTAAATATTGATCGTCTCGTGTCTGAGTTGAATGAAGGAAAGCAAGTAGAATTTAATCTTGATGATAGTAGTGAAATAAAATATTTTAAAACCAATTATCTGATCCCAGTTTTAGCTAGTTCAAAAACAGCTGAAGGTTTTTCTGAAAAAATTAGTACGACTAATCAAACTGTTTTTGATAGCATAGTTCAAAGGGTTGAAGAAAGTGATTCAGGTACTTCTGGAATTTTATTAAATCCAAATGATAAATGACAAAATGAATTTGTGAGAAATATTCAAATAAGTAATATTAATTATAGTGTAAGTCAAATTACACTTATTCCCCAAAAAACTTATGAAGTAATTTCAGTACCACAATTAAATTTTGCTAAGGCTAGTGAGTATGTAATAAATTATCAGTTAAATGCTTGAAATAAATTCTTAGAAAACCAACAAGATCTTGCTTTAAAATTTATTAAAGCTCATGAAAAACAGTTATAAAAATTTATCAACAATTAAATAATTTAGGAGGTAATTATGAATCAAAATCCAGATCATGTAGTTAAGATTAAAACTAATAATAATTATGATCAGAAAAAACAATCAGTTAGTATAAGTAGTAATTTGCCTATCAATGTTTGAGGAATTGCATTTAACGTTTATCAAATTATTGACAAAAAAGAGTATTATAAATTTATTGTCAACATTAATCTCGCTCATCCTATATGAACAATGTACACTATTACTGCAAATAGTACTTTGGTTTCTGCAGATTCATCAATGGTGATTCATCCAGAAGATGATTTCAAAACAGGTACTGGTAAAACAATTTTATTTAAAGAAGCGGTCAGTGCAACATATTTAATTCCAGTTGAGTTTGTCAAATTAAATTATTATAATCTCAAACTTAATTTAGGATTAAAACTTATTGGAGCTTTTGGACATGGCTATGATGGTAAAATAGATTTTCCAGTAAACACTTCATTAAAAACTGAATCTAAGAATAACTCTGTTGATGTTACTAATGCAATCACAGAATTTAGTATGACCACTAGAAAAAATGGAACAGGACATCAAACTAAAACTTTTTCAGCTGCTGGAATGAAAATAGATAATGTTGTACAAAATTGAAATGATAGACTTGATTTCACATTGACAATCCAATGAAAATTTTATGGTATTCTTGAAAAAGATCAGCAGTTCTTGGATGCAAATATTGATCGTCTCGTGTCTGAGTTGAATGAAGGAAAGCGAATAGAATTTAATCTTGATGATAGTAGTGAAATAAAATATTTTAAAACCAACTATCTGATCCCAGTTTTAGCTAGTTCAAAAACAGCTGAAGGTTTTTCTGAAAAAATTAGTACAACTAATCAAACAGTTTTTGATAGCAGAGCTCAAAGGGTTGAAGAAAGTGATCCAGGTACTTCTGGAATTTTATTAAATCCAAATGACAAATGACAAAATGAATTTGTGAGAAATATTCAAATAAGTAATATTAATTATAGTGTAAGTCAAATTACACTTATTCCCCAAAAAACTTATGAAATAATTTCATCTGAGCAATTAAACTTCACAAACTTCAGTGAGTATCAAATAAATTATCAGATGAATGCTTGAAACAAATTTTATGAAAATCAACAAGGTTTAGCTTTGAAATTTATTAAAGCTCATGAAAAACAATTGTTCTAGTACAAATACTATTGTAACAATTTCAAGTATTAAAAAAATTTGAAATGACCAAAGGAGGTAGGTTATGAATGAAATAGCAATTATCAATAATCATTTGCCTGAAAGCAATTACCCTGAAGACTTTAAAAATATTTCAGCAGTTGTAATTGGTGCTAAGGTTTTTGATCTTAAAATATATTTTTTAAATGGCCACACAAAATTCAATGACAAAGATTCATATGAGGTTATTACAGTTTTTGAAGACAACCAAACTCATGATTTTTCTAGTTCAAATAAAATCGAGTTTAGAGCTCAAGTATATGTAACAGATGATAATCAATTAGATTCACCAATTTCTTCTAACTTAGAAAATGCATCTATGAAAAAATTCAATGAAAGTGAATTTTATAAAAACCCAAGAGTTCTTACTACTTGGGTTTTGGATACTGAGTTTATTAATAATAAGTCTAAAATTTTAATTACTGTTTCAATTAAAGAACCAACTAGTGAAAAAATAAATTATTATACTAGTTCTGTAATTGTAAATCTTGATAGAACAAAATTTCTTAATTTTCAAAACGGACTAATTGAAGATAAGAATTATTTTACTGAATTGGCAATGACTTATAACAAAGACACAGATTCATATGATGAAGATTTTCATAGTTTAGTTAGTTTCAGAATTTATTATGAATTCCAAGCAAAACCAAATTTATTAGATTTTAATTTGGTTATCAACTGATCTTTATTTGAATGAAAAGTTGAAGAGCGAAAACATCTAAACAAAATAGTTCTAAAACTTTTAAAAAATATTTATAATCCAAGTTATTGTAAAGTTATCTTTGAAACAAAAACTTATCTAAAAAATAATAGGAGAAATTATGATTTTGAAATTACAAGTGCTGGAGATTTCCCTTATGAAAATGGTTCTGCAATGTATACAGATATTTGAACTAAGTATGATGCCGATCTTGGTGAAGTTGTTGAGACAAAAAAAGACAAAGCTGCAAAAAATGGAATAGTTCTAAACCCTAATGACAAAACCCCAACAGTTTTTGTTAGGGAAGTTACTATTGGTACTTTTAAACTTGTGTTTTCCCAAACTGGGGACAACATCACAGATCAATATAGCATTGTTGGAACTTCAAATATAGACCTTAAAGATTATGCAGAATACCAAATTAATTATTCACTAAAAGAATGAGAAAAAATCAGTAGTAGTGCTAAGGGTGTTACCAAGTTTCTTGAAAAATATGAGAAAGTGATTTTTGGTGTTTAAAAACTTCTCAACTTGAATTAACAAGGTCTCTCTATGAAAGGAGGAAAAAAATGCAATTAGCAGCAAATTCATTGATTGAAAAAAATAGTTATGACTTTAATGAAACTCAAACACTTACTGGAGAGTAATCTTATGGTTTGCCGTATAATTTAAATGTTTTCTTTATAAATAATCCAGTTGGGATTGAGGGTAAAAATTTTTATAGACTTTATCTTTTCTTTGAATATGGCCATCAAAATCATTACGAGTTCCCATATGATTTTTACATAAAAGGTAAAGGTTACTTGAGCAGTAATGGGCAAAACTATGAGTTAACCCCAGATGAAAAAAATAACTTTGTAAATAATTCAGGGGAGAATAATTATTATTCTACCCCAGTTTGGGCTTTTTACTTGATTCCAGCTGAAAAAATTAGCAACGATCAATTTGACTTTTTGATTTCAGTTACAGTAAAAATTAAGGAAAAAACTAAAACTACTAATAATGATAGTTCAGTTAGAATTCATGTTGACACAACTCCGAAATATGTAAGAGTTGATAACACAATTTTAGATTATGGACTAGTTTCAAATTATGCAATAGTTTTTAATGAGAAACTTAACAAAATGATAGATAATTTTCATTATCTATCTGGACTCTTTATCAGATATGAGATAATTCAAAAACCAGGGTTTCTTGATTTTGACCTTAAACTAAACTATTGATTTTACCAACCTTATATTTGAGATTGAAACAAAGTTTTTAAACAAATTCAAGATATTCTTCGGCAAATTAAAATGGGAATTATCATTCCTGTGGTAGTTAGTGAATCAAGTCATATTGTAAAAAATGAACAAAATTACCAAATTAAAAAACTTGAAACCAAAGAGGCTGGGGATAAAAACTTTCGCTATTATCAAAGTGCTAATAAAACTACTTTTGACTGAAAAACAGGTAAAGTCATTGAAACAGTAAATGGATCTGAAGGAATCACTTTAAATCCAACTGATCTTTCAGAAACAAGTTTTGTTAGAGAAATAGAAATTAACCAAATTAAATTTGTTTTAGAACAATCAAGTCGTCATATTATTAAGGATTACACAATTACTGCAACCTCAGAGTTAAATTTCACAAATTATGTTGGTTATCAAGTCAATTATTTGGTAAGTGAGTGAAATAAGTTGGCAAAGGATAAGACATCAGAAGTAATTAAGTTCATTAATGGAAAGGAGAAAGAACTAAACTAACAAGTTGATGAATAAAACAATAAATCCAAGAAGTAATTTTTGGATTTTTTTAGTAAAGATGCTGTATTTACAAAACTTGTGAAAATCTTCATTTCTCCTGGGGTATTGTTTGAATTTTCATCACAAAAAAGATATAATCAACTTGGTGATAGAAATGAACTACTTTGAAGAAATCAAAAAAGCACTAATAGCAAAAGGTGCAAAAGGAAATATTACAAAAGAAACTGAATTTAGGTCACTGGGCCTAGATTCATTGGATCTAATGGATATGGTAATTACTTTAGAAGAAAAACTAAATATTTCTCTGTCAGATGATCAAGTTATGTCAATGCAAAAAATTAGTGACTTAATACAAATCTTAGAGGAATTATTAAATACTAATGAGTAAAGAATTACTTGATGAGTACATCAAAACTTTTAAAGAAAAAAAAATAAAATTAACAGATATTCGTTTAGTCATTTTAAAATGCGTTGCTTCACGAAAACATTTCACAATTAATGAGTTAATTAGTGAAATTGAAAAGGAATTAGGTACAGTGAATGTAATGTCAGTATATAACAACATTGACCTATTATTAGATTTACATTTATTATTTTCAAACACCATCAACGGAAAGCAAATTATTTATGAAGCTATAACAAACCAGCTAATACATATAAAGTGTCATGAATGTGATAGTTATGAACATATTAATAGTCCAATTTTATCTGGTGAATTATGATCAAGTTGTCAACAATTTTTAGATTCAATTGGGTTTACAATGGACCATTTTAAATTAGAAATGCATGGAATATGCAAAAAATGTTCTCAAAAAAACAAGGTTGAGCCAAGTAAATAGAATTTTTGAAAATGACAGACAATTTAAACAAGCATTATTGGGTGAAACCCAAGGGCTTGTTTTTTATTTTAAAATTTTGAAGAAATATTGGCGAACTTTTGTTTTTCCATACGATAAATAAGTAGGGGTTAAAATCAATAATTATGATTAATATAACCTCGACATAATTAGTTTCAATTTAATTTTTCCCTATTAATTGGAGAGATTAAATTTAACATTTTAAAACAAACTAGAAAGCAAAATAATGCAAAAAGGAGTAAATTTAATAGTGAAAAGAAAAAAATTATTTTTAAAGATTGGTCTGGCCTTATTGATTGTCCTTTCAGCTGGAGCAGTTGGTGGCTGTATTTATTGAAGGTTAAAAACAGTAGATAATACATCAGTTGACCAAGTTGACCCAAAATCTTCTGATGGTACAGATGGCAACCAATCTCCAGGTGAAGATGATCCAAAAAACCCATCAAACTCAGATGGGAAACCAGATAACCATCAAGAACCTGCCTTTAAAAAGGAAAATCTGAAAATTGGTTTTGACCAATCTGAAACTTTGCAAATGATAAAGTTTGAAAATTATGATGCAAGTCTAAGAATTGATATGTTTAAATACTTTTTTATGAGTAAGTTTGCAAAATTAGGACCAACCAATGATTCAATAAGTTTAAATTTCAAATTTGATAGTAAATTACCAACTAAAGTTAGTGTTAAATACATTGATATTTTAAAAAACCCATACACATGAAACTTTGAAATTCACAAGAAATAGGCCCAATTATTCACTTAAAAACATACAGATATCTGTATGTTTTCTTTATTTACTAAACTCTTTAAAATTTGGCTTGTAAAAATTGTAAGTTTTTTTGCAAAAATCATCAAATATGGACAAACATTATCTAAAACTATTGTAATATTAATATGGTTTATTGTATAATAACTCTTGTGATAAAACATAGTATTAATATAAAGCATATTATCACAATAGGGGTATAGTTCAGTTGGTAGAACATCGGACTTCAAATCCGAGTGTCGTGGGTTCAAGTCCTGCTACCCCTGCCAGTCAGAAACCAAAGCCTCAATTTGAGGTTTTTTTTATAGGGGTATAGTTCAGTTGGTAGAACATCGGACTCCAAATCCGAGTGTCGTGGGTTCAAGTCCTGCTACCCCTGCCAAATTTGATTAAACACTAAAAAACGATGTTTATTAACATCGTTTTTATTATATTAAGTTTTTATCAACAACAATAAAGGCAATTGTTTCAGTACCAGCATGACAAACAAATGGCATTGGCACAAATTTTTCTGAATAAGCTAATTTTAGCTCAGCCAATTCAGTTTTAACTGCCTCAATTAATTTCTCAGAAGTAAAAGGAGTATATAGGAAAAACACTTGAATATTTTTACCACATTTTTTTTCAACTGCTACTTTGATTTTTGGTAATAATGAACCTACTGTTCTACCCATTACAATCTTTGAGGGTTTATAACCTCACATTATAGCAAGTTTTGTTTTTAACATTTTTAAAATTGAAAACAAAATAGATTTAGCACGGCCGCCCTTTGAGAGTCTTGATAAATCACCTGGGATTATCACTGATGCTGAATGTTTCATTCATTGGTCAGACTCTTTTTGAAAGTCCTCAATTTTAACATTCTTATTATCGCTCATTTTATTAAATTTAAGAGCAAGTTCACCAATTACATTGGCTGCATGACAATGTTCAAGGATGGTTACTTTACCTTTAAATTGATCATCATTTGCAACCATCATAGCAGTTTGTTTCATGCTTGATAAATTTTCACTAATTGTTATGTGAATTAAATGATCATATTTTTTTAACATTGCTTCATATTTTTCAATAACTTCACCTGGTGAAGCTTGACTTGTTGTTACTTTACCACCTTCACTAACTATTTTTAGTGTTTGGTGTTTTTCATTGTTTTCTGGAGTATCAGGGAAGCTCAACTCATCACTTAATACAATTTGTAAAGGTAAAACCTCAATGTTTGTTCCATTTAGATTTTCACTTTGTAATCCAGCAGAGCTATCTACTAGTATTCCTATTTTCATATTTTAACCTCTTTCTTTTATATGCTTATTCATCAAAAATCGCAAATGCAAATGTTTCCTCTCCTGTGTGACAGATAATGGTATTTGGTAATTGCTCAAACATTACCACATTTAGTTTTTTATCTGCAAGTAAGTTTTTAACAAGTTCCATAGTTTCATCATCACACCTTGAGTATGATACATAAACATTATTGTTTTTAGTTGTTGTTCTTTTAATTAGCAGGTCAAGTGAATCCTCAACTGCTTTTTTAAAAGTACGGGTTTTTGTTTCTTTATCAATTGTTCCATCATATCTCAAAATTGGAGTGATTTTAAACAATTTTGCCATGGCAGCTGCAGCTTTTGTAATTCTGCCCCCTCTTACAAGTTGAGTTAATGATTTAGGGATGATAAAGCAATTAAATTGTTCATTTTTTGAATCCAAAATTGCTTTAATTTCTGCACCACTTTTATTTTCTTCATCTCTCAACTTAATAGCTTCAAGTACTTCTTTTTTTAAAACAATACTTACACCGTTAGTGTCAACACAAAAGACCTTTCCTAAATATTCTTCTTCTTGAGCTAACATTTGGAAGGTGTTAAATTGTCCACTCAAACCTTTCGATAATAATAAACAAACAACTTGATCGTAGTCTTTTAATAACTTATCTCACATTCCCATCATAACTCCAGGGATTGATTGCGAGGTTTTTAACAACTCTTGTTTGTTCATTTTGTAAAATTCTTCATGTGATAGGTTTTCATCATCACTAATTTGTTCTCCATTTTCAGTGGTAATCATTAGTGGGACTAAAAACAAATCTTTGTAGTTTTCTGTATCCTTAATACCGGCCGAAGAGTCAATTATAATTGCTGTTTTCATATTTTGTTCTCCTTATACACTTATTCTATCAATAATACTTACTTATTTGTTATAAAAATAAGAATTTTTCAAGAAGAAGTTTACTTTGTAAAAGCAATTTTTAAGTTGTTTAGAAAAAAAACAGTTTTTTTGAAACATAACTACAATTCCCATGGTGTTTTTATGTAGCTATCAAAACAAATTTGGACTTTTAGTAATTTTAATACAACTTTTAATAAATTGCTAGTTTAATAGGAGTGCTTTTTATATCAACTTGAGTATTTTTTCTTAAAAAAGATAAAGTTTGATTGAGCTCAGACAGAGTTGTTTTTAATTTTTTGTGGCATATCTTCAGGTTTCACTCCTTCATTTTCAAGAACAACTTTTGATTTGTAGAGCATTTCATTATCAAATTCAATCATACTATAATAGTTATCACCAAGTGATGCGATAAGGTTACCATCACAACATTGAATTATCATAATCTCTCGTCTAGGTATATTTAATGGTGTTGTGAAATTGCATATAAAGTACTTTTTCTTTTCATAGGTAACAGTTAGATCTCTTGCAACCACTCTAATTGATTTGTGTCCCAAAATAATATTTAGATCTCCCTCAAATTTTTTGAATGAATTTGTAGTAAAATCTTTTTGAAGGGTTACAACATGATTATTTAAATACTCAACAAATTTTGGTAAGACTAGATTGGCCTCATTAATATTTGTGACTTTATTTTGTTCCATAAAGGTAGTGATTGTACCTTTAATGGTTTTTCAGAGCCTTTCAATCCTTGGTTTGAATTGTGGTGAAATTGATGATTGGATGTCAATACCTAAGTTTTTAGCTACAAATGCAAACTGAATTCGAGAATCTTCGGGCGAAGATTCTTTTTTTTCACTCCAAAAAGTTCTGCGTTTGTCAGTTCTTAGCACTTCAAAAGTCCCATAATTTTTTAAGACCGGTTTCAAAGCATTGAAATAACCTTCAGTAGTTTCTTGATGATCAAAATATAATCCTAAAACCTCTCCACTTGCCTCATCAATATAACCATGCAATGCCCAAATCTCCTCATCACTGAATCTTCAAAATGTAGCATCAGCTTCAACAACATGACCACGCCTTTGGGTTCTTGGCCTTGCAATATGGATATTTTCTTTTGCTCTTTCTGTAGCTGAGGAGGGAACCAGTAGACTTTGAGGTCTATTTTTCAACTCTTCTTCTTTTGCTAACAATTTGATAGTTTTTTTATGTGCCAGTTTTGAGCAATGATTTTTAGATCTTAAAATATTGTAAATATATGAATAACTCACCCACTGATAGTCATATCTTTTATCTGCTTTTAAATAGCGCATAAAATCCCTAAAATTACAGTTTAAGTACTCATCCCTAAAAATCCTGCTAATCTCTAGTGCTTGCATATGGGTTCGCTTTTGAGCATGCTTATTGTTTTTATTTTTGTGGATAAAGAAGGCCTCACCAATTTCTTTGTATTTTTTAATGGCATCATAAAACCATGATCTACTACCACCACTTTTTATCAAAAGTTCTCTTTTGGCTGCTTTATCCCTGGATAAAGCAGCCTCCCTAATAATATCTTGTATATGTTTGTTGGTTTTCATTTGTCTTTTACCTCTATAATTTCTTTTCATTTTTATTCCCTGATTTCCTTTATTATTATAATCAAGTCCAAATTTGTTTTGATAACATTTAGTCCTTTTTTGTTTTGATAACAATGAACATAACTACAATTCCCATGGTGTTTTTAACATATAATTGGTCTTTTATTATATAATCTAGTTAAGAAAATCACATTTAAAGGAGAAATTTTATGAAATTTTTTACAAGATATGTACCAAATTTTTATACATTAGTTGTTACATTTAAAAACTTACCAGTTACTAGTACCAAGTCTGTACCAAACTGTGAGTTATTATACAATGAGGCAGAACTAATTGGGGCTAATCTTTTGCAACCAAAAATTGACAAACACAAGACTTATTATTTAGAAGATGCTCAATTACAAGCATATGCTAGTAAAGAGTTAAAAAAATATATCAAAATTGAGGGTTGTGAACCTCAATTTCTAGTGGTTGAGGTAAAACAGTGTGAACCAATTGAAGGTACTCACTTATCACTTTGTCAGGTTAGTGATGGTGTCAACACTTGACAAGTGGTGTGTGGAGCTAGTAATGTTAAAACTGGTTTGTTAACCTGTTTAGCAACAGTTGGAGCATTTATGCCTAATGGTTTACAAATTAGCAAGGGAAGTTTAAAAGGACATGATTCTTTTGGAATGTTATGTAGTGCCAAAGAACTCCAAGTTTTTGCAGCTAAATGAGACAAACCTGGTATCATTGAAGTTTCACAAAAAAAATATATGGGAAAACCAATTTGAGAGGTGTTTGCAAATGAAATTTAATTTTACAATTGATGAAAGAATTTATGAAGACTATTATTGTGCTGATTACTTTAAAAAAACTAAAGCTATTATTCAAAAATTTCACCCTAATCAAGTAGTGACAATGCAGTGATTTCAAAGAAAAAACCAAACAGTTTTGTGTGGGATTGATTACATCAAAGCAATTTTAAAACACAGTCAAGTTCAAGATTTGCATGTGGAGGGGTTAGAGGATGGAACCCTTGTTGATGCCAATGAACCTGTACTAAAGATTACAGGTAAGTATTGTGACTTTGCTCATTTTGAAGGACTATTTGATGGTATTTTATCAAGAGCTTCATCAGTGGCTACTGCAGCTGCTCGTTTGAAAAAGGCTGCCAATAATAAAACCATCATTAACATGAATGATCGTATGGATGTCTTTTCAGCTCAACAAATTGATGGTTATGCCTCAATTGTGGGTGGAATTGAAAACCTAGTTACACCAGCAAGTTTTGAATATGTTCTTGAAAAGCCAATACTTAATGGCACAATGCCTCATGCCTTAATTGCTGCTTTTGATGGAGATTTAGTAGCTGCAACAAATGCATATCTTAAAACTTTTCCAAACCATAACTTAGTGGCTTTAATTGATTATAATAATGATTGTATTACTGATGGTCTAAAAGTGGCCCAAGTCTTTCAAGAAAAACTATTTGCAGTTCGTTTAGACACCTCAAAAGCGTTAGTTGACAAGTCTTTGGAGGGTTTAACTGAAGTTAATGATGAATTACATGGGGTTAATCCAACCTTGGTGAAAATGTTGCGTCAAACCTTTGATGATAATGGTTTTAAACATATTAAAATAATTGCTTCTTCAGGTTTTGATGAAGCAAAAATTACTTGATTTGAAGCTGAAAAAACCCCAGTGGATATTTATGGAGTTGGTGAAGCACTCACCAAAACCAAAATTCATTTTACAGGTGATTTAGTCCAAATTAATGGTAAAGACCAATCTAAATTTGGAAGGAAAAACACTTTCTCTAGTAGATTAAAAAGTATAAAATATTAATAGACAACAATAAGGGGGTAGTTAATTATGGGTAAAAATAAGCAAAAAAAACTATCAGAAGAAGCAAAAAGCGAATATGAAAAGCTTGAAGAACAAAGAGTACCCAACCACTGAGCATATAGTGATGATCCCATCTTAAATATTGACCCAGTTTTTACAGATCAACCAGCAGTAAAAGTGGCAGTTGAAACAGAAACCAGCCCAGCACCAACAGTTACAGAAAAGGAACCTGAAATTGAAAGTCCAATTATTGCACCAAAACCAAAAAAAAGCTTTGGAGTTTTGGATTCAATAATAAACAATGCAAAGAAAAAATCTGAAGATATTCAGAATGAAATTTTAGAAATTGACCCAGTTATTGCCAAACTTGCAAAAATTGAGGAATTGAAAAAAACTGGAGGTTCAGACGCTGGGGTTTACACAGATACTAGTAAGTCTGATGGTAGAGCCACTTATGCTAAAAGAGCTGAGGAATTTCACAAAAAAAACTTAAAAAATTTGCCAAATGAATCTGAATTACAAAGGAAGTTAAGGTTACAAGCAGAAGCTCAACGTAAAAGAGAAATGTTACGTGGTGAAGTTCAAGTTGTTGACGAAGGAACTGATCCAGTTTTCTCTCAAAGAGTAAATATTGTTTCAAAATCTTCAAACCTCGAACCTGAACATAGTCTCTTTCTTGCAACTTGTCGAAGTGCCAATAATGAACTTGATGATTTAGAAAACAAAGTTAAAGATTTAATTCAAGAAATTAAGGTAATAAAACAAGGTAAAATTGAAAGAGAAGCTATGGCAAGCACTATTGAAATTGAAAACAAAGAGTTCTTTAGTGAAGCAGATCGCAAAGAATTTTTACAAAAACGCTTAAAAGAATTAACAGATTTTCAACAAAAACTCTTATTGAAATTAAAACCAAAGTATCATCAAGTACAAAGAAGGGTTAGAAAGAACTCTAATCAAAGATCGAGAAATAAAAACAATTAGAAGTGGGTGAGAATAATGAGTGACCAAAAAAGACCAGAGAGTTTACTAACAGATGACTTAAGAAAAAGAATTGAAGAAATTGATAAAAGTAGCCAATTTAATGCCCAAGGCAGAGAAACCTATTTTGTGCCTCGAAAAAGTCTTGAATCTGAAGATCCTCAACTAGTTGAAACTCAAAAGAAACAGTCTGCAAAAGATAGAAAAATTGACATTGAAAAGAGACACAGTCCACTTGAAAATTACAATGAGCGCCCAGAAAACATCATTAGACCAAGAAAAGCAGCTGTCAGCCCCTTTACAGATGAGCAAAAAAAAGAAATTACAGCAACTGTGGACCAAATTAAAACTGAGCATGATTTACATGAAAGATTAATTAGACGTAAAGAAAAAGAGTATTTAAAAACTCAAAATAAATTAATTAAAAAAATTAACCGTTATGAACGCAAAATTAATATCTACCAAGAAAAAGGACGTCATGATGATGTTGAAAAAACTATGGAAATCAAGGACAATTTAGCAAATGAACTAAAGTTCATTCAAGATGGTTTTAAAAACATTTCTCAAACTTTCTCACCAAATATGAGCTTAGATGAAAGAAGAAGAAAAATCTATAATAATGCTTATAATGCTGAAACAAACCGAGTTAGAAAAATAGTTAAAGCAAGACAAGAATCAAAAACTGGAAATGGTTTAAATTGAAGCAACCATGTGGCTGATAGTAATCTGGTTATGCCAGATAAAAATGCCGCATTACCAGAGCGAAAACGTGTTAAAACTTGAAAAGAAGAGATTGAAGAGTTTGATGATTAGAGTAAAAACAGCAGTAAATATGCTGTTTTTTAGATAATTAATCTAAAAAAACTCCTAATCTTTTTTACTCAAAAATTTTCATAATAAATGAATGTAATGTATAATAAACATAGTTATTAAGGAGAATTACAATGTTACAACCAATCATACTTGCAAATACTGAAATTGGCACTACCCAATCTGTTTTAATCATAGTCTTACTTGCTTTGGCAATTATTTTATCACTGTATGCAATTATTACTTTGAGAAAAATAGGAGTTGCTGCAAAAAAGGTGGACTATTTCTTTGAAGATTTAACTTATAAATCAGAGATGTTAAATGCTACAGTGGATACAGTGGCACGTGTGACAAACTATGTTGATATTTTTGATGCTTTTGCAAAAAGAAATGTCAAGTCATGAGTTAAAGTGGCCACTAAAAATAAAGACATAGTCTATAAGTTAGTTGAAAAACTAAGAGACTTTGCGAATTCAGAAGATTAGGGAGATGGGTTAAATGTTTAAATTACTAAAGTTTACTGGATTTATTGTATTGGGAATGATGTTGGCACCAAAAAAAGGAATTGAAATTAGAGTTGATTTTGTTGACTACATTAAAAAATACCGTCCACAAATTAAAAAATTCATAGCAGCAATTGATGAAGCCTGAGAATTATCACAGGGGAATGAAAGTGATGAAGTGGTTGCTAATGTTGAAATGAAGTTAGATCGAGTTAGAACTGCTGCTGAAGAATTAGATGGTGCTAAAACCAAAGAAATTGCTTTCAAAGCACTTCAAAAAATTGGACAAGCAAGTGTAACAATTGGTAAGGAAGTTGCAAAATCAAAAAATATGCAAGCAATTGCCAAGGATTTGGCCTTAATTACTGTTGGAGCAATAGACCAAGCTGATGCAGTCTATTCAAAAGTAAAAGATGTTTCGGTTTCTATGAGTGATGCTGTTGTTGAGAAAAGTGATAACAGCAAAAAATCTATAAATGAGGAGAAATAGCATGAAGTTTGTTTTAAATGAATTAAAAGAAAGAGGCCTTTTAAAACAATTCACAAATGAAGAAAAATTAAAAAGAGCCCAGGATGAACATAGTGCAGTTTACTGTGGGGTTGACCCCACGGTAAACTCATTACATATAGGTCACTTAGTACAACTAATAAATTTGAAACGTTTTCAGGATTTTGGTTTTAAACCAATTGCCATCATCGGGGGAGCTACAGGAATGATTGGCGATCCTAGTTTTAAAAGTGAAGAGCGTCAATTGTTGACATTAGAACAAGTTGACGAAAATGTTATCGGGATAAAAAAACAGTTAAAAAAATTAATTCCGGATGTTGAAGTTCTAAACAATGCAGATTGGTTAAAACCAATGACTTTGATTGAATTTCTAAGAGACATTGGGAAAGATTTTAATTTGGCTTACTTATTAGCAAAAGAAAATATTGCAAGTCGAATTGAAAAAGGTTTAAGTATTACTGAATTTGCTTACACAATGTTGCAAGCTTATGATTTTTATAAGTTATACCAAACAAAAAACTGTTGGGTACAACTTGGTGGTTCAGATCAATGAGGAAATATTACAAGCGGAATTGACTACATTGCTTCAAAAATAGGAAATGCAAATTCAAAGGCTTGTGGTGTGACTAGTAATTTACTAACAAAAAAAGATGGAACAAAATTTGGAAAAACTGAATCTGGTGCCATTTGACTTGATCCAAGCAAAACCAGTGAATATGAATTTTACCAATTTTTTTTAAATCAAGATGATCAAGATTTAGAACAGTTATTAAAGTTTCTAACTTTTTTACCTAGTAAAAAAATCTCAGAAATTTTAGAGCAACATAACAAAGAAACCTTTAAAAGACTTGGTCAAAAAGAACTTGCTCGTGAAATTACTAGTTGGGTTCATGGAGAGGCTGGTTTTTCCAAGGCCATCAAAATTTCTGAATCAATTTTTAGTGGCAAGCTAAATGACTTGAGTAAAGAGGAATTAAAAATTGTTTCTCAGTCAATACCAAGTGCCCAGGTTCAGTCAAATTTAACAATTCTAGAATTTCTTGTTAGTTCAAAAATTGCTTCATCAAATCGTGAGGCCAGGGAATTGCTAGCAGATAAGGCAATAACAATCCAAGATAAAAATGATTTTATTGAATCAGATTTAATTGATGTAAAATATTATGCATATGACAATGTAGTCATTGTAAAAAAAGGAAAAAGAAAATATTTTAGTATAGTTTGTAAATAATTAAGGGGTGTATTAAAATGAAATTAATTGAAATATTTAAATTAGTATCTGAAGAAATCTATAACTATTATACTGCTGAAATCTTCACAAAATCAGTCACAATTGATGGACAAGTTGTTAATATTAATTTTAATCTTGAAAAATTATCTAACATAAGTGAAAACCAAGATTTTGAAAAGTTTATTGAAAATATTATTGAACAAGTAAATCATTTGAGACATAAAAACCAAGTACAATTAGAACAAGAAAACTTTAAAGTGAAAAATTTTGGGGGAAATGAAATCATCTTGTCTTCATTGTATACTGCTTATGAAAGTTTATTTGAGGCATTTAAAAACATAATTTTCTTATCAAATAGGGATGCCAATTTTATCACAACCTCAATCAATGAAAAGTTTGCTCTAAGAAAAATTAGTGCTCTATCATTAACTTTGGTTTCAAAATATGTGCAACTACCAGCAAGATTGAAAAAAAATGTTGACCTTGAAGAAATTATTGAAATGGTAAAAGAATTAAACACAAAAGAAAAATTCTCAGAGGTTGAAGTCATTACCAATCAAATTTTAGAAAAACACCGAGCTGTTTTAAAATCTGGAGAAGTAATTTGTGAAGGTACAATCGATGAAGAATACAGTTGAATCCAAGATGTTGTCAAAATGGCTAAGGTCAATGCTGAAGTTGTTGGTTTACTAGTTTATACAGAAATTTATGCTTACATTTTAAAAAACAATTATTATAGTTAAAAAAACCCAATCATAAGATTGGGTTTTTTATTATTAAAGTGGTAAGTCTTTTTTTGTAAAGATAAAGTATGATCCAACATACATTGCAGCTCCACCAAGACCTAAGAAGATGTATTGTCCTAAGTAACTACCCAAATCTGAGGGTGAAGAAATTTCAGATAAGTTAAACAAAGTATTGATTGAGAAGTATTTCAATCACTCTGTTTGAGGTGTTCCTGATACTTGATTTAAAACAAATGAGATAATAATGATTGCCCCAGTTGTTGCAAGAGATAATGCTGTTTTATTAAAAGTAGTACTAAATAAAATACCAATTCCACCAACAAAGAATAATAATAAGAATGAGCCTATGAATCCAAGTCCAACTCAGCCTAAGTTAATATAATTTTGTATACCAAATGCATATATGAAAATGTAGGTTACTATTGTTTGCAAGAGTGCACTTGATAAAATTAGAATAATAAATGTTGACATTTTTGTTAAGATAACTGATTTTCTTGATTGGTTTGTGGTTAGTAGGTTGACCATGGTACCTCTCTCAACTTCAGTTGCCACTAAGGCTGTTGAAGAAACTAAAATATAGATCACCATAAGGATATAACCTAGATTTCCTACCAACATAGGAATAATTATTCCCATAATTTGTGAAATTTCATAAGCTGCCTCTGGATTTGATGGATCAATGTCAAAGACATTCTCAACTTTCATTGAAATGAATAGAATGCTTGTAAAAAATAGAAGCAGAGTGCATAAAAAAGTTCATAGTATAATTGACTTCTTAAAAGAGTGACGCATTAATTCAAATGAAATTTTTGAATTTTTTTGTTTGACACTTTCACTGTAGTTTTCAATTTTCTCAATCACATCAGTTTTAATTTCATTTTGATAATATTTCATAAAGTATTCTTCTAAGTCTAATGGATGTTCTTTGAAGAATTCCAAATCTTGTTTTGCAAGCAAACTAATGAAATCATTAATGTCTTGATTTAAAACATTCACGATAAGTGTACTACTAATTTGCTCTTTTAACTTGAAGGTTTTTGAATTTAAAAACTCTGCACTTGGTGCTGTTTTAAATTTAATCTCATAAACCTTTTCACTATTATATTTAATGTCATTAATATCAATTGTTGAAACAATTTTTCCATGTTTAATAATTGAAACATAATCACAAGTTTTTTCAATTTCAGAAAAAATATGTGAAGACATAATTACAGCTTTGCCAGCTTCTTTTGATTGTTTCATAAGACTTACAAATTTTTCTTGCATTAATGGATCTAAACCTGATGTTGGTTCATCTAAGATAATGATGTCTGGATTGTGCATTCAGGCAATACATAATGCTAATTTTTGCTTCATACCTTTTGACATTTTTTTAATTTTTAAATTAGGATCAAATTCTCAATAGTAGATGTATTTTTTTACATCTTCTCAGTCAGTCATATTTCTTAATCTAAAAACCATTTTTAATAATTCAATTCCAGTCATAAATTCTGGAAAAGCAATTTCCCCAGGAACATAACCAATTACTTTTTGAATTTTGTCACCATCAGTTCATGAATCATAACTAATGATATCTTCCACATTATGTGGATTTAATTTTGAACTCATAATTTTTGAGTTCCCTGAATCGGGTTTAATGAAACCCATAATTGTTCTAATGGTTGTTGATTTTCCAGCACCATTTGGTCCTAAGTAACCAAATACTTTTCCAGGTTTAACAACCAAGTTTATATTTTCAATACCGTATCCTGATTTAAATTTTTTATTTAAGTCAGTGACAACGATTGCTTGTTTTTCTGCCATATTAATTTCCTCCTTATTTTTTAAACAGATTTAAAAAATAAGGGTCTTAAAATTGATCACCATAAACTGTTTGGTTTAATTTAATTAACTTAGATTTTTGTGGTTGAATAACTCTAAATTTTAATAACTCTTGATGATCTATTTTTCTTTTGAAAAAGTTGTTAATATAGTTTAAAAACAGAGTAAAATTATCTTTGAAAAACAGCACTTTTTTAAAGATAACAATTATAATTCTAATTAGCTTTTCATTTTGTTGATTTAAGTAAAAATCCAGATTCATTCAAAGTGCTAAACAAACATAACTACTAATAATTCAATATAAGTATAAGACTTTTAAAATGTTGACATATTGCTCATTAAAGTGGATAGTAAGTACTCTAGCTATTATAAAAAGTGAAATTATAGTGGCTGTTTTGACAATTAAGTTTTTTCTTGAGTCATATTTTTGTTCAGACCCTCAAAGTAATTTTCTTGAAACTCTACTTAAAACTTTAAGTAAACAATAAACAATAAAAAAGACAGGAACCACAAAGAAAATAAAGTGCTCAAAGTTTAGGAGAAATAAAACTCAATCAATTAAACCAAGGCAAAGTAAAATTTTAACAACAGATTTTCAATTTGATTTACCTCTAGATGTATGCATGTTTTATCTCTCGTTTCCCATAATTAATTAAATTATACACTTTTTTTGTGAAAAACAAATAAATTTTAAAATTCGTAGATTAGTAGTCAGTTAAAGCGGTCCAAACAAATTAATAAAACAGTAAATTTTAATTCAAGGGATAAAATGGTACAAAATTATGAAAAAGTGTATAATAATATGGAATTAGGAAATGGGGAAAATATATGAATTGAGCAAACCGCATCACTTTATTTAGAATCATTTTACTACCAGCAATTGTAGTTTTAATGATGTTGCACGATTTTAATGGTTCAGTTCCAAGTTTTTTTGGGGTTTGAAACCAAACAATTGGAGCTGGCAATTACCAACTACCAGTTGCTTATTTAGTTGCAGGGATTTTATTTATTTTAGCATCATTAAGTGATGCACTTGATGGATACATTGCTAGAAAACACCATCTAGTTACAACTTTTGGTAAGTTCTTTGATGCAATTGCAGATAAATTATTAACAAATTCGGTATTAGTTATGTTTACAATTGCCAATATAATTCCAGCCTGAATATGTATTATTTTAATTTGTCGAGATTTTTTGATAGACGTAGTTCGTCAAGTGCTTGCTAAAGCAAATGTTGTTATGGCTGCTAATAAGTTAGGAAAATATCGTGCAGCATTTGAAATGTTAGGTTTAACCATTTTATTTTTCTTAGGTTCACAAATGTTTGATGGAACAGCTCAGATGTATGGTGAATATGGGTGATTAAACCAAATTGTTATGATTCCAATGTATATTGCCACAGTTTTATCAATAATTTCAGCAGCAAATTACATTTATTTGAACAGAAAAACTTTATTAGATACAGGTTTAGAAAAAACAACAGTAAAAGATAAAGCAAAAAAATCTAAAGATACAGAAACTAAAGTAAGAGGCAATAAGGATGAGTAAAAAAGCATCTACAAATAAATATGCTGTGGTTACTGGAGCTAGCAAGGGTTTGGGCTTTGCATATTGTGAAGAATTGTTGAAGTTAAATTATAATGTTATTGGAGTTGCCCGAGACACTAGTGCATTAATGGAACTTCAAGAAAAGTACCCCAGTCTAGATGTTCAAGCTTGAAATTTTGATCTTAGTATTTTTGAAAATAATAAAAAACTTTTTGATAAGGCACAAGCTTTTGATGTTGAAATTTTAATCAATAATGCCGGCTATGGAGTTTGAGGCTTTTTTAAGGAAACAGATTTAGAACAAGAAATGAATATGTTGGATTTAAATATTAAATCCCTACATGCTCTAACTAAATATTTTTTACAATTATTTTTAGAAAAACAAGCAGGTAGAATCTTAAATATAAGTTCAATGGCTGCATTTTCACCAGCTCCAGTTTTTTCTTCATATTATGCTTCGAAAGCATATGTTTTAAGTTTAGGTACTGCCATTAACACTGAACTTAAAAAAACCAAAGCTCCTGTTCGAGTAATTACTTTATGTCCAGGTGCTCTTAAAACTGATTTTTGAAGTCGCAGTAGTAATCGTAAAGGTGCTGTAGTGAAAACACCAGTAAAAATCATGAAAACTAGCACTTATGCTCGAAAGAGTTTGCAAGCCGGTTTAAAAACAAAACGTAAAAATTATTTAATTACAGGACTTACAAATAAACTCATTATTAAGTTAAATAAATGAATACCTGAGAGTTGAGCATTAAACTCAGTTTATAAATACCAAAAAAATCGTTAATTAAATATTTAATTAATACTATCTAAAGAGAGTGAAAACTATGAAAAAAAATAATACCAATGAATATGCACTAGTTACTGGAGCCAGCAAGGGCTTGGGTTTTGCCTATTGTGAGGAGTTATTAAAACAAAACTATAATATTATTGGGGTTGCTAGAGAGACAAAGTCATTACAAAAATTACAAACTCAGTATCCTCATCTAGATATTCAAGCCTGAGATTATGATTTAAGTGATTTGAAAAATTGTCACAGTTTATTTGCAAGAGCAATTAAATTCAATGTTTCTTTATTAATTAACAATGCAGGCTATGGAGTTTGAGGATTATTTAAAGATACTGATTTAGAAAAAGAACTAAATATGATTGACTTGAATATCAAAGCATTACATATTTTGACTAAATTGTTTGTTAAACATTTTGTTGAAAAAAATTGTGGGCGAGTAATTAACCTAGCTTCAATTGCAGCCTTTGCTCCTGGTCCAGTGTTTTCAACCTATTTTGCATCAAAAGCTTATGTATTAAGTTTAAGCACTGCTATTAATACAGAGTTAAAAAAACAAAAATCACTGGTGCGAGTTATTAGTGTTTGTCCAGGACCTATCAAAACTGATTTTTGAAGTCGAAGTGAATACCAAAACACCAATAAAAAACCACCAAAAATCAAAGGAATGACTCCTGAAAAGTTTTGTCACCAAAGTTTAAAAAAGGCATTAAAAGTTATGAAAAAAAATATCATTTTACTCGGTCTTGGGAATCGATTTTTAGTGACTGCAATGAAATACTTCCCCCAATCATTGGTTTTGGGACAGACTTATTCTCGTCAAAAAAGTCGATAACTGTCAATGATTTCATTTAAAAATGAAATTTTTTTTTATTCTACAAGATAACAATTTTATTGGTTGAATAACTATGGTACATATAGTAGTATTACATTACAACTAGGTTTTATAAAATACAAAAACATGTTAGTCTAACAATAATTTTTTAGTCAGCTTCACTTTAGTTTTGAATCATTAGGTATCTGATAATGTGTTTTTATAGTCTAATTTTATAAGTAAAATACTTAGTTGCATGTAGATGATTAAGGAGAAAATTTATGGCAAACAATAATAAAAAAAATAAATACTATGATGAATCAGTCTCACCAGTGCAATTTGCACTTGATGGTTTTAAAGGCAAGATGAGATCTGTAAACTGAAATGTAATGAATGATGATAAAGACCTTGAAGTTTGAAATAGGGTAACTCAGAATTTTTGATTACCTGAAAAAATCCCAGTTTCAAATGACTTAATGTCATGAAAAACTTTGGATGTTAAATGACAACAACTAGTAACTCGCACCTTCACAGGGCTAACTTTATTGGATACAATTCAAGCCACAGTTGGGGATGTCGCTCAAGTTGATCATTCATTAACCGATCATGAACAAGTAATTTATACTAACTTTGCATTTATGGTAGCAGTCCATGCTCGAAGTTATGGAACAATTTTTTCAACTCTTTGTTCAAGTGAACAAATTGAAGAAGCACATGAATGAGTTATAAATACTGAATCATTACAAAAACGTGCAGAAATTTTAATTCCCTTTTATCGAGGGAGTGACCCACTTAAATCAAAAGTTGCTGCAGCTTTAATGCCAGGTTTCTTACTATATGGAGGTTTTTACTTACCATTCTACTTATCTGCTCGTCAAAAATTACCAAACACTTCTGATATCATCAGGTTAATTTTAAGAGATAAAGTTATTCACAACTATTACAGTGGTTACAAATACCAAAGAAAAGTCGAAAAACTTGCACCTGAAAAGCAAGCTGAAATGAAGAAATTTGTGTTTGATTTGTTGTATCAATTAATTGACCTTGAAACAACTTACTTAAAAGAGTTATATGCTGGATTTGATATTGCAGATGATGCCATTCGATTTAGTTTATATAATGCTGGAAAGTTTTTACAAAACTTGGGTTATGAGTCACCTTTCACAGAAGAAGAAACCAGAATTGAACCTGAAATTTTTACTCAAATTTCTGCTAGAGCTGATGAAAACCATGATTTCTTTTCTGGAAATGGTTCATCATATATTATGGGTGTTACAGAGGAAACTGAAGATGAGGATTGAGAATTTTAATGCATGATGATGTTATCAAAGTTGGTGCAGACAAAGTTGCTAAACCAACTGGGAAAAAACATGTTGTTTATTTTTCCTCACATTCCAATAATACCCACAGATTTATTGAAAAATTAGGAATTGCAAATTCAAGAATACCGATTGAATTAGATCAAGAGTTATTAGTAACTCAAGACTACATTTTGATTGTGCCAACTTATGGGGGCGGGGGTTCTGATCGTAAAGGAGCTGTGCCAAAACAAGTAATAAAATTTTTAAATCATGAAGTTAATCGTAGTCATTGCAAAGGTGTAGTAGCATCAGGAAATACAAATTTTGGAGATACATTTGCTATTGCTGGCCCAATTATTTCTAAAAAATTAAATGTGCCAATGCTCTATCAATTTGAATTGTTGGGAACAAGTCAAGATGTCGATAATTTATATGACATCATTAATAATTTTTGAAAAGGAGAATAACAAATGAAACATAATAATGCGGCAAAATTGTTTGGAAATGAAAACGATGAATACATTGCCCTAAATGCTAAGTCCAAATTTTTCGAAAAAGGAGTAGATAATTTTAAAAAAGACCGAGAAGCTGCTAAGGTTTATGTTGAGCAACATGTCTTACCAAATACTAAGGTCTTTAAAAGTGTTGCAGAACGTATGAAATATCTTGTTGAGAACAACTACTATGAGGCAAAGGTAGTTGACCAATATACCATTGAACAAATTACAGAAATTACAAACTATGCTTATTCATTTAAGAGAGAATGAACAAGTTTCATGGGAGCATTAAAATTCTATAATGCTTATTGCTTGAAAAGTTTTGATGGAAAAGAATATTTAGAAAACTTTGAAGAGAGAGCTATTATGAATGCTCTATTTTTAGGTGGAGGAGACTTTCTTGCAGCCCAAGCCATCTTAAAAGAATTAATGACTGGAAGATATCAACCAGCTACTCCAACTTTTTTAAATGCTGGAAAACAACAACGTGGAGAATATATTTCATGTTATTTGTTAAGGGTTGAAGATAACATGGAGTCAATTGCTAGAGCAGTGACCACTTCTTTGCAACTTTCAAAACGTGGTGGAGGAGTTGCTTTGTGTTTAACAAATTTACGTGAATTTGGTGCTCCAATTAAAAATATTGAAGGACAATGTTCTGGAGTTATTCCAGTTATGAAAATTTTAGAAGACTCATTTTCATATGCAAATCAATTAGGACAAAGACAGGGAGCTGGAGCAGTTTATCTAAATATTCACCATCCAGACATTATTTCATTTTTAGATAGCAAAAGAGAAAATGCTGATGAAAAAATTAGAATTAAGTCTTTATCTTTAGGGGTAGTTGTTCCAGATATTACCTTTGAATTAGCCAGAGAAAATAAAGAAATGGCTTTATTTAGTCCTTATGATATTGAAAAAGTTTATCACAAACCAATGTCAGATATTTCCATAACTGCAGAATATGAAAATATGTTAAATAATCCAAATATTAAAAAAACATTTATTAATGCTAGAAAACTATTTCAATTAATTGCTGAATTGCATTTTGAAAGTGGTTACCCTTATTTATTGTTTGATGATACAGTTAATAACAATAATGCTCATGCCAAACAAGGAAGAATCGTTATGAGTAATTTATGTAGTGAAATTGTTCAAGTTAGCACACCGAGTGAATATAACCCAGATCTTAGCTTTGCAAAATTAGGAGAAGACATTTGTTGTAATTTAGGTTCAATAAATATTGCAAAAATAATGGAGGCAGGAGTTGAATTTGGAGATACTATTAATAATGCAATTCAGGCATTAGATTTTATTTCAAGAAATAGTGATCTTTCAAGTGCACCATCAATTCAAAATGGAAATGTTAACAATCATGCAGTTGGTTTAGGAGCTATGAATTTACATGGTTTTTTAGCAACAAACAAGATTTTTTACAACTCAACTGATGCAGTTGATTTTACCAATATATTTTTCTACACAATGGCTTTTCATGCCATTAGTGCTTCACATAAATTAAGTAAAAAATTTGGTCCATTTAAAAGCTTTAAGGAATCTAAGTTTGCAGATGGAAGTTACTTTGCTAAATACACAAATTGTGCACCAGATAAATGAACCCCAACAAACAAAAATGTTGCCAACTTATTTACAAAATATCAAGTTCAAATTCCAACTCAAAAAGATTGAATTGAGCTTGTTGAAAAAATTAAAGTTGATGGAATTGCCAATTCACATTTAATGGCTGTAGCACCAACTGGTTCAATTAGTTATTTATCAAGTTGTACTCCAAGTTTACAACCAGTGGTATCACCAGTTGAAGTCAGAAAAGAAGGAAAACTAGGTAGAGTTTATGTACCAGCATATGATATAAGTTTTGATAACATGGAATACTATGCCTTAGGTGCTTATGAATTGGGTCCAGGTCCGATAATTGATATTGTAGCAGCAGCTCAACAACACGTTGATCAAGCAATATCTTTAACTTTATTTATGACTGATTCTGCAACAACTCGTGACCTAAATAAAGCATATATTAAAGCTTTTAAACAAGGTTGTGCTTCAATTTATTATGTGCGTATTAGACAAGAAGTGTTAGAAGATAGTGAAAACTATGATTGTGATGCTTGTGTAATTTAAGATTTAAAAACAAAGCCTTTTAGCTTTGTTTTTTTAAACACTGATACTAGGAGCAATAAAAAAACTTCGGATTTTATAAAATAACTTTCGAGTTTGGTAAAAAGCATTGAATTTTTACCAAAACTGTAATATGATTTTTTTTGAAGGAGTTGGGAAAGGGAAAAGATATTATACACGTTTTGACTATGTCAAACTTTAATTGTTTTTGGCCAAACAGGCCTATCAATCAATGGCATTACTCTTATTTCAATTTATTTCTACCTTAGAGAGAATGCACAAATATTTATTAGGTGAATACTAAAATAAATATGTATCAATCTTTTAATGTAACCCTTGTGTTTACAAGGAAGAACATGTCAAACAAATCGCTAATTGTTTGACTTAACAATAATTTGAGATTTAGCTGTGAACAGCTAAACAAAAGTTTACTCGAAGTCTACGGAATTTAAGTTAAAGACTATCTGGTGTCTCAGTTTAGTTATCAGAGTTATGCAATGGGGTATGTTTTGCAAATTGTCTTTTTTCTAAGCCCAATCCATAGCTAGAGCAAACAAATTCAAATGCAAGAATTTGTATTTTCCTACCATAAAAATTTAAGTTAATTAATAATGTTTATTCTTTAAAAAATTTTATTACTTTGAAGCTGTATAACAAATTTGTCAAAACAGTAATCTTGTTTGATTTTTAATAAAAAAAGTGTGGTAAAAATAAGTTTGACAATGATCCTCATAAGTTATATGGTAAAAAAGCAAAAACACATCTATCCTATTCTACATATTTTAAAAAAACACTTAATATTTTAATTTATTAACTATGTCAATGAAAATCTTGAAATCCAAGCTGCTCTGACCTACCTTTCAGAGGCAGAACTTGAATGAACTAGCTATATGATTTTCATAACAATTTAATTAGAACATGTAAACTTGCAACTATGACAGTTTACAAGTTGCAACCAGTCTTTTAAATTAGAAACTCTACTTAAGCATCCTTTTAACAAAATGTCTTATTGCTAATTGTCGCCAAATTTTAAAGCTTTAAAACTGCTTAGATTTACTTCTGATTCTGATATGGTTGCCTTATATAAAATATTCTATATAATATTGGATCTTGAATTAAAAATCCAGGTCTATTAAACACAAGATTTTTCTTGTGTTTTTTTGTGAAAATTAGATACTTTTTAAAACATTTTGCTATGCTATAATAAAATTATCAAGACATTTTGGGGGCTAACAAATGTTGTACACAAGAAAAATCAGTGACATTTTCACAGAACCTAACCCAATTGCACTAGTAAGTTTGGGACTTTTTGTTTTAGCTTTGTGTTTATTTGTTTATTTTATCATTAAAGCTAGTAGAATAATTAAGTTAAATAAATATGTAAAAAGTATTATTTTAGATATACATGTGGTTTACAATTCACCCATTAAGTTAATGTTGCGTCAATCAATCAAAGGTCTAGCCACAAAACCACAGTTTGAAAAGAAAGTAAGAGTGTGAAACTTTTGAATTTATCGCACCTATACTATTGTTTATAATAACTTGGTAACAAGATTTACAGATCTTTTAGATACTACTAAACCATTCAGTGTGACTGCTAAAAATTTAAAAGGCTACAAGAATTTAGCCATTAAATTCGAAATCTTAAAAAAAGAAATTGAAATAATTTACTTGGAAATGTTTGATTTCTCACAAGAAGAAATGTTATTGCGAGACTACATTATCTTTTTAAAATCTTCATTTGACGATTTAAAAGAGGAGAGTTTCATTTTTGTGGTTCAACAAAAAGGAATTCAGTTGCAAAAAATGGAAGAAGCACTTAAAAAAACCCAAGTGCGCTTTGAACAGTATTATAATGCAATTAAAAAGGCAAATTTTGAAAATGCTATAAATTTGACTACAGAAATCACTGAATATATGGGTTATATTATGGATCTTTTAGACAAAATGCCAAATTTATTGAGCATTTTGAATAAGTTAATCCCAGATAAAATTCAAAAACTGAGAAAAAATTATCTAATTGAATCAAATCAAGAAGATATTAAATATGCTTTTGAAAGAATTTCAGAATTATCATTCTATGCTCAAGAACAGTCGATTTTAATAATGCAAATGTTAAGTAAACTTCAGTTTATCACTGCAGAGCAACAAATTATTGAAGTTTTAAAAGAAATTAATAGTGTTGAAGATGCTCTTGAAAATGGAGATAAATTGAGAGACTTTTTTGAAACCAACCTACCAGTTTTGGATAAAAGTATTGGTGAAGTCACAGTTGTCATTGAAAAACTAGAGAAACTGTTTAATGAAGCTAATAAATTTGACAAAACTACATTAACTCAACCCCAACAACTATTGACTTTAAAAGAGAACTGAGAAAAAACTGCTATTTTAGGTCGTAAAGTTTGTGAGATTTTTTCAAATAACCAGGCTCAATTAACTAGTCAAAAAATGTTAAACTATAAAAATTTGACAAGCCAATTTTTAAATGATTTTGTCAATATTTGTGATGAATTATTGCAAACAAATGTCAAAATTGTGAGAGAGTATAATGCAAACTATAAACTTTTTGAAGAGGTTGTCTTCTTCCAAAGTCTAGTAACTCAATATGCTTTAAAAATTAAAAATAATCAAAAAGAAATTGCAGAAATCAAGCAATTTATTCCTGAAATTATTGCTATTAGTGAGAAATTTGAAAAGTATACACCTGAATTTTTAAAGAGTTTAAGAATTAATAGAGAAAAATATGCTCAAGAAAATACTATTTTCACAAAAATCAAACAAGACTTCTTCTTTTTAATGACAAAAATTGATGATATTTTCTTCTTAGATTTTTTTTGTCAAAGACTAATAGCAAGTTTGGAACATTATCATGGTCAAGACACAAATTTACAAGCAATTAATTTAGAAAAACTTTATGAAAAGCGTCAATTACAAAATTTAGTTGATGAATGAATCAAAGTTATGCAAAATATAAAACCTAAGCATTTAAAAAACATTCAACAAAAACCTGAGCTGCTTTAAAAAAATTAGTCAGCTCAACTTTTGACTTGAATCTATAAACAAAAAATAAGCAAATGCTTATTTTAAATGAAAATAAAGACTAGCAGTAAAACTAGAGCTATAAAAATTAAGGTTATAACTAAGGCAAAATGTCACCAATGAATATTGCCTTTATCTTTTTTCTTGGCAGCTTTTCAGTATTTTCTCAGTTGATTAATTTTATCTTGACTAATTTTATCAATATCATTGCTCATCTGTTTATAGGGAATTTCATAATCATAAAGTGCTTTATCAACCAATTTTGGATTATATTTTTCACGATAATCAAAGGGGTTTGCCTCTTCAAATTTTTTATCAAGTTTTTTTAAATTATCATAAAGTTCATCCTCATGGATTTGTAAATCTTGCTTATTTTTTAAATGTAATTTGCTTTTTAACACTTCACTAAATTCTTTTTTAGCATCAAAGTTCTCCATAGATTCAGGATTGATTGCGTTTATTTCAGCTTGAATAACTTTTAATTTTCGAATAAAATTCTCAGATATTATTTTTTTATCATTATTATTATCAATTGTTGGCTTTTCAAATTTTTCTTCTTTTAAAAATGAGGTGATCTCTTTTTGTAAAGAACCATCAAAATCAAAAGGTTTAATTTTTTCTAAAATCTGATTGGTAATTGAAACATCTGCAATTGTTTTATTAAAAACCTGATTCTCTTTGTCAATTTGAGAGTGTAGTTCTTTAAGACGTTCTGTTCTTTTTAAACTCATATTTACCACCTAACTTAAATATTATAAAGGAAATTAAAAACAATCTTGGGATTTTCTATAAATATAGTCAAAAAAAACACTGTTTTTTGAAACAGTGTTCTTACTTAATTAAACGGTTGTATCATTCAACAATTAATGCATCATTGATTTCTTGGTTTAATTCAGCTCTTTCAGGTAATCTTATGTATGTACCTTCAAATTTAGCTTTGTCGAATTTAACAAAATCAACAGTTTTTGTACTTGAAGCAATTGCTTCAAGTATTTTATCATTTTTACGCATTTTTTCTTTTAGGGCAATTGTTTCCCCAACTTTAACTGTGTATGAAGGAATATCTAATTTTTTACCATTAACCAAAATGTGACCATGGGCTACTAGTTGTCTAGCTCCTTGTCTAGTTAAAGACAATCCCATACGATAAACTACATTATCTAATCTTGATTCTAACATTTGTAAAAAGTTAGTTCCTGTAATCCCTGACAATTTTTTTGACTTAGTGTAAGTGTTTCTAAATTGTCTTTCAGTTAAACCATACATAAATTTAACTTTTTGTTTTTCTTGCATTTGTTGTCCATAACCTGATAATTTAGTTCGACGTGAACCATGTTGACCAGGTGCTGTTGTTCTTTTTTTACCTTTTGAAAACTCTTTACCTGTTTCTAAAATTGAAAAACCATAGCGACGAGCTTTCTTAAAGGTAGATCCAGTATATCTTGACATCTATTTCTCCTTATTTTTAATGTTTTTTGTCGGTAAACCTATTAAAATTTACAAGCCCCTCCAAAGGAAGTTTATATTTCGCCCTTATCTGCAAGGGTTACTAGTTTAACAAAATCACAAACTAATCGTTTTGGAATGCTTGAATGCAGATTAACCTTGATTAATTATATATGTTTTTTCACCAAAATTCTTGATAAATTTATATTTTTCTTAAATTAATGGTGATATGTTATAATAATGGTGATTTTCAGGTAAGGGCAAGGGGTTAAATGATGATATTTGCAAAAAACATTAGTCAAATTTTTGAAAAAGATGGCATTTTAGCAATGTTTGCAATTGCCTTATTTTTAATTTGTACCATTGTTTTTATTTTTTTAGTGGTCTACGCTGCAATTAGTGAAGCTCTTTCAAGAACTATTAGAGACATTTTTAACTCGATTGAAGTAATTGAAATCCATTCAATCCGAAAATACTTTGTCAATGTTGAAAGAATTGCCAATTTTAATGAAGAGGCAACAGATCAGGTGGCTGTCTGGAGAAAAAGAATTAAAAAAATTTATGATATCAAGTTAATTAAGTTGTTTAAAATTTTTGATGATAGTTTAAGAGATCCAAAATCTTTAAAACTAAGCAAAAAAAATCTGAATAAATTCAAAACAATTAAAAAGTATTTTAAAGAACTAGAAAATGATGCTTTTGAATTATTTAATCAACTTTATTCTTTTATGCAAGAAGAACACTTATATCGCAATCGAATTGTCTCTTTAAAAGGAACTTTTGACTTGTTAAAAGATGATTGTTATGCATTGATTACCCAACAAACAGAGATTCGCTTATTAATTGTTGACAAAACTTTGCGCACAGTGCAAATTCTTTTTGACAAGTTTTTCACTGCAATTTTTTGTGCTGAATATGAAGCTGCTTTTGATGAAGCAAAAAACATTGACAATCGAATTTTGTTCATTGTTGGTTGCTTGGACCGCACACCAAATCTTTTCTTTCAAGTTAAAAATGTTATTCCAGATAAAATGAATAATGTTATTAATCATTTTTTAGAAATTCAATCAGATTTTAAAAATAATGTTGCTCAAAATAAAATCAATGAACTACAAGGATATGTTTTTACAAAAAGTCAGGTAATTTTACAAAATTTAAGTAATTTAAAGTACATTTCTGCTAAAAAAGACATTGAAGAAGTGTTGGAAAACATTGACAATGTGCGCACTTCAATTGAATTTGGAGATCGCTTGTACAATGTTTTAAATACCAATGTCACTTATATTGAAAACCAACTTATGTTTTTAGAGACTATCCAAATTAACATTGAAAAGAAATTCTTAGCAGCTTTCCCTCCAAGTAAAATCATTAGTGATGAAGTGAAACACATGGAAAAAGCAAAACAAGATTGAAAGAAAATTGAAACAGAGGCTTATAAAGTGACAAATAGTTTTAGAAAAACTACAAGCACTTTTTCCAAAGAACAGTTAATTGAATTTAAAAGTAGAATTTTAAAAGTAATTGCTAATCTAATTGCAATTTCTAAAACATTTGATAAATTAAATAAACATTTAACTAAAAAAACCACAAGCATAGATAAACTGGTTGATGATTTAACATATTGTCAAAGTCTAATAACCCAATGTGAAGTAAAAATCAAAAATAATGCCAATAGAGTTCCAGAGTTGCAAAATTTTTTAATTAAAACTGGTCAACTTAGTGAAAGTGCAAAGAAAATCTCTACAACTGATTTAGTCTTAGCAATGCAAGAAACTCTTAAGGCTGAGGATGTTAAAGACAAAATTAAAGCTTTAAACAGTGAAGTTGAAAATCTAATCACAGACATCAATGATGCTATCTTTTTAGACTACATTTCTCAAGAATTAATAGTTTATTTGGAACGTTATTCAGCTCAAAGCATTGAAATTCAAAATGCTGTTGCTAATTTAGAAAATTTATATCATAATCGAGAATTAAATCAATTAATTGGTTTTTGAATTGATGTAATGTCAAAAATCAACTATAAACAAGTGAGGTAAATATGAAAAGTATATTAGTGCGTTATGGAGAACTAACTTTAAAGGGTAATAACCGCAGTGTTTTTATCACTAAATTGATTCAAAATATTAAATTTAAGCTCAAACATTTAAAAGACTTTGTGGAATATAAAAAAGATTACAATAGTTTAACTATTAAGGTTAATGCTGAAAAATTAGATGAGGTCACAGCAATTTTAACTTGTGTTTTTGGGATTTACTCAATTTCAATTGTTGAAATTGCTCCAAAAGAGACAGAAACAATCTTAGAAAAAACCTTAGCCATTGCTCAAAAGTTACCAACAGGAACTTTTAAAGTTGAAGTGGAAAGAAAAGATAAGAGTTTCGCAATAGCTTCAAATGATTTAAAGATCCAAATCGCTGGAAACATTTTACGTAATACTGAACATCTTAAAGTAGATGTTCATAAACCACTGAGTAAAATCAATGTTGTCATTAAAAGTGATGGAGTTTATATTTTTACTTCAAGAATTAATGCAGTTAAAGGGCTACCAGTTGGAGTTTCAGGCAAAGGTCTCAGCTTGTTAAGTGGGGGAATTGACTCTCCTGTTGCTAGTTATTTAGCTATGAAAAGAGGAATGCAAGTGGACTTTTTACACTTCATGACTCCACCACACACCACCCCTGAGGCACTAAATAAGGTGTTTGAGCTAGCAAAAACACTAGAGAAGTACAACCAATCAAGTTTTGCCCTTTATGTTTGTGATTTTGCAATGATCTTAAGAGAATTGATGCACATTAAAGATGAGTCATATCGAATCACAATTATGCGTCGTATCTTTATTAGAATTGCTAACCAATTGGCTGAAAAAATCAAAGCCAAAGCTTTGATTACAGGAGAAAGTTTGGGACAAGTGGCTTCTCAAACCATTGAATCAATTAATGTTATCAATGTTACTTCAAAATTACCAATTTTAAGACCACTAATAACTTATGACAAAGAAGAAATTATCACCATTGCTCAAAAGATTAACACCTATGAAACTTCAGTCTTACCATTTGATGATGTTTGTTCTTTATATGTTCCTAAAAACCCAGTGACTAAACCAAAAATAGCAATTGCTGAAATTCAAGAGCAGGACTTATTGCTTTCAGAACTGATTGATTATACAATTAATAAGAGTATTAAAAAGTATATTTTTAAAGAGGGTGAATTAGTTGAAAAAGCAGAAGGATAAGAGTGAAAAAAACACTAATAAGTATGGAGTTTTTAATGGTAATGTAATTAAAAGTGATACAATTGTTGCTGACACTGAATTTATTATTGAACCATATAAAGATGAATCAATCACTATCACTCAAATTAGTGGTGATAGTTATAAGCGACAAAAGACCCTTGAAACTCCACCAAAAATTAAAAAAAAGTCAAAGAATAATTTAATTTATAAAATAATTGCCACAATTGTCATTGCATTGACTTTTGTTGGTGGTATAATTTTCTTAGCAGTAAGTAGTTAGGTGATGAAAAATGGAAGAGTTATTTAAAATTTTGTTTGCAGTTATAAGAGTGTTTTTGATTTTCTTTTTCCTGGACTTACTAAGATTTGGTTCACGAAGAAGAAATCGAAGTTATAGAAAAAGTCAGTATGGCAGCAATAGAATGTATGAAGATGATCAATTTGGACAACAAAATCAAGGTCATTCAAATGCAGATTATCAAAATGAAGATTTTTATGATACTTCAATGAACACAAATTCAAAAAGTATTTTAGATGAAGCTTATTCAGTTTTTGGTTTGAGCAAAAATGCTTCAACAGAGGAAGTAAAGCGAAAATATCGAGAATTAGCAAAAAAATATCACCCAGATAAAAATCAAGGTAATATTGAAGCTCAAGCTGAGATGACAAAAATTAATAATGCTTATGAAACAATTATGCAACGTAAAGTTCAGCATTAGAACAAAAAAGTTATCAAGATGATAACTTTTTTAATAATTGTGTAAAATTATAATGCGGAGGTTTAATATGAAATATACAAATTTAATTAATGTCCAATCTTGTTATAATTTTTTAAATTCAACAATAAAACCTCAAGATTATTTGGGATTTTTAGCAACTAATAATTTGAAAGTAGGATTTTATGCAGATTTAAACACTATGTATGGTGCTGCAGAATTTGTCGAACTTGCTTTGAACTATGACATTAAACCAATAATTGGGGTAGCTTTTGAGCTAACCTATGGTAGAATTCATTTTTTTGCAAAAAACCACATAGGCTATCAAGTTATTTCAAAACTCTCTTCAATTGCATGTGTTGATGAAAAAATTGACATTGACCATTTAGAGTCAGAGATATTTAAGTCAACTTATGACTATGATAATGTTTGAGTAATTTTTTCACCAAGTGTAGAAAACTATGTTCATTTTAAGGAAAAAATTGAAGATAGGTTCAAAACAAATCTATTTTTTGGAATTACCAAAACAAATAGTGTTTGAATTTCAAAAAATGTCCAAAATGTAGTTTTTGCTAATGAAATTAATTTTTTAAATGAGGAAGATTTTTTTGTCCAAAAGGTTTTAAAAGCCATTAAAGATGGGACCACTTTATCTGAAACTAACAATCCTGAAAAAAACTATTATTATGATAGTGAAAGAGTCAGCAAATATATTAATCTAGAAGTTCACAATCAAAACATTACCTTAATCACCAACAACACAAACACTGATGTCATTAATAGTGGGGTTGATCATTTTTTAACATACCCAAATTCTAAAAATATCCCCTCAAAAAATTACTTGCAAAACTTATGTGAAACTGCTTTGGATAATTTAACAAATATTGATCGTCAAGAGTACCTTAATCGATTAAATTATGAAGTTGAAGTCATTGCTTCAATGGGTTTTATTGATTATTTTTTAGTTGTTGCTGATATGATTTGGTATGCAGAGTCAAAAAACATTTTAGTTGGACCAGGAAGGGGATCTGCAGCAGGGAGTTTAGTGGCATTTTTATTAGGAATCACTAAATTAGATCCCATCAAATGTGAACTTTTGTTTGAAAGATTTTTAAATCCAGAAAGAATTACAAAACCTGACATTGACATCGACTTTCAAGATGATAAAAGAGATTTAATTTTAGAATATTTATTTGAAAAATATGGAGCTCAACATTTTGCAACCATTACCACTTTCCAAACAATTGGAATTAAAAACGCCATCCGAGATTGTGGTCGAGTTTTTGAATTAGAAGCAGATGTCATAAACACAATGTCAAAACAAGTTAGAGATGGTAATGTTAAGGACTTACAAAAAGCAATTGGTGAATCTGATTATCTTCAAAAATGTCAACAAAAATATAGTGAAGTTTTTGAAATAATGCAAAAAATAATTGGTTTACCAAGACAAACTGGAACTCATGCTGCTGGAGTAGTATTTTGTGATGATATGTTGAATGAAATTGTCCCAACCAAGGTTGGGATTAATGGGATTGCTCAAACCCAATTTCCAATGAACTATTTAGAAAAAATTGGTTTGATAAAAACTGATATTTTAGGTTTGCGAAACCTATCAACTATTCAAGAAATTTTAAGCTCAGTTAAAACTTCAACTAAAAAAACTTTAAAACTTAATGAAATACCTTTGAATGATAAAAACACTTTTGAACTTTTAAGAGCAGGAGATACTAGTGGAATTTTTCAACTAGAGTCATCAGGAATGACTGAAGTCTTAAAAAAAATGAAAGTAAATAGTATTGATGATATCGCCATCACAAGTTCTTTGTATCGTCCTGGTCCACAAGAAAATATCCCTGTTTTTATTGCTCGTAAAAATGGACTTGATAAAAAGTATCAAATTGATAAAAATTTACAAGAAATTTTGGGAAAAACCTATGGTATCATTGTTTATCAAGAACAAGTAATGATGATTTTACAAACTGTTGCAGGTTTAAGTTTAGCTAGAGCAGATATTGTGCGACGAGCAATGGGGAAAAAAGATGCAGTTTTAATGCATGATTTTCAAGAAGAATTTGTTAAGGGAGCAGTAAAAAAAGGTTATGAAAGCAAACAAGCCTTTGAACTTTGAAATTACATTGAGAAATTTGCCCAATATGGGTTTAATAAATCACATGCCTTAGCCTATTCATTAGTAAGTTACTGAATGGCCTATCTAAAAACAAATTACAAGGCTGAGTTTTATTGTTCATTACTGAATGGGGTTATTGGCAATGATCATAAAACTGCACAATATTTAACAGAACTTCGTAATTTAGGTTATAAAATTAATGGACCAAATATTAAAAACCCTAACAGTATTTATTATTTTGCAAACAGTATGATCAATATTCCTTTAAATGTCATTAAAGGAATTGGTCCTGAATTCATTAAAATAATTAAAAAAATCTTTAGTGAAGACAAAAGTAGTTTAAATTCATTATTAAAAATTTTAGCAAAACTTAGTGGAAATGGTTTAACTGAGCAAAGATACACTGCCTTAGTATTTGGTGGTGCTTTTGACAGTTATGGGTTTTCAAGAAGATGCCTTATGGCATATCGAGATTTAATTTTAAATCTAGCACAAGTTAGTGCAGTGGAAGGTTTTGCAGATTTAGAACTAGATCTACCAACCAATTTAAAAGATCGCTTGGAAATAAATGCAGACTATGAAAAAGAATACTTGGGATTTTATTTAACTTCACACCCAGTGGCAGCAGTTAGAAAAATGTTAGTAAAAAGTGAAAATTTATTTTATGTTGCAAATTTAACTAAAAAAGATATAGTTTGTGATATCCTAGTAAGGATAGACAACTTAATTACCAAAGTTGATAAAAATGGTAAAAAAATGTGTTTTTTAGATGTTTCTGATGAAACAGGGACAATTGGTGTCACAATTTTTGCTTCACAATATGAAACTATGCAAAATCAAATTGGTTTATCAAAATATTTGGTAATTAAAGTTAAAACTCAAAGTTATAATGACAAAATTACTTGTGTCTTAGAAACCATTAAAAAAGTTATTAAGTAAATAGCTTTTTAAAACAAGGAGAAGTGTATGACAAAAAAAATATTATTAGTTGATGGTAATGCTTTAATTTTTCGAGCTTTTTATAGTTCTTATGGACGTACTAATTTAACCACAAGAGATGGTACTCCCACCAATGCAGTTTATTCATTTATCAATATGCTGTTTAATATCATTAAACAAAATAATTACTATGATATTAAAGTGGCTTTTGATTTAGGTAAAAAAACCTTTCGTCATGATAAACTTGATGATTATAAAGCTGGTAGAGCAAAAACTCCTCCTGAACTAATTACACAATTTCCAATTGTTAGAGAGTTTTTAACTAGTGCAAAAATTGACTGGTATGAAATTGAAAACTATGAAGCAGATGATATCATCGGAACAATGTCAGACCAATTAAAAAATGATCTTGAAAATGAAATTCACATTTTAACAAGTGACCAGGACATGTACCAATTAATTGCAGACAATGTTTTTGTATTGGCTCCTCAAACTGGAACAAGTGACTTACTAGTTTATGATAAAGTTCGACTTTTTGAAAAATGAGGAATTGCTCCTGAACAAGTAATTGACTATAAGGGTTTACGAGGCGACTCATCAGATAACATCAAGGGAGTTAGTGGAATTGGTGAAAAGGGAGCCAAAGAATTACTACAAGAATTTAAAGATCTTGATGGAATTTATGCAAATATTGAACAAGTCAAAGGTGCTAAAAAACAAAAATTAATTGATGGCAAAGATAATGCTTATCTTTCAAAAGAGATTGCCACAATTCACTTAGATGTTCCTGGTTTAACTTATACACTTCGAGATACTCAAATCAACTTTGAAGACTTAAAAGATTTTTTCTTAAAATATGAAATGAACTCATTTATTAAAAAATATGGTTATGAAACTCAGGTTGAAGAAGTTAAAATCGAAATCACAACAATTTCAAAATGAGAAGCACAATTTAGTGATGAAGAAAATTATATTTATTTAGAAACACTTGATGAAAATTATCATCACCCTGACTTGATTGGAATGGGAATTGTTAATTCAAAAGGTAACTTTGTTTATATTTTTGATTATATGAGTGAAAAAAATATTTTCAATTGACAAGAAAATATTGTTGATGAAGAGTTTCAAAAATTTTTACTAACTAAAAAATTCAAAAGTTATGATTTGAAAAAAACTTTATATTGTTTACAAGATTTAGGATATAAAATTAAGACTGAGCAATTTACTTATGACATGATGATTGCAGCTTATGTTTTAAATTCAAATGTTAAATCAAACTTTGAATCACATTTAAATTTAATTGACTCAAGCATTGAGATTAAAACTTTTGATGAGATTTTCGGCAAAGGTGTTAAAAAAACTAAACAAATTAATAAAGATATTAGAAACCAATATCTAATTAATCATGCTTTGGCAATAAAACAGTTGGAGACCGAAATTATCAAAAAACTACATGAATCAGAACAGTTTGAACTTTATCAAGAAATTGAACTACCTTTATGTTTTGCTCTTTTAGCAATGGAACAAGAAGGAGTTTTAATTGATCGCCAAGAGTTGAAAAGTCAGTCACAAAATATTTTAGAACAATTAAATAATTTAGAACAACAAGCTAGTAAAATTGTTCACGATGCTGGATTTGAATTGATAAATTTTGCTTCACCAAAACAATTAAAAGAACTTTTGTTTGATAAATTGAAATTACCCGATAACAAAAAAGGTAGTACAGACAAAGAGGTGCTGGATGAATTGTTGGGTCTGCACCCAATTGTTGAAGTTTTACAACAAATTAGAAAGTACCAAAAATTATATTCAACATATTTAAAAGGATTTGAAAAATTTATTTTCTTTGATAATAAAGTGCATACGATTTATAATCAAACTTTAACCAACACAGGGCGATTAAGTTCTCAAGATCCAAATTTACAAAATATTTCTGTGCGTGACCCTGATCAAAAACAAGTTCGTAAAATCTTTATTGTTGAACCAGGTTACACTTTCTTAAGTTATGATTATTCACAAATTGAATTGCGTGTTTTAGCAGATTTCGCAGATGAAAAAGTTTTAATTGAAGCTTATAATTCAGGAGTTGATATTCATGAACTTGCTGCTAGAAACATTTTTGATTTACCAACATCAGTAAAAGTTACATCTGAACAAAGAAGAATTGCTAAAGTATTTAACTTCGGAATTTTGTATGGACTTACAAAATATGGTTTAGCTAAAGATTTAAAAATTTCTCACCTTGACGCTCAAAAGTACATTGATGCTTATAACAAAACTTTCCCAAGTGTGGAAACATACAAAAAACAAATTGTTGAATTTGGAATGAACAATGGTTATGTGAAAACACTAGCAAATCGTCGTCGCTACATTTATGAATTGCAAAGTAGCAATTATATGTTGCGTGAATTTGGTAAAAGGGCTGCTATTAATGCTCCAATTCAAGGTACTGCAGCAGATATTATTAAAATTGCTATGATTGATGTTCATAATTGGTTGTTAAAGAATGATTCAACTGCAAGACTTGTGGCTCAAATTCATGATGAATTAATAATTAAAGTCAAAACTAGTGAGATTGAAAAATATCAAGCAATTATTAAAGAAATGATGGATAATTCTTATAATAGATTATTTGAAATTATCAAAATTGCTCGCCAAGCAAAAGTGCCATTAGAAGTAAATGGATCAGTTGGAACCAACTGATTTGAATTAAAATAGAGGTGAAGTTATGCCAGAATTACCAGAAGTTGAAACTGTTGTCAGAATTTTAAGAACTAAAATTCTTGGGGAACAGATTCTTGATGTTAAAGTTTATCTAAACAAATTTATCAAGGGAAATATTGATATTCCTGAATTCAGAAAAGATATTGTAGGTAGAACCATTGCTGGGATTGAAAGAATTGGGAAAAACATTATTTTTGAACTACAAGATAAAGTTTTAATCAGCCATTTGAGAATGACAGGCAAGTGATTTGTTTTTAACAAAGCAAACTTTTTTGAATCTCCACATCATTTGGCAGTATTTACTTTAAGTCATGATAAAATCTTAGCTTTTCATGATGTCAGAAAATTTGGTACTTTCCATTACCAAGATCAAGAGACTTATAAAACTATTGATCCAATTAATAAAGTAGCCTTAGAACCTTTGGACTCAAAGGTAAATGGGGAATATTTACAAGCAAAAATGCAAAAATCTGCAAGACACATTAAAACCCTACTGCTAGATCAAACTTTAGTAGCAGGAATTGGTAATATTTATGCTGATGAAATTTTATTTGCTTCTAAAATAAACCCTTTAAAGTTAGGTAATCAACTTGACTTGAGTGAGTACACTCAAATAGCTCAGAATGCCACTTTAATCTTGAAAAAAGCAATTGAATATGGAGGCACAACCATTAATTCCTACCAATCTGAACAAGGAGTTGATGGACGTTTTCAAAGAGAATTACAAGTCCACACTAGAGCAGGTCAAAATTGTTATTTATGTGGAAGTAAAATTGTCAAAATTAAGGTTAATGGTCGAGGAACATATTATTGTCCAAAATGTCAGTTTTAAATTCTTATATGTGGAAAACTCATAAAACACCTTTGTTTATGGTGTTTTTTTATAACTTTAACTAACAAATTTATCAATTTTTTTTAAAAGTAATTCTTTTTATATCAAACTGAGATTATTTTTAATATCATTAATACTAAGAAGAGAAATCAACCAAGGAGATACACCATAATGGAAAAATATGTTTATAAAGTAGTTTTAAAAAACTCAATTTCAGCGCTTGATCAAAAAGTATTAACTTATTTATATTTACCAATTATTGGTGCTAAGGCCATGGCTTTATATCAATTTTTAGCATATGAATATGAAAGCATCAAAGAACTGCGTAATATGAAAATTACTGAAGAGAGAATTTTAAAAAACCTTGGTTATTCTGAGGATGCTTTAGATAAACAATGTAAAAAGCTAGAAGCACTTAATTTATTAGAAATTCTTCAAAACAATAAAAAACAGCATAAAATTTATAATGTTTATGCTCCCTTAGAACCAAGTGATTTTTTTGCCAATAAAATTTTTAGTGCCTTATTGTTGAAAAACACATCAAAAGATGACTTTGATATTGCTCGTTTTATTTTTAAAGATGAAGGTGATCTTCTTGATGAACAAGGTTACATTAAAAGAGTAACCAGTATTTCTGATGTCTTTACCAATGTTCAAGATTTAGAAGTTGCAGTTATCCCCAAAGGTATTAAATCAAAACCAAAAAAATCAAATCCATGTGTTAAAGAGTTAGATTGAGCAACAATTACTTGTGAACTTGAAAAAAGCAATATTATCATGAAGAAAAATGATAAAACTATGAAATTGATTGAAGAAGTTTATACTTTGTATAAAGTACCAGTTGATAAGATTTTAAAAACTGTTATTGAAGCTTATAATAAAAACACATTAAGAATTGATGAAGAGTTGCTGTATGCTCATTTAAGTTCTGAAATTCAAAATGCAGAAGTAACTGCTTTAGCAATGAAATTTGACCCAAAAGCCAATATGTTTGCAAATCAAAAAATGAAAATTTTTGAATTTGAAAGTCTAGAACCTGAAGATTATTTAACTCAATTAATGAATGTAAGTCTACTAGATCAAGATAAAGAAAACTTAATTAAAAAATTGCGTGATGTTTATAAAATGAGAAATTCTGTAATCAATTGTTTATTAGATTTTTCATATTATAAAAATAATGGTAATGTTGTACCAAACTATTTGTATAAAATTGCAGCCACAATGAATGAACTTAGCATAAAAACTGCAGATGCAGCCATGGTTTATTTAAAAGAAGCTGTCAAAAATGCTAACAAGCCTAAATTTAAAAGTACAATTTTAACAGCTGCACCAACAAATAATGATGCTAATTTGTGAAATCTACCTCAAGACCCAAATGGGTACAAGGTAAGTGAAGTGATTGATGAAGAATCATTTATAGAAGTTTGAGGTAATTCATAATGGACTATAAAACTTCGCCATTTGTAGACAAAATAATTGAAATCAAAACTTCAAAGCACATCCCTGATGAAGTAATCAATGATAATTTAATGATTATTGAAGAGTTTTTACAAAACCACATTAAATGCACTCCTGGACCAATGAGTGACTGCCAGCAATTAATTGCTGGCGAAGAAGAGCGTTTGGCATATGAAAATGGATACATTTATATTCGCTTTAATCATTGTGCTCACTGGTTACATGACAATAAATACTACTTGTTGACTCGAAATTTTTTATATGCAAATTATAACGTTTTAGATTTTACCCAAACTTTTACAGATTATCTAGAAGAACACAAAAACTTATCAAATGATGAGAAAAAAGAAATTTATGGAAATAGTTTAGCTTTGTTAAAGAAAAATCTAGAAAATGAAAAAGAGTGAAAAGGGTTATATATCACTGGGAAATTTGGAGTAGGAAAAACTTATCTATTAAAATGTGTTGCTAACACATATGCTTTTAACAATAAAACAGTTGTATTTTTAACTGCCAATGAACTAATAAAAGTTGCTAAAGAAGTAATCTCAAAAGAAGATCAATCTGCTTATTATCAACTTGAAAAAAAATGTCTAAAAGCAGATTTACTAGTTTTAGATGATATTGGTGCTGAATCGGTTTCAGAGTGAAGTCGAGATGAAATTTTATTTGGCATTTTAAATCACAGGATGGAATACAAAAAAACCACTTACTTTTCTTCAAACAAAGATCTAGCTGCACTTGAAAAAAGTTACATTAACAAAAAGGCTTTAAGCAATTATGTTAAAGATGAACAATTAAAAGCAGCACGGTTAGTTGAAAGAATTAAAGCTTTAACCAAAGAAGTCACAATTAAAGGTTATAACAAACGTTACTAATAGTGTGGAAAATATTCCACACTAATTTTTTTGCTGTGGAAAAAGAAGAAAAAAAAATTATCTTGATTTTATTGTAAAAAAGGGACTATTGGGAATATAATAAGAAAGTGAAAGGAAATAGTCAAAATTATGAAAAAAATCGCAATTAACGGATTTGGAAGAATTGGACGTCTAGCATTTAGACAATTATTCTTGCAAAAAGATATTGAAATCGTTGCAATCAACGATTTAACAAAACCTTCAACATTAGCATATTTATTAGAATTTGATTCAGCACATGGAAAATTCCTAAAAGGAAAAATCAGTGCAAAAGATGATGCAATTGTTGTTGATGGAAAAGAAATTAAAGTATATGCAGAGAGAAATGCTGCAGATTTACCATGAGGTAAATTAGGAGTAGATCTAGTTGTTGAATGTACTGGTTTCTACACAGACAAAGAAAAATCAGAAGCTCACATTAAAGCAGGTGCAAAAAAAGTTATTATTTCAGCACCAGCAACTGGTGATTTAAAAACAATTGTATTTGGAGTTAACCACAAAAACTTAACAAGTGCTGATCAAATTGTATCAGCAGCTTCATGTACAACAAACTGTTTAGCACCAATGGCAAAAGTATTAGATGAATCATTTGGAATTGAAAAAGGATTAATGAACACAATCCATGCCGTTACAAATGACCAAACTTTACTTGATTTACCACACTCAGATGTTCGTAGAGGACGTGCAGCTGCATGAAACATTGTGCCTTCAAAAACAGGAGCAGCAGCAGCAGTTGGTAAAGTTTTACCTTCACTAAATGGAAAATTAGATGGTTTAGCATTACGTGTGCCAACAATCACTGGTTCAATTGTTGACTTAACACTTGAATTAAAGAAAAAAACTACAGTTGATGAAATTAACAAAGCAGTTAAAGATGCTGTAACAAAAGACAAAGAATTAGGTCAAGCATTAGAATACAACACTCAACCAATAGTTTCAATGGATGTTGTTGGTTCAATCTATGGATCAATCTTTGATTCAACTTTAACAAGAGTTATGGAAGTAGAAGGAAAACAATTAGTTAAAGTATTTTCATGATATGACAATGAAAATTCATTTACTTCTCAATTCGTTAGAACAATTAATTACATGTTATCATTATAATTTGTGCAAAAAACATATTTTCCCTACGATTATATTATTGAGGTGAAAATATGTTTTTTTATTTAAAAGCTGATTTTATACAGTATGTAATAAATCTAATTTATCAAGTAAACAAGAGAGTCAATTGTAAAATTACTCAAATCCAAATCCAAAAAATTATTTACATAGTTTATGCTTATTTCTTGTTATTTGTCAAACCAATTGCTAAAATTGACTTCGAAACTTGACGCTGAGGTCCTGTAATTTATGTTTTATGAAAAACTCAAACAAAATTCAAAGCCCATAATGTTAAATTAGAATTTGATCAAAATATTACTAACCAATATCAAGATGCTGATATTGAAAGTTTATGTTTAAAAATCATTGAGTTTATGCTAAAAATGCAAACTTGAGACATTGTAGAAATTTGTCATGAGCAAACTCCTTGAAAAAAACTTTATGTTCCTAATCGAAATATTAAAATTAAGGATGAAGACATTTATAAATTTCACAAAACTCATCCTGACAATTTTTTTGATTACTTACATTTTGTAATTGAAAATCACAAAAAACAAGATAACTTGCTAAAAAATTAGCAAGTTTTTATTTTACAAGGCAAATTAAACTAGTTCTCACCTTTTTTTAAAATGTCTGTTTATTTGTTAAAAATTGTTTTAAAATAATATAGATAAACAAAGGAGAGCAAACAATGAAAAAAACATTAAATGATGTACAAGTATCTGATAAAAAAGTTTTAGTTAGAGTAGACTTCAATGTCCCAATTAAGGACGGGCTAATTACAGATGATAACCGTATTAAGGCTGCAGTGCCAACAATTAAACATTTAGTTGAAAATGGTGCCAAAGTTATTTTATCTTCACATCTAAGTCGAATTAAAGAGGAAGCTGATAAAGCTAAGAAATCATTAGCACCAGTTGCCAAAAGACTTGAAAAAGTACTAGGACAACCTGTTAAATTTGTTCCTGAAACAAGAGGAGCAGTTTTAGAAAAAGCAATTAACGAAATGAAACCAAAAGAAATTATTCTTTTTGAAAATACTAGATTTGAAGATGTTAAAGATGGTGAAGTTGTTAAATTTGAATCAAAAAATAACCCAGAGTTAGGTAAATATTGAGCAGGATTAGGTGACATTTTTGTAAATGATGCCTTTGGGACAGCTCACAGAGCTCATGCTTCAAATGTGGGGATTGCCTCAAACATTGCTGAAAGTTGTGTAGGATTTTTAGTTCAAAAAGAATTAGAAATGTTAGCAAAAGGTGTGGATAATCCAGAACATCCATTTATAGCAATTATTGGTGGAGCAAAAGTTTCTGACAAAATTGGAGTGATTGATAACCTTCTAACCAAAGCTGATAAAATTATTATTGGTGGAGGAATGGCTTATACATTCTTTAAAGCACAAGGTCATAAAATTGGTAAATCTTTATGTGAAGAAGATAAAGTTGAACTTGCCAAAGAATACTTACAAAAAGCAAATGGGAAAATCATTTTGCCAGTTGACTCAGCAAATGCCACTGAATTTAAAGATGTAACTCCAGTTTATTCAGGTGTTGATCTTGATGATGATGTTATGGGACTAGATATTGGTCCAAAATCAATTGAATTATTCAAAGAAACATTAAAAGGTGCAAAAACAGTGGCTTGAAATGGACCCATGGGAGTTTTTGAATTTGAAAATTTCAAAAAAGGAACTGTTGGAGTTTGTGAAGCAATTGCTAACCTTGGCAATGCCTTTACATTAATTGGTGGGGGAGACTCAGCTGCTGCAGCAATTCAATTAGGATTTGCAGATAAATTTACTCATATCTCAACTGGTGGAGGAGCTTCACTTGAGTTTATGGAAGGTAAAGTACTGCCTGGAGTTGAAGCAATTCAAAACAAATAGTTTTAAAAACAAAGATTAGGTCTTTGTTTTTATTATAAAGTGTGCATTTTCTACTTAAAATTGCACGAAAAATTAAATAACTTGGTTTGCCCCTAAATTATTCAAAGATAACATTTAAAGTTGGAATTGTATGGTTTATTTGAGACTAATATGATAATAGGCATAGAATTAAACATAAAAAATATAAAAAATGTCAGATATTTTTGTAGCTATCAAAACAAATTTGGACTTTTAGTAATTTTAATACAACTTTTAATAAATTGCTAGTTTAATAGGAGTGCTTTTTATATCAACTTGAGTATTTTTTCTTAAAAAAGATAAAGTTTGATTGAGCTCAGACAGAGTTGTTTTTAATTTTTTGTGGCATATCTTCAGGTTTCACTCCTTCATTTTCAAGAACAACTTTTGATTTGTAGAGCATTTCATTATCAAATTCAATCATACTATAATAGTTATCACCAAGTGATGCGATAAGGTTACCATCACAACATTGAATTATCATAATCTCTCGTCTAGGTATATTTAATGGTGTTGTGAAATTGCATATAAAGTACTTTTTCTTTTCATAGGTAACAGTTAGATCTCTTGCAACCACTCTAATTGATTTGTGTCCCAAAATAATATTTAGATCTCCCTCAAATTTTTTGAATGAATTTGTAGTAAAATCTTTTTGAAGGGTTACAACATGATTATTTAAATACTCAACAAATTTTGGTAAGACTAGATTGGCCTCATTAATATTTGTGACTTTATTTTGTTCCATAAAGGTAGTGATTGTACCTTTAATGGTTTTTCAGAGCCTTTCAATCCTTGGTTTGAATTGTGGTGAAATTGATGATTGGATGTCAATACCTAAGTTTTTAGCTACAAATGCAAACTGAATTCGAGAATCTTCGGGCGAAGATTCTTTTTTTTCACTCCAAAAAGTTCTGCGTTTGTCAGTTCTTAGCACTTCAAAAGTCCCATAATTTTTTAAGACCGGTTTCAAAGCATTGAAATAACCTTCAGTAGTTTCTTGATGATCAAAATATAATCCTAAAACCTCTCCACTTGCCTCATCAATATAACCATGCAATGCCCAAATCTCCTCATCACTGAATCTTCAAAATGTAGCATCAGCTTCAACAACATGACCACGCCTTTGGGTTCTTGGCCTTGCAATATGGATATTTTCTTTTGCTCTTTCTGTAGCTGAGGAGGGAACCAGTAGACTTTGAGGTCTATTTTTCAACTCTTCTTCTTTTGCTAACAATTTGATAGTTTTTTTATGTGCCAGTTTTGAGCAATGATTTTTAGATCTTAAAATATTGTAAATATATGAATAACTCACCCACTGATAGTCATATCTTTTATCTGCTTTTAAATAGCGCATAAAATCCCTAAAATTACAGTTTAAGTACTCATCCCTAAAAATCCTGCTAATCTCTAGTGCTTGCATATGGGTTCGCTTTTGAGCATGCTTATTGTTTTTATTTTTGTGGATAAAGAAGGCCTCACCAATTTCTTTGTATTTTTTAATGGCATCATAAAACCATGATCTACTACCACCACTTTTTATCAAAAGTTCTCTTTTGGCTGCTTTATCCCTGGATAAAGCAGCCTCCCTAATAATATCTTGTATATGTTTGTTGGTTTTCATTTGTCTTTTACCTCTATAATTTCTTTTCATTTTTATTCCCTGATTTCCTTTATTATTATAATCAAGTCCAAATTTGTTTTGATAACATTTAGTCCTTTTTTGTTTTGATAACAATGTAAAAAATATAAAAAATGTCAGATATTTTTTAAAATCCAAAAATTCTGTGTTATATTAATAGTGTGATAGAAATATCACGCTTGTAAAAAGGTTAACGCCTTATAATTTTAAACTAATCATTTTATTCCCGACATGTAAATGATGAGTATGCAAACACTGGATTTATCCAGTGTTTTTGTTATAAAAATGGTTGAGCTATTTTTTTTATTTTACAAAGTAGCTAAAATATGAGTGTTAAAAGTGCTAAAATAATTTTGATAGTCAAAAAAATATAAGGGGGAAAATTATGAAAAGAGAAAACACTGAGATAAATGAAGCAAATTCCTCAGGTACTCATGAAAAAGATATTAAATTTAAGAAAAAAAGCAAAAATGCAACTTTTTTTGCAATAATTGGTCACTATCTAAAAAGACATCCAATGACTGCATTTTGAATAGTTTTTTTAACAGCACTTTCTGCAACTGCTGCAGTATTTGGACCAAAAATTATTCAAAATATTATGGCAAATTTAATGGCACCACTTTCTATCAAGCAAATCTTTTTAGCACTAGATTTACAAGGGAAAACTAGTTTATCAGTGACTGAAATTAATCAAATCCTGTCTGATACTAGTAGTGGATTTTATTACATTGGATCAGATGTTACTTTTACTAATACTACAGATTTAATAAATCAGTTATCAAGTGATTCAAAACAATTTGCAACCAATCTATTTGGTTTAAAATTAACTTGAATGCACTGAATTTATTTACAACTTGGCCTATTTGGTTTAACTGCAGTAAGTACATTTTTATCAAATTATGTTGCTGGAATCATGGGGAAAGATATTGAAATTGAGTTAAGAAATAAATCACTTGAAAAATTAGTTAAACAAGATATGAGTTACTATTCTGATAAAAAAATTGGAGAAATCTTAACTAAAATTGTTTCAGATACTCAAATTATTGGAGATCAAGCTCAACAAGTTCCAATTGCAATGATGTCAGCCTTCTTTACCTTCTTTGGTTCATTAGGAATGATGTTTACAATTGATGTCAACTTAACTTTAGTAGTTCTAGTCTTAATGGTGGTAATTCTGGTAGTAATCTTTGGTTCATTTGGAATTATGAGAAAACTTGCCTTTAAAGTTAGAAAATCAATCACTGAAATCAATGGAGATGTCACTGATAGAATTGCTACTGTTCGTTTAATTAAAGCTAGTGGAACAGAAAGTTATGAAACAGAGCGTTTTATAGAAATTCATAAAGACTATTATAAAAAATCTGTAAAAATGATTACAGCCCAATCAATTATCATTACATTATTGGTGGCAGGAATTTCCTCAATTCAAATGGTAATTGTGATTGCTGGAGCCTTAATTTACAATGATGACCCATCATTTTTAGCAGTAACTTTATCATCATTTATTAGTGGTGTGGGAACAATGGTCAGTCCAATTATGCAACTTACTAGAGTTGTTGGGGGATTAGTTCAAGCTTCAACTTCAGCTGCTAGAGTTGATGAAGTTATTAAAGCAAAACCTAGATTTGATTCACATTATGGACCAAATGAAGGAATTGAAATTAATGATATTAGTGGGGACATTAAGTTTGAAAATGTTGAATTTAGATATCCAGAAAAACCTGAAAAACTAATTTTACCAAAATTTGATTTTGTCTTCAAAAAAGGAAAAAGTTATGCTTTTGTTGGTGAAACTGGGGCTGGAAAATCAACAGTAGCTAAATTGCTATTAAGATTTTATGATCCAAGTCAAGGTCGAGTTTTAATTAATGGTACCACAGACTTAAAAGATATTCACCTATCAAGTTACTTAGATAAAGTGGGCTATGTTGAACAAGAACCTCAAATTTTATATGGAAATGTTTTAGATAACATTAAGTATGGTAGATTTGATGCAACTGATGAAGAAGCAATTGCAGCTGCTAAAAAAGCTGAATTGGATAACTTAGTTTTATCTTGACCAGATGGTTATCAAACCATTCTTGGAGAACGTGGTTTTATGTTAAGTGGAGGGCAAAAACAAAGACTTGTCATTGCTCGAATGATCTTAAAAGATCCTCAACTCTTAATTCTTGATGAGGCCACTAGTGCTCTTGACAACATTGTGGAAGCAGAAATCCAAGCAGAACTTGATAAACTTATGAAAGGACGTACATCAGTGACTATTGCTCACCGTTTAAGCACTATTAAAAACTGTGATCAAATTATAGTTTTAGCAAGAGATGAAGGAATAGCACAAGTTGGTACTTTTGATGAATTAAGACACCAAACAGGTCATTTCAAACGTTTGTATGAAGCTGGATTAATGGAATAACAAGAATTCTTGTTATTTTTTTTTCTCTAATTTATAAAATCTCTAATGTAAAACTTTTTGTACTTTTTAATAAGGTGCTTGTTATAATTAATTTAGATAAAGGGGAGCAATTCACTTTATCTATAGAAAAGTGGTGATAATTTATGTCAAATTGTCAATGCAACAGCGGACTTGACTGTACTTGTAAACCAGGTGCATGTGACTGCTCATCATGTGAGTGTGACAAACAAGATGCAAATGTGGTTGTCAAGCCAAATAATACTTTACTGTATTAAATAAAACTAGTTGACCATAGTGTTAGTTTTAATTCAACAATTTAATTTGTTGAAAATCCCTTTATCTAAGGGATTTTTTTTAATCTGAAAATTTGTCATTTTTTGAAAAAAGGACTAAAATCAATAGGTTAGAGGTGTCTATGAGAAACTATGAAAAAGAGAGTATTTTTTGATATGGATTATACTTGCTTGCTGAAGATCAAGAACTCAAATATTATATAAATACTGAAAAAGAATTAATTTACAACTTGTATCCTTTAGTGTACTTTGGTATTAGTCAATATTCACTATATCGAGGAGAAAAAATTCAAGAAATTCAAAACCAAGATATGAATGAAATAACTGATTACATTGTGAAAAACTTGGATAGCTTGTATGATGCAAATTACAAGTATGTTAAAGTCAAACCAAAAAGATTGGTTTTACAAGATGAAGAATTTATTGAGCAAGTTAAAGCAATTGTGACAGGGTTATTACTTCCTTACATTAACAAATATTGTTTTAGAAAACTAAGTGAAATTTATCACATGAATAGCACTTTTATTCGTAAACTAATAATTAACTTTGAGTATGATATTAATCATCAAGCTGTTGATGGTAAGTTAAAGACAAGTTCTTTGTATCCATTTTTGTTTACCATCAATTTAATTAAAATTTATGATAAAAGTGGTTTATACCAAAGGGTGCAAAAATACTATACAAGAGAAATATTATTAAAAAAATATGAAACTGGACGAGAATGAAAAGAAAAAGAAGTTGAATATTTAAAAGAAACTCATGAATTATTAAAAAACATAGAAGAGTGAAGCATGTTTTTAAGCAATTTTTCAACTTCAAAGTGAGATTCATTTACTATTAATGAACGTTTTAAGGCTTTATTTCAACTAACTAAAGTAACTACAATCTTAATGAAAAATGAGATTTCATCAATCACAATGTTAGCCAATGGTGAAGAAGTTTTTAGTATGTTGATTGATTATTGACCACTATTTTTAGATTATGATCGTCATGAAAAGTTAACAACAGCAAGTAGAGAACCAAACTTTAAAGATAATGATAACCAAATTTTTGTTCCAATCAATTTTCAAAATTTAAATATTGACTTACTGATACCTTATATTAAGTCAAAACAAGAAAGACATGTTAAAATTGATGAAGAAATTTTGAGAAAAATTAACATTATTATTTTTAAAGTAGTTTCAAAAATTAAGGAGTTAATTTTTACTCATGAGTATTTACCAAAGTTAATTAATGCTCAACTGCAATTGCGGAAAAAAGTTTATGTTGATATTTTAGATATTTTTATTGAAATTGCTGAAGATAAATTTAAACCCAAAACAGATGCAGAGAACTTTAGTGAAAATTTATTTTTTATCACTGAAGAAGAAGTGAGTGAGCTACTTGAAACCAAATTTACAAAAAAAATTGATTATATGACAAATCAAACACTAATTAGACTGGCAAAAACCTGTTCATACTTGCTTGCTTTAAAAAAATATACTGCTCGAACAGTAGATTACAATCTAAAGGATTTATTGATGTATATTCTGGTAATTTTTGGTCCACATCCAATTGGACACACCTTTTTAACCCAAGAAACTATTGATAAAGTATATGATATTTTTGCAAAAGCTTGTCAAACATTTTCAGAAAACAATATTCTTGATTATCCAGGTGATGAGTACCAACATTTCTTTAAATTTTTTGAATTACCAGACAAGTTAAGGAAATGAGTTAAGGAAATTTAAAAAATACCTCATCCTCAAGACCAAAATAGTAATAAAATTTATAAAATTATTAAAATAAGTATAGAATTATTAATAATATTTTGATATTATATTTTTGGTCTTAAAAATGCCCACGTAGCTCAGTAGGATAGAGCATGCGCCTTCTAAGCGTAGGGTCAGAAGTTCGAATCTTCTCGTGGGTGCCATTTTAGAATTAAAATCTGTCTAAGAACAGATTTTTTGTTAAAAATTTTAAAATAAAATTAATTTTCATAATACGAAATATATAATTATAGTGCTATTTAGTTAGCACACTTAAAAGTTTATGATTATAGGAGGATCTTTTAAATGATTAAAAAATCAGAACAATCGACAGAGTCGAGTACAATGGATAATGATGTTTTAATTTCTCTAAAAGATGTCAATAAAATATACGGGAAAAAGACCGTTCTTTCTGACATTAATTTAGATATTAAAAAAGGAGACAGGATTGGAATAATTGGTCCCAATGGTGGGGGTAAATCAACTCTTACTGAAATAATTGCGGGAATAAGAAAACCTACAAATGGGAGTGTTGTTAAACAAAACAACTTAATTTATGGAATCCAATTTCAAGAATCAAAATATCCACTAGGAATAACAGTAATTGACATGATCAAATACTACTTAGATACTTTTTCAGTTGCAATGACTGAAGGGGAATTATTAGAATTAATGAGAATTTATCAAATTGTTGGATTTAAGAATAAGTATATTCAAAGTTTATCTGGGGGACAACAACAAAGAGTAAATATCTTATTAGCCTTAATTCATAGTCCAGATTTAGTTATCTTTGATGAGGTTTCAACTGGATTAGATATTGAAGTTAGAAACCAAATCATTGAATTCATTAAAGAAAAAGTAGTAGATACTGATAAATCACTAATTTTAGTTACACATACAATGAGTGAAATTGAACAACTATGTAACAAGTTTATTTATATTCACAATGGAACAATTAGAGAAGCAGGAACTGTGGAATCAATTGTTAAAGAATATGGTTCAGTACACAAATATACTTGAAAAAAATTTAATGAAGAGAAAAAAGCAGATTTAGATGCAGAATTTGAAGCAGCAAAAGCTGAAGAGAAAAAACCAGGTAAGAAAAATAAATTTGACAAAATTATTAGTTCAGGAAAAAACATTAACAAAAACATTCCTTTAATTTCATTATTAATGAAATATTATATTAAAGGTGTGGCAGTGCCATTCTTTATCTTTGTTTTCCCAATTTTAATGATATTTATGATGGGAAGCATTTACACTTCTGGAGCAATGGCTGGTAATGATGAACAAGCTGCTGCATTCTTGCATTCACTTGTGGGATCATATTCTGCAATGTCAGCATTAGCAATTGGATTTTTCATTATTCCATCAACTATCTTGGAATTTAAAACAAGTGTTTTAATGAAAAGAATTGGTGCTACAAACATTAAACCAGTTTTCTTCTTACTTTCAGTAGTTTTAATAGGTTTATTTTTAGTAATCATATCAGTTTTATGAACAGCATTATGAGCTGGAATCCTTTTTGGTTATAAATTTGGCTGAAGTGTAACTTCAACACCATATGATGTTGGGGCTTCAATCCTATTATTTATTCCAATGATTTGTCTAGCAATGTCTTTAGGTTTAACTTTGGCATCAATTTTTAAATCAACAACAACATACAATGCCGTAGTTAATGTAATTTATATGCCAATTACTTTACTAAGTGGGGGATTTGCACCAATTGAATCAATTCAAACCTCTCCACAACTTAATGCTATGTCATGAGCAAATCCATTTAAATATTCAATCAATCCTTTTGTGGCTGCTTGAAATGGAAATTATGAATTTAATACTGAAAATACAATTTATCTAATTGTTACATTAGCTTTAATTGCGTTCTTTATTGTAGTTCCAGCATTTAAGTTAAGATGACAAGACTAAAGAATATTTTAAAAATGCCAAACACTTTTTGAAGTGTTTTTTATTTTCATTGAAAAAACACCAGTCTTTTACAGGTAATTGTTAGAAAATAGATTTTTATTGATTATTTCATTGACATATGAAAGTTATTTCATTATTATTTATGTATATGATGTAATCTATAAGTAGAATATTTGAGAGGATTTTTTAATGAAAAAGTTGTTATATGCACTTTCAAGCTTTTTTATCTTTGTTTCCCCAACTTTGGCTGTGGCATGTGGTGGTCTTTCTTTTAATCACCCTGGTGTTGACAAAGAAACTGAATTGCCTGATGAAGATGATGAAGATGAAATCCCAGCTCCAGAGATTTCTGCTGAATATCAACATTTTGTAGATTATAATAAGTACTTAAATGATTTTAATTTAGGAGCTGACTTTAAAGCATATGAAAAGTATCAAAACCATAACAAAATCTCAAGGGGTTTTCAATTAAGCAATTACATCCCAACAAGTACTTTTTTACACAAAAATGATGAGGTTAAAGTTTATTTAAATAAATCTAAAACCACAAGTGCTGATTTAGATTTTATTAAAAACAACAAAGGTGTTTTTCATGTTGGAATGTATGGAAGATGAACTACATCATTTGACCATATTTTAAAATCAACAAGATTGCAAGAAACTGAAGATATTAGCATAGATTCAGTTGAAACTCAAAGCAATGCTTATGTGCTAAGTTTTAGTGTTTCAAAACACGGAATTCTATTTCACCACATTGCTTCAACTTTATTTATTGAAAAAGTTTTAGTCAATGGTATTGAAAAGGATCCCTCAAGAACTAACTTAATTTATAATCGTGACCCAAAGAGTGGACCAGTTGACACAAATTATGGTAATTTTTGAAACAAACTTTATGAGAAACTTGATACATTTAGAGCCTCAGGTTATGATGTTACCAAACAGTTGACAAAAGACACTCCAATTATAGTTTTAAAATCTGAGAAATTTAACTTAGTAATTGACACTGTGAAAATGTTTTTAATAATGGAAACAGCAAAAAATGATGGCATACTTTATAATGACAATAATTTAAATAGTGCATTATTGGCAATGGATTGAAACTACAATTTAAGCAATGAGATAAATGGTTTAAGTTCAAAAGGACTTGGAGATTACAATTTTGAGTATGATTTTCAAAAAGAAAACATAATGTTTAGTGATCATGGACCAGGACTATTTTATAGTACTTCAAAATACTTTGCGATGCATTCATCATTGGGTGATGCTTTTATGGATTTTGAGGCTAGACTAACTAACAGAAAAACTTTTTATAAAGAAAGCCAATTTACTTCATCTTTTACTGGTAAGGGTGGTGTTGGTTTTAAAAAACCCGATGCCCAAGCCACTGAAAATATTGTTGAATACTTCTCACAAGGAATGTGAGGTTTACAACATGAATTTGGACATACCTTCCAAGTTGGGGGTTATAAACTAGGTAAATGAGGTGAAGTAACTGTTAATATTGGTCCAGTAGGAATTACGCAACTTTTATATAAATATAATCTAGTAAAACCAGTTAGTGATGGTTTTTATGATCAAATTTATGAACGTTCAGGGTTTAAAAATGCAAATCCAAACTTTATTAGTAGTGGAATTAGACAAAATGCCTTGTATGAAAATTCACAAAATGGAATTAACTATGATGCAAGTGATGCAACAAAATTTGAGGATGCAAATGGTGTTGAGTTAATCTTCATAACTCAGTTAATGTATGGTCTGGGAAGTGGTTTTATTCCTGCATTGAACAATTACTATCGTCATCATAAAGTAGCACTTAATGCAAAAACTGCAGAACTTAAAGCACATTACACCACAATCGCAGATCAATATTCAGAAAAATTTAACCCTGAGTACCATGCCAAATTAGATATATTAATTGATGCAATTACTCGAATTACAAGAACTAATCTAAACACTTTCTTTAAAAAGTGAGGGTTAGAAGTCCCACAGGAAACTAGGGAGTTGGCCCAATCATATGGTAGAGACCTAGGAACAGATTTATTTAAAGTTATTTTAGATAAAAACTTTTCAGGGATTAATAATAGCAAACAAAAGTGATTTGACAATATGAGTGGGGGATTTTTGATTGAAGGCATAGCTGAAAAACTTAAACAATTTTCAGAGTGAGGAATAATTGGAGATAAACCAGTTTCTATGAAATTAGCAACTGACAAAGTTGTTGAACCAGTTAAAGCAAGCACTGACATTGATGTGAATTTAGTTTACCAAAATGCAGAAAACCCTAACATTTATTATGCCTCTCAAAATTTTTTAGATAGTCAAGATTATTCTAAAGATTTTCCTCATTACTTGAAAATTAGGGGAGTTGCTGCTGGGAACACTTCAAATGGTTATAGTGTTCATTTATGAGTAAATAGTGAGGCACAAAAAGTTAATATTCAAGCCTTTTCAAGTTGGATTGGCAGAGCTGATAATATTTTTGCTATTGTTAGTCTTTTTGATGAAAAGCACCAGCTAGTAAAAAAACTTGAAATAGAATCAAAGAAAGTCGGACAAATTGAGGGTTTAATTCACTGAGACTTTAATAAAAACTATACACTTCAAGTTGAGTTTAAAGATGATGATTTTAAACTTGATGAGCCAAATGGAGATGGTTCGAAAATTTTTAATCACGAAAATAAAAGATTTGAACCAATTTCTAATGTAATTCCAGGAAAAATTTGAGAAGTTACGCTTTAAATATTCTTTAACTTGCAATTCTCTTTTTGACAACTTTATTTAATTATTCTCTAATAAAGTCATTTAAAACAAGTACAATGCTGTACTTGTTTTTTTGTTTTCACTTAAACACCTAATTGTGTTGCAAACAACCTAAACGAGGGTATAATAACTTTAGGTACAAGTTTATTTCTTTGTATGTCGGAGGGAAAAATGAAAAAGTTATTGTATGCATTAGCAAGTTTTTTATTGTCTTCTCTCCAGCGACAGTTATTTCTTGTGAGATTTCTTTTAATAAATCCAAAGGGGATAGTGATCCAGAAACACCAAATAATGAGACTGAAACAGAAGATGAAACTCAGGTTGAAGATGAAGCTGAAGCGGAAGTTGTTGATGAAACTGAGATTGATGACGAAACTGAAACTGAAGTTGATGATGAAACTGAGATTGTTGACGAAACTGAGATTGATGAAGAAACTGAGGTTGATAATGATATTGAAGTTGATACTGATATTGAAGTTGAGACTGAAACAGAAGATAAAAAAACTCCTGAACCAATCAATTCTAATGAATATAATTATTTTGTAAATTATAATCAATACCTGAATGATTTTAATTTAGGAGTAAATCATAAATCATATAAAGATTATCAAAATCATAATAAAGTTTCAAGATTATTTCAATTAAGTGACTACATACCAACTAATACTTTTTTACACAAAGATGATATAGTTAAGGTTTACTTAAATAAATCTAAGACTACCGCTGCAGAACGTGAATATATTTTAAAAACCAATGGAATTTTCCAAGTTGGTTTATATGGACAATGAAGCACATCTTTTGAACATGTTTTTGAAGCCTCAACCAAAATTTCAACAATTGGAAGTATTCTTGTAAAACCAGTAGAAATTGAAGACAATGACTATTATGTTTTTAGTTTTAGTACTCCAAATCCAGGAATTTTATTTCACCACATTGCTTCAACTTTATTTATTGAAAAAGTTTTAGTCAATGGTCTTGAAAATGATCCCTCACGAACTAACTTAATTTATAATCGTGATCCAAAGAGTGGACCAGTTGACACAAATTATGGTGCTTTTTGAAAAAAACTTTATCAGAAACTTGATAAATTTCAAGCCTCAAATTATGATATCAACCAGCAGTTAGTTAATGATACACCATTTATAATTTTAAAATCTGAAAAATTTAATTTAATAATTGACTCTGTAAAAATGTTTTTAATAATGCAGACAGCAAAAAATGATGGCATATTTTATAATGACAATAATTTAAATAGTGCATTATTAGCAATGGATTGAAACTACAATTTAAGCAATGAAATAAATGGTTTAAGTTCTCAGGGACTTGGAGATTACAATTTTGAGTATGATTTTCAAAAAGAAAACATAATATTTAGTGATGATGGATATGGATTATTTTATAGTACTTCTAAATACTTTGCAATGCACTCAAGTTTAGGAAAAGAGCTTTTAAACTTCAATGCTACTTTAACTTCAGAATCTGACTTTTATAAAAGAAGTCAATTTACTTCATCTTTTACTGGTAAGGGTGGTGTTGGTTTTAAAAAATCTGATTCCCAAACTACTGAAAATATTGTTGAATACTTCTCACAAGGAATGTGAGGTTTACAACATGAATTTGGGCACACTTTCCAAGTTGGGGGTTATAAACTAAGTAAATGAGGTGAAGTAACTGTTAATATTGGTCCAGTAGGTATCACTCAACTTTTATATAAATATAATTTGATAAAACCAATTGACTCAGGGTTTTATGATCAAGTTTATAGACGTTTGATATCTAAAAAATTAACCCTAATTTCATAAATCATGGAATTAGAAAAAATGCTTTATATGAAGTACCTCAAAGTAAACCTCAAAGCGGGAAAATCAACTATGATGCAAGTAACCCAGAAAAATTTGAAACTTCATATGATGTAGAATTATTGTTTATAACTCAGTTAATGTATGGTTTAGGAACTGGTTTTATCCCAATGCTAAACAATTACTATCGCCATCATAAAGCAGCAATTAGTACAAGGAGTGCAGAGCTTAAAGAGCATTATGCTGCAAATGCAGATCAGTATTCAAAACACTTTGTCCCTGAGCACCATGCTAAATTAGATATTTTGCTTGATGTAATTACTCGAATTACAAAAACCAATCTGACCACTTTTTTTGAAAAATGAGGTTTAGAAATCCCATAGATAACTAGGGAGTTGGCTCAATCATATGGTGCTGATTTAGGATCAGATTTGTTCAAGGTGATTTTAGATAAAGACTATTCAGGTTTCAATGATCATCAAAAATGATTTGATAATATGAATGGGGGATTTTTACTTGAAGGTATAACCAAAAAGGTTAAACCATTTTCAGAGTGAGGAACAATTGGAGACACACCAGTTTCAATGAAGGTATTAAAAAACAAAGTTGTTGAACAAGATTTAAAAAGTGCAGAAATAAATGTAAGTTCAATTTACCAATGCGAGACTGAAGCAAATGTTTACTACTATCTCGAAGTCTATTTGAAGTTCAAGATTTTTCCAAAACTTTTCCCCATTACTTGAAAATTCGGGGGTATACTGGAGGAGGAAAAATATCAAACAATTATAGTGTTCATATATGGGTTGACAGTAAGTTGCAAAAAATTTATATTAAGGCTTATTCAAACTGAATTGATATGAATAATTCGGTCTTTGCAACTATTAAGCTTTTTGATGAAGAGGGTAATCTAGTAAAAACACTTGAAATTCTTTCAAAAGATACCGAGAAAATATTAGGTCTAATGACTTGAGATTTTGACCCAAATTATACAATTCAAGTAGAATTTAATGATGCTGATTTTAAACTTGACTCTCCAAATGGAGATGGTTCAAAAATTTATAATCACAAGACTAGAAAATTTGAACCAATTGCTAATGTTATTTTAAAAACAACTTGAGAAGCTAAACTCTAGTTGTTTTTATTTTTTGGTTTTAATTAAAATTCCTTTTAAAATGGTTAATTTTTGTTAATAGATTTGATAAAATAAACTAAGGTGAATTTATGAAGGTAAAAGTAAGAACTATTGATAATACAGAGTGAATAACAAATATTTTTTTAGGAACTGATAACTTATATTTAGTGGATGCACGTTTTGAACAACCAGACACTACAATTTACAGCATCAAAACAGAAGCTCTTTTAGAAAATTTAAAAGATCAAGCAGATGTGGGGAGAATGTTTTTAGCAAATCCTCTACCATATATTAGTAAAAATGGGTTAGCATCAAAAATGAGTGATGTAGAGGTTAAGGAAACAGTTTCAGGTTATGTTCAAAGAATCACATTTTTTGCAGGACAACGTTATTTGAGTTTGATTGTGGACCAAAAAGTTGTTACTAAAAAGGAATGTGATGAAAAACTTGTACCAGTTCAAATACTCCAAGTTCTAGAAGATAAAATGCTAGCAATTAAAGATGGAATGCTAGTTTATCTTGATGAAAATTTGCAAGTAGTGACTGATTTAAAAATTCCTGCAGTTAATGCAATTGTTTTTGATGAAAAAATTGTTTATCAAAAAGCAGATAACAGCATTTGAGTTAAAGACTCAAGCACAGAACAAATTCTTTGTGATCCACAAGAATTTGTCTCAATTTTTTACTTAAACAAGGCAAATGTTTTGGTAAGCTATAAGGAGCAAAATTTTTCAAAGTTAATTAACATCTCAACCAAAGAAGAAATGCATTTGTGTGATTTTTATGTCTATAGAGCTGTTGTTGTCAATTCTGAAACACTTATTTGTAAACCTTTATTTGATAAAAACAAGCAACAAAACTTAGATCACAAAATTGTTATTATAAAATAAAAATAAGCACTATTTAGTGCTTATTTTTTTACTCAAAATGCTTAATTTGTTGAAGCTGCATATTGTTCTTGTTTTGAGGCAAGATTTTCATTGCGTTTGTATTCAAAATTTTCATTTTTTCAAATACCAATGATACAATGTCATGCTGTATAAATAATAAACATTTGTAGAGCAATTCTTAAACCAAGATACATTGAATTTAGTAAAGTTCCCAAGAAACCATTATTTCTGTTGAACATTTCTGAAATTGCTGCCAAAATATTTAAAATTGACATAAAAATAATTCATACCAATGTGATTGTTCCTAAAATTAGGTTAATTGTTGAAACAATTAACATTGGAACTCTCATTCCTGATTCAAAACGTTTTTCAACATCTTTTCCCAAAAACATCATTGAGTTAATTAACCCTCAACTAATAGCAACAATTGCTAAGATTGCCATAGCTGATGTCAAGGTTACATATTCATCCCCGTTAAACATTGCATTTCATTGCACTGCTTGAGTTGCAAGTAAATATGTTAATGCTAATAATCCTGAACTTGTTAAAACTGCTGCATACCCTTGTGAAATTGAAACTCTTGGCATAATTGTTGATTTTACATCAACATTTGGTAATCTAGTTAAAATAATTGGTGTGAAAATTCCTCCAACTGATAATGAAAACAATACCAAGATGTAACGGTTGTTAATAAAGGTAATATCATCACTTTTTTTTGTGAAATAAATGATGTAAGCACATGATGCAAGTGATAGCCCTGATGAAAACATCATCAGTGAATAAAGCGCTTTGTCAGCTTGTGCTATACCAGTAAGTGAAACTTTTTCGCTTTCAAATATTGAATAGAATAACCCGATTATTCCAATAACAGAAATTACTAAACCAACTCAATTTGCAACCAACGTTCAAAATTTTGTAGAGGCAACACTATAATTTCCTCTCATTAAATCATCTCCTTAATAGTTATATTATATATTATAAAATACAAAAGAACAATTTTTAAAAAAATTGTTCAGGAGTATTATTTGAAATTTTACAAATTTTGAATTAAGACATTGCTCGTTCAAATCTAAATAAAATGTTAAATGTTCCATCAGCATCTGTTGAAGTAATCCCTACATAGAATGGATTATTGTTAGTTTCATTAATCATTTCACCACTTAGTGGTATATTATCACCAACATGATATTTACCATCTACAAGTGTTGCCTTATGCATAGCACCAAAAGTGATTGAACTTGCAAGTATTTTAAAACCAAGCTTATCTTCAATATAGTTTACAATATGAGTTTTAAAATCAGGACCTAAATCTACACCATTTAGCATATCTATAATTTGGTGTCCATAGAAAGACCCAATATCTGACTTCACAATTATACCAGGGAACTCTTGCTCAGAGTCAGTATGTTCAATTGAAGGTACAAAGGTATAATTCAATTGAAATTCATTTGTGAAAATTGAATTCTCAATTGTAACTGGATTAATAATTGCATTGTGATGAGCAAATGAACCTATGCGAAGATTAGTTTCTCGATCAATTGGTAATTCATCTCCATCACTGTTAATATATGCAAAATCAGCATCAATATAAAAATTTCATTCCCCAGTTCCTGTATTTTTGTTTTTTTCAATAATTACTTGATGCCTTACCATTTTTATTTTTCTTTTTTGAGCAAATAACATGCTTAAATCTTGCAGATTTACATATTTTGTGTCGCTTTCTAGATTTGGAAGATTAGAAAGATGTGAGGTTACTGATAATAATTTAATTGTAGGATTATATTCATTATAATAAGATCAAATTGTTTCAAGAGTGTGGTCATTGAATTTATCAGTATCTAAGTCAATTATAGTAGCACCATTTTCTTCACGTGATTCTATTTTGCTTAAATCTTGTATATATGTGACTGTTTTTACTTCAACAGATTTAAATTGCCCAGATCTAGAAAGTAAAAATAAAGGTGCTGAGGCACCTGCAGTTAGAGCAGTTACACTAAGTAATAGTAATAGTTTTTTCATCTCAATCACTCCTTTGAATATATTATATCTTTTTATAAAAAAAATGCTCAACTTATTGAGCATTTTTTATTTTTTAATGATTTGATATATTTTTTCATAATTTTCAAGATTTTTTAATTCTTCAGGTTGTAGTTTACTTAGTCTTTTTTTGTAAGCAATATAGTAGACACAAACTGCAGTAACAACAATTGCTGTAAAGTAGATAATTTGAAAACTTGCAGCTACTAGTTTTTGAATGTCTATTTCTCCATCACTATCATATGGATTTGTAAAACTAGTAATTAAACCTTTTAAATACATTGCAAAGATAAAGATAATAAACCCAATTGTTAAGAATCAACCTAAATATTCTCATCATTTAACTTTCATGTTCTTTTTAAATCCATGAGTAATTGCAGCCACAATAACTACAATGTAGATTGAAATCAAGAGAATTGAAGCTGTACTTGAAAGTGTTGCATAATCAAAGGGACTTGGTCGTTCAGTGGCCCCTTGAATAATGTCTGGAATTAAGATAAATAAGATAAATGTGATTGTGAACCCAATAATTGTGACAATAATACCTCCAACTGGCACATTTTCTTTATTTTCTCTTCTTAAAGCATCAGGTAAGAATTTTTGAGAAGCTAATGGCTCTAAAGTGGCCCCACCAAACAGGGTAATTTGTAGTGATGAGTTAAATCTCATTAACATTGTACAAACAATTACTAAAATTGAACCAAAATCTCTTAATCATTTAGCTGAAAAACCTTGAAAGATCTCCTTGTTTGGGTTTCCAGACCAATTTTCTTGGCGAACTGCAAACATTACTAAAGCTGTAAAAGCTATATAAAAGACTGTGGTTAAAATCATAATGACAATAATAGCAATAGGCATATTTTTGTCTCTATTTTTAATATTTTTCCCTGTGGTTATAAATGTTTCAATTCCAGCAAAGGCAAAGAAACATGTAGTAAAGGTATTGACAAAGTTGTCAAAACCTAACTTAATATTGGTTGATTGTCCCACAAAACCTGTATGATTGTTGGGATCATTTAGTGGTTGAATGAATCCAGCTACTAAACCAAAAATAATTAATAAAATTGTAATTCCTCAAGTCATATAACCAATAATGGTTGCAAAATATTTGTATTTTTTGATACCAAAGAATATGATTGAAGATGCAAACATATATAATGCATAGGCAATTAGGTCTAGGTAAAGGTTACCTCATGATCCTCATGAACCTCAGTTACCACCATGATAACCAGATAAGTTATCAAAGTTGGCACGAACCATAGTGACCATTAATCCCATTCCAATTACTGGAATAACTGCATAATTTAATAGACCAGTCATTAACCCTCAAAACTTATTAAAAGCTGTGCGAGCATATTGACCTCCACCTCCATTTGCTTGAGGGTGAATTTGCACTAATCGTGCAAATGATCAAGCACATAAGAAGGCTATTAAACCTTCTAGTGCAAAAATTCAATAGATATGAACCCCAACACTTGCTTCAGGGTTGGTTGTGCTTAAAATTGTACTAAAACTTGCCGTGAAAGTTATTCCGGCAATGAAACTAAAACCAATTCAAATTAAATTGAATAGATTAAGCTCTTCTTTTTTTGTCTTCATTGTCTTTTATTACTCCCTATTATTTTTTATTTAAGATTACTGGAATAATTAGAGGGTTTCTACGTTTATATCTAAAAATAAATGGTGAAAGTGTTTCTTTAACTGCAGACTTAATAGCACCAAATGTTGGTTTTGGTGAATTTAAAACTTTTAAAACAGCATCTGTGACAATATTAATTGATTCTGCAATTACATTTCCACTGTTTTTTACATAAAAACTTCCTCTTGATACGATACGGGGAGGGGCAAGTAGTTTATTTGATTGTGAATCAATTGAAAGAATTACTGCCATTAAGCCATCATGACTTAAAATGTTTCTTTCACGAATCACATTACTTGCTTTCCCTGTCATATCTTTTCCATCAATAAAAATTGCATCAGCAGGGATTCTTCGACCTACTTCTGCTTTACCATTGTGAATTTCAATCTGGTCTCCATTAGCTACAACGAATACGTTTTGTGGTTTCACATTGACACTACTTGCTGTTTCACCATGGATCTTAAGCATTCGATACTCTCCATGCATTGGCATAAAGAATTTAGGTTTCAATAGGGAGAACAAGAGTTTTTGTTCCTCTTGACTTGCATGTCCTGAAGTGTGAATTTTTAATTCCCCATTGTTTTCAATGACATTTGCTCCTAGGAAAGTTAATTTATTAACCACATTTTCAACATCAGCTCTATTTCCTGGAATAGGAGAAGAAGACATAATAACTGTATCTCCTGGGATTAATTTAATTGTTTGGTGTTCTGAACGAGCAATTCTTGATAGAGCTGCCATTGGTTCACCTTGACTCCCAGTACATAAAATCATAATTTGATTTTTTGGGAAGTTGTCAATTTCACTAGGTTTAATAAACATTTTGTCATTAATATTTAAATGTCCCATTTGTCTAATAATTTTGATAATACGTTCAATACTTCTTCCAATGACTACGATTCGACGACTATATTTATTTGCAAGTTCAGCAATATGTTGAATTCTGTGGACATTTGATGCAAATGAAGCAATAATGATACGACCTTTTGCTTTTAAAAAGAGAGAATCAATATTTTGAATAACTTTTCTTTCCCCAAGTGTATAACCTTCAACTTCAGCATTGGTCGAATCTGCCATTAGTAGTTCAACACCTTCATTACCTCATTGTGCCATTCTTTGGATGTTGGCGTCATGTCCAAGAGGAGTTCAGTCAAATTTGTAGTCTCCTGTTGAAAAGATTGAACCGTTTGGTGTCGAAACATAGACACCAAAAGCATCAGGAATTGAGTGGTTTACTGCTGCAAACTCAATGTTAAAATACTTTGTCCCATAAACATCATTTTCAGTGTATTCTTTGACAACAGTTTTATTTTGTAATTTATATTCTTTTAGACGTTCACGAATAAGTGCTGCTGCTAGGGCAGGAGCATAAATTACTGGAATATCTACTTGTTGAAGTAAATAAGGAATTCCCCCAATGTGGTCTTCATGCCCATGAGTTATAAACAAACCTTTAACTTTAGAATTATTTTGTACTAAATAACTAAAATCAGGGATGACAGCACTTACACCTAATTGAGTAGCATCAGGAAATTTTACTCCAGCATCAAGCATAATTATTTCATCATCATATTCAACACAATATGTATTTTTACCTACTTCTTCTAAACCACCAAGTGCAAAAACTTTAGTGGGGTGAGGTGCCATATTTATTTTCTTTCTAGTGGGATTTTCATTACTTTTTAATTTCTTTATTTCAATTTTCGCTTCTAAGTCAGCCACTAGGCTTGGAACCTTGGTAACTTTATCTGTATTGACCATATATTGCTATCTCCTTTTATTTATATCTTTTACATTGAAAATTCACTTAAATTTGATTAGTTGTGTTCCACAAAAAACCACTACAATTGAATGTGACCATTAATTGATATCCTATATTAATTTAATAGTTTTAAGATATTAAGAATTTGTCTTTAATTAAAAGAATTTTCATTATTTTAATTCTAGCAAAAGAATTGGTATATTACTATCTTTTTTGCCAAAAGAATTTATATAAATGTCTTTAAATTAAGTATATCAAAATAATTCAAGAATGTATAATTTTAATTATTTCCCCACTTCTGCCCTCAATAAGTTCGGTGTTTAAATAAAAAAACTCTTTTAAAAGAGCAATAAATTTATAACATAATTCAAGATTCTTCTTCATAATTTGGGTCTGCTTTATTAATACGATCATAGTAAAGTTGACCTTGATTGTGCTCTAATTCATGCTGAAAAACAATGGCTTGATAGCCTCGCACTGTTAGTTCCACATATTCTTGAGTTAATCACTCAAACCCAGATATTTTGACTTTGTAACTGCGGGGAACATTTCCAGGATGATCTTTGTCAACACTTAAACATCCTTCTCCACCTTTTAAGAAAGCAATTTGATCACTGCTAGCAGTGATTTTTGCATTAATTAGAGCAAATTCTTCAATATCATCAGTTTCTTCATCTCACTCAAAACGAGCAAAAAACATGTTTGTGTTGCTGCCAATTTGAGGAGCTGCTAAACCAACTGCTGGTCGTAAATGGTCAGCACTGTCTTTCTTGTTTAAGATTGGGTCTTGTGAATAGCGAACAAAATCTATTAATTTCTTAATCACAAGTTCATGTTCAGAACTTAATGGTAAAGAAACATCAACACTTGTCCCTCTAATTACTTCACGATTTGTGTCTTTACATAATCACTTATTCGAAGGAATCTCTTTTTGTAATAAATCAGTTTTTAAATTCATCTTCATAAAAATTACCTCACATTTGATTATAACTCAAAAATTAAGCAATTTTGAGTTATATTATGTATAAGAGGTGAAAAATATGCAAGTCATTAGTGGTAAATATCGAGGTAAAAAGCTACAAGCTTTAGTTGGTAGCAATACTCGTCCAACAACTCAAAGGGTAAAAGAAGATATTTTTAACATTTTAAATAATTACTTTCTCTATGAAGGTAAAATCAGTTTAGACTTATTTGGTGGTAGTGGAGCGCTTAGTCTTGAAGGATTATCAAGGGGAATAAAATTAGCTTATGTGAATGATCACCACAAATTGGCAATTAAAGTGATTGAACAAAACTTTAACAATGTTGACAGTAGTACTTATCACATATATAATTGAGATTATTTTCAATTGTTAAAGTACTTAACAGTTCAAAATATTACAGTGGATTTAATTTATTTAGATCCACCATTTGCTCAGTTACAATATTATTATGATTTTTTTAACTACTTGCAAACAAACAAACTTTTAAATGATTATGGTATAGTAATAACAGAATCTGAAAAACCTTTAGAACTTGAAAAGATTTCAGAATTAGTGTTATTAAAGCATAAAGCATATAAAACCAAACATTTATATTTGTTTAGAAGAGAAGATAAGGAGTAAAAGTATGAAAAAAGGTAAGATTGTTATTCTTTCTGGTCCATCAGGAGTAGGTAAAGGAACAGTTAATAAAGCATTAGCAATGGATAAAAGTTTAAAACTAGTCCAATCAATTTCTATGACAACTCGTGCACCCAGACCAGGAGAAGTTGATGGAGTTAATTACTTTTTTGTGAGTCGAGAAAAATTCTTAAAAGCAATTGAAAATGATGAATTAATTGAGTATGCCGAATTTATTGGGAACTTTTATGGAACACCAAGAAAACCAGTTTATGACCAAATAAATAGTGGTAAAAATGTTGTTTTAGAAATTGAAGTAATTGGGGCAACTCAAGTCTTAAAAAAAGAAAAAGCTGAAAACCTAGTTTCAATTTTTTTAATGCCCCCAAATTTGAAAGTTTTAAAATCTAGATTAAGGGGTAGAGCCACTGAACCTGATGCTATTGTTAAACAAAGATTAGATAAAGCATTATTAGAAATACCATTAAAACACAAATACCAATATGTTATAGAGATAGATAGTGTTGAAAATTGCACTGCTAAAGTTAAAGAAGTCTTAACCAAAGAAGATGCCATTGAAGATTTTAGTCCAGAACAAAGCTGATACTACAAGTTGCATGATAATGTAGCAAGTGAAGTTGAAGAAAATTACTTGTTTTTTGTTGAAAATTGAAGAGAAAATGCCCAATTAGTTGGAGGAATTAATCGAGCCACTGACTTTGACTTTAAAAAACACTTAATAGATATTTTGACAAATAACATTTATCGAGATACATTGGCAAGAGGGATGTTGATGTCATTTGCAGATGTTGAGTTTGTTAAAAATAAAGTTGAAAGAGCAATGCTTGATATTGATTTTTTCAATGTTGAAGAAATTTATTTTGGTTAATGGAAACAAGGTTAACAGCACTAAAACTTTTGTGTGAGGTATTCTTACACCAAAAGTTTGCCAACAAACTATTAAACCAGCTTAAACAAAGTCAAAAATTTTCAGACCCTGATATTGCCTTTATTTTTAAACTAGTTTATGGAACAATTCAGTATAAAATTTATTTAGAGTATGTGGTAAACAAAATTATTGATCCTCAAAAAACTGATAAAGAGGTTCAAATTTTATTGTGAATGAGTTTATACCAAATTAAGTTTTTAAATACACCAATCTATTCAGTTACTTTTGAAGGGGTTGAAGTTGTTAAAAAAATTAATAAGCAACTTGCTGGTTTTGTTAATGTTAAAATTAAGGCACTTGCTGATTCAAAACTTTGAGAAGTTAATATTAAAAACAAACAAAATACCTTAGCTCTTGAAAATGGCTTTCCATTTTGACTCTACCAACATTTTAAGGCAGATTTTGGCCAAGAGATTGCTGAAAAATTAGTTCTTAGTGCAAACCAACCAACCTTAATTTCATTTCGCCTTAATCTAAACAAGATTAGTCAACAAGATTTCTTAGCAGAGTTTCAAGTTGCCCACAAAATTGAAGTTTCAAAAATTGCTAAGAATGCTTATTTGGCTGCTAGTTCTATTTTTACATCAAGAGCATTTGTGGATAAATTAATTTACATCCAAGATGAAACAAGTATTCTTGCTGTTGAACTATTAAATCCACAACCTAACACAAAGGTTCTTGATTTATGCTGTGCCCCTGGAGGGAAATTATCTTATTTAGCTCAATTGGTTGGACCAAAAACAATTGTTACAGGGAATGAAATTGATGTAAAAAAGCAAAACTTGATTGAACAAAACTTGAATGCTTGTCAAATAACTAATGTAAAACTCTCATTTTTAGATGGACGTCAAGTAAAGGGAAATTTTGACTATATAATGTTAGATGCACCATGCTCAGGGTGAGGGGTATTTAAGAGAAAACCAGAAATTAAGTTAAAAAAATTTACACATGAAGCAATGCAAAGTTTGTACCAGACTCAGGCTGAACTTTTAAGTCATGCTTTTGGTTTATTAAATGATAATGGAAAATTATTATATGCAACTTGTACTATTAATAAAGCTGAAAATCAAAACTTGATTACAAGTTTTCTTAAAAAAGAACCAACAGCAAGCCTACTTAGTGAAGAACAATATTTTGGATTTGAAAGTAATAACAATGGTTTTTATCTGGCTCTAATTTCTAAAAAATTGTAAGAATTTTTTGTTATCAAGATAATAAAAATGCTAGTTAACTTAACTAGCATTTTTTATATGACTATTTTTATTGTTTTAAATTTCTATAATAGTGATTAATTTACAAAGTTTGTCCAAGCAAATTCATAATAATTGGCTAATTTAGCTTATTTATTTGAAAATATAAAACTAGCCTTTGGGTTGTTTAGATTAAAATACAGAAGTTTATCGTTCAGTTTGTATTCTTTATTGTGAAAAACAGTATCAAAAGTTTCCCTTATTTCATGTGGACCTTTCTCTACTAGCAATGAAAAGGAGTTATTGTTTGGAATATTTTGTATATTTTTATCAAATCATTGTTTAAATGTTAAACCCTTATCTGCAGATGTTTGATTTAAAGAATCATTATTTTTTAATGCTTCTTTAAGAATTGGACTTAAAGAATTTGATATAAATTTAACTATTTCTTCATGTATGTTTTCTCTGGTAAAAGTTATGTTTAGTGTAGCTAAGTTAATTAATCATGTTTGACTAGAGTTAGTTTCACTTCAAACCATTTCTGGAGCAATAAACATATCTTTATTTTCAATTACAGCTTTTCCAGCACTTGCTGGTTTGGCATCATCTTTTTCACTTGGTTTATCACAAGCAACTACTGAGGCTGCTGTTGAAGACATCAGTGTCCCTGCAGCAATAATACTTAATAATTTTTTCATTTTTATATTCCTCCTAATTTCTATTAAATATCATTAATTATATTAATGAAATAATTTAGCTTGATATTTATCTTATAGTTGAAAATACTCTATCTGTTTCAAATTATAAAATGAAAGAAAGGGTCATTCAGATTAACTTTCATAAGTTGGTTATCTAAATTATAATCTGCAATATAGAATTTTGATTCAAAGTAGGATTCTCAACTTTTCCCCTTTTCTCCAAGCAAAGCATTAATAGCATATTCATTTAAAAAATCTGCTGAGCACTTTTCAATCCAATCTTTTAGTGAAATCCCTTTGTCACTATTTGATCTATTTAAAAAATCATCATTTTTCATTGCTTTTTTTAAAATGGGATTTAAGGAATTTAATAGATACTTACCAATCTCTTCATTAATATTCTCTTTTGTTATTTCTACACCTAGTGAGCTCAGATCAAATTCTCATTCTGCAGAGTCAAGACCACCAGCAGATTCTATTCAAACCATTTCTGGTGCTGCAAACATGTCTTTACTTTCAATCACAATTTTTTCAGCACTTGTTGGTTTGGCATCATCTTTTTCACTTGGTTTATCACAAGCAACTACTGAGGCTGCAGTTGATGACATCAGTGCCCCTGCGCCAATAATACTTAATAATTTTTTCATTTTTATATTTCTCCTAATTTCTATTAAATATCATTAATTATATTAATGAAATAATTTAGCTTGATATTTATTGTTGGAGTTTTTAATAATCAAAACAATATTATCTATTTCAAATTTCAAAATAAAATATAGGGTTGTTCAAATGAACTGTTATGAGTTGATCACCTAAACTATAATCTTTAACATAGAATTTTGACATGAAATATACTTTTGAGCTATCCCCAGGATTTTTAAAAAAAATGTCAATTCAGTAGTTAGTCACAAAACTTATTGTGTTCTTTACAACTCATTGTTTGAGAGTCATTTTATTATCAAAATCTTCTTGATTTAAAAAATCCTCATTTTTCATTGCTTCTTGTAGAGTGGGATTTAAAGAATCTAAAAAATATTTAATTATTTCATATTTAATATTTTCTTTTGTTATTTCTACACCTAGTGAACTTATATTAAATTCCCATTTTGGTGAAATTAACCCACCTAGGGTTTCAGATCATGCCATCCCTGGTGATACAAACATATTGGTGCTATCAACTGTGGGTTTTTCATCACTTGCTGGTTGAGCATCATCTTTTTCACTTGGTTTGTCACAAGCAACTACTGAGGCTGCAGTCGAAGACATCAGTGTTCCTGCAGCAATAATACTTAATAATTTTTTCATTTTTATATTTCTCCTAATTTGGTTTAAATTTCATTGATTATATTAATGAAATAACTTAGTTTAATATTTATCTTATAGTTGAAAATACTCTATCTGTTTCAAATTATAAAATGAAAGAAAGGGTCATTCAAATCAACTCTTATATGTTGGCTATCTAAAATATAATCCTTAACATAGAATTCTGAGTCAAAGTATGAACTTCAACTTTTTCCTTTTTCTCCAAGCAAAGCATTGATAGAATAATCATTTAAAAGAACTGCTGAGTATTTTTCAATCCAATCTTTTAGTGAAACTCCTTTATCACCACCTATTTGATTTAAAAAGTCGTCATTATTCATTGCTTTTTTCAAAAGGGGATTTAAGGAATTTAATAAATACTTACCAATCTCTACATTAATATTTTCTTTTGTTATTTCTACATTTAGTGAGCTCAGATCAAATTCTCATTCTGCTGAGTCAGTACCACCTGTAGATTCTATTCAAACCATTTCTGGAACTGCAAACATGTCTTTACTTTCAATCACAATCTTTTCAGCACTTGTTGGTTTAGCATCATCTTTTTCACTTGGTTTGTCACAAGCAACCACTGAGGCTGCAGTTGATGACATCAGTGTCCCTGCACCAATAATACTTAATAATTTTTTCATTTTTATATTTCTCCTAATTTAGTTTAAATATCATTAATTATATTAATGAAATAACTTAGCTTGATAATTATTGTTGGAATTCTTAATAATCCAAACAACACTATCTATTCCAAATTATGAAGTGAAATACAGGATCATTCAAATTAACCTTTATAAGTTGGTTATCCAAATTATATTCTTTAATGTAGAATTTTGAGTCGAAACCACGGTCCATATTAGTACCTGGATTTTCAAGTAAGGTATTAATTGCACTTTTAGTTAAAAGTGTTTTTGCTTCTTTTTCAATCCAATCTTTTAGTGAAATCCCTTTATTTTCCTTTGATTGGTTTAAAAAGTCAGATTTCTCCATTCCATTTTTTAAAATGGGGTTTAAAGAATTTAATAGATACTTACCAATCTCTTCATTAATATTCTCTTTTGTTATTTCTACACCTAGTGAACTCAGATCAAATTCTCATTCATCTAGGTTAAAGCCTCCAGGAGATTCTATTCAAACCATTTCTGGAGTTGCAAACATATCTTTATTTTCAATCGCAATTTTTTCAGCACTTGTTGGTTTGGCATCATCTTTTTCACTTGGTTTGTCACAAGCAACTACTGAGGCTGCAGTTGATGACATCAGTGTCCCTGCAGCAATAATACTTAATAATTTTTTCATTTTTATATTTCTCCTAATTTCTTTTAAATTTCATTAATTATATTAATGAAATAACTAATAATCTATTTGTTTCAAATTATGAAATCAAAAATAGGCATATTTAGTTTTGTTTATATAAGCTGGTTGTCTAAATCATAATCTTTAATATAGAATCCTGAGTCAAAAGATGCATTTACATTTTGAGCATCATCATTAAGTAATCAAATTACTTTTCCTTCATGCAAAAGGTTCTTTGAATATTTATCAAATCACTCTTTAAGTGATAGTCCTTTATCAAAAAATCCTTCATTTAAAAAATCATCTTTTTTTAATGCATCTTTGAGAGCTGGACTTAAAGAATTTAATAAAAATTTATTTATCTCAGCATTAATATTTTCTTTTGTTATTTCTACACCTATTGAACTCAGATCAAATTCTCATTCATCTAGGTTAAAGTCTCCAGGAGATTCTATTCAAACCATTTCTGGAGTTGCAAACATATCTTTATTTTCAATTGTGAGTCCTACACTGATTGTTGGTTTAGTTCCATCTGAGTCATTACAAGCAACTACTGAGGCTGCAGTTGAAGACATCAGTGTTTCTGCAGCCATAATGCTTAATAACTTTTTTATTTTTATATTTCTCCTAATTCATTTAGATATTTATTTTCAACTTCATCAATGGTGTTAATGACATAATTCATATCATTCACTACATTTTGACTTTGAATTGATGTAAGTAATTTACCTGCTTTTTCTTTTCTAACTTTAATTAGCTGTTCTAAATTATTTGGAATAGACCTATTTTGATAGAAAAGTTCATAATTATAAATTGATGTGAATTCATCATTAATAATATGACTTACAGGTGATAGTTCACCAAAGATTTTATGCATAAGAATAATTAATTTTCGTTTAGAATTAATTAGAGTCTCATTTTCTTTATTTAATTCATTGATTTTCTTATAGTTTTCCTTAATTTTTTTTCAGTTTCCATTTATTCCCACAGATAGTTCTGAAATAAGTGCAAGATCTTTTTTCTCTAAATCTTCAAATGCCTCCTTGTTTGTGCTTAGCTTGTCTAAATTTGGTTCAATATTACTTTTTAATGTGCTTCTACTATCAGCAATTAAACCATTGAATGCATCATGCAGTTTTTTTGCTGCAAAAGCTGGGGCAAATAAATCTTGTAGAAAACTTAATATTCCTCCAAGAACTGAATAATCTAAGCCTTTAACTACAACTTTTTGTAGCTTTTCTGCTCCCTTAAATTGATTATTGACTTTATCTTTAATTTCAAAATATTCAAACATATCATCAACTAAGCTAGATTCACCTGAATCAGCAACAATATCTTCAACATATGAAGTTAGTTTGTTATCATATGATTTAAACACTTCATTAAGCCCATCACTATTAACGTCTAAAATGTTTACAAAGCCTGCAATTCCTTTCATAACTACATCCATTGCATTTCTAAAGTTTTTAACATAGAAGATGCCATAGATTGGAATTCAAGCCATTTCATAATTTTCAGAATGTCATTCAGCTGAACTATAACCATTTTCCATATAGTTATATAGGTCAAAAAACATGTTGTAGTATTCCATAAACATAGCTCTTGCTCTTGAATTTACTTCTAGAATTGTTTTTAAAATTTTAATTCTCTCATTGTTTGCAGCATTCTCAGCAATTAAAACAGCATTCTCAGCTTCAATTTCTGCAATGGTTTTATTGTTAATTGAAATATCTGCAACAATTTTGTTAAATTTACTTTCAACAAAATTTCTTAAATAGAAAAGCTCTTTGTTTTTAGCAATATTAAATTCTAAAAAATCATTTTGCAATCCCTCTTGGACTTGATTGTTAAATCGCACCATTTGATCATTGTATCAACTCATTGAATAATCATATAGATTTTGTCCATCAAGTATTGATAGTTTTTCAAGACGAACTTTGTAATAGTGAATATAGTTAATAAATTTATCTTGATACTTATAGAAATTGTCTTCTAACACTAGGTCATTTAAGATTGCCATTGATGTTGTTAGTAAATCCACTAATTCATTATCTGGCAATTTCTTAGTATCTGTTGGATTGTAACTTAATGCTCTTTCAATTTTTAAGATAGTTTTATCCATTACAGATGTTACATCTGGACCATCCAAAAGACTATTGATTTGTACTTTTTTTGAAGTTTCAATAACAGCTCCCACTGGTGAAGAAATCAGTGTTAGAGACATTAAACTTAAAATTAATTTATGCATTTTTCATTACCCCCTCATATTTATTTGTGATAAACTCATATAACTCAATGTAACGGTTTTGTTTATACTCAATCTGATGATCTGAGGCATTATCTTGACCATATGAATATAAGTATTTACCAGTGAGTTGTTTTCTAAAGAGTTCTTCAATTCGGTAGTTTTCGTACTTATATTTTAAATTTTTAAGGGGTTCAAATTGCATTGCTCTGCTAGAGAACTCATCAAAGTCAATAATATCAGAGTAGTCTTTTAATCAATTATTGAATTCTTCAGAATCTGCAACTAGATTATCCAATTGACTATTTTTAACATATGCTTCTAAATCATCAATTTTTTCAAGACTTTCAGCTATTTTTTTAATGAAATCATCAGCATCATTTAATAAGTTTGATTTATCATTTTCAAGTTGAGCTATTTTTTTGACAGTATTTTCTTTCATTTCATAAAGTAGGGCAATTGGTTTGTCTAGCATTCCTGCAGCAACTGCTACATCTTTAAATCATTTTTTTGTTTCTTCTTTGATTCCAGTTACTAAATCAAAGGCTTTCTTTACTAAGTCAATTTTTTTAAGATCTATAAACTGAAATCTAAAACTTGAAATTACATTTCTAATGTCTGCAGTGAAGGCTGTAATTTTTCTCAAAATCATTTGAGCCTCAATTGAATCATCATTTTTAAATTCATCTTCAATAATAGAAAACATATTTGGCAAATCATTCATTATGAAACTATCAAGAAAATTTGAATGGTTATGTAAATTTGTAAACATATCCATTTCCACAGCTAGAATGGCTAGTCCAATATCAACAATGTTTTCAATAACCTTTATGATGGGAAGTTGTTCAGAAATGTATTCACCAATTTTGTCACTAAAAAGATCCTTAACCACATCTTTTGTCATATTATCCAAAAATGTTGCAATATTATTGGTGGCATCTGGAACTATGATTTCTTCATCACCATTTATAGCACTTGTAAATGCCTCATAGATATCTTTAAAATCTTCAAATTCGACATCAGCATTTAAGAACTGTTCTTTAACATTGGCTAGAACTTCATCATAATCTAATCCTGGAATTTGATTAACTGCATATCTTACTAGTTGATCTAATGCACTTCACATTCCATCATGAAGTATTTCAATTCAGATTTCTGAATTTCCAGCAAAAAATCCCTTAATATAGTCAATTCTTTCATGAATCATTGCTAGAATATTATCAAATATTTTTTCAACATTTTTACCTGCTTGAATTCCAATATCTAGATTTGACAATCCAGCTTTTAAGTCATCAACACTAGCTTCATAAACTGAAACCTCAGCTTTTAAACCAGCTAATTCTGTTTTTGAGTCTTTATATTTTTCAATATCCTCAGAAATAAGTTCTGAGTATAAAATATTAAAGGCATAATAATTTAAATTAGCATATTCAGAAACCTCACTATTTCTTGATTTAATTTCATTTATATAATCTTCTTGGTCTAATTTTGTTTGAATCATTTGATTTGCTTGTCCTAAGTTAAAGTTTAATTCATTGAACTCAGAAACCTGGGTTTCACTTGTGATTAATTTATTTAAATTATTCATAAGTTGATAAAATGTGTTCATATAGTTGTTATATGAAAGTTCTGAGTAAAATCCAAACATTGGTTCAATACCATTGCTTAAAATTTCATGTAAACTTTCAAAATCATAGTTCTCAACATTGATGATGGTACTTTTTAAAATATCATCATAGTGTTTTGAATCAACCTCATATTCTTTAAAAACACTTTTTGTGCTTCTAAGATTATTTCGAGTTAATGAGGTTGTTGTGATAATCGGTGGTACAGAAAGTAAAACCGATGACAACAAAATTATTAATTTTTTCATACTCATTTTCCTTTAGAGAAACATCATTATTTCTCCCTTTCATCATATCTTCTTGCTATTTCCTGGTATGAATTGATAGGAGAGACTAGTTCAATTATTAATTAAAATAATTTATGTAATTACTATGTCAATAAATAGTGTGGAACCAATCTCTTTAAAGGTGCTTTTGTAGATTTATTAGGCAATAGACTACAAAGTTGTGAGTAACCATCTATATTGATTTTTTTTAAGTTTTATTATTAATATTTAAAGAAATCTTTAACAGAACGATGATCCTCACTACTATTTTACGGTATTTTTTCGAAAAATAAATAGGTATTTTAAAATTCCTAAATTTATTTTCAAGATAGGTTGCATAAAATCAAAAATGATTAATTGAAATAACAAACTTTTAAGTCTATTGCTTAACTTTAAGAGAGTTAATGACCCAATTTTATTGATAAAATTAGAAAATTTACTTTTTTTAGAAAAAATTTAATGTTTTTTTGTAACTTAAAACTGGTTTAATCATTAAAAGTAACTTGAAAATAAATAGATCTTGAATAAAAATTAAACCAAGTTTGTATTAATTTTTTGAATGTCTTCAAGGGTACGATTTACAAATTTCCTTAGTTTTTGTCCTGGTGTAATCTTTATAAACTAAAAATTTATTTGTTTTGACAATAATTGTTGCTACATTTATTGTCTCAATTAACCAAAGTTGGGTGGGTAAAATATGATATAATAGAGATTGGAGTAAAATTATATGGACAAAACAAGCATTTTTAAATATACAATTGAAGATTTACAAAATATTTTAGTAGAAAATGGCTTTAAAAAATTTGCAGCACAGCAAATTTTTGATTGAATCTATGTTAAGTTAGAAGCAGATTTTAAAAATATGACTAACTTAAGCAAAGAACTAAGAGAATTTTTAGATGAAAACTATACTGCAGCACCTCTAAAAGATTTACTAGTAGAAGAGTCGAAAGATGGTACCATCAAAATTCTTTTTATGTTAGATGACAAAAGAACCATTGAAACAGTCTTGATGCCTCAAAAATATGGTCAATCAGTTTGTGTAACAACACAAGTTGGTTGTAAAATGGCATGTAAATTCTGTGCCTCAGGTCTAATCAAAACTGAACGTAACTTAGAAACAGATGAAATAGTTCGTCAAATCTTCACTATGAATGTTTTGTTAAAAAAGAAATTTCAAGATAACCCAGATAGTCCACAAGCCAGAGTTAGTCATATTGTGGTAATGGGTATTGGTGAACCTATGGATAACTTTGATAATGTGATGAAGTTTATTAACATTGTTAATGATAATAAAGGTTTTGGGATTGGTGCTCGTCATATCACAGTTTCAACTTGTGGAGTAGTGCCAAGAATAATCCAATTTGCAGACTTAAAAAACCAAATCAATTTAGCAATTTCTTTGCATGCACCCAATGATGAGGTGCGAAACTTGTTAATGCCAATTAACAAAGCCTTTAACATTAAAAAATTAATGGATGCAGTCCGTTATTACATTGGTACTACCAATCGTCGGATTACTTTTGAGTATATTTTAATTGAAGATATCAATGATCTTCCTGAACATGCAGAACAATTAGCAAAATTAATTCGGGGAATTAATGGTTATGTTAACTTAATTCCTTATAATGAAGTTGAAGAAAACCCTTTTAAAAAATCAACCAAAATAGACAAATTCTTTAATATTTTAAAAAGAGCTGGCATAAATGCTATTGTTCGTAAAGAATTTGGAGCAGACATTGATGCTGCTTGTGGCCAGTTAAGAGCTAAAAGAGAAGGTGCAATTAAAAATGAAATTTAAACATGCAATCCACACAGATACAGGTAATTACCGAAAATCAAATCAAGATTATTTAGACTTTTGTCTAAATAAACAAGGTGATGCTTTTGGAATAGTTTGTGATGGAATGGGAGGACATGCCCATGGTGAAGTTGCAAGTAAAATTGCTGTTACAAAATTTATTGAGTTATTTAAAAAACAAGATTTTACAGGCCTAAGTCAAAGAGAAGTTAACAAGTGATTAAGAGCAAGTGCAAAAAAAATTCACAACTTTATGAAAGAATATGCCAATAGTTACACTAAAACCTTAGATATGGGTACCACTTTAACTGCAATTTTACTAGTAAACAATGAAGCATTTGTAATTAATATTGGTGATTCAAGAACCTATAAATTGGTTAATAGTAAACTTTTTCAAGTAACAACTGACCAAAACTTGTGAAATTCAACCCCTGAAGCAGAACGTCAAGATATTCAAGCATCAGGAGTTTATGGAGAACGTGCCAATGATGTCACTTTTTGAAAAGTTTTAACTAGTGCATTAGGACCAAAAAAAACTTTAAAAATTGACACATATTACATTGATAAACCTTATGGAACTTACATTTTAACCACAGATGGAGTTCATGATTACATTGACAATGACATTACAGCAGCCACTTTAACTAACCAAAATACTACTTTAAAAGAAAAATGTAAAATCATTGTGGAAGATGCCAAAGAAAACATGTCAACTGATAATTTATCAATTTTAATTATTGAAGTAAAGCAATAGTAGCACAATACTTTGCTTTTTTTTGTTATGATATTTATAGAAATTTAAAAGGGGAGTTATTGATGAAAAATTATACTGTTGGATCATTGGTAAATGATAGGTATGAGTTAAAAGAAGTCTCAGGCTCTGGAGGAATGGCTTCAGTTTTTAAAGCTTATGACATTATTACCAAAACCTATGTTGCTGTTAAAGTTATTAATGAACAAACTTTAGTTAATCCTAATGGTTTGGAAAGATTTGAAATTGAAAAAGAATCAATTGCCAACCTAATTGAATCAAAATATGTAGTTAAGTTGCATGATGTGATTCAAAAAGATGGAGCTTTTTTACTAATTTTAGAATATGTTGATGGAGGAGACTTTAAAAAGTTTTTAGCAGCTTTTGCTCCATTAACTACAACTGAAATTAAGTATTATTTTGGTGATTTGTGTAAAGCCTTAGATTTAGTTCATAGAAAAAAAATAGTTCACCGAGACATTAAACCAGAAAATGTCCTACTTACTTTAGATAAACAAGTAAAATTGACTGACTTTGGGATTTCTTTAATGGATGGTTATAAAAAAGAAGAAGAAAAAACTATTGGAACCCCAAAATACATTGCCCCAGAAGTCATTGATAGTCAAAAAGCAACACCAAGAACAGATATTTACTCATTAGGAATTATGATGTATGAAGCTGCCACTGGAATGGCTCCATTCCGCAGTCGTAGTGCTCAAAAAATATCTTTAGAACACTTATACCAACGTCCAATAGCTCCCAGAGAACTAAATCCTGCAATTCCCCAGGCTTTAGAAAATGTTATTTTAAAAATGATTGAAAAAGATCCAGATAGTCGTTTTCAATCAATGCAAGAAGTTTTAAGTAGTTTAAAAGAAGTTACTGACCAAGTTAATATTAAACCCTATGTTTACAAGGGTCGTTTCCGCAGTTTAAAAGGCGGTAACGATAGTCAAAAAGCAGTTGTTGCTGAAAATTTAAATTCTCGAAGAAGTGGTGTGATTAAAAAAACCACAATCACCACAAGCATTATTATTGGTTTGCTTCTTCTCTTTGCCTTTGTTGGCCTGTTATTGTGGATGATTTAAAAATGCCAACAGGAATTATTTTAAAAATTTTAAGTGAATTTGCCTATGTATTTTATGAAGAAAAAATATATGAGTGTAAAGCAATAGGAAAATTAAGGCACACAAAACAAACACCAATAACTGGGGATAATGTTGAATTTAACATTCTTGATGAAAACAATTTCAAAGGACAAGTTTTACAACTTTTGCCTAGAAAAAATGAATTATACAGACCAAGAATTGCAAATATTGACCAAGTTGTCATCATTACTGCTGTTCGAGAACCAGTTTTAAACACTTTTACCTTAAATAAGTATTTAGCTTTTATTGAGTATTTGAACATTAAACCAGTTCTAGCCTTTACTAAGGTTGATTTATTGAAAGAAAACGATGCAACTTATGCTTTGTTGAGTGAATATAAAAATTTAGGTTATGAAACTTACTTGATAAATAATATGATTGAAACTGATGCTGAATGAAATGCATTTTTACAATCTCTATTAGATAAAGTTTCAGTTTTTACTGGACAAACAGGTGCTGGTAAATCAACAACCTTAAATCACATTATTCCTGATTTGTTTGAACCAACACAAGAAATTTCAAAAGCCCTTAATCGAGGTAAACATACAACAACAAAAAATGAACTTTTTCATTATTTTGGGGGTTTAATTGGTGATACTCCAGGTTTTTCTTCATTTGAGTTTAAAGACTTTGATAAATATCAATTAGCACATAGTTTTAAAATGTTTGAAGAACATTTAAATGCTTGTAAATTTAATGATTGCTTACATTTACCTGAAACTCCTGGTTGTAAGATTTTGCAATTAGTTCACAATCACCAGATCCCAAATTTCATTTATGATGATTATGTCAAAATGCAAAGAGAAATGTCGGAAAAAGAATATAGGAGAAAAAAATAATGAAAAAATATCTAGTTGCCCCCAGTATTTTAACTGCAGATTTTTTAAATTTAAAAAAAGAATTAGATTTATTACAAGCTGCTGGTATTAAGTACATCCATTATGATGTCATGGACTACCACTTTGTTCCAAATCTTAGTTTTGGACCAAAAGTACTTAGTGATATTACCAACAATTATGATTTTAAAATTGATATTCATTTGATGGTGACTCTTGACAAGTACACTCTTTCAGATTATCTAACACCATTTTTACAAAAAAATGTAAGTCAAATTACTTTTCACTATGAGGCACTTGTAGCAGAACAAATTCAAGAATTTATCAAACTTTGCAAAACAAATGACTTAAAATGTTCTTTGGCAATCTCCCCAGATACTAAGGTAAGTGAACTAACACCATACCTAGCAGATCTTGATAATGTATTAGTAATGACAGTTTACCCAGGTTATGGAGGTCAAACCTATTTACCTGAAGCAGGTAAAAAAATTGCTGAACTGCAAAAATTAAAAGCTACAAATAACTATCATTATTTAGTAGAGGTTGATGGAGGTATCAATGATGCAACTTATAAAATTGTTCAAGAGCATGGAGTTGACATGATAGTTGCTGGTAGTTATTTGGTTGGTCAAGATCTAATGACACTAAAAGAAAGGGTGGCTAAACTTGAAAACTAAGTTTTTAATAGTTACTTGTGAAACTCAACTTGATTTTTCATACTATCAAAAAGATTTTTTTATAATTGGTGTTGAGAGAGGTTGTTTGGATTTAATTGGTAAGAACATCAAAATGGATTTAGCTGTCTCTGATTTCGATCAAGTGCTTGCTAGTGAACTAACCCAAATTCAAGAGCAAGCAAAATCATTTGAGAAGTTAGATTGTCAAAAAGATAATCTTGATGGAACTTATGCCATTAAAAAAGCTTATGAACTTGGAGCAACTGAGATTGTTTTTGTAGCTAAACCAACAAATCGAGTTGACATGAACCTAACAATTTTAGAATATTGTTACAAGTATCATGTTAAATTTTTAAATGATAATACAGTAGCTTATTGTTTAGGTAAAGGTACTTCAACTTTAAGTTTTGCACAATATCAAGGTTATACTTACATAACCTTCTTCCCAGTTCATGAAACTTTATTAACAATTTCTGGATTAAAATACAATATTGAAGACTTGCATTTGTTGCCAAATAGTACAAGAGCATTTTCAAATGAATTTATTCCAAATACTGCTGGGAAAATAACAACTACAAAACCAGTGCTAGTGATTTTTAACAAATAAAAAAGTTCAGCAATGCTGAATCTTTCTTTTCAATAATGGTGCCCTCTATCGGAGTCGAACCGATATGAGTTGCCTCGGCAGATTTTGAGTCTGCTGCGTCTACCAATTCCGCCAAGAGGGCAAGTCCTTTTTAATTATAACTAAATTCTAGAGAAAAACACTAAATTTTTTATGAAAAAATTGTTTTTTTAATAAAATGAGTGGTAATTCGTTTTATTATAATGTTAAAATATTATTGTACTATTTTGAAACGTGACAATCATGATTTCAATGTTACCTATTTGATAACACATAAAAAGGGGGACTTTTATGGATACAATTACTTACAATGCAATCAACAATGCAGTAACTACTGTTCCGGGTGTAAAGTCACTAGCGAACTATGAATCTCAAGATATTTGAGATTTGGAAACAAAAGATATTGCTAAGGCAGTTGAAATTGTTTCTTCAGGTTCAATTCACCGAGTAAAAGTGCATGTGATATTAATGAATGGTTTTAACATTAGAGACGTTGTTAATGAAGTTCAAATACGTGTAAAATACGAATTAGAGAAATTAAAACAATTTACAATGTCTTATAGTGTGGATGTTGTAGTTGATGACCTACAAATGATTTAAAAAAGGCTAAGAATTTCTAAACTGGCAAAAAGAGATTTTTGCAATTTTTTTGTACTTGCAAATAAGTTACAAAAAAAACAACAAAATAGAAGGTGACTACAAATGAAAGAGATACAAACACTAAAAGGTATGATTAATAGTGGTGTAAATAATATTTACAATAATCACCCAAAAATTGACAAGTTAAATGTTTTCCCAGTTCCTGATGGAGATACTGGAACAAATATGAATTTAACATGTTCAAATGGTTTTAAAGAAATTGAATCAGAAAAGTTTGATTCAATTGGCTCATTAATGTCTAAGTTTGCAAGAGGTCTAATTATGGGAGCTCGCGGAAACTCAGGAGTGATTTTTTCACAAATTATTAAGGGTTTTGCCAATGGAATGAAAGAAAAAACAGATTTGAATTTAGAAACATGGAAATCTGCTTTTGATGAAGCTACAAAAGTTTCATATTCTACAGTTATGAAACCAGTTGAAGGAACAATTTTAACAGTTATTCGAGAAACTAGTGAATTTGTGAACACAATTACAGATGAAAGCATCGATCCTCGTCAATTTTGAGATCAAGTAACTAAAGCTGCAAATGTTTCTTTAGAAAATACACCTAATTTACTTCCTGCCTTAAAAGAAGTTGGAGTTGTTGACAGTGGTGGCTATGGTTTAGTTAAATTCTTTGAAGGAATGCAACATTATGCACATAAAGGTAAACCAATTGAAAGATTAAAGAAAATTGAAGAAAATACTGGTGGTAACTTAGACCTTGAAATTGAAGATGAATTTGGCTATTGTACTGAAGCAATTGTGATGTTGGATGAAAAGTTCATTGGAGAGTTGAAAGTTGAAAGTGTTCGAAACACTTTTGAACAATATGGAAACACTTCAATTGTTGCAGTTTTAGATACAGATATTTTAAAAATCCACACTCATGCTTTATTACCAGGACAAATTTTAACTTACTTACAACAGTTTGGTGAGTTTAAAACAGTTAAAGTTGAAAATATGACTTTACAAGCTGAGGTACAAGTTAAACACAAAAATGGTGAGGTAATTAGTGAAGCTAGGAAAACAGAACAAAAACAACGAAAACTAGTTAACCCCATTGGAACAATTGCAGTTGTTCGCTCAAAAGGAATGAAAAAATACTTTAAAGATGAGTTAAATATTGATTTTGTAATTGATGGGGGAGAAAAAATGAACCCCTCAACTAATGACTTTTTAGAGGCAATTCAAACAATTGATGCTAAGGTAGTTTATATTTTCCCAAATGATAGTAATGTTTTATTAGCTGCTAAACAAGCAAAAGAATTAGAAAAAAAATCAAAAGTGGTAGTGTTAAATACTAAAACTATTCCTGAAGGAATTACTGGTTATTTGAGTCTAGATCCTGAAGAATCACCAAAGAAAAATGAAACAAATATCACCAGAGCATTAAAAACAGTAACCTCAGTTTCAATTAACAAAGCAGCACGCGATGCTACAATTGATGAGGTTAGCATTAAAAAAGACCAATATATGATGATGGCAAATAAAAAAGTTACAATTGCTGCTGATTCATTAAAAGACATTTTTAATAAGTCTTTGGTTAAATTTATCACTTCAAAAACTGAAATCTTAACAATTTTCACAGGAAATGATGCAACTCCTGAAGATGTTAGTGAATTGAGAAAATTATTAGATGAAAAATTTGATGTTGAATATGAAATGATTGATGGAGGCCAAGAGGTCTACACATTTATCATAGGAATTGAATAGAATTTAATTAAAAACATGTTTTAAAAAACATGTTTTTTTGATTCTTGGTTTAAAAAAAGTCCCTTTAGTAGGGACTATTGTTTTATTTAACAATTGCATTGTTTTTTTTCAAAGTTCTTAATGTCCTTGCAGATACTTTCATGGTCATAACTTTACCATTTTCATCCATAACTTGAACTTTTTGAAGGTTAAGGTTTCATTTTCTTTTTGTTGAATTCAAAGCATGTGATCTTGAATTCCCAGATAATGGTCCTTTTCCAGTTAAATCGTCTTTTCTAGCCATATAATTCACCTCTAACCAAATTATAATATAATAAATCACTGGCAATTACAATAGCATATTGCAATTATTTTAATCAATGACCATCAATTCTATATGATAATGTCTACTCTTCTTTAATTAAATTTGGTGTTTCCTTTTTTTCAAAAGGCACATACTGGTCCAAATTAAAGAAATTATCATGAACAATTTTAGGTAAGTCTGAGAAACCACAACTCTCCTGATTGCCTTTTATAACTACTCATCCTGAGCTTTTAAAACGCTTAAATAGACGAGCATTTTCAAAACTATATGCTCTAAAAACTGCTAGTTTACGGTGACTACTTTCTTGAACCCTAACTTTTGTCCATTTCTTTTTAAATCTTTTTTGCTGAAATTGAAAGATATGATTTGCAGAAGGAGCAGATCATCTTTCTGTTAATTTAAAGCTTATATACTCTGATTTTTCAGAGTTTTCTTGTAAATAAATCTCAAACCGAGCTATTGCTTCTTTTTTGCTGTAAAATTTGTATGGTTTAAGCATATTTGTATAAATACATAGTGGTATAAGCAAAAGTCCAAATGAAAGGACAAACCCAATAGAATTTAAAATCATAAAAGCTGTATAAAACTCATGATCCTTTGGTCAAAAAAAGCAAAGTCCAATATATATAGCAACAATTAATAGAAAATTAATGTAAATACTTTGAAAAATATAGAACTTATCTTTTTTCAACAGGAAAGAAAATTGTTCAAAATTAATTATGTTATCAAAGTATGTCTCTTGATATTCAATCTTATATTTATAAAATATTATAGTTGTCAATCATGCTGCTAATGCTAAGCCCAACATGGGGAATAAAAGTGCAAAAGTAACAACTATATGAGAAAGCATCTCCATATTTTCCCTCCTTAAATTTTTATGTTAGTCAATAGTATGATAAAACTCAGGTTAATATTTGTGTAATTCCAATTGCAACCCCAGCTAGTGTAGGTGTTATTCAGGTTTTTGCTGTCACAGTACCATACAAAGCTTTCAATATAAGACTTCCTGTTTTTGCAAGTGTTCGACCTGCAGCAAATGCAAGACTAAAAGCATTACCACCTTTTTCTCATTTGTTGGCTTCTTTATCATAAGCCAATAAACTTGTCAAATCATCTGCATTCTCATATTCGGCAAGCTGTTTATTATATTCTAAACTAAATGCAGAATTATTTTCTTGAACATATGCAATGGCTTCTTCAAGGTTGGCATTGATCTTTTTAAGATCTATGATTAATTTTTGAGATTCTTCCATTGCAATTTTTAGTCATTCTTGGTTTTCAAGAACAATGTCAATGGAATTAAACATTTTAGTTTTATATGACTCTGCTTTTAAAAATGATAGAGAAGCATTTTTAAAAGGTTTTGGCTATTTGTTTTTTAAATTTAAAAAGTTACTCATTCATCAATAACTTACAATTTAAGTTTATATGAAAAAAACAGTTATTACAACACTGTTAGCAAACAAATAAGTTAAAAAACATCTAATTTATATCATTATATTTTCATACTTGTGAAAGAAAAGACTTAACTAAGTCTTTTTTGAACTTGCACATTTTATAATGATTCTTTTTACACCTTGATTAAAAACTTAGAAATTATAATTTTATCTGATTTTTTAGCTGCATATATATATAATTAAAGTAGTGTACAGGGGAATTAACAGTGAAACAGATTGGTAAATCATATATCAAATTATTTATAAAATCCTGAATTGAAACTTTAGGAACCATTTTGTTTTTAATGATTTTTACGATGATTATTTTAGGGATGTTAGCTACTCCTTTGCAATTATCATTGCATGCAGCAAGTGTTAAAAGACAAACTAACACTTGAAGTCAACAAAATCTAACTCCTTTTACTTTAAGTGATGAGTTTGCCAAACAAGTAATTTATGATGGTAAAGAACATAGAATTGATTATGGAGTTGTGGTTGAAGCAATTTCTGGAGGTTGATTTACTGAAACAACTAAGAATATTATTGATGACTATGCCAAAATTGAAGCTGAAAAAACTCAAGCTTTTCAACCTGAGATTAAACCTGAGGTTTTATTAGAAATCAAAACCATTGAAATTATTAAAAGATTTGTTTCCTTTGCTAGATTTAATGGACCAGAAAGAGAAATGCGTTTAGGATTAAATTCCCAAGAACCTGAAGATCCAGATGAGTGTACCTATCGAGATGTTCGAGATGATGATGTAGTGACAATTAAAGTCAAAGACTTTTTTAAACAAGAAGTTCAAAAAATGTTTGTTAAAGAAAACTTGTCAAATAATGTCTTTTGATTAATTCATCGTCGTATTTTAAAGTTAATCAATGAGCATGAACCAGATTTTCACTATAATGTTTTTTCAAAAACCCAAGCTATAATTAACCAAGGTAGTGCAGTTTATAACTATGTGATTGAGTCAGATAAATCAGTTATGACAAGCACAACTGATGCAGATTTAAACAACTTAATTGTTCGTCAAGGAGCTCAATCATTAAAAGCTGTTACTCCTGGTGATGGAATTGAGGCTGGAAAACCACCAGTTGAAATTTATATCAATGATCTTTTTTTAAGAGCTCAAAACAAAAAAATTGGTGATGTTATAATAGTCTCTTTGCCAGTTAGTTTTGGAGGCAATGCAGTTTCAGTTCGCTTTAAAATTATGGGAGTTGCTGAAAAATATTCAACTTTAACACCTCAAAATTCAAGTATTTTACAATCAGTTGAAAACTTTGGTCAAATTTTTGTTAATCCAACTTTCTTTAGTTATAAAAATTACTATGAAAAAGTTTTACCTAGTGACTTTCAATTTAATCATGAAGCTAGCTTCAATTACCAAGATGCTTTTGTGCAAAACTCAAAGTATAATATCAACGATTACTTCACCCCCACAACTCGCAACAATAATTTAGCATTAAACAATGTTGGGGTAAGTGTTTATCGTGGATTTAGTGAACACTGACGAATCAGTGAACTTACAAACCTTACAATTATGACCTGAGTCTTTTCAATTATTGGGGGAATTTTATTTGTCTTAGCATTCTTCTTTATTACTTTTGTCTTGAAAAAAGAAATAAATAGTACTAGAAAGCAACTGGGAGTATTTAAATCCTTAGGTTATACCACGAAAGAACTGACTTGAGTGTTTTCAGTTAAGACCTTTTTAACAATGTTTGTAGCAATTTTTTTAGGATATTTATTATCAATTCCTTTTCAAATTAATGCAGCTACTAAGGTTTATGCTGGAACAGTAATATTTGATTACCAAGTTATTTACACAAACCCAGTCTTTTTAGTGGTAATTGGACTTGTAGTGCCACTACTTTTTGCAATAATGTCTTACATTATTATCTTTAAGTACTTAAATGAAAGTGCTTTAAACTTATTATCATCAGGACCAAAAGATAAAAAAAGAACTTGACTAATTGTTTTATTTTACACAGCCTTTCCAGTAGCATTACCTTTTGTATTTTTAAATTGGATTTTAATGAAGTCATTTAAATCCAAAAATATTTGCTTTACTTACCGAATGCAAGATGCCTTTATTTCTAAAGGTAAAGGTAAGTACTTACTAGTAATGCTACTGGTTGGTTTTACTTCATTTCTCTTTACCATTCAGTTAAGAGCAATGCCAATTTTACAAGGAGTAATTAATGGGGCCTTTAACATGTATAACCCTGATGTTGACCATTTTTATGGTTTTGCAGAAGTTAGTCGTTTAAGTTATGAAGGTAAAGTTACTACAAACCTAACAACACGTTACCCAAATATTAATTATCTTGATTACAGCAATTATGGTAGTGTCGAAAATTACATCAAAAATGTTGGTGAAAATCATTTTAAAGATTATCAAAAAATTCATGAATTAGTAACTAAAGTTGCAGAAATTAGAGATAGACTTATTGCTAGCCCTATTTTGGTAGCACAACCTCAATTAAAAGAAATGTTACCAATTGCTATGAATGTATTGACATTGTTTTATTCACTAGATTATATTCAAGATTTAGATGAGGTTTCTGCATTAAATTTTATTTTGGGATTAATGACCCCAGGGCAAGCTGATGTAATAATTGAGGAAATGAAAAACAACAATAACATTTACAATTTAAAAAATGATGAAGCAGACCCAGTTAGAAACTCAGGATTATGATTAAGCGATGTTGGTAGATATTTATGTGTTTCAACTGCCTCAGCAAGTTATACAGATTGTGGAGATGTTGAAAAATACCAAAACTATATAATTGATGGAGGAATTGACTTTAATGGAGATTCAACTTCAACCCCTGGAGGGGGTTCTGGAGGAACTGGTGAAACCATTCAAAACTTCATCAATTCAGTTTTCACAAGTTGAATCTCAGAATTTATGACTCGTGATTTCACAACAGATCAATTCATTGCAACAAACTCAGTACTTTACAATAAAGAAACAGATTTACTAGCTTCAAATGTAGGTTACTTTGTTGAAGGAAATTCAGATATTGATTTAGAGTCATCAACGTTATCATTATTTGATAGTTCAGGAGAATATGGTAGTGTTAGAAATGGTTATAATTTCTCAGGAATTTCTGACCAACAAATTACAAGTTTAAAAACCAATAGCGCTACAAATTTACCAGTTATAATTTCTGCAAGATTGGCAAGGTTATTAAACAAAACCACTGGAGATAATTTTGAAATAACTGTGGGTCGTCGAGGTTTGATTACTCAGCCTGTACAGATAATCGCTATTAATGAAAATGATAACATGACCCAATCGATTTATGCAGATTACCAGTCATTTATGTCTAAAAATGCTGATGAACAAATTCAAAAGGACTTACATTTCACTGAAATTATAAGTCAATCAAAAAGCTTTGTGGGAAAATTAGATTTATCAAAACTTGAAAATCTAGCAAGGATGTTTAAAAATAATGTTCGAGCAACTGCTCTAACTACAAGTGTGGGGAGCAATGCTGAAAATTATTTAGGACCTGTTTTAGATATTTATTTAAAAAATATCAAGAGTCTAGATTATGATCTTTCTTCAATTCCAGGTTTACAAGAAGCTTTAAACCGAATTGATGCTGAAGTTATTAAAGAACCAGATCAAGTATTAAATTACTTTATAAATGCCAATCCACTAAATGGAAACATAATGGTGTTACCAATTATTAAACAAGCAATTAATATGATGATGGACCAAGTCCAAAGGTCATTGTTTATGTATATTGCCATTGACATTGTCTTGATGATTATCTTATTAGTAGTTATTATGAATATTGTAGTTAATGACTCAATTAACATCATTACTTTAATGAGATCAATTGGTTATACAGATCAAAAAATCAACTGAATGGTTATGGGACGGTATGTTGTTGGTTCAATCTTAGTCTTTATTTTCTCATACATAGCTTCAATGGTTTTATGAGAAGTCGTCAAGTATATTGTCTGGAATAATTTTAAAATGTTAATAATTATCCCAACTGTACCTTGAATTCCATTTGTATCATTCTTTGCCATTGCTGCAATTATGTTTTGTGGTTGACTTGCAGCAATGTATCAAATTAAAAACAGACCATTGACTTATTTAATGACATAGTTTGTGTAAAAGGTAAGTCAACAAGGAAGGAAGAGAAATTATGGAAACTAAACAAATTTGTTGCCCAGGAGGGGCACATAATTGTTTTACATGTCGGGTATGTAGCGGTTCATTTCATGGCTGCCAAAGTTGTTTAAAATGTATTGGTTGTCAAGTTTGTTTATCAAAACAATGTCCTTGTTGTTCAAAAGGAAGTACCCGACAACAAGAGAATAAACAAAAGTACAATAAATAGAGGGAAACTGACATTTACAATAGATATTTTGTTAATATCTTTTTAAGGATTGGTGTATCAAATGGAAATAAAAACTTTTTCAAATCAGGATTTTTATGAAACAAATGCTTACTTGATAGTCAAAGATAAAAAAGCAATTTTAATTGATTGTGCAAATCAAGCAAGTGAAATTTTAAAGTATTTGCAAACAAATAAAATAGAGTTAACTCATATTTTAATAACTCATGGTCACTACAACCATATCCTTGGTTTAGAAGTTATTAAAGAACAGTTTGCCTCTGCTGCAGTTTTTATTGGTCAAAGAGACATCATTTGTTTATATGATTGTCGAGCTAATTTAAGTTATAAAACTGGAGCAGAATGAGAAATCAAAAATGAAGTTGAAAATGTTGTACCCATTACAAAAGATTCACTAATAAATATTGATGGAATTGAATTTAGACTTGATTTAATTGGTGGTTATACTAGAGGGTCAATTATTTATAAATTGATGGCTGAAAATATGATTTTTTGTGGAGACACCATCTATAGAACTGGACTTGACCACCATTGAACTGATTTGAAAAAATGTCCAAACCGAAAGTTAAAAAAATCAATTAGGTTTATTTACAAAAACTTTAATGATGATTGTTTAATTTTTCCTGGACATGGTGAAGCTGGGTTTACACTTGGTGAAGTTAAAAATAATAACATCATTGCAAATAAATTAGCAAAATATGTAAGTAAATAAAAACCCAAAAACATTTGTTTTTGGGTTTTTAAATTGTATAGACCATGTCATATCAAACTAGGTCTGCAAATTTTGATTTAGAAACTCCTTCATTTACAAAACCAAATTTTTCATAGAACTTAATTAACTTTTCTTCACAGGTTAAAGAAACTAATTGTTTTTTTAAACTTTTAGCTAATTTTAAAAACTTGGTTAAAAGTTCAGAGCCAATTTTATACTGTTGGTATTTTGGTGCTATTGCCAAACCAACAATACAGAAGTTGGGGTCGCTAGGTGAATTTGGTTTTGTACTAAAAAAATATTCATCGGATAAATATCTTTCTGGTGAGCTTATGCCAACCACAAATCCAATAACTTGATTGTTTTCGTTTCGAGCAACAATCATTGAATCACTAATTTTTTTAATACGTTCTTCATATGAAACCTTACTTAATGTTTCATTAATTGGGAATGCAGTTATTTCAACTTGATAAAGATCATCTAAATCTGTTAACTTTGGATTATCAAAGGTTATTCTCATAAATGTCCTTTCCATAACACTTATATCTTAACAAATAATTAGAGTGATAGCAAACTTCTGAATAGAAGGGTTATTTGTAAAATTTTTCATTTTTTTGCAGATTAATTATAAAAAGGAAGAATTATTGGCATCATTAATTTCCGTGATAAAATATTATTACCTGCATGTTAAGTGTAGGGGATCTAATTTAGGTTATCTAACATCACATAATCAATAATATAGGCCTTGCCCAAAAACTAAGTTTAACATAAAAGAAGTGTTCAGCAAAATTAGGAATTCCTTTCAGGAGAGGAAGGTTTAAATTAAGTTTATTACGTAAAATTGCTATATAATAAAACTATGGATGATTTTCAATGTATTAACTAATTTTGTCAAGATAATGAGAGTAATGAGAATATTAATGGAGGATTTATGAACAATTTTAACATTATGGTACGCTTTGATTTCCAAAGACTACTAAAAAAGAAAGCTTTTTGAATTATATCAACAATTCATTTATTAACTGTTTTTGTAGGATTACTATTGATTTTATTATCACCATTTCTACAAATGACAATCTTGAGTTTATTTGCAGTTATTACAATTGCCCCCTCAATTTTTTGACTAACATATTTTAACACAGATTCAATTTTGACTTTTTTTATTTATGATAAAAATAGTGGAATTCAAAATCTTGAACTTCGTCGTGGTTTGAAAAAAAGTGAAATCTTTTTTCAAAGTTAATTGTTAATAAAACAATTTCAACAATCTACATTTTATTAATAATTTCATTTGCCTTTACTTTACCAAGTGTAATTCCAGTAAGAACACAACATATTGTTTTAAATACTGTAGCATTTGGAAGTTTTAGTTTATTCGCTTATGATATTTTAATTTCAGGTTTAATTTATTTAATTGCAATTAAATCAAACAAAATAGCAAAGGTTTTACCAACTTCATGAGTTTTGTCAGCCTTTTGTTCATTGTTTTATATTTTGGGAGTAATGCAGTTTATGGGTTCAGACATTGATGTGACAACATCAAATGCAGATATTTTAAGTTATCACTACCAAAAAATTGCACAAAAATATGATAAGGGACTTGCTGCTAAATTCTTATCTGAGTTAGATAAGAATGAAACTATTGAATTAAGACTATCTGGATTTTTAGATGTTGATTCAAAATTGGGTTCAGCTGTAATAAACAACATTCAAATTAAAGATCCAACTTTTGCTTTTGAACTTTTTTATACTTATCAAAATGATGGAGGAGTTCAAGGAATTAGTGAACTGATTAAAAATTACTTACTTGGTATTAACAATAGTTATAATATTTTAAAGTCTCAAGACATTACAGATGTTGAAAATTTAACAGTTAGCTATAAAGTGGGTGTTACACCTGAAATAGTTGAAGACTATTTGGCAAATAGTTTTGCTTATAATTTTTTTAAAACATTTATGGATAAAAAACCCACAACCACAAATGATTTTAAAAATTCATTTATAGTTAATAGAACCTTAGCAGCTTTAACTGCCCCAGGTCAACTGACTGATGCTAGCAAAAAACTTTCAATTGAGAATAAGAACTTGGTTGATTTTTTAGAACAAAATAATATTACAGTTTACTCTGATGAGCTACTTGAATTACAAAAGTTACTGGTAGATAAATTTAATTATGATATAGCTGTGACTTGAAAAATCAGATCAAATTTAAATAGTGTATACAATGGTTTAAGTATTGGCTATTTTGATCCTCTTCAAAATATTGACGAATATGGAAAAATCTTAAAATTTAGTAGTGGGGATCGTACCTTATATAGTTTAATGATTGGTGGGGGTAATGTAGAACCATTGGTTGTGAAATCTAAAGATTTATTAACTAGCTACAATAGTGATGCTGATGAACTTCAAAGAAGAATTTTGTGATTCAAAGATAAAAATGAATTTTCAAAATATACTGCTTCAAGAAGAACTTTAAATCTTTTATATAATCTTAACCCATTTGGAAGTTTATATAACATGGCCTACTTTTCAGGTGTTAATCAGCCTAAGTTTGATATCCCCATGACTTCAATCAACTTATTTGGAACTCCAAGTTTTAGAACTGGTTATATTATAAGTTCAACAGATCCAACAGAGTTAAATTTTAATGAGAATACTTTACAGTTTACAAACAGACCATTTAGTGTTGCTGCTACATATGTTTGTTATTTTGCTCTTGGAATTACCCTTGGAGCAATTTCATATTGGGTTTTTGTTAAAAAAACCAAGTATAAAGTTAAGAAACAAAAAGGAGGAGTTAAATAATGTTAGAAATTAAAAATATTTCAAAAAACTTTGGTGAAGCTGGAATTAAAGGTATTGGTTTAACTCTAGAACCAGGAGATATTATTGGTTTAGTTGGTGACAATGGAGCTGGAAAATCAACCTTTATTAAATGTATTTTTAAAGAATATGATAAAGATGAAGGAGAAGTTCTCTTAAATGGTAGTTCAATTTATGAGCAACGCTCATTAAGTTCTCTTTGTTTTTTTCCAGATCAAAGTGTTTACCCAAAAGGTATTAAAATTAAAGATTATTGTTTATTAGATGCCCAATTAGCTGGAATTAATAAAACTGCTGCTTTAAAAAGACTTCAAGAGCTATTAGAACTTTTTGGATTAGCAGACTATTTAAACAAAACCTTTGCTCAATTATCTGCAGGAATGCAGAAAAAAATGATGTTAGTAATTACTTTAGTTTCTAATCCAAAATACATCTTTTTAGATGAACCAACAGCAAATTTAGATGTTAATTCTCGAATTGAGCTTTTAGGAATTATTAAAACCTTAAGTCAAAAAGGAATAGGAATTTTAATTACAAGTCACATTATTGATGAATTACAAGGTATTATTAATAAATTAGTTATCATTGACAGTGGTTTACAAGTTTATAATGCAAAATTTGATGCTCAAATTGAATCAATTCAAAAAATTTATAGCAGTGTTTCATCAAGAATAAAAATTAACCAAGAAAAGGTTGTTGCCAACCTTGACTTAGAGAAAAATTTAAAACTTTAATACTTTTTTTAAACTATGGAATTTATAATTTCATAGTTTTTTTGATAAATTATTAGATTTGGTGATAATCACAAATAAATAATTAAATATTCTAAAAAACTTTAAAATTTCCAAAAAAATGTATTATTATATAGTTGTAGAAGGTAAAAACTAGTAATAAGTAAAAGCAAATAATTGTTACACCAATATTCCGACGCCTTCTGTTAATGATTATTTCTTTTAACCTAAGGTTTTTCAACCTAACTGATTAAACTCCTAGGTATTTTAGACTTATTACAAAAAAGCTTATTTGTTTAAAATAAGCTTAAGTATTTAAAATGATGTGAATTTTTTAATCTTAAAATTATTTAATAAGTATTTTTAATAAATTTGAAAATGTAATAACCAGATAGAATTGTTGATTAGATAACATATTTATATTTTCACTTGCCTAAAAACTCCTTTTCAGGTAATTTCTAAGAATCTACGTATTTTTTATTAAAAAACAATGTCTTTGTTAAATATAAATTAGATTATAAATTTTTAAAGCATTTAAATATTTTATAACAGATTAAAACTCAAAAGGAGGAGTAAAAAAAATGAAAAAATTATTAACATTATTTGGTGTTGTAAGTTTTTACAAGTAGCAGCACTAAATGTGGTGGCCTGTACAGATCCAACATCAAATTCTGATAACAAGCCAAAACCTGATGCTAACAAACCTGTTTTGACACAAGAAATATTTGATGAGTTTTTTAACAATGATCCTACAGTAAATTATACAGGAGCATATGTTTTTAATGATGGAGACAAATTTGATGATTGAACATCAGTTACAAGTATTTTTCTAAGAAAAATTGCAATTGAGACTTTGTATAAAGATTTTAGTGATAAGTACACAAACAATGACTTTGCCTTTTTAACAGGTTCATTTAATAACAGTTCAATTATTTTTAAAACTAGTGAAATGATTACAATCAAAATTTCAATACCATTTAGAACCACATCACAAAAGGATGAGGGAAAGAATGATACATTAAATTTTACATTTAATTTTAAGCAAACCAATAAAATGATGGGAACTGAATTATTAGAAGAAATTTTTAGTGCCTATTTTACTAGATATTTTTTTAGAAATAACTCAACTGAAATAAATACAAGTAGAACTGAAGATGAAGAAAGATATACAGCTTGAGGAGGACCAAATTTTGCATTATTTTCACAAAGTGAACTAGAAGAATTCAACGAACATGCTTCTAAAATTAGTTATTTAACAGATGCCTATTCTGAAAGAATGCAATCTGATAGTAATGATAATTTGTTATTGAAGGATATTGATGTAGAAATATTAGATTGTCAAGACCATAAAGAAATTGATGGTGTCAAGTATTATAAAATAAAAGCAAAATTATTCTTAAAATCAAACCCTGAAATTTTTATAGAAAAAGAATTTATTGATAGAGGTTATGAATAAACATGCAATGATTTTTATAAACATTTAAATATTTTATAACAAATTAAAACTCAAAAGGAGGAGTAAAAGAAATGAAAAAATTATTAACATTATTTGGTGTTGTAAGTTTTTTACAAGTGGCAGCACTAAATGTGGTGGCATGTACAGATCCAACATCAAATTCTGATAACAAGCCAAAACCTGATGCTAGCAAGCCAGTTTTGACACAAGAAATATTTGATGAGTTTTTTAACAATGATCCTACAGTAAATTACACAGGAGCATATGTTTTTAATGATGGAGACGAAATTGGAGACTGACTATCAGTTACGGGCTCTTTTTTAGGAAAGTTGGCTGTTGAAACTCTGTATAAAGATTTTAGTGATAAGTATACAAATAATGACTTTGCCTTTTTAACAGGTTCATTTAATAACAGTTCAATTATTTTCAAAACCAATGAAACAGCCACAGTTAAAATGCAAATACCCTTTAGAACCACATCGCAGGAGAATGATCAATTAAACAGAACTCTAAATTTTACATTTAATTTTAAACAAACCAGTAAAATGACGGGAACTGAGCTATTAGAAGAAATTTTTAATGTCTATTTTATTTGATATTTTTTGAGAAATAACCCAACTGAAATAAATACAAGTAGATCCGAGGATGAAGAGAAATATACAGCCTGGGTAGGGAAAAATGAGGGTTTATTTTCACAAAATGAACTAGAAGAATTCAATGAACATGCTTCTAAAATAAGTTATTTAACAGATGCCTATTCTGAAAGAATGCAAGAGGATAGTAAAACTGATTCATTATTGAAGGATATTGATGTAGAAATATTAGATTGTCAAGACCATAAAGTAATTGATGGTGTTAAGTATTATAAAATAAAAGTAAAATTATTCTTAAAATCAAATCACGGAATTTTAATAGAGAAAGAATTTATTGATAGAGGTGATGAATAAGTATGCAATGATTTTTATAAGCATTTAAATATCTTATAACAAATTAAAACTCAAAAGGAGGAGTAAAAAAAATGAAAAAATTATTAACATTATTTGGTGTTCTAAGTTTTTTACAAGTAGCAGCACTAAATGTGGTGGCTTGTACAGATCCAACATCAAATTCTGATAACAAGCCAAAACCTGATGCTAACAAACCAGTTTTGACACAAGAAATATTTGATGAGTTTTTTAACAATGATCCTACAGTAAATTACACAGGAGCATATGTTTTTAATGATGGAGATGAAATTGGTGATTGACTGACAGTCTCAGGTACTTTTCTATCAAAGTTGGCAGTTGCAACTTTGTATAAAGATTTTAGTGATAAGTATACAAACAATGATTTTGCATTTGTAACAGGTTCATTTAATGACGGTTCAATTATTTTTAAAACCAATGAAATGGTTACAATCAAAACTTCAACACCTTTTAGAACAACATCACAAAAGGATGAAGAGATGAATAGAAGATTAAGTTTTACATTTAATTTTAAACAAACCAACAATATGACTGGGGTTGAATTATTAGAAGAAATATTTAATTCCTATTTTACTTTATATTTTTTTAGAAATAATCCAACTGAAATAAATACTAGTCGAAACAAGTATGAAGAATATTATACAGCTTGAGGGGGACCAACATACTCAGTATTCTCAGAAAGTGAACTAGAATCATATTCCAATCAAATTTCTAAAATTAATTATCTAGCAAATGCATATTTTGAAAGAATGAATGAAGATAGAAAAACAAATTCATTACTACAAGATATAGATGTAAAAATATTGGATTTACACGATCATAAAGTAGTTGATAGTATTAAATACTATAAAATTAAAGCAAAATTATTCTTAAAATCAAACCCTGAAATTTTTATAGAAAAAGAATTCATTGACAGAGGTTATGAATAAATATGCAGTATTTTTATATAAACATTTAAATATTTAAAACAAATTAAAACTCAAAAGGAGGAGTAAAAAAATGAAAAAATTATTAACTTTATTTGGTGTGATCTGTTTTTCACAAATTGGAGCACTAAATGTGGTGGCTTGTACAGATCCAGTAGAAAATCCTGATAATGAGGAAAAGCCAATTTTGACACAAGAAATATTTGATGAGTTTTTTGATAATGACCCCACAGTAAATTATACAGGAGCATATGTTTTTAATGATGGAGATAAATTTGATGACTGAAAATCAATTACAAATTCGTTTTTATCAAAACTTGCAATTGAAAATTTGTATAAAGACCTTAATGATAAGTATACAAATAATGACTTTGCCTTTTTAACTGGATTGATTGAAGATAATCAACTTGCTTTTCAGAACAATGAAGTTATTACAATTAAAACAAGTATGGGACTCAGAACAACATCACAAAAGGATTCAGGTATGAATAGAGGGCTAAATTTTACATTTAATTTTAAACAAACCAATAAAATGACAGGAACTGAACTATTAGAAGAAATTTTTAACAACTATTTTACAGTATATTCTTTTAGAAATAATCCAACTAAAATAAATACAAGTTGAAATGAAGATGAAGAAAGATACACAGAATGAGGGTGGGAAACTGGTCTATTTTCATCAAGTAAATTAGAAGAATTTAGTAATCAAATAGACAAAGTAAGTTATTTAACCAATGCCTATTCTGAAAGAATGGAAGAGGATAGCAAAACTGATTCATTATTGAATGATATTGATGTAGAAATATTAGATTGTCAATATCATAAAGAAGTTGATGGTGTTAAGTATTATAAAATAAAAGCAAAATTATTCTTAAAATCAAATCATGGAATTTCAATAATAAAAGAATTTATTGATAGAGATGATGAATAAGTATGCAATGATTTTTTAAAACAAGAAAAAGAATAATGGCTTTTACAGCAGCAATTTTTCTAGCACTTTCTACAACAGTAGTTACTGTTGTAATGGTAGTTGTTCCTCATACCAATAATTCATTTCATTATGAATTTGATGGTAGAAGGTTCAACACCAAAGAAGAATTAGATGAATATATCACTAACAATCTAGAGTATAATCCAAAAGAAACACAAAATGATTTTTATTTATATGATTCAAAAGCTTATGCAGTCAATGGCTTAAAAGCCATTGCAGAGGATATTGCAACAAAAAACAAAATTGTTGAAGAAAAAACATATAAAAATGTCAATGATTACATCATTGACACTTCAAACCAATTATCTGATGATGTTGTGACCAACCCAGGTGAAAAACTTATAAATATTTATCAAGGAAATGATGGAGTTGCATACACAGATAAAAATGAAGCAATTGATACTTTCCAAGACATAAAAAAAATCACTATGATTAATAATTTCAATGGTGAAGAAAACATTGAATTTGAAAATCAAAATGATGCACTGTCATATTATGATAGTGTCATAAGAAAAGAACTTGAAAATGGAACTCAAACAGACAAATACAATGTTTCTGGAATTGATATGACAAAAGATCAAGTTTTGCAATGAATTGAACAAACTTCAAATATTAAATATCAACATGGGAATTTTTCTTGGTCACCAAATCAAATCCCGGATATAAGTGAAATGAAGTTAACTAGAGCAGATGAAGAAAAAATTCAACCATTTCAACCAGTTAAAAATGCTTATTGAATTGATTATGACTCAAAAGGTTTTACAGGAACTTTTAGGGGTCCAAAATATATAACAAGTAATGAAAGTTTTGATGCCTTTCGTGAACTTCTATACACAAATTGAAAAAAGGTTGATACAAAACCAATTAATGCTATACTATCACCAATTCAAGGTAGTGCAGAAATTGCAAAAACCATAATCAATAATAAATTTAAGCAGGTTACAGATGATTGAGATATTAAAGATTTCTTTGTAAAGGATAATAAAGAAAACACTTATAAGTTAAATGAATTACTTGACAAATATTTTGGAACAAGCAAAAAAAACAATAGAATTCCATTGAGAGAACTACAAAGTTGTTAAAAGAAATTTATCTAAAGTTTCAGAGTTGCCTTTATTTGAAAAAAATCTTATTTTTGCTAAAAATCTATACTTATTTTTAGTAACCAGAAACAATAATGGTAAAGAGCAACAAGTATTAGACATAACTAATTTCTTGAAAACAGCTTTAAAAGAATTTATTAGAGAACAAACCTCATTATATCCAGATGAATTGCTTGATGAATTGTTTACACCAGATACTGTTTCAACAAAAACTAGTAAAAAACAAACAATGGATTTTATAACCATTGTAGATATGTTTATAGATCCATCATCACTTCAAAATAAAGTAAATAGTGATTTTGAATTGACAGATAACATAATTAAAGGTATGAATGATGTTGGTGATGTAATTTTTGGAGAATTAGGAAAATTACAAGGTCTTGTCAAAAATGTCAAAGCTAATTCAGATCAAATTAAAAAAATTAACTATGAGTACAGTTACAACAAACTTAAATTGAAGAAGTTTGATAGTGATGAAGAAAAAAAAGAGGCTTTCAAGGAACTTGAAGAACGTTATAAAAAAGCTGAAGTTGATGAAAAAACTGGTAAAGTAAAAATGAAAGAAAGCCCTGTAACCACTGGAGTTGGGAAAATGGTGGGAAGTATGTTATCTGGTTTTGCAGCAGCAAAAGCAGTTTGAGATATTGGAAACATGCTTTCATTTATGTCATATGTTACTTACCAAAATGACTTGGGGGGTGGTCAAGTTCTAACTTATACTGTTACTGGATATAACATTCCCTTAATTGGTATACACTTTGACAATGATGAGTTTAAAGGTAATTTTAGTGCAACTCCACTTTTTGATGGAAGCATAATCCCAGAACCAGAAACTGATGATGAACAATATTATCTTGTTTATGGAAGTCTTTTTGTAGGTAAAAAAGCTGCAGAAGACTACTTGAAGTACTACATTATTGCAAATCCATTGCAATTTAGTGATACAAATATGCTTTACATAAACATTATGTCCCAAGAAGAATCGTTTGAAGTCACTATCAATAAAGAAAATGAAAATGATAATTTACAAGAGTCCAGTTTCTTAGAACAATTTAATCAATTTAAAGAGAACATCTTTAACAAGTACTTTAAGTCATCAGCAGTTAAAGCATATAGTGATGGATTTGGAAATTTCTTTTCAGAAAAAACTCATGCTTTAAATAGCATGAGTCAAAATCTTACTTATAAAAAATTTAATAACAAATACAAAATTGTTATTAATGGTTTATCATATTATTATGATTCATGAGATGAAGCATGAGAACATCAAAAAGTAAATGTTGAAAGTAAGTTAGTAAGCAAAGTTACCTTAAACTCTGAACTAATTAAATCAACCTACTTTAATGAAATTAAAGAATACAACAAAATTGCTTACTCAATTTTTAAAGTATTCTTTAATGGGAAATATCGTTATTTCACAACATACAATGATGCATTGTACTATATGTTTGGAAATACAAGTATTATAAGAAAAAATGACACACTAACATACTATGAAGTAAGTTATAAAGGTGTTTTGTACGAAAATGAAGTAGAATTTTACAAGTGAGTTTCAGAAAACTTAGTAGTTGTAAAAGGGAAGGAGTAATTTATGAAATTAAAATATTTGATTTCACTTTGTGGAATTGGTATTGCAAGTGCACCAGTAGCTATGAGTTCACATGCAATTGTCGAAACAGAAAATCAAAATTCTATAGAAGTTGAAAGATTATTTAACTCTATTAAAACAGGTTCAAAACCAATTGAAGAAATTGAAAAGTGATCTGTTGATGGTCTTGATTTCTATGATGAAAATAATTTAAACAATTATTTAATAGAACAAGGAAATATTGAGAAGGTGGCTACTTCTTCAAATCCATCAAAAATCATCAAAGACCATGCCAATGGGATTTTAGATGAAAGCAAAATTTATGATTTAGATCAAAATCAGTACCAAAGAATTTATCGAGATGCCTTTGGTAATACTGCTTTAACCAAAAAAGCAGCACTGGACACTTATGTAAATATGGGGTCAGTAAATCATAAATATAGTTATGATAACTATTCATGATTTGATTCTCCAGAAGAAGCAAAAAATGATTATGTTTATCAAGGTGGATTAAGAAAATCACTATATTATTTTATTAATGGGAGATATTACAATGTTTTTAATAGTAAAGATAGACAAGACCTTCTAAACACTTTTAAGGAAGGGTACCGAATCACTCCAAGTGATATGACCAACCACCAAACTATTTATGGAACAAAAAACAATGTTGCCACAACTGTAAAGTCAACTTTACGAAGTGTTTGAACTAAGGGAAAAAATAGTGCACCAAAAGGTGAAATGCACTACTCAAATTATATTACCAAAGATGCAGCTAAATTTGTAAATATTAGAACTAGTCAAGGGATTTATTTAGAAGTTTGATATAAAGGTGATAATGCACCTTCATGATGACCTGCAGGTTTTTCAGACATAGAATATCTTGAAACTGAAACAGCACCATTAATATTTGATGACAAATCTATTGATGCAAAATATTTAAGTGATAAAGTGAACTGAAAGAGGGTTTTAGAAAAAGACGGAAATGAAGATTTGAAAGAAACTTTCACATTAGAAAAGGGTGGTATGAATCAAGAAACTAAAAGGAAATTTACTAAAATTAGAATTCGACCAATTGAAGATTTAATTGGAATTGGCTATTCAAAAGTTAATTTTAATATTCAGAATTTTGCAGACAGTTCAAAAACAAATATTCAATTATATTCTGATCTAGAAAAGAAAAATAAAATTTATGATCGTTCATATGATAGATGCTTTGGGTCATTCTCTGATTTTTCTACATATGATGTTAATAATTTATATGATGATTGATTTGAATATTTTAAAGATAAAGAGCTCTTTAAAAATATTCCAAAATCACTAGATGGAAAATTAAATGAAATTGGTAGACCCGTTAATGCTTATGGTGTTGCAAATGACTATTTATATGATGTCAATGGTCAACAAGGAGAAAAATACTCATACTATGAATCTCAAAACCAATATAATAAAATAATGATGAATGAAATTTTAAATGGTGAAACCAAAGTTGAAAATGGTGTAACTGTTTACAAGATAAGAGAAGATTTTTGAGCCACAAAAGAACAAGTTGAAAACTACATGTTCTTATATGGAAAAATGGATACAAGACTTATGTATACATTTATTAATGAACAAGATATTTCATCACAAGATGGACTAGTTTTAGCTCAAACTGAAGCAGAAGCTCGTCGAAAAATGTTTGAGTATGAATCTAAAATACTTCTAAACAGATATTTTGCTTATGATGTTTTTGGTAACTTTCAATCTTCTGCAGAATCTGCAGCCGATGCTATAAGAAAAATGCAAAATCAAATTTCACTAACTAGTAAATTTATTAACAAAGCTGAAATAGAATCATGAAATGGAAGACCAAGATCATATGAAGAAATTATTCAAGATGGAGTTTATACAGTTTATAGTATAGTAATTGACAAAAACTCTGGTAAAAAAATTTACTTTGCCAATTATGATAATGCTTTAAAAGCTGTAAAAGCTGGTTTACAACACACTACTATTAAATCAGATGATAAAACTACTTTATTCTTATATGCTTATGTTGATGAATTTGGAGAAAGCAAAATCTATATTTTCAAAAGTGATGCAGAAATTTATGCAATTGTTAGAGAAATTTTAAGTTAATGTCAAAAATACTCCAACATAATAAAAAAAAGCAACTAATTGTTATAACAATAACAATTGCTCTAATTTTTTTAACATGTGTCTTTGCAAATGCCTTGATTACTGCTACTAAAACACCAATCAATTTGCCACTAATTATTGTTTTAATTTTGGTGATAACAATTGGTTGTGTTTTGAAAGTGGCAAATAAAAAATCTAAAAAGCCGATTGAAAGAGAGTACTTTACTATTGAAATTTTATTATTGGCAATGTCAGGTTATATTTTAATAAGTAATTACACAATCTATGGATTTTGAGATTTAATTTTACAGTTTCTAAGTCCATCAGTTTTAATTGGCTTTACTTTCATTGTCTCAATTTGTTTGGGCATGATTTTGTCAAACACTTATGCAAGACTGATATTGATCCCAATAATATTTCTTTATCCAGTACAATTTATTCAAGGTCAAAACACTTGAATGATTTATGGTGCCATAATTTCTGGGCAATGTCTTGTAGAAATTATGATTGTAATTGTGTCAAGTTTAAAACAAAATAAACACAATATTGAGATATTAAATACTCAAATTATGATAATTTTATTTAAGATTGTCATCCCACTGCTTTTTATAGCTTTGGTACTATTTTTTGCAATAGGGCATGACCCTAATGCAACTTTTACTAACTTAATTTATATCAAAAACATTGATAGTATTTTATCTTTATTGCCTTTACTAATATTTGGGTTACTTCAAATTGTAAAAGTTAAACTCATCATTTCAAGTTTGATATTTTTGATAGGAAATATTTTAACAAGTCTTTTAATTAAAAACTATTTGATTGTTTCAGAATATAATTTAATAAGTATATTTCAAAATAAGATTAATACAGAAACACTAAATTTAAGTGAATGAGTATTTTCAACAATAACAAACTCATTACTGCTTGGAATGAGTATTGTTGCAGTTAATTATTTTTACACTGAATGAAAAATATACCTTAAGAAAAATATATTTTTAGAGCAAGTTAGAGCAAAGTTTAGTAAACAAAAAATCAACAATACTTATAATGCTAAATTTTTATTATTAAAAACAGCATTTTATCAAAGTTTTTACCTAGATGAGTGTAAGATTTCTTTAAGTCAGTATGAAAATACAAAAAAAACTTATGATCCCATGTGATTACAAAAACATGTTTTAGAAATTGTTTTACAAGTATCATTTAAGTTTTTATTACCACTGAATGTCTTTGTTTTCATGTTTGTTTCAATGGAGTATTTTTCAGAACAACCAAATATTAAAATCTTTTTAGAGTGTTTACAAGGTATTTGAGTTGTTTATTTAAATATATTTTTTATCATATTTTTGACATTTTGAAGTAAATTTCAAAATAAGTATCTAGGTAAATGAATTAATGTTAAATTAAATGATACAGATATAATTGTTGATAAAAAAATTAAAAAAACTAATAAAAAATTTTCAAGAAAGGCTTTGAAAAATAAAAAGTAGTTTTTAAAGTAACACAAGTTAACTAGTAGGTTTATAAACCAAAAATGCTTCAGGTGTTACTTTTCTTATTTGCACAATTATGATTATGAATAGTATTTTTTATAGAAAGTCCATAAAAAGTTTAATTATTTTTAAATTTAAAAATAATGCTAAGATTTAAAAGTTTAATTATACCTTTTTAATATATAATAAGTCTATGGAGGTATAAATATGGAATTAAAAACAATTGCATTTGATGTCATGGGTTCGGATAATGGTTTAATCCCAGCAGTTGATGCTGCAATTAAACTTTTAAGTGAGCGAAAAGATTTAAAAATTATTTTTGTCGGTGATGAAGAACAATTAAAAGCAAAACTAGCTACAAAAAAATATGATAAAAACCGAGTAGAAGTCATTAACACAACCCAAGTCATTGAAATGACAGATGGAATTATGGACATTAGAAGGAAAAAAGATTCTTCTATGGTAAAAGCCCTTGAATTGGTGAGGGATGGTCAAGCAGATGCCATTACTACAGGTGGTGCCACTGCACCATTTATAGCTGGCTGTCAATTTATTTTAAAACCTTTAGATGGAATTAGCAAAACTGCCTTTATGCCAGTTATTCCCACAATTAATGCAAATCGTCAAACTATGTTATTAGATGTTGGTGCTAACATTGAGATCAAAGGTGAAGATTTAGAAAAATATGCAATTATGGCAAGTGCATATGCTAAAGCTGTGTTGGGGGTTGATAGACCTGAAGTTGCTTTATTAAACATTGGTGAAGAAAAATCAAAAGGATTAGATTTTCACCGAGAAGCATACCAGTTAATGGCAAATAACAAAAACCTAAGTTTTGTTGGCAATATTGAATCAAGATACATTACTAATGGTTTAGTAGATATTATTATTTCTGATGGTTATGGGGGAAATTTAGCCTTAAAATCATTTGAAGGAATGGGGAAAAACCTACTTTCAGAAATAAAAGCAGCTCTAACTAAAAATATTTGGAGAAAAATTGCAGCTTTAAGTTTAAGAAAAGCTTTTAAAGAAGTTGCTAATAAATTTGATTATAAAAACTATGCTGGAGCAATTTTACTTGGTGTTAGCAAAATTGCTTTCAAATCTCATGGTTCAAGTGATACCCAATCATTTTTTGCAACATTAAGAATGACTTATGAAGCCATTACAAATGATGTAATTACTAAGATGAAAAGTGCAATTGGAGATTAGGTTATGCCCTCAATTGTTGACTTTTTATCAAAATTTGGTATCACACCAAAAGAACCAGAAATTTATTATGAAGCCTTAACTCATAATTCTTATTCAAATGAAAAAAGACTCTCAAAAAACTACCAAAGATTAGAGTTTTTGGGAGATGCAATTTTACAACAAAAGGTTAGTGAATTTATTTATTTACGTTTTCCAAATTCTGATGAAGGTATTTTAACAAAATACCGTAGTTCAGTTGTTAGAGGAGAAACTTTAGCAAAATTTTCAAGATTGACAGGTTTAGGAGCATATATTCGCCTAGGTCATGGTGAGTGAGAATCAAAAGGTTATGAAAAAGACTCAATTTTAGCTGATGTTTATGAGTCTTTAACTGCTGCAATTTACTTGGATGCAGGTAATGAATCACTTGATAAATGATTAAGTCAAACTATTTTTGATGAAAAAAACATAGACATTTTTTTAGATGCAATGCGTGATTATAAGTCTGAGTTACAAGAACTCATTCAGTTAGAAATGAGAAATGAACTTAAGTATGTGACAGTTTCTCAAGAAAAACAAGAAAAAAACAAAATCTTATTTACAGTCAATTGTATGTTAGATGACATGGTATTTGGTGTCGGAACCGGGTTTAATAAGAAATCTGCAGAGCAAGAATCAGCAAAAAATGCCTTATCTAAAATTAAAAAAAAGTTATAATTAAATTAAATTAAATTTCTTGTGAAACCCTTTTGGTAAAGGGTTTTTTTAATGTGTCAAGGTTTGATTATTTAAAAAAATCTATATAATAACCTATGTGAGTTATATAGGATGGCTATATACAAAAACAAGAGGTAGATAAAAATATGATATTTCTAAAAAGAATTGAAGCATATGGTTTTAAATCCTTTGCCGAATCAACAGTCTTGAACTTTGATTATGCAATGACAGGGATAGTAGGTCCAAATGGTTCAGGAAAATCAAATATAAATGATGCTATTATGTGAGCCTTAGGTGAACAATCATCAAAATCATTAAGAGGAGATTCTATGGAAGACATAGTTTTTTCAGGAAGTAGTGATCGTAAGTGATTAAATATGGCAGAAGTCACTCTTGTTTTTGATAACAGCAAACGAGCATTCAGCTCTTTAGAATTTAATGAAGTTTCAATTACTAGAAAATACTTTAAAACAACAAAAGAATCAGAATATTACATTAATGGTGCCAGAGTTCGGTTAAAAGATGTACAAGATGTAGCACTTGAAACTGGTTTAACCAAATCATCATTGGCAATTATTTCACAAGGTTCAATTTCAAACTTTGTGGAATCAAGTCCAGAACAAAGAAGAAAACTTTTTGATGAAGCAGCTGGAGTAGCTCGCTACAAAAAAAGAAAAGATGAGGCTTTAAGAAAGTTAATTAGAAGTCAAGAAAACTTAGATCGTCTTAATGACATTATTAATGAAATTGAGCGTAAATTGCCTTCTTTAAAAAGACAATCAAAAAAAGCAATTGAGTTTCAACAAAAATTTGATGAATTAAAATCAATTGAAGTTGCTATTTTAGTAAAAGATATTCAACTTTACAAAACTAAAATTGAAGAATTAAATGAAAGTAAAGTTGATCTGAAAACTAAAATTAGTTCAATTGAAAGAACAATTCAAGCTAAAAGTCATGAATTTAACCAGATTTCAAGTTCAGGGTTTGCACATGACAAAGAGTTAACAGACTTAAATAAAGAATACACAAAAGTTGTTGATGAGTTGGCTCAATTGAAAGTTGACAAAATTAGTTTAGAGGGTCAAAAATCAAAAGCAGAAGTTGATGATAAAGAATTTAGAGTCTCTGAATTAAAAGGTAAAGCTAGAGAATTAGAAATTAAACTTGATGCAGAAGAACAAAAACTTTCAAAATTATTAGCAGATAAAGGAGAAAGAAAAAAACAACTTGACCAATATTCTCATGAACGTTATGAAATTAATACTAAACTTGATGGAATTAGAAAAGAGTTGGCAAAAATTGAGTCTAACTTAGAAGTTTTAGCTTCTAAAAAACACTCTTATGAAGGTTTATTTGAAGGTGTAAAAACAGTCTTAGAGAACCGCAGTGTATTACCAGGAATTATTGGTACAGTTCAAGAATTAGTTCAAGTTAATGAAGATCATAAAGTGGCAGTGGCAACAGCTTTACAAAATGCCTTCCAAAACATTGTAGCTAAAACAGCAATGGATGTTAAAAAAGCAATTGACTTTTTAAAAACTAATAAAGCTGGAAGTGCCACTTTCTTACCATTAGACACCATCAAACCAAACTTTATTCCTAATGAAATGCGTTTTGCAATTCAAAAATCAGCAGGATTCATTGGTTTTGGAAATGAAGTTGTAAAAATTGATAAAAAATATCAAACAGTGTTAGACTTCTTATTGGCAACTAATGTTATTGTTAAAACTTATGAAGAAGCACTTGAAATTGCTAAATTAACAAATTATCGCTACCACATTATTACTCTTGAGGGTGAAAGAATTGCTCCATATGGAGCAATTACTGGAGGTAGCAAAAAGAACCGTAATAATTTATTTAGTGAATCAAATAAAATTAAAGAACTGGAAAATAAAAAAGTTCAGCTAGATAGTGAAGAAACAAAATTAGTAGCTGAAGTAAGTAGTATTAGTGAACAAATTGAGCTTTACCGAGAAGCAAGTTCAGAAATTCAAAGTGCAATTGGGGCAAGCAAACAAGCTTCAGATCAAATTGAAAGAGAATTAAAAGAGGTTAAAGCTGAATTCCAGATTTTAACTGGTAAAGAGCTTGATGGAGAAGAACAATCATTTAAATCTATTGATGAACAAATCATTGCAGTTATTAAACAAATTAGTGCTAAAGAAACTACCAAAGAAGAAATTGATCAAAAAATGAATGTCTTACGATCATTGAAAGAGGGTTCTTCAGAAAAAGTTACAAAGTTAAATTTAAGTATTAGTGAAGACCGCAGAATGGCACAGGCCTTAAAAGATGAATATGGCAAACTAAATACAAATGCAGTTTTACTGACTGAAAAACAAAGAAGTGCTAGCGAAAGGTTAGTGCAAAATTATAATTTAACTTTTGAAGCTGCTAACCAGCTTGAACAAGCAAATGTTGACAATGAGCAAGAAACTCGTGAACGCATTAACATTTTACGCAATGAAATTAAAGCCTTGGGAAATGTTAATGTGGAGGCAATTGCTGAATATGAAGAAGAAAATGAACGCTACCAAAATTATGTTACTCAATCAGGTGATGTAGTTGCTGCCATAAAAAATTTAAAAACAGTAATTACTGATATGGATGTTGAAATGGTAGAACAATTCAAAAAAATTATTAAAGATGTTAATCAAGCTCTACCAAACACTTTTGCCACTTTATTTAGTGGTGGAACTGCTTCAATTATTTATACCAATCCAGATGACATTTTAAACTCTGGAATTGATATTAAAATTTCACCACCAGGTAAAAAGATTAGTAATTTAAACCTTTTATCAGGGGGTGAAAAGTCAATGGTAGCTCTTTCAGTGTTGTTTTCAATTTTAAAAGTAAAACCAATCCCACTGGTTATTTTAGATGAAGTTGAAGCACCACTAGATATTGCAAATGTGGAGCGATTTGCAAAATACTTGAAATCATTTACAAAAGAAACCCAATTTATGATTGTAACTCATAGAATGGGAACAATGGAAAACTGTGATATTTTATTTGGTGCTACCATGCAACAAAAGGGTGTCACAAAATTAGTGCAAGTTAAATTAATCGAAGCTAAAAAAATGACCAATGCAAATTAGCTGAGATCATTAAGGAGAACTAAAAATGAGCAAAAAATTTAGCATTATTTTGGCAACATTCCTCACAATTATTGTTGGAATTTGAATTTGATCATTTGCAATGCCAAAAAATTATGTTATTCTGGGGGGAAGCACCAGTGTTAACCCCTTTATGCAACTATACACCAAAGAATATGAGGCCCATAATCACAAGGACTTCATTTACAACTCAACTGGAAGTCAAGCAGGAGTTAGTGGTGTTGAAAAACACATGTATGGAGCAGGTTTCATCTCAAAAGATGCTACTGCCTCAGCCACTTTATCACCAGGAAATTCATTCTTTGACTTTGGTGATGTTCAACATTATGAAACAGGACATGGTACAGAGTTTAAAGAAACAATTCAAAATGCAAAAACTGGGAACTCAGTTTCTGCAAATCAAAGTTTTATAGCTTTTGAATTTGCAATTGATGCAATTATTATTGTTTACAGCCCACCAACATGATTTTTAGATGAAGGGTTGGATAAAAAATTAGATTTTCTTTTAAATAAAAATGACCCAAATAGTACAGATTTAGGTAAAATTTATGCAAATTCTTTAACCTGAGAAGATTTAGCAAAAAGTTTAGGAGGTACACAAAGATCTTCAAAAACAAGTTTTAACACCTTTACTAGAGAAGATGGTTCAGGAACACGTAGTGCTTTTTCAGATTTAACAAAAATAAAAAATATGGAAACAGCCAATGTTGTAAACTCAAATGGAGCAATGTTGGATAATGTGAAAAAAAGCCCAGGCAGTATTGGTTTTGTTTCATATGCTTTTATTGACCAAGTTGATGGAAACAGTAATGTTAGAATTGCTGGAATCAATGGTATAAGATTAGGTAATCTAGCTGATGGAACCCAAGGTATTGGAATGGTTTTGGATGAAACCACAGGTACTTTTATTGTAAATGCAAACAATACCAGTAATGAAGAGTACATTAAAAGTAATGTTTATAGTTTTCAAAGACCATTTATTACCATCTTTAGTTTAAAAAATAAACAAATATCATTAATTGTGGATTTTTTTGCAGAATTAATTGGTATTGGTGAACAAGAAGAATGGGTCAAAGAAACTTTTATTGAAGAAGGTTTGGTACCAAAATTCGAAATAAAATCATTTGCAGATACTACTAGAAATAGTGGAGGTTAAAATATGAAAGTTAATAATGAAATACAATCAGATGACCTTGATGTAAATTCGTCAAAAAAACCGCCAAAACTCCATATGAAAATGCCGGCAACAAAGCTTTCTAAAACTGATAGTACTACCAAGTGAACTATTATCACATTTACTACTTTTGCTTTAGTTATCTTAGCAATTTTAGTAATCTTTATAGTTTACAAGTCAGTACCAGCCTTGCATGAATTTGGTTTCTTTAAGTTTATTTTTGGAGCTGAATGAGCTCCTGGGAGAACTGGAGATAAAGCTGCAAGTTATGGTGTTTTAAGAATAATTACTTCAACCTTAATGATGTTGGTAATTGCTTTATTATTTGCCATACCATTAACAATCTTTAGTTCACTATTTATTAGTGAATATCTATCACCAAAAGTTAAAAAATTTGTGATAGTTGTCATCCAATTATTAGCAGGAATTCCTTCAGTAGTTTTTGGGTTATTTGCCCTAGATCAAATTGGTCCCATTTTTGTGAAAATGGGGGCAGCTACAAATGGAAATATGATGACAGCTAGTTTTACCTTAGCTTTTATGGCCTTGCCAACAATGATTACTTTATCAGTTAATGCAATTGAAGCAGTACCTTTAAGTTATCGTTATGCTTCATTAGGATTGGGAATTACAAAAGAACATACAACTTTTGCAATTGTTTTAAAAAGTGCTACCCCAAAAATAATTACAGCCATTATTACTGGAATGGCTCGAATTATCGGAGAAACAATGGCAGTTATTTTAATTGCTGGTAACTCAACTAAGGGGTTAGTTACTGATGATGGCTTTGTTGGATTCATCTTCTCCTCAATTAGAACACTTGCTGGAACCATTGGTTTAGAAATGTTAGAAAACTATGGTAGCATTCATGAATCTGCACTTTATACCATTGGGTTAATCTTATTTTTCTTAGTGATTTTAATTAACCTTTTAATTATTGCTATTACTAATAAAAGTCGTCGTCAATTAAGACGCTTAAAAAGTGGTAAAGCTCATAAAAAAATTCGTTTAAAAGGACCACACTATACTTTTGAACCATACAAGTTAAAAGTTTTGGTCCAAACCAGTACAGATAAAAGAACTAAAAAAACAATTGAAAGTTTTGTTTTAAAATTCTTTATGATGTCTTCAACGGCAATTATTATTGCCTTTACAACTTGGATAATTTTAGGAGTCATGTTTAAAGGGGTTGCTGGCTTTGAAATTGGTGCTTTTGTGCAAATTGAAGGGCAAAGATCTGGAATCTTTGCCACAGTGTTAGTAACATTACTATTAGTTGTCAACACATTGATGTTTGCCTTACCTTTATCACTGATTGTGGCAGTTTACTTAGCAGAATATGCTCATCAAGATTCTAAGTTTGCCAAAATTATTCGTTTTGCAATTAATGTTTTATCTTCAACACCAAGTATCGTATTTGGGGTCTTTGGACTAAGTTTCTTCATTGTTTTAATGAAAATACCAATGTCGGTTTTTGCAGCAAGTTTAACAATGACTATTGTAATCTTGCCCCCACTAATTACTTCATTTGAAGATGCTTGTACTAGTGTTCCAGACAATTATCGAGAAGCAGCTTATGGAATGGGTTTAAATAAAACTAAAGTCATTTTTAAAGTGGTGTTACCAAATGCTATGCAAGGAATTGTTACTGGAACAATATTAGCCACCGCACGAATTATTGGAGAAGCAGCACCAGTTTACCTAACTTTAGGTACTTCTGTGCGAATGCCAACTGAAGGATTCTTTTCATCGGGAGCCACTTTAACCACTCAAATTTACATGATGGCAGCGGAAGGAAGTAATCCGGCAGTTATTGGGGTGGCTTATCAAGTGGCACTAGTCACCTTAGTCTTAGTCTTAGGTTTAAATGCCTTTAGTGGTTACGTGGCTAAAAGACTAAACCCAGCTTATAAAAAAGTTGGTTTTAAAACTTATTGAGCCACAAAATACAATATTATGGTAAAACATAATTATAAGCAAGATTTTGTTTTCTTAGGAAAATCAATCAAAAACTTTTGAATGAAATTTATTAATGTCTTTAGCATAAAACGTTGAAAAATTATTATTGCCAATGCCAAAACAAGAAGGGCAGTAATAAAAAACATTATTGGGGAGGCTAAAAAGAATGACAGCAAAACAACTAAAAAACTTGACCAATAAGGGAATTGATAAAGTTATTGAAACTTCAACAACTAAAACCTTAGATTTTGAAGAAAAAACTGAAGATTTAGAGTTATTAAGTGAAGAAAAACTGTTAACTAAACCAAAAAAATTACCTTTAAGTAAAAGAGGTACTGCGATTGAAATAAATCATGTTGATTTTTACTATCAGCATGGAAACAAGCAAGCCCTGTTTGATATTAATATGAAAATTAAAGAGAACACTGTGACTGCTTTTATTGGACCTAGTGGTTGTGGAAAATCAACAATTTTAAGATCAATCAATCGGATGAATGACTTAGTTGAAGGCACAGCACTTGAGGGTGAAATTATTGTTAACAAAAGCAATGTTTATGATCCTGGTGTTGATGTGGCTCGTTTGCGAACAGAAGTTGGAATGGTGTTTCAAAAAGCAAACCCATTCCCAATGTCAATTTATGATAATGTAGCTTTTGGACCAAGAAGTCAAGGAGTTAAAGACAAGGCTGCTTTAAACCAAATTGTTGAGGACTCTTTAAGGAAAGCTGCTTTATGAGATGATGTTAAAGATTACTTAAAAGATTCAGCCTTAGGGTTAAGTGGTGGCCAACAACAGCGTTTGTGTATTGCTCGAGCCATTGCTATGCGTCCAAAAATTCTTTTAATGGATGAGCCAACCAGTGCTTTAGATCCAATTGCAACTTTAAAAGTGGAAGAATTAGTGTTAAAATTAAAAGATGAGTATACAATAGTAATAGTAACCCACTCAATGGCACAAGCAGCCAGAGTGAGTGATTACACTGCCTTCTTCTTGCAAGGAGAACTAGTGGAATTTGATAAAACTAAAAAAATCTTTACTAATCCTAAAGATAAAAAAACAGAAGATTATATTTCAGGAAGATTCGGATAAGAGGTGAAGAATATGTCATATAACAAAATTTTAGATAATGATATTAAAGCAATTAAAAAAGACTTATTTAACCTAGTTGAGGCAACCAAGTCTCAATATGCAAAAACATTTGATGCTTTGAAGAAAGAAGATTTTGCCCTAGCGCAGCAAGTGGTTGATGGCGATCTAAAAATTAATGATATGCAAAACAACTTCACCAAAATGGCTTTGTGAAAAATAGCCAAACAACAAATGGTTGCAGGAGACTTAAGGTTGGCAGTTGGGGGAATCTTAATTAGTAGAGAAATTGAACGTATTGCAGACGTTGCAAAACACATTTGTAACTATACTATTAAATATAAACCTGAGCCATTAGAAATTGATATGATTTCAAAAATGTTTGACCAAGTTAATGCAATGTTAAATATTATCTTTTCATTAATTGAAAATTATACAGATGACCAGCATCATAAAGTTATGAAAATTGAAAAAAGTTTAAATGAACAATTTTACTCTTTAAGCGTGGCACTTGCTGAAAGAATTAAAGAATCTAAAACTGATTCAGAAGCAGAAAAAGCCATTTCTACAATTAGACAACTTAAAAATCTTGAAAGAGCTGGGGAACATTTAATTAATACTGAAGAAACTTTACAATTTATTAGAACTGGTAAGTTTGAAGAAATTGAAGAATCTTTAATTGAAACTATTGATGAAGAAAGTAAAACTAGCAAATAACCTTAACCCCTGACCTAAATGGTCCAGGGGTTTTTATTAAAAAAAGCACCAATTCTTGGTGCTTTTTAATGTAAAATATGTTGGTTACTGTTTGGCTACATTGATTTCAAAAGAACTATCACTTAAAAATTCTAAGCGAACACCTTTATCTGTGACTTCTTCAACACTTAAATAATCAAAAAACTCTGTTTCATCATTTAAAAGAAGGTGTTTATTACAAATTCTATTAAAATCTCGAGCATAGTTTTTCTCTAAAAACTCCATTAGGTGTGAGTGTTTGTAGTTTAAGATGTCAGGTGTAACAACAAAATTATTTTCAATGTGAGTTTTAATAACTTCTAAAGCATCATAATTATATAAAAACACATCAAAATCTTTAACTAAAGTATCATCTAAGAGGTTTTCTCCTAGTTTGTTACTAAATTTAACTGTTAATTTAAAGTTTTCATAGTTTACTAGTTGATAATCTGTTTTAGTAATGACATCAATTCCCCCATGATATTCACTAAGGTTTTCAATAAGAATTGTTCTTCAATTGGCCTCAATGTACTGATTTAAAGTCTGTTTTTCACTTAAATCAGTTTTAAAATACAAATCAATTTCTTGATCAAAAAATATATTATTTTTTGATTGTTCGTCAATTAACAAATTAATTTGTTTTGAATCATTACTAGTAACATCTAACTTCATAGCCATCAGTAGTTTTAAAAATAGTTTCATAATATCCCTGCTTTTCAATTAATTTCTTACAATATTATTATAAATTGTTTTCTTGCAAAAAAATTTTTAATATACAATATTTATAGAAGAAGTGGAGAAAACTAATATGGGATTTTGAGCCAATTTAAAAGCAAAAAGAGAAACAAAAAAAGAAATTAAAAAACATGTTAAAGAACATAAGACAACTTTGACTTTTTCAAAAGACATTAAAAAATTAAGTAAGAATTATAAAGAACCTAATTCAGAGTTTTTTGAAGAACTTGAAAATATCTTGGTAAAAACAGACATGGGAATGAAAATGGTTTTAGAGATTTCTAATGCTGTGCAAAAAAAAGTCAAACCCAAACATAATTTTGAAGAAATCAAAGAAATAATTGTTGATGAAATCTATGCAGCTCACCAAAGTTCTGGGAAAGCTAATACAAAACTTAATTGAAAAGATGGTCGTTTAAACATCTTTATGATGGTGGGAGTCAATGGAGTTGGTAAAACCACAAGTATTGCCAAAATTGCTCATTATTATGCTTCACAAGGTAAAAAAGTCTTAATTGCAGCAGCAGATACTTTTAGAGCAGGTGCTGTTGAACAACTTGAAGAATGATGTACTAAACGTTTAACTGGGGTTGATTTAGTAAAAGGAAATTCAAAAGACCCTGCTAGTGTTGTTTTTGATGCAGTCAAAAAAGGTCAAGAAAACAATTATGATTTGGTTTTAATTGATACTGCAGGAAGATTACAAAATAAAGAAAATTTAATGCGTGAGTTAGAAAAAATGACAAAAATAGTCACCAGAACTGTGAAAGATGGACCACATGAACGTTTATTGGTAATTGATGCTCAAACTGGTCAAAATGGAGTCAATCAAGCCAAAGCTTTTGCAGAAGCCACTCATGTGACTGGAATTGTGCTAACCAAAATGGATGGAACTAGCAAGGGTGGGATTGCTTTGGCAATCAAAGATGCTTTAAATATTCCTGTGAAACTAATTGGTTTTGGTGAAAAGGTTGGTGACTTAAAAGAGTTTGATGTTGAAGAATACATTGAAGACCTAATTAGTGGTTTAGAGGATGAAGATGATGATGAATAGTGTTGAAAAATCAGTTGAAATTGCTCAACTTTATGACTACTACAAAATGTTGTTAACCGACAAACAAAAAGAATATTTTGAACTATATTTCTTTGAAGATCTAACTTATCAAGAAATTGGTGAAGCCTTTGGGGTTTCTAAAACCGCTATCCATGATAGTATTTCAAAAACTATCACCATTTTGCGAGAAACTGAGCAAAAATTAAATTTAAAAACCAAATCAGATTTACTAAAAACTAGTTTAGAGCAATATAAAAGCCAAAAAATTTCATTAAATGAGTTGTTGGTAGTACTAGAGAGGGAAATTTAGATGAAAATTGCAATGATTGGAGATGTCTTTTCTAAGTCAGGAAGAGCCATTTTAAAAGCAAAATTACCCCAACTAGTAAAAAAAGAAAACATAGATCTAGTTGTTGTCAATGGGGAAAACATTTCAAATGGCAAAGGCATCAATAATAACCATTATGTTTTTTTAAAGGAGCTGGGAGTTGATGTGATTACCTCAGGTAATCACATCTTTAAGTTGAAAGAAACCCAAGATTTTATCAAAACTACCCCAGATTTATTAAGACCTTTAAATATGAATTCATATCTACCAGGTCAAGGAACAATTATGTTGCACAAAAATGGTCAAAAAGTTAGAGTCACAAATTTAATGGGCAAAACCTTTATGGAACATGTCAATAATCCTTATGAAATTATGGACAACTTACTTTTGAATGACACTAGTGATATTCATATTGTTGATTTTCATGCTGAAGCCAGTGCTGAAAAAATGGCCTTTGCTTGAAATTATGATGGTCAAATTTCAGCACTGGTGGGTACCCACACTCATGTTCAAACAGCTGATGAACAGATTTTCCCCAAAGGAACAGGTTACATTACTGATTTGGGAATGACTGGTCCAATTAACTCAATTATTGGGGCAAACCCAGAAGAAGTAATTCTGCGTGAAAAAACTAGTTTACCAACAAAATTCACCCCTTGTGAAAACCCAGGAGTACTTAGGGGAGTGGTTTTAGAAGTTGTAGGTAAGGTTACCAAATCCATTAAAAAGTTTGCAATAAGTTAGAAAAAATCATTATAAGCCATTTGAAGTTCATTTTTATGATATAATATCCTTATATTTATAAATAGTCTAACTAGGAGGTGCTTTAAATGAAGAGACACGATAAGCTAAGAAATTTACATGAAGCATTATTTGCACTTGATAAAGAAGTTAAAAATGTTTGTCGAGGTTTAGAGCAGCGCTTAAAAACTATGACAAAGTATAAAGACACTTATGAAAGAACCTTAACAGAAGTAGAATTTGAACGTAAAAATGAAATGTATGGGCGTTCAACAATTTACGACTTTGAGCGTATGCGCATAAACTTAGAACAAGATGCTGGGAATGTAATTTATGAAGCCATTAATGTCATGGGTAATGATGAGTTCATCATTAGAAGACAAAATGTTATCTTTGCTTTCTGGTTTATGGGACAGTTTGATGTCTATGCATTAGATCTATCACATAGTGATTAGTTAGTATAATGCAATATAATTATTGCATTTTTTTATGCTAAAATTTTAATATAAAGGGGTGTAGTTTTATGATATCAGATTTTTTCAAATCAAGCCTGGAACTAATTTTATACTTAGTTGCAGCATTTTTGATAACAATTATTATTATTTATATAGTAACCAAGTCAATTAAGATGTATTCACTTAAATTTAGTGCTAATGCTATTCAAAAAGGTGAAATTATTAAGCAAAAAATGTTTATTACAAAAGACCAATATGAACTTAAAATTAATCAAAAGTTAATTGTTGATAGTGAATATCTAATTTTAGGAATTCATGATTTTAAAACAAACAAAAGTGAATTTGCTAGCTTTGCCAAATATTTAGATGCTAATACTAGACACTCTTATGTTTTTTATGATCAAAGAGGAGTAGGAGCCAATCAACCATTTACTCCAGGTAACCAAGCAACTTTGTTAGCTGATTTAGATGAAATTTTAACTGAACTAAAAGAAAAGTATGAGAAAAAAATCGTCATAGTAGCTTCAGGTAAATCTGCACTGGGAGCACTGTATTACAGTACTGACACTAGAGTTGAAAAATTCATAGTTCTAAATCCAACTTTAAATCCACCTTACCCACACAGTGCTCGCACTAAGCAATTAATTTTTTGAAGTAGATTGTTCTTGTTAAATACTACAATTGTTGAAAAGTACAGTGGTTTTGATTTTACTGATGATAAAGTTATTGCCAAAACCTTAGATAAATTGCATGAAGAACAAGGGCAATATTCTTTTAAAGAATATTTACAAAATAATCGCATGAAAGCAAGAGTTTATCATAATCTTAATGTAGCTTCAGTTCCAGTTGTGTGATTTGTTTCTAATAATGACTTTTATTGTAACCAAAAACAGGCAGTGAAACTTTCTGTTAAAGTAAAAAATGAATTATTTAGCACTGTAGCAGTGCCAGATTTTAAACATTTTTGACATTGAGCTGAAAATGAGAAAAACTTTACAAAAATTATGGAAAACCTGTAATTAATTTGTTAATATTGATTCAGACTTAATATTCTTATTAAGAACTACTGAGAGAAAAAACTCGTTGAAGTAGTAGCAACCTTTTAAGTTAGGTGCTTAAATTTGGGGAAACCAGCAATAGGAAGCTAGAATTTCTATTTGACCCCTTTTTAGGGGTTTTTTTACTCAATATGATGATATATAAATTAAGGAGAAATAAAAATGAAAAGATATTTTACAAGTGAATCGGTTTCAGAAGGGCATCCAGACAAGATTTGTGATCAAATTAGTGATGCAATTTTAGATGCTTGTTTAAAAGAAGATCCAAATTCGCGTGTTGCTTGTGAGACACTAGCTACAAAAAACTATGTAATTGTGACAGGAGAAATTTCAACCACAGCTAAGGTTGATTATGAAGGTCAAGTTCGTCGTATCTTAAAAAAAGTTGGTTATAAAAATGCCGAAACAGGGATTGATTGAGAACACTGTGAGGTTGATATTAGATTAAAAGAACAATCACCAGACATTGCTCAAGGAGTTGATGGTGCAGAAATGGGTGCTGGAGATCAAGGCATTATGTTTGGATATGCTGTTAAAGAAGCTGAATCTTTAATGCCATATTCTATTCAAATTGCTCATGACTTAGTGCACATGGCAAGTAAATTAAGAAAAGCTGGACAGTTTAAATATGCTCAACCAGATATGAAATCTCAAGTTACTATGGATATTACTAATCCAAAAAATCCAATTATTGATACAATTTTAATGTCAGTCCAACATGATGAAAATTATGATAAAGCTGAATTTGAATCATTTATTAAAAATAACATTATGAATCCCATTGCTAAAAGACATGGTTTAAACACAGACTTTAAAGTTCTAATTAACCCAACTGGCCGTTTTGTTATTGGGGGACCTTTGGGAGATGTTGGTTTAACTGGTCGTAAAATTATTGTTGATACTTATGGGGGACATGCTCGACATGGTGGAGGTGCCTTTTCAGGAAAAGATCCAACAAAAGTTGATCGTAGTGCAGCTTACATGGCTCGTTATGCTGCTAAAAATATTGTGGCTGCTGGACTTGCAGACCGTTTGGAAATCCAATTAAGCTATGCAATTGGACTACCAAGACCTATTTCGATTTTTGTGGAAGCCTTTGGAACAAATACAGTTTCAATGGAAAAAATCCACAAAGCAATTAAAGAAAATTTTGATTTTAGTGTCAAAAACATAATTGATGTGCTAGAATTAAGAAAACCAGTTTATTTCCGTTCAGCAAAATATGGACACTTTGGGAAACAAGAGTTCAGTTGAGAGAAATTAGATGTGGTAAGAAAGTTAAAGGGTTATAAATAGATGTATTTAGAAGTTATTGGTTTAAATGTTCAAGATGTAATTGATATAAATGCAAGCTCTGCTTCAAGAATTGAGCTTTGTTCACATCTTGAATTTGGAGGATATACTCCAGATAAAGAAATTATCAAAGAAGCATGTGCTGTTTCAGATTTACCAGTCAATGTTATGGTGCGTAGAAAACATTCAGATTATTTCATCAATCCAACAGAAGCTGCTGAATTATTTGCAGACATTGAGTTTATTGCTTCAACAAAAGCAAATGCCATTGTTATTGGGGCAATTACAGCTGCTAAAAAAGTTGATGTTGACTTTATGCATGAAGTTTTTAAAAGAGCTAAAGGGAAAAAAGTAGTTTTCCATCGTGCTTTTGATGAAATTGAAGATAAAGTTGAGGCCTTAAAAGTTTTAGATGAACTTGGTGTTGACACTGTGCTAACTTCAGGAAAAGCAAATATTGAAGAAGGATTTAGTGTTTTACAAGAACTTGCAGATTTAAACCTAACAATTAATATTTTAATTGGTGGAGGGGTTAATTCAAGTAACATTAATAAAGCTAGAGCTATTTCACCATTTATTCATGTGGGAACTGCAGCTAGAGTTGATGGAACATTTGCAAGTCCAATTGATATTAAAAAAATTGAAGCACTTGTTGCAACTGATCAACAATCATAAAATTTTTATGATAAAAAACAAAAAAATAGCAGACATTTAGGGTCTGCTATTTGTAAAGAAAACTATTATTGACAGACTCAGTTTAAACTGAATTTGTGAAGTAGTTTATTCTTTGCTAACGTACGGGAATAAAAAAAGTTTAAACCTTTCTGACACTATTAATAGTGCTATGTTTTTTTCTAATTTAATTGCTAAAAGCTATATAAAAGGTTATAATTATAAGAATAATCGAGGTGGTCTTATGCTAACTTACCAACTAAACGAATTTTGAGATAAATTTTTTATTAAATATATAGAGAGTGTCTGCACTTTTAAGAAAATTGATGTAAATTGTGCTGAACTTGAAGATTATATTGTTGAAAAAGATTATCTAGATCCTAATGAACGTAATGTTTATGGGGAACACACTGCTAATGTCATAGACATGCTTTGTTACTTTCAAGAAATTATCTTGACTGGGGTTGAATCTAAAAAACATAATGGAAAGTGACCATATGTTAACCTAGAGCAATTTAAAAACTTATATCTAAAACTTGATCCACAGGGTACATATGTAGACTTTTTTGATAAAAACAAGTATCCAGAATTTAAAACAAATGTTGCCAAAACATGTGAAGAAACGGAAAATGTTGAAGAATTGTTTCAACTATGTGAAGATTTAGCTTATGTTTATGTTGACTTTCACATCATTAAACCTTTAGGGGAATTCAATTTTGAGTATGCTTGATTAGTTTTACAAGCACCATTCATTTTCAAAGACTTTGGAATTCTTCTATTCCATGATGATTATGATGCAAGTCATCTAATTAACTTTACTTTATTATTGGTTGAAAAGTGTCAGGCAACTGATAAAAAAGAGTGATTAAGATTACCAGAATTTGGACGCATTTGTCGAGGTTTTGAAACTATGTCTGAAAGCTGACTATTAAAACAAGCAGTAAGTGGATAAAAAATGGGTTTCAACCCATTTTTTCAATTTAAGTTAATCCTTTGGGGTGCTATTTTTAAGGTTTTTAGTTAATTGCATTTTTTTGATTAAGAAAAATTCTGGTGTTATAATTAGTTTGTGGAATAAAGCAGTTAAGAGAAAGGAGCATTGTCAATAATGAAAAAAACTTTAAGTTTATTAGGGAGTTTTGCATTTGTTGGAAGTGTGAGCTTAGCAGCAGCAAATACTGTGTCATGTTTTTGGTGAAAAAATACTGCAGTACCACCAAAGTCTTATTTGAAAGATTACATTAGTAAAACTGAATTGGGTGAGTTTTCAGGTGTTGATGATTTACCATCACTTGAAGAAATAGTCCAAAAATTATGAGAAGCAAATTATGCAGATGTTGATGAAACTTATTTAGAGAATGGAATTTTTATAAACTTGTATTTTGTAGAGGATCCAACAACAATGCAAGCAATTATATCTGTACCGACTAGTATTTGAAGTTATGATGCTGGTAATATCACTGTGACATATATATACTCAAAATACCAAGAAAGTGAAAGTCTCTTAAGTTCATTTTAGGTACTAAATTTTTAAAAGTTAACTGTTCACTTTAAAACTAACAAAAGTATCTTTTAACTATGAATAGAATTTTAACCCAATAACAACTATTTAAAAGGATAAATTAAAGACCTAATTTATCCTTTTTTATTTTTATAACAATGGAATATTTTCAAAGTTAACACTTTTTTGTGTTGTAAATAACGAAAATATATGTATAATAATTTTTAGGCATAATATTATGCTACATGTATGAAAGGGAATAAAAATATATGAAGAAATTATTAGGATTACTAGCAGCAACTGGCTTAGTTGCTAGCACAGGATCTGCTGTAGTTGCTTGTGGAGAAGATGAAAAAACAGATATCACAGTTACTACTGAAAGCATTAAAGGCAAAGTTGATGCTTTATTAACAGATGAAGAGGACTTGACAGTTGCAGAATTGGAAGCATTATTAGATGCTGATGAAACAATTGTTGAAGTTGCTACTTGAACAGTATCTAGAGTTGGTACCACAACAAATGCAACCATTGGATTCGCTCTTGCAGAAGGATATGAATTAGCTGATGGAGACACTTTATCATTTACAGTTACTGAAATTTTAGTTTCAGATGAAGAAGATGAAGATGAAGAAATCACAGTTACTACTGCAAGCATTAAAGACAAAGTTGATGCTTTATTAACAGATAAAGAGGACTTGACAACTGTGGAATTAAAAGCATTATTAGATGCTGATGAAACAATTGTTGAAGTTGATACTTGAACAGTAACTAAAAATGATGCTACAGACACAAGTGCAGATATTGCATTTACTCTTGCAACAGGATATAAATTAGCTGATGGAGACACTTTATCATTTACAGTTACTGAAATTTTAGTTTCAGATGAAGAAGATTTAAAAGTTTAATAGCATTTAAAACATTTTCACACAACAATATCATTTAATAAATTATCTTTTAATAATAAGTTTTTAAACTATTCAAGTATACTTGAATAGTTTTTATTTTTCTAGATCTTATTTTTGCAAAGTCATTACAACTTTAAGTCAATTATGTAAATTAACTTTGTTAAAATTGACAATATTGATGTAACTTAACCAATAACAAGATTAATAGATATTTAATAAATATATTTTTAAATATAATGTACTATAATTTTATTCCTAGCATGGCAAGAATAGCCAAGTCTACAGATAGTGGTTGAATTGAAAGGTTTGATCAGTTTTTAAAAGAGAATGTTTAAAAGAAAATTACTGTTATAAAGAACTTGTTGAGTATCAGCTAAATGCAAGTTTATATCAAAAATTTTACAATTATATAAGAATAAAGTTGTAAAATATGTGTGTCCAGAAAAAGGTTACCTGTCAAAAAAAAGTTTCAATTGTACTTCCACCTTTTTCCGGACAAAAAATTAAATTACATTTATATTGAATGTAAAATAATATTGTTAGGAAAGAGGTTTTTTTATGGGACATTACTCAGCAAAGCAAAAAGAAAAAATAATTTTAAAATTTAGAGAGAGCAAGACAAAGGCCAAGAATTTTGTTAAAAGTTATGGCATCTCAGATCAAACACTTTTAAATTGGTGTAAAAAGTATGATCAATCTGGAATTGATGGTCTTGGGGCACCAAATTCAGCTGATAAAGAAGAACTAATAATTTTAAGAAATGAAGTTAAAGAACTGAAGAAGAAAAATGCCGAATTAGAAACTAGAAATGAAATGTGAAAAAGAATTGAGGCCCTGATAAGTAAAAAAAAGTAGTTAAATGGGAGCTTAATATAATTAAATGCTTAGTTGTTGAGGAATTTATCTACAATGAATTCAAAATACCTAAAAATGGCTTATTAAAAATTGCTCAACTTCCAAAAAGTACATACTATGAATGAGTGAAGCAAGGGAAACCTAGGGTAAGATATTATGATCATGATTTTTATTTAAATATTGAGCAGAGCTTTATTGATTCAGGAAAAACCTATGGTTGTAAAAGAATTGCAATAGATTTGCTCACTAAGGGGATAGCTAAGTCATCACATAAAAAAATATTGAGATACTTTAAAATGAGAAGCATCTCCACCAATAATCATGTGAAATGAAAAAATAAGGTAGCAAAACCTGAAAAGGTTGGTAAATACCCAAACTTGTTAACTGATCCTGAAAATTTTGATAAGTATGGTGATGTTTTTTCAGTAGACATAACAGAAAAGGAATTCAATGGTGAAAGATACTATACCTGTGGTTTTTATCATATTAAAATGAAAAAAATCTTTGGTTTAGTAACAGAAAAAAATAAAGGGAATCAACTTGTAGAAAAATCATTTCTAAAAATGACTGATGAATTTGGTGTCTTCTTGCCAAACAGTGTAATACACTCAGATAATGGTTCTGAATTTAAAGCATATAATTATAAGTTGATGCTAATGTACTTTAATTTGATTCCAAGCATGTCAAGAATAGCCAAGTCTACAGATAATGGTTGGATTGAAGGGTTTTGATCAGTTTTTAAAAGAGAATGCTTAAAAGAAAATTACTGTTATAAAGGACTTGCTGAGTATCAGCTAAATGCAAGTTTATATCAAAAATTTTACAATTATGTGAGAATAAAGTTGTAAAATATGTGTGTCCGGAAAAAGGTTACCTGTCAAAAAAAGTTTCAATTTTATTTAATAAAAAATTGAAGTCAGCTTAATAATTGCGTATAATATAGTTGAATTCTTATTTTTTAGTGAAAACTTGATAAAAGCTGACTTTTAGGTTAAAGAATGGTTAAAAAATAAGTTAAATCAAAAAAAATGTTTTATGGGCAAAAACATTAATTTATAGGGGGCTATTATGGATAAAATTAAATTTCAGTCTGACAATAAGCGCAAAGGAATTGTGCAAAATGTCATTGTTGAAGTAGGGCAAAAAGTTGTAGAAGGCGATTTACTTGCCTTAGTCATCAATTCAGAACGTGAAAAAATCAAAGTTATTGCAAAAAATGATGGTATCATTGGTGAAATTAAAATTGTTGAATCAATTATTGTTAAACCTGGTGAAACTATGTTTGAAGTGTTAAATGATCATGAGTTAAATAGATTAATCAGAAAACAAAATAAGCTAGGTAACACTTTAAGAGAAGGTCTAGAAAAATTTGGACACTTAGGCAATGACATTAATGAGGTTGTTAAAGAATATGATGCAGCTGATGATAACAATGATGAATTTGAAGACTACTCAGATGACGAAGTTGAAACTGCAAATGAGTTTCAACCTGAAACTGATGTTGAAACAGAATTTTCAGCCGCAAACAGTGACTTAGATATTGATGAAAATAGTAATAAAACTGAAGATTTAAGTATTGCTGACAACAATGATGAATTTGAAGACTACTCAGATGACGAAGTTGAAACTGCAAATGAGTTTCAACCTGAAACAGAACCTTCATTTGCCAGTGTTAATGCTGAGGATGAAGAGTTTACAAGTGTTGATGAAGATGTCATAATTGAAACTGAATTTGAAGCTATTTTTGAGTCTGAAGCCGACTCACCTGAGAGTGTAGACTCATTTTCAGAAGAAAGTGAAATTGAATCACCTGATAGCACTGATTCTACTCCAGTGGATGATTTTGAGACCAATAGTGTAGTAACACAAGATGAAGTTGAAGCTGCTTTTGCAGCAGTTGACACAAATTCTGAGCCAGATGATAATGCTGCAGAAGACTATGATTTAGATTTATTTGTACCCCAAGAAACTCCAGATTTTGAAGCAACCCAAAACAAATTAAACTCTGAAATTGATATGACTTGATCTAATTTAGACATTAATATTGAATCAATTGATGAAGATGGAATAACTGATACTGAAATAACTGATCCAAAAGTGATTATTGAGGACTCTGTTGAACAAAATCATGATGCAACTCCACAGCCAGATTTTGAACCGACTCCAGCTCCAAACAAAGTAGAGGATGAATATAAAATTGATGCAACACCATTATTTGTCAATGATTCAATCACAAAAGAGTTAAGTGAGTTGAATGCATTAAGTGTTGATGAAGCAGCAGACCTAAATGAACCTGAATTAGAGCCTGAAACAGAGATTGAAGAAGAATTTACAAATGAACTACCAGCAGAGGTGTTAAACACCCAAGAATTAACTGAAATGATTGATGATTCTGAGTTTTTATCAAAATTTACAAATGAAAGTTCTGAAACAGAGGACTCAACTGAGAGCAAACCTTTAGACACAGTGGTCCCAAGAGACCAAGCAGCTTCAAGTTATGTTGAACCGAAATTAATTAATGAAGAGAATAGTTCATTTGTAACTGCTTTGGGCAGTGAAAATAAAATCAATGCTGAGTTTTTTGCAAATGAAAACCCTGAAGTGGTAGCTTCAATTGAGTTTGAGGAAACCCAACCAGAAGTTACAAGCACAGAAGTTGATGATTTACACCAATTTACAGAATTTACAGATTTAAAAACTGCAGATTTTGAGGTTGAACCAAGTTCTGAGATTTCAGAAATGCATGCAGAACTTCTATTAGCAGAAATTAGAAACTTGACTGAAAGAATTGAAAAACTTGAACAGCAAGAGTGCCAAATAGTTAAAGATTATGAGGCAGTGCAATCTCATGAAAATAGTTATTTACTAGAAAAAATTGAAGAAATTCAAAAAACACAAAAAACTTTACAAGAAAAAGTAGATAATTTTAAAAATACAGTTTCAATAACAGCTCCAGAAATTAGTTCAACTGATGTTAATCATTTTGATTTAGCTGCAGATAGTGAACAAGCAATTTTAGAAAAAATTGAAAAAATTGATGAACAACTTGCAAAATTAAATCAAAAAATATTGCAAACATCAACAAGTACTGCAAGACAAATCAGTTCAATTGATTTTGAGGTTGATGTAACAGGATTGATGAACTTACACACTTTAATGCATGACCCTTATTTAGCAAAAGGGGTTAAACTAGGTTTAAATACCTTCTATTTGAAAGCTTTACATAAGGTAATTGCTGAATTCCAAGAATTTGATTTCAATGATAATCAAACAATTAGTTTAGGAAAAATTAAACAAGGTGAGTTATTGTATAAAGATATTAATTTAGCTGCTGAATCTAATTTAGAGCAAGTGGCCTTGCAAATTAAAAATAATGAAGTTACAAAAACTCCAAATAATATTATTTTAGTTGATATGGGTAAATTTAATGTCCTTTCATCAAAATTACAATTACCAAATCAAGCAGTAATTGCAATCACAATTGGTGATGTGCATTCAAGAGTAATAAACCACAACTTGTTATCAGACTATGTTAATGTAAGTGTTGCATTTGATCAGTCATATATTTCATTTAAAGATGCCGTTAATTTAACTAATGCATTTAATGAGATAATCAATAACCCTGGTTTGTTAATTTAAAAGCACTAAATGGTGCTTTTTTTGATAAAATAAGTAGTATAGAGGAAAATTTTATGAGAATTAATGAAATTAACAGTGAAACAAAAAATATTAGCTTAATTGCTCGTGTTGAGAAAGTAATTTTATCAACTGGTAATAATGGAGCAAACTACTTAGTAGTTAATTTAGCAGACTCCACTGGGAGAATTGAGGCAAGATTGTGAAATTGTGAAGAAGAAGATGTAAAGAAAATCATTACAGATGCTTATGTTAAGGTTGATGCAGTTGCAAATGTTTATCGCCAACAATTACAATTAAAAATAAATAGTTATTTGGTGATAGATCCAGTAGATTTTGGTAAATACCAAATTAGTGAAGACTTGTTTTTGATTTCTGCACCATTAGATGTAAATAAACAATATAAAGCACTATTAGAAGTGTTAGGCAAAATTAAAAATCCAGTTTATAAAAAAATTACTATTGCTATTTTAAATGATTATGAAAATGAGTTTAAAACTTTCCCAGCAGCAACTTCAATTCACCACAATGTGGTGGGGGGACTATTTTGACATAGTGTTAGTCTACTAAAAGCTGCCATCTCTTTAAAAGATGTTTATAAATATGCTCAAATTGATTGAGAACTAGTAATTTGTGGTGCTATTTTACATGATATTGGTAAAGTTGTGGAAATGAAGGGCAAAACTGCATCAGAATATACTGATGCAGGACGGTTAATTGGACATATTTCAATTGGAAACACATTTGTAGCTCAAAAAGCCAAAGAACTTAAGCTAACTGTTGATGAAGAAGCAAGTGTAGTCTTACTCCAACATGTTATTTTAGCAAGTCATGGTCAAAGAGAGTTTGGGTCGCCAGTTGAACCAAATCTTATGGAAGCAATTATAGTTTCTTCTTTGGATGCTTTGGATGCACGCATTTATCGAGTGAATGATGAGTTAGAGAAAGTAACTGCTGAAACTGGGTGAACTCCAAGAGTTTTAACTGAAAATGGTCGCCAATTTTTAAAACATTTTAAAAAAGAAAAATAGAACTGCTACATTTTGTAGTTTAGTTCTATTTTTTTATTTACTTGTAAAGTATTCATAAAGTTCATCAGGTGTTAAGTCTTTAGGGTTTTTATTAATTTTAATAGTGTAACCTTCATCTTTAACATATTTTGGCACAATGTGTTCATGATAGTGAAAAACCACTTGATAAGCTTCTGCCCCTTGATTTGAAATAAAATTATAACCAGCAGGTTTTTGAGGTAATTTAGCATTGAGAATTTCAACAACTTTTACTTTAGCTATTGCCACTGCTTGAAGGTCTTCAAAACTTGATGATGTCAAATCCTCTGAGTGAGTTTTTGGTATTACCAAGCAATGTCCATCACTGTTTGGGGCAATATCTAAAAAAGCTAAACACAAATCATCTTCATAAATTTTTTTACAAGGTAATTCTTGGTTTATGATTTTACAAAAAATACAGTCTTTCATATTATTTTTTTCCTCTCATAGTTATTTTACAAAATTTGTTTAAAAAAAGTTGAAATAACTTCAACTTTTTAAATTATTCGTCTGATTCCGCTTCATTTCTAATGTATGTTCCAATTTGGCTGTATAAACCAGCATAGAAGATATCATCTGCATCCAAGTATCTTGAATATAAAGTAGTTTTTGCGATTGATGAGGTTGTGCTGTCTTGAGAAACCACATATTTAACTTGGTTAATTAATGCACGACGAGCACTATCATTTGTTATTAGTTCTTGAACATCTTTTGAATGGAAAGCCTTGTTGTTAGTTTGATTTCAAATTTCAACATAACGATCAGGGTTAACTGCTGATGGTCCAAGGTTTACTGGTTTAGATCCATCAGCTGCATCTTTAATAGTAAAGTTTGATGCACCAGATGGATCACTACCACCAAGTAGTTCAATCATATATACCGGTAAAACAAAGACAAACTCTGCAATGTTTCCATTACTTGAATCTGTAAAGTAAGGTAAAGGACCATTTTTTAACATTCCAGCTTTGGTTGCATTTTTTACTGCATCTTCATAGTTGGCACCTGAAATTGGACTAGTTCCAATTGAACTACCACTTTCATAAACTGTTAATCCTTTGAAACCTTCTTGATTAAAGAATGAGTCATATGCATTTGAATCATCAGCAGTATAGATACCACCATCAAACTCACTTGCATTATTCATTTTTTCAATTACCTTTTCCATTAAGGCAATTAATCCATCTCCATCAGGTTTTAATTCACCAGTTGCAGTATTAATGAAACTTGCTAAATTATCAATTAATTTTAAAGCATTTGCTTGATTTAAACCTGTTTCATTGTTGAATTTTAGTGATCAAACCATTTTAACATTGGTTTTTCATTCTCTATCAGTTGCTGTTGTATTTGAAGTATATCATGTTTGAGTTTTTCCAAATAGAGCAGAACTTGTATTGATAAATGGTTCATATCCACCTGCAACTTCTGAAGCAACAAATGAGTTTGAATCAATGTAAGCCATTGTTAATAGGTTTTCTGCAATACTTTTCATTAATGAGTTATTAAAGTAGTCTTGAAATCTCAATCTCAGTGCAGTTTTTGCACTGATTTCTCTTCCTTTAATTGTAAAAACTGATTCTTTAGCTGTCAGTTGAGCAATTGTTGGGAGAATAACTGTGTAATCATTGCTTGCCTCTGTAAATAGACCTCAAACATTTTCATCAATATAAATTTTATCACCAACTTTTACTTCAACAGGAGTTCCATCAATGGCTTCAACTACTGTGTCTTTAATTGGATTTAATGAATATAGTGAAACTAGTTGACTTAAATCCATTCTAGTTCCTGATGAGATTGATTTAGTATATTCTGTAAATAATTTATCTTCAGCAACAGTTGCTGCTGAATTAGCAAATGATTCAGTGAATGCCTCAGGCAGTTTTCCACTGCTATCTCTATCTGCATAGGGTGTTAAACCTAAGTTTCTTAATAATGAATTGGTTGAATCATAACCATATTGTTTTGAAACTAAGTCATTAATCATTTTAACAACTGTTGCAGAAATATCTGCATTGGTGAAAATATCACCAAAGTCAATGCTTGCCAAGTCTTCACCAGATAGTTTAGCAATAATTTGTCTTGCTAAATCCTTATTTAAAACAGGACTTTCAATTCTATCTGAACCACAAGCTACTGCAATTGATGAAGCAGTGGCTGTTAGTGAAAAAGCACTAATTAATCCAAGTAATTTTCTCATTATAAATCAGTTCCTTTCTCAGTCATAGTATTGAATAGATAGTAAACATCTAGTACTTTTAGATTTGAACTAGATTCACCACTAGTTGATGGTGGATCTGTAGTAACTAATCAAATCTCTTTTACACTTTCTGCTAAAGTACTATCTCCAAATTTATCACCATCAATTAAACCTTTTGGATATTCAGCTGCTGTGTTTGACTCTATTGATTTTCTTCAGTTTTTAAACATTTCCACAAATTTAACTGATGAAGCTATTTGAATTGTTTGTTGAGCAGTACTAATTTTGTCAATTGCTCAATTTTCCATACTTTCTGCAATGTCATTTGCTGTTTGATTTGCTGCATTGCTTGACCCAAACACCAAGAATTTACCAACAAATGTTTTAATTATGTCATTGTTTGATGAATCACTTCCCTCAGGAGAGATATTTGAAATATTTTCAAAGTATTCTAATACTGTAGTTATTCAATATGTTTCTGAATCTGATGAGTTACTAATTGTTGCTCATGATTTTACTTCACTCATAATGTCATAATTAACTGGACTTGATGTTAGTCCTTTTAACAATGAAGTATTTACCAAATATTGCAAGTATTTGTTACTAATTGCTGTATTCAACAATTCCATTTGTGGTCTTCCAGTTCCTGAAAATAGACCCTCAATTTTTTCTGAATCTTTTAAATTATGGAATTTGTTAAATGATTGTAATTCAGTCAAAGTATTTGCTCTTTCTGCGTTGCTTTCTGCATCTTTAAAATAATCTCAACCTTCAATTCTAACTACATGAATTCCATCTGTGTCTATGTAAACAAGTTTGTTTCCATCTGAACCAAATTGAGCATATAGTTTTTTATCAGAAGATCTATTTAAGTCTGTAACAATCTTTGATAATTGATTATCACTCGCTACATCAGGTTGTATGGGTTCATCACTAGCTCCATTACCTTTAAGCACATAGTCATAAACTACTGATTTAAGTGTGTTTGAATAATTTGAGTTTGTTAGAGTTAGTAATGAATCATAAGTTTTTACTGATGCTTTTGATTGGTAAGTTGTAAAAACATCATTTTTTACCAATGCTGCATTTCATAAATTGTCATCCAATAGATTTGGTAATAGTCTATTTGTTGCTTTTGAGTCAACTTCATTGTCACCATTGAAGTCTTCAGGGGTAATTCCATCATCAAATTTTTGGTTATCTGAAAAGGCAATGACAACTTCACTTATTGCAAGTGGCGCCTTAGTTTCATAGTACTTGTTTAAGAAGAATAGTTGAGAATTACTTAGCATTCCAGCTCTTGAAGCTGAACCATTTGCAGATCAAACATTAGTATCTTCGGGAACATCATGTTCTAAGGTTGAGGCATCAGCAAGTCCACTAATAACTGCTTTTGCTTCTTCAACTGTATAATCTATTTTCTTTGCTCATTTTGTAGCATCTGCTTCTTGGGCATTTTCAATCTGTTGAATAGCTAATTTATCTGCATCAAAAACTTGTTGAAATTTAGCATCATCTCCCACAACACTTTTTAGTGCATTAAATTTACTTGCAACAGTTGTTGAAGTAACTCAAGTTACCCCAAAACTATCTGTATTTAACAATACATCTAAAATACCTTTTGTTGCACTATTGCTAGCATCAGTCATTAAGATATTTGCTTTGTATTTTGCTTCTAAGAAGTCTAAATCCATATCTCCTGTGTCTTTTTGATAAACTGAATATTTATCAACTAACATTTGTTTTCATTTTGACAATCAATTTTTACCATTTGCTCTTTGGTAGCTATCTTTTTCCCTTTGAATTTGTAGGTCAACAGCAGCACTAACTGATTTTCATTTATTAATTAGTGCATCTCCCAATCCTGTATTAATGAAACTTGATGCATCATCTAAGATTGAGCCAGTTTCACCAAAATTTTGTTCAGAATTACTTAAAATAGATACGTTAATTAGGTTTAACAACTGAATTAAGAAACTCTCACGATTGGCTGGTCCACTTTGGTTAATTAATTCTCATAGAACGTCACTAGCATCAATTTGTGCTACTCCATCCATTGATTGCAAGAATTGCACCAATATTGAGTTTCCATCAACCTTGTGGTCATAGTTTGTACAAGCTACTGCAACTGATGCAGAACTTGCTGTAATAGTTAGTCCGCTTAATAGCGTGATTAATTTTTTCACTTATTTCACTCCTTGAAATTAAATATACAATATAATTATAAAGAAAAAAAACATTATTGCTCGGTTAATTTCAATATTTTTAAACAAGCTAAACTCTAAAATAGGGGATTTTGAAATAAAAATTCTCAATCACTGATTGAGAATGTATTGTTAGATAATTTAAATAATTTCTTGACGTTTTGGTTCATTCATTTTGTCATAAATATATGATTCAAATTTACGTGTCCCATTAATTACAGCTAAAAGTGGTTGTTCACAAACTTTTGTAGGTAGTTGTAGAGTATCTGCAAAGTATTTGTCAATTCCTCTAATTAAAGCTCCTCCACCACATAATGTGATACCATTTCTAAAGATATCTCCTGCTAATTCTGGAGGTGTTTCTTCAAGAACTTGAACAGTTAGATCAATAATTTTTGAAACAGGTATTTTTAAGACTTCACGAATTTCTTCAGGAGTTACTTGAATTTCTCTTGGTAATCCAGAAACTACATCACGTCCATAAACTTTCATGTTTCTTTCATCTGTATATTTGGCAATTGATCCAATGCTAATTTTTATGCTTTCTGAAGTTTTTTGTCCTATTTCTAAACCAAATTGACTTTTGATAAATTTTTGGATTTCATCATTAAAGGCATTTCCAGCAATTTTTATTGATTTTGATAAGACAATATCTCCTGATGCTAAAACTGCCACATCAGTAGTTCCTCCACCACAATCAATTACAAGTCTCCCTGTGCTGGCAAAAATGTTAACTCCACCACCCAAGGCTGCCATTTTAACTTCTTCTTCTATAAAAACTTCTTCTGCTCCAAAACTTTTCCCAATACTTACTAGGGCTTTTCGCTCTAATTCTGTAACTACTGAAGGACAGGCAAGTAGCATGATACATTTTTTTAATGCTGCTTGCATTCTTAGTCTATCAAAAATATATTTAAGTTGTTTTGTGGTTGCTCTGATGTCTGTAATTACCCCATCAACCATGGGTCTAACAATTTTTACTGATTTATTACCTTTACCAATCATTTTGTAAGCTTCATTACCTACAGCAATGATTTTATTTTCTTTGATCTTGTATGCAACAATTGAAGCTTCATTGTAAACAATTCCTTGACCACTCACATAGATTAAGGTAGAAGTTGTTCCTAAATCAATTGAGACAAATTTTTTTTCATTTTGTTTCATTTTGTTACCGTATAACCTTTCCTAACAATGTAATTATAACATTTTGTTAGAAAAGAAGTAATATTTTTTCCAAATCTTAAAAATTTAGTTGGAAACTAAAAAAACTTTTATCCTTTTTTCCGCTATAATTAGTGTATGAAAATTTACAACAGATATTGTGAATTTTGTCTTTTATAATTTGTTTTTAAGTAAATCTAGGAGCAGCATTTTAATTTCTGCTAGGGGTAGTTCCCATCATTGTAGTGCCTCTAATTTAGCAATAGTGGCTTGGTCGAAACGAATTTTCACAACCCTAGCTGGGTTACCTACAACCACACTATAAGGGGGGACATCTTGACTAACTACAGCTTGGGCCCCAATAATAGCACCATTACCAATGGTGACTCCTGGCATGATTGTAGCTCCATAACCAATCCAAACATCATGTCCGATTGAAGTGTCTCCTCGCGAGCTAACTGGGGGAACTGTTTTGGGGTCTAGTTCAAACTCACAAAACATTTCAAAGGGGTAAGTTGAAAGACTGTTTAGTCGATGGTTGGCACCATTCATTAAAATTTTGACTTCATCAGCAATGGCACAAAAATTACCAATAGTTAATTTGTCATGTCAAAGCTCTGGGAAATGGTATAAAACATTGCGATTTTGAAACTCTTTTAAAGCTTGTTCACCTTGAAAAGAGTAAAAGTAGGTGTACTCACCAACAAAGATATTTTTATTAGTAATGTAATCTTTTAAGAACTTAATTTTATTTGATTTAGGCATTTTTTAATCTCACCTTTCTTTCACTATTATAAGTCAGATTATTTATGTTATAAAAATTAATCTAAATTTTAACTAAATTTAGTCAAAAAAAATAATTATCTGTTAAATTGCAAAAAAATACCAAGAAAACAACTTATAATTAAAGTGTTAAGGGGTAGTATTATGCACAAATTAGAAATTAGAGATTTACATGTCAAAATTGAGGACAAAGAAATATTAAAAGGAATTAATTTAACAATTAATTCAGGAGAAACTCATGCTTTAATGGGTCCAAATGGTAATGGAAAGTCAACTTTATTAATGGCAATAATGGGACATCCAAAATATGAAGTTACTCAAGGGGATATTTTAATAGATGGAACAAGTATTTTAGATTTAGCAGTTGATGAACGCAGTAAAGCTGGTTTATTTTTAGCAATGCAAAATCCTCAAACCATTCCTGGGGTTTCAAACCTAGAGTTTTTAAAATACACAGTTAATGCACATAGTGAACAAAAACAAAAACTCAAAGATATTTTTGGCAGCATTAAACAACAAGCTCAAGACCTAGATTTTGATTTAAATATGTTAAAACGTTTTGTAAATGATGGGTTTAGTGGTGGAGAAAAGAAAAAAAATGAGATTTTACAATTAAAACTATTAAATCCATATTTTGCCCTAATTGATGAAATTGATTCAGGTCTTGATGTTGATGCTTTGGATGTTGTTTCAAACAACTTAAACATCAATCCAAATCAACAAGGAAAAATCATAGTTTCACACTATGATCGCTTCTTTAAAAAAGTAATCCCAACTCATGCTCATGTCATTATTGATGGGAAAATTGTCACAAGTGGTGGAGCTGAAATTGTTGATAAAATTAATCGGGCTGGGTATAACTGAGTTAAGGAGCTAAGTTAAATTATGTTAAAGATCCAAGATGAAAAAATTCTTGATTTTCAAACCTCTTTACCAGCAGAATATAGTTTTACAAAATCAACAAAAAAAATAATTTTCCTAGCAGAAAGTGATGGTAAAATCAATTTTCAAGTTAGTCCAGAAGTAGTTTTAGATTTAACAATTGTCTTTTTACCATTAACAAAACCAGTTGCAAAACATTTTGAAGTAGTTTTTGAAGTGCACCAATATGCAACCTTAAACTTAAAAATTGCTAATTTAACAAATGTTGATATTGATGATAAAATAACAATAAATTTAGTTGCCAATAACAGTCAAGTTGAATTTTATAGTGCCAGTATCCTTAATCAAAATCTTGTTAAAAATAGCTTAATAAATGTTTGTCATTTAGCAAGAAATACCAGTTCAAATATTAAAGCTTATGAAGTTTTAAAAGGTAAATCACAAGGTTTTATTCGCTGTGTTAGTGATATTAGAGAAAAAAGTAGTGGGAGTGAAGCTCACCAGGAATTACGTTTACTAGTTTTAGATAAGAATGCCAAAGCAGATTCAGACCCAGTTTTACTAATTGATGAAAATGATATTGTGGCAAGTCATGCTAATGCAATTGGAATGCTAGATCCTGACCAAGTCTTTTACTTAAAATCAAGAGGTTTAAATGATGGACAAGCCCAAGAGTTAATTGTCAATGGCTATTTTGCACCAATTTTTGTGGACTTACCAAGTCCACAATTGGAATCTGAGTTAAAACAAATCTTGAAGGGAATGATTTAAATGGATTATAAAAAACTTTTTCCTTATTTTACTGCCAATCCCAATGAAGTTTATTTTGATTCAGCAGCAACAGTTTTAAAACCAAAAAGTGTTTTAGATGCAGAATACAATTATAATGTTAAAATCGCTGCCAACACTCATAATAATTTATTTGATAATGCATATTTGGCAAATGAAATGGTTAGTACAACTAGAAAACTCACAGCAAAGTTAATTGGAGCTACCCGAGCTGATGAAATTATTTTTACAAGTGGAACAACACATTCATTAAATCAAATTGCTTTTGGTTTAAAAAAGATTTTTCAACCAGGAGATGAAATTGTTTTAACTAAGTTAGAACACTCTTCAAACCTTTTACCATGAATGGTACTTGCAAAAGAACTAAATTTAAAACTTAATTATTTTGATTTAGAAGCAGATGGGTCAATTGACTTAAAAAATATTAAGAACTTTATTAATGCAAAAACCAAGCTTGTGGCTTTTGCAAATATTACCAATACAATGGGAGCATTGAATTTGGTAGAAAAAATAACTACAACAATTAAAACAATTAATCCACAAACTTTGGTGGTGGTGGATGCAGCCCAAGCTATTATTCATACCAAAACTGATGTTAGTGCTTGAAACATTGATTGTTTAGCTTTTTCTGCCCACAAAATGTTTGGACCATTCGGTTTAGGAGTTATGTGAGCAAAAAAAGCAGTTTTAGAAATCATGGAACCAATTTTTTATGGTGGGGGTAATAACTCGGCAATTGAATTTGATAAATTCAATTTAGCAAAAATTCCTGAAAAATTTGAAGCAGGTACTTTAAATCTCAGTGCAATTTGTGGTTTTCAAGCAGCATTAGCATTTATTGATGAGATTAACTTGCAAACTCTAATAGAACATGGTCATAGTTTAAAAGCATATTTACGTCAAGCTGTAAAAAAATTAGATCAAAGTAAGTTTGAATTTTATAATTTAAAAACTGATGAACCAATTTTTTTGTTTAATGTTAAGGGAGTTAATGCTCAAGACTTTGGAGCATTCTTAAATAAGAATTACCATATTTCAGTTAGAGTTGGTAAGCACTGTGCTCGACTTGGTAAATATGTTTTCAAAGCAGAGTCAACTATTAGAGTCAGCTTTGGAATTTTCAACACTACTGAAGATATTGACAAGTTAATTGAGGCTATGCAAAATAGTGATAATTGACTTGATGCAATTTTATAGGAGGTAACTTTATGATTGATAAAAACGACAAAATAGCTTTAAGACAAATTTTAATGGAACATTATACAGATCCAGATCATAAAGCACCAGTAACTCCAATGCCAAACAGTTTTATTAAGTATCAAGACTCTCCAACTTGTAGTGATGAAATAAACGTGCAAATAACTTATGAAAACCAAAAAGTTACCAAAGCAATTTTTGATGGAGTAACTTGCTCTATCAGTGGAGCTGCTATTGATATTTTATGTGACCAAATTACCAATCAAAGTAAAGCTGAAGCTTTAAAAATTCTTAGCAACTATCACAATATGATAGTTGGAGAGGTTTATGACGAAACTACATTGGGTGAATTAATTGCCTTTCACAATATTTATAGTCAACGTAACCGCATCAATTGTGCTTTATTAGGTGCAGATGGACTAAGATACATCTTAGAAGAGGAGGTAAAATAATGAAAAAGTTAAAACAAGAAGCAGAAATTAAAGAGATATCCAAATACAAGTATGGTTTTAATGAAGGTGAAGTTTCTAAACTTAAATTAGATAAAGGCTTAAATGAAGAAATTATTCGCAAAATGTCTGCTATTAAAGCGGAACCTGAGTGAATGCTGAACTTTCGTCTGGATAGTTTAAAAAAATTCTTTGCTATGCCTCAACCAAGTTTTGGACCTGATTTAAGTTTTATTGATTTTCAAGATTATTACTACTATACTGTGGGAACTGATGGTTTTGTTAGCAAATGAACTGATTTACCAGATAAAATTAAAAACACCTATGATCGTTTAGGGATTCCAGAATCAGAAAAAAACTTTTTTGCTGGGATTAATGCTCAGTGAGATGCCAGCCCAGTTTATGAACAATTACAATCTGAAATTGCAGATTTAGGGGTTATTTTTACTGATTGCGATACTGCTTTGAAAAAATACCCAGAGTTATTTCGTCAATATTTTGCCAAACTTGTCTCAAATCATGACAACAAGTATGCTGCTTTAAATAGTGCAGTGTGATCGGGAGGAACATTTATTTACATTCCCAAGGGAGTTAAGTTAGAAAAACCTTTACAAGCTTATTTTAGAATTAATTTTCAACAAGCAGGACAATTTGAAAGAACTTTAATTATTGTAGAAGATGATGCTGAACTGCACTATGTTGAGGGGTGCACTGCACCAATTTATTCAAAAGATAATTTGCATGCAGCGATTGTTGAAATTTTTGTTGGGAAAAGATCTAGTGTTCGTTATACTACTGTTCAAAATTGAAGTGACAATGTCTTAAATTTAGTAACCAAAAGAAGTATTGTGGAAGAAGATGGTCGCATGGAATGAGTTGATGGTAATATTGGTTCAAGAATCAACATGAAGTACCCAGCTTGTATTTTAAAAGGAGACCGTTCCCAAGGAGACACCATTTCTATTGCAGTTGCTAAAAAAGGAGTATATCAAGATGCTGGTAGTCGAATGATCCATTTAGGTAAAGAAACAAAATCAAAAATAGTTTCTAAGTCAATAACTTTTCAAGGGGGAACAGCCAATTATCGAGGTTTAGCCTACATTGGTCCAAATGCAATTAACTCAAAAGCAAGAGTTGAGTGTGATACCTTAATTTTAGATAATCAATCTCATTCTGATACTATTCCTCAAAATAAAGTCCATAACAACCAATCACAAATTGAACATGAAGCCACTGTTTCAAAGGTTAGTGAAGAACAATTATTTTACTTAATGAGCCGAGGCATTAGTGAACAAGAGGCTTTAGAACTAATTGTTATGGGTTTTTTAGAACCATTTACCAAAGAATTACCTTTAGAATATGCAGTAGAATTAAACCAATTAATAAAAATGGATATGGAAGGTTCAGTAGGTTAAAAGTTAAGATTAAAAATATTTTACAGTTGTAAAATATTTTTTTATTAAAAACAAAATGCACACATTAATAGTATTTTTTCCACTGAAAAACATATATTTAAAAAATACGAGAAAATGAAAAACAAAAGCGTTATCATTTAGTTGAGGTTTAGCCTCAAAGAGGGGGAATTGCAATGGAAAAAAATATTGCTGAATTTATGTTTCTTGAAGATGATAGCAAAAATTTGAATGATTTATTTAAAAATTATGCAAAAATTGCTGCTGAACAAGGAATTGTAAATGACCAAAAAAGCTTAATAAAAGCTTTTAAATGCAGAGAAGCAGAATCTTCAACTGGATTTGAAGATGGTTTTGCTATACCTCATGCCCGAGCTGCTTGTGTTTTGAAACCTGCAATTTTTTTCATCAAAAACCAACATGGTTTGGAATGAGAAAGTATTGATGGTCAAAGTATTAAGTACATTATTATGTTATTGGTTCCTGAAGTATCAGGAGATTACCTAGACATCTTGAGTAACATTGCTACTAACTTGATGGATCAAAAAATTAGAGAAAAATTAAAAACTAGTAGTGATCATCAAGAAATCTTTGCAAGTTTAAACTTACACAAGAGTCCAAAACCTGCTAAAACATTTGCCAAAGCACCATTAATTGTTGGAATAACAGCTTGTGCCACTGGAGTGGCTCACACTTATATGGCAAGAGATGCCATTCTGGCAGCTGCAGCAGAAATTGGAGCTAATGTTTTTGTAGAAACTCAGGGTCAAAAAGGTCAAGAATACACCTTAACCCCAGAACAAATCGCAGCAGCAGATGTGGTTATTTTAGCTACAGATATTGCAGTTGACACTGAAAGATTTAGTGGTAAAAGAGTTTTTAATATTGGTACAAAAAAAATTATGTCAGATCCAGTTAACTTTTTAAAAACTGCCTTATCTGGGGCTGGCAAACAAGGAGAAGGCAGCACTGAAACTGATATTTTTGATGTTAAAGATAAAAAAGCCTGGATTCGCCACATAATGAGTGGTGTATCTTTCATGATTCCTTTCATTGTCTTTGCAGGAATCATTTTTGCCCTAGTAACTGGAATTGGGAAAATGATTTATGGAACTTGATTAGACTTATCTGGAAGTTTTGACAATAGCAGTTTAACATATACTCAAGTAAATGTTATTTTAGGTGTGGGCCAAGCACCAACCACCAAAGTAATTGAGGGTGTGGGAATTGCTATTTTATTTTATTTGAATCAATTTGCAGCAATTGGTTTTACAGTTATGATACCTTTTATGGGGGCATATATCGCTAACTCAATTGCTGGAAGATCTGCAATTACTCCAGCCTTTATTCTAACTTGGGCTGGAACTAATCCAAATTTATGATTTAAATTTGGAGTTTTTGCAGAAAAAGAAGCACTTTTCCCTGGTAATGGGGGAGGTATTTTTGCAGCCTTATTATTTGGATTTGTTATTGGTTATACCATCAAATGAATAAATACTAAATGAAAAATTAACAAATATATTAAACCAATCATGCCGATTATCATTATTCCAGTCTTTGTTTCATTATTTTATGGATTAATTGTTATTTTCTTATTAGGAAACATTTTTGGTCTAATTATGGGTTATGTCAACTTAGGACTGCAAAAACTTGAAGAAAATGCAGTTGGAATGGCTGGATTAGGACTGCTACTAGGATTACTTGCTGGAATTGACATGGGTGGTCCAATTAATAAAATTGCTTCATTTGGAGCCACTGCTTTAATTTTTGTTGATGGAGGAAAAGCTATGGGAGCTGCTGCAGCTTCATTTGCCATTGCTCCACTTGGATGTGGTATTAGTACAATGATTTTTAGAGAAAAATTCAAAAAAGATCATGAACTTGGTGTCAATGCAACCATCTTAGGATTTATGGGAATTTCAGAAGGAGCAATACCTTTTGCAGCTAAATATACTTGAGCTGCAATTGTACCAAATATTATTGGTTCAGGATTAGCAGGAATGTTTGCAGGAATCTTTCAAGTTTCAGGATGAGTTGGAGCTTGAGGAGGACCAATCATTGCAATCTTTGGAGGAGTAACTACATGAGATATGAGTTATCTTGGAATCTTGTGATACTTCTTAGCAATAATTATTGGAACTGCAGTGCACATTGTGTTATTTAGAATTTTTGTAGAAATTCAAACTAAAGGTAAACTAACTGGTACTGACTTTAAAAACATGTTTACTAGAACTAAAAAAGTTCAACCAACTAAAGTAAATGATAAAGTTAAAAAATAGTTTGCTATTTTAAATTTAAAAAATTTCACCAAGTTTTGCTTTTCAAAACTAAATGGTGATATTTTTTATACTTATAAATGTTAATTGACAAATATTTGTTGTATAATTTTTTATAGAAGGTAATGAGTTTGGAAGTTTTAAGTTTTTGTTAAGTTCATTTACCTTTAAAAATAAAAGAAAAACTAGGTGGGAAAGCAAATTCCAACAGTCAGAGTAGTGATTTTTTAGATATTGGAATGCTATAAAGAGTTTTAACTCATCTAGTGGATAAACGGAATTGGTGATGAAAATGAACAAAACAAGTAAAATTAAGAAAATAGACTCTTATTCAACTATTGTGTTTCCAACTTTGGCATCTATAATGCTAATCTTATTAGGGGTTTACATGTCTTTTGGAACAAGTTGAAATTTAAAAAATTCAGATTTATTCATAGCCTTAGTAATAATTGTGCCAATGACATTAATTTTTGTGGCATTCTTAATTATTTCAATTTATTTGGCTAAAAAAAATCATTTAATTTTTACAAGCAATTTAAATCAAAAATTTAATGTTAGAAAATATTTAACAATTTCAATTATTGTGGGAATAGCTGCATTATTTATTCCAATATTTACTATATTAATAGCTAATGCTTTTAGATATGGTTTTTCTGGCCAAAGTATAAATTGGTGAGATTTGGTTTTATATTTAATGCTAATAGCTGCTGTTTGTGTTCCAATTACAGGTTTTTTAATTGGCTATTTTTATATTTTGTATTCTATTAGCAAAAAACCTGCAAACAAAAAAATAACATCAAAAATGAGCCTCTAACTTTAGCATAGCAAGTAACAAAGATCCTTTTGAGATTGCTGGCAAATTTAAAAATAGTCTCATTTAAAAGACTATTTTTATTTAAAATTGAATATAAACAATTTTGAAAAGTGCCCGATTTTAGAATTTCTGACAAACAATGGGAAAGGTTAAATTTTATTAACAAATATGATTGATTCATAATCATTTTTTTGGTAATTATGAATTAAGATTACCATTTTTTTGAAAAATTATAAAAAACTGTTTTTTTAAACTATAATAATATTAACTAATAGAAAAGGAGAAACAAAAAATGTTAAACACTCAAAATCAAAATTTAGGTGAACCAGCAAAATCAAGTATGTTTGGTAGAGTAATATTTTATTTACTTTTTATACTTATTATCCCAATCTTTATTTACATTTCAATGCGAAATCACTTTATTAGATTACAACAAAAAATTAATGAAGCCATGGGGGCAATTGATGCACAGTTAGAAGAAAGAGAAGATACTTTAGCACAAATGTCAAATAGTATCCAAGGTCAAAGCAAAGTTACAGCAGATATTTTCAAAGAAATTACTAGACTGCGTACTTCTGGATCTCTTTCAGATAAAATGCTAGCCAATGATAAAATGACACAATTACAAGGTAAATTTAATTTACAAGTTGAAAATTATCCAGACTTACAACTTAGTGCATCTTTTCAACAATTTAATAATACTTGTACATTGTTGAACCAAAAAATTGCAGCTGCTCGTCGTAACTATAATTCAAATGTTCAGATTTTTAACTCAGAAATCAATGTTTATCCAAAAAATGTTGCTGCTAAAAATATGAAGTTATCTATAAAAGAATACTTTGAAGCATCACAAGAAGCTAGAGTAACAAAAAAAGCCTATTTTTAATATCATTTAAAAATGATATTTTTTTTGGCTAATTTCCACTTGTAATGGCTTTAAAGCCATTAAGTTTTTTGATAATTGTAGTTAAGGTATGTTCAAATCTGTTAACATTTGAGTTTAAACTTTTTAAAAGACTAGTATCTGCTAAAACTGGTCCATAAATTGCATTAACTGAATGATCACGACGTTCTTCAACTTCATTAACTGAATAGGTTTGTAAATCAGTTTTATTAATAAGCATGTTTTGGAAAGTGCCTTTTTCAAGGTTATTAAATGAGTCTAGCACAAGTGGGTTGAAGATGTTGAAAACAGACATTCCATCACCTGAATAGAAGACTTTATATTTTTTATTAAAAGCAACACTTTCAGATTCAAATTTAGCTAATGGTTTTGGGGTTAATAGCACTTTATGTGCACAAATAAAGTAGATGTTTTCATTTCTTGGTAGGGCTGCTTGTTGAATTAAAACATCAGCAAAGGTATGGTAGTAAACTCTTGAGGTTTCTTCACCCTTATCATTACGACGAATCTCTACTCTTTCTTTAATGTATTCAATAGTGTAAGAGAAAACTTGATTTTGTAATTGAAAGACCAATTGGTTACCTCTTAGTTGATTAGGATTAATTTCATAGTTTTTTAAAACATCATTGTAACCTGGATTTAAAATTAATGAATAACTTTCAGGAACAGAAATTACTTTGAATTCTTCTAGTTCAGGGAAGAATTTAGCCATCTGATTGTATAAAGTGACACTATTAATTTCTTTAATTTTTTGAAATGCAGGCAGTTGTCTTTTCTCGTTTAACTTTTTTTTGAAAACTCATAATAAAATAGCTACAGCTACAAGAGCTATAACAAAAAAGACTATGCCAATTTGAAGAAAAATCTTTGATCAACCTCCCGGTGTAGTTAAAAAATATACTAAAATACAAGCTATGCCAATAGCAAGACAGATTGCCAACATTATGATTCCAAATAGTTTTTTGCTAGCATACTTTTTGTCAATTGCAGCAGCTTCTGCATCAAGTTCTTTAATAGGTAAAATTTCTTCAATTTTGTATTTTTCTAAGTTTTGTAGTTTTTTTAATAGCATATAATTACCTCCTATGCTTAGTGTGTGTATAATTTTTTAAATATAAATTCTTTAAGTCAACTAACCCCAATTTACAATCATCTAGATCTTGTAGTACTTGTCTTTTGATTTGTTTAGTCATTGAGGTGAGAAAACCAGCAATTAAATCTTGCAATTCATCTAAGTGGAGCACTAATAAATTATAGTGTGCAATGTTATTTCTTAAATCAATAACTCGATCAATTTCTTGAACTTTTTGTTCATCAATTAGTTTCATAATAAATAAAATATCTTTTAAACGACCTAATGAATAATAGTTTTTATCAGTTTTGTTAATTTCATAAATGCTTGAATAATTTTTAAGATCAGGACTTAAAACAAACAAATTATTTTCTCAAATAGTCTTATCATAAAAAATTGACTTTAAATTTTCCTCATAAAGTTCAATGTACTTGTAAAAGACTTTTCTGATGCGTTTATCATAGCGAAAGTAATCCCGCAGCATAGTGTACTCAATTTCTTTCACTTTGAATTCAGTTTTAATTTTTTCCTCAAAGAGATTATTAATTTTTTGACCATAAACTTTAACATACAAGTGATATTGTTGTTTTTGGTTTAGACCATACTTGTTTTTTTGGTCAGTAAATTTCATATGAACTCCTTTTTAATCTATAAATTTATTATAAATAAAAAATCACACCATTAGTGCAATTTTTTATTTATTTTCTCTTGATCTAGAATTAATGAAGGGTAGAAGACAAGCTAATTTAAGTTTGATTCGTGACAAGTTTTTTTCAAATCTTCCAATCATGTCATTTAACTCAATATCAATATCTTTATCGGTGACTTCAAACCCATAAATTGTATTTAACTTTAAATCAGAGTTTCTTTCAACTTCAGCTGAATTATAAACTAAAATTCCCGAGTTGTTGATAAACATACTTCTCAAATTTGGGAAATTATTAGAGATGAATTTATCTAACACAACTGGGTTGAAAAGGTCAAACACCTCAGTTTCATCAGCAATATAAGAAACTTTATACTTATTATTAAACTCGACACTTTCAGATTCAAATTTTTTAAATTGACCACCCTGGAATTTTTTGGTTGAAAGATAAAAAATACCATGATTGTTAGTAATAGCTTTGGGTTGCATTAGTGCATCCACAAAAGTGTGGTAATAAATATAAGTTGTGTGGTTTTTACTATGTATTGTCACAACTCTTTCATGCACATATTCAATTGTAAAAGCGTATTTAAGTCCTTTATAAGAAAAGACAATGTGCCCACCTCTAATTAATTTAGGGTTGATTTGAAGTGAGCGTAATTCTGCTAGAAAGTCTGGATTATAACGGCAGCGATAATCATCAGTCACAGCAATTATTTCTAAACCCTTTAATGAGGGCTGTAATTCAATAATACGATTATAAAAGATTTCTGAACCTAAGGCTTTAATTTTTCTAATTACTGGTGAATTGTTTTTTTCTTTTCTTTCATTTGCTCGGGAAACAAAATAACAAATTAATAAAAGAATTGCCCCTCCACCAAATGCTGCAAAACACACTAGATAAAGCAAGGCATTTTTTGTATCACCACCTGAAACACTTTTTCCACCATATTTTACATAAAGTATTAAAAAAAAGACACCTGTAACAATAAGCGAAAGAATACCTAGAAGTAAAAAAACAAATTGGTGACGGTTATATTTTGCTGCAAGTCTTTTCGACTCTTTCATAAATTCGTCCAAAGGGAGAAGCTCATTTATTTTATATTTTTCAATATACTCTAATTTTTCCATTTGTACACCTCTTATACAAATAGATTATATCTTGAAAAATATTTTTTTTAAAAAAAGTCTAAAAAATATTTAGTTTTTTCTAAATTAAGCTAATTTACTGAAGTTGTTCAAAATTCATTATTTTTGACAAAATTTGTCAAACAACTTTTTCAAGTAAAAAAGTTTTTCTGGTTATTTTTGCTTTAAAATAATTTTGTTGGTATTTTTTAAACTTAACCAGAACTTACATAACCAGCTCAATACCATCAATATCATAGGGAAATTCTTCAAGTAAAATGGATTCAATTCCTTCTTTAAAGGTAATGTCTGTGAGTCCACAACCAACACAGTTTCCCAACAATCTAATGTAAACCAAACGGTCTTTAAAGGCTACAAATTCCATGTCACCGCCATCCTGGTTTACATAGATTTTTAATTGATCTAGAATTTCTTTGATTTTTGTTACTAATACTTCGCTATCCATAATTTCCAACTCCTCTTGTTAAAATTATTTTACATTAAATAAAGATTTAAAAAAATTAAGTGTAAAATTTTACTAGGAGGAATTAAAAAAAATGATGAGTATCGGACAAAAAGTTAAAGTCAAAATCACTTGCTTAGTGAGTTATGGCGCTTTTTGCGAGGTTATGGACGGAAATCAATTAAGAAAGGGCTTGATCCACATCTCTGAGTTTTCAGATTATTTTGTAACTAGTGTCAATCAATATGTGGCTACTGGTGATGAGGTTGAGGTTCAATTAATTGGTATTATTGAAGAAACTCAACAGTTAAGATTAAGCTATAAAAACCTACGTCCCGAACTTTTAAAAAGTGACTTAGTAAAAGCTAGAGAAGCCAGACGTCTATCTAGATTTAAAAAGTTTTAAAAGTGCGGGTAAGTAATAATATCAAAGGAGTAATATAAATATGATAAAAGTAGATTTTTCAAATTCACAAATTGAACAAGAAATAAAAAAATTCGATAAAAACAAAGTAAAAGCAGTTCATCAAATGATTGAACAAAAAACTGGAGTGGGGAATGATTTTTTAGGGTGAGTTGATTACCCTGAAGATTTTGATAAAACTGAGTACTTAAAAATGAAAAAAGTAGCTCAAAACCTACAAAAAGAAATTGATGTTTTGTTAGTAGTCAGTATCGGGGGAAGTTATTTGGGAGCAAGAGCTGCCAATGAAATGATAAATGGTTTATTTCCAACAAATAAAGTTAAATTAATTTTTGTTGGAAACACCATTTCATCAACATATACTCAACAAGTTTTTGAATACCTAAAAGACAAAGAATTTGGAATTGTCAATATTTCAAAATCAGGAACTACTACTGAACCAGGAATTGCTTTCAGAGTTTATGAAAAACAATTAATAGATTTAAAAGGTAAAGAAATTGCCAAAAAACGTATAATTGCAGTCACAGATAAAGCTAAAGGAGCTTTAAAACAATTAGCAACCGCAGAAGGGTATGAAACATTTACAATCCCTGATGATATTGGGGGAAGATTTAGTGTTTTCTCACCAGTAGGGTTATTTCCACTATTGGTTTGTGGTATTGACACTGATGCTATGTTTGCTGGAGCCAAACAAGCTATGAAGGATTTAAAAAATGAACAAAATTCTGCATATGACTATGCAGTTGCTAGATATATTTTAAATACCCAAAAAGGTTATAAATGTGAAACATTAGTAGCATATGAGCTACAAATGCAAATGTTTACTGAGTGATGAAAACAATTATTTGGTGAATCAGAAGGTAAAGATGGAGTTGGATTATTTCCAACAAGTTGTATTTTTTCAACAGACTTGCATTCACTAGGGCAATTTATTCAAGAGGGGACTAAAAACGTTTTATTTGAAACAATAATAGATATTAAAAAACCAAATTTAGATTTAAATGTGCCAAAAACACAAGCAGATTTAGATGGTTTAAACTATTTAACAACTAAAACATTCCATCAAATTAATCAAACAGCACTACTTGGTGTTATTGATGCACATGCAAATGAAGGAAAGGTTCCAAATATCATTTTAGAATTTGATAAAATGGATGCTGAAATGTTTGGTTACGCTGCATATTGATTTATGAAAGCCTGCGCTATGAGTGGTTATTTATTAGGCATAAACCCATTCAACCAACCTGGAGTTGAAGTATATAAAACAAACATGTTTAAACTACTGAAAAAACCAGGATTTTAGAAATTTAAAACAATTGTAAAAACAATTGTTTTTTTATTTAAAATTATAGTGGTGATAGAAAATGTTAAGTACAAAAAATTTATTAGCAATTGTTGAAAAGCAAAAGGAATTAGATAGTGCTATAATTTCTGCAAAACAATTAAAATCAGACAAAACTATTTTCTCAAAGAAAATAGTGGCACTATTAGTAGAGTTAGGAGAATTTATTAATGAGGAGCGCTCATTCAAGTATTGATCTGCTAAACCGGCGAGTGAAAAAAAAGTTCTACTTGAAGAGTTTATTGATGGAATTCATTTTATAATATCTATAGGGATTAATCTTGATTATGACTTTGTTAGTTATCAATTTGCCCCAGTTGTTAAAAACACTATTGATTTATATTTGTATTGTTATGCTCAAATTGCAATTTTTAGTAAAAAACAATCAACAAATAATTTCAAAGTAGTTTTAGATGGTTATTTTTCAATTGCAAAATGTTTAGGATTTACCGAATCCGAACTTTTAACAGCTTACAATGAAAAAAATGAAGTGAATTTAAAAAGACAAGATAGCAATTACTAAAGGATGGTGATGAACTTGGAGAAGAAAAAAAATAAACTATTTGATTATACTCCCAACAACCCCAATGACAGTAAAAGACCTACTTTAAAAGATGAAAGTACCAAATCTGTTGAGGTTGAACAAGAGGCTCAAACAGTGACTTTAATTGCAAAACCAATGTTAAAAGCACAAGAATTGATTAGTGATAGTGTTGACAAAGAAGCTAAATCAAGTGCTCAGAGTTTAATTGCAAGGTTAAAAGCCCAAGTAAGTGAAAAAACTGAACAACCAAGCACAAATAATGTAGCAAACCCTTTTGTTTCAGTTGACCCAGATGCTGAAAATTATGAAAAAAAAGACAATGTGGTGATGCCAGATCCCAATAGTGAAATTTGTTTATTTAATCGTAACCAAGCATATAAAAGTCAAAGTGATGTCAATGAATATCGAGATGTTAAGAGTAAAATGTTGCGTTTACAAAAAGATGTGAGAATTACTTTAACTCCAGCAGAAATTCAACAAATTGTTGATTATTTTTCATATCAAGTAGTTAAAATAACCAAAAAAGAAGTGGTTATTAAAGATAAAAAGTATGGGTATGAATTTTATAAAAATAATAATGATCAAAAATGATGAGTAGTTGCTTTAAAATTTGAAGAGTTATTCAACCCCAAAGAAGTTCGTTACATCACCTTATGAAGTGGAAACACTTTTACAGGCTATGGATTGCCAACCTTGGCAGCTTGTTTAAAAAAAGCAGATGATTTAATGAGTTATGGACGTACAGGAACAGTTGTTTGAAGAGATTGTGTTATGGATTGAAATGAAGCTGGTTTTCGTTTTATTGCTGGAGATGACCCAAAATCATTTACTTTTAAAGAGTACATGAAAATTGTAAAATGGTATGAAAGTAACAAAATTCGAATTCATGTCAAAGATGTTAAAGTAAAAGATTATGAAGATTTAATGACTGAAATTAAAGCTCAAAAAGCTGCAGGCAAACCAGTTAATCCTTTAGCATCATTGCAAGCAAAATTATTAGAAACTCCAAGAAGGGCTATCAACATTGCAGGTTACCCAGTTAGTGATCCAAAATTCAGTGGAAAGGATGCAACGAAACCAGAAAACAAACTTTATCAAATAGCCTTTTCGTTGACAGGTTAGTTATGGAAAAGATAACTTCAGTAAAAAATCAAATAATCATAGGTGCTTGTGAACTAAAAAATCGAGCTGAGCAAATCGCTCAACAAAAGTATTTGGTTGAGGGAGTAAATATTGTTGTTGAAGCATTAAAAAATCAGGTTGTAGAAACCATTTTTGCTACTAAAAAACACTTAGCAACTTTTAAAGACTTCAAAAATTGCATTGAAATCACAGATAATGTTGCAGCTAAATTAACAGATCTAAAACTATCTCAAGAAGTTTTTGCAGTTTGTCGCATCAAAACCAATGACTTTTATTCAGCACATACTTTAGTAATTGATGGAGTTCAAGACCCAGGTAATTTAGGAACCTTGATTCGCTCAGCTGCTGCTTTTGGTTTTAAAAATATTTTGTGTTCACATGACACTGTTAATTTATACAGTGGTAAAGTATTAAGAGCAATCCAAGGTCAACATTTTAGTTTACACATCAAGTATTGTGATTTGGTACGAACTCTTAAAGATTTAAAAGAACAAGATTTTCTGGTTTTAGGAACCAACTTGCAGGGTGGTAATAGTCAACCAGTAATTTCAAAAAATCGCAAAGTTGCAATAGTTTTAGGTAATGAAGGTCAAGGAGTTCGTCCTGAAATTTCTGAACTTTGTGAGGCTAATATTTTACTTGAAATTGAAGCACAAGTTGAAAGTTTAAATGTAGCAATTGCTGGATCAATTTTAATGTACTTAATTAAGTTTGGAAAATAATTTTTAGTTTTAAGGTCTAAAATATTATTAAGGAGAAAAATAAATATGAGAGAATACAAAGCATTTATAAATAATGAGTTTATTGATAATGGGGAATGATTAGAAATCATTAACCCCACTACTTTAAAACCAGCGGGAAAAGTGACTGCTCTTAAAAGTGAAGATATTAATCAAGCCTATCAAGCAGCAAGAACTGCTCAAACAACTTGAAGTGCCTTACCACTTTTAAAAAGAATAGAGTATGTAAATAATTTTAAAAAAGAATTATTAAAAAACAAAGAAGAATTAGCTACAATTATGAGTGAAGAAGTTGCTAAAGGTTATAAAGAAGCGCTTGGAGAAGTTGAAAGAACTGCTGAAATCATTGATTACACAATTGAGGAAGTCAAAAGATTAGATCCACTAGCAATGACTGGTGAAGGAATGGGTGCTACTAACAAAATTGGCATCTTTTCAAGAGTTCCTAAAGGGGTAGTTTGTGCTATTTCACCATTCAATTATCCAGTTAACTTGGCAATTGCAAAAATTGCTCCAGCACTACTAACTGGAAATACAGTTGTGTTTAAACCAGCAACTGCTGGTAGTTTATGTGGAGCTTTCTTTGCAAAACTTGCCTTAGCTGCTGCCTTTCCAAAAGGGATTTTTAATGTAGTTACTGGTAGAGGACGAGAAATTGGTGATTTGATTACAGCAAATCCTGAAATTGACATGATTTCATTTACAGGTAGTGTTGGGGTTGGAAACCAATTGCGTAAAAATGCCAGTACCACAGATTTAGTTTTAGAACTTGGTGGTAAAGACCCAGCCTTAGTGCTTGACAACTTGCAATTAGAAAAATATGCCACTGAAATTATTGCTGGTGCTTTTGGTTACTCTGGGCAAAGATGTACTGCAATTAAAAGAGTTTTAGTTAGTGATGCAATTGCCGATCAACTAGTACCAATTTTAAAAGCAAAAGTTGAGGCACTGACTGTGGGTCAACCCCAAGACAATGCAAATATTACCCCAGTAATTGATGAAAAATCAGCAGATTTTATTCAAGGATTGATTGATGACGCTAAAAAACAAGGGGCAAAAATTATTTGTGGTGACAAAAGGGTTAAAAACCTAATGTGACCAACTTTGGTTGATGGAGTTAGTGTTAAAATGCGTTTAGCTTGAGAAGAACCTTTTGGACCAGTTTTACCAATTATTAGAGTAAATTCACCAGCAGAAATGATTAAAATTGCTAATGAATCTAATTTTGGTTTACAAGCAAGTGTTTTTTGTCAAGATCTTAGCACAGCGATTGTTGTAGCTAAACAAATTCAAACAGGAACTGTTAATATTAATGGTCGTTCACAACGCGGACCAGACTGTTTTCCTTTTTTAGGGATCAAAGATTCAGGTGAGGGAGTACAAGGAATTAGAGAAGCATTGTTGAGTATGACTCGCTACCAAGGAATTGTCATTAATTATTAAAAATAATTATAATGCAAGCAACTAAGTGTAGACAAACTAACTTTAAATATGTTAAAATTTTATTGAAATAGGGCAAAATAGATAGGGGTTAAAATATGATTAAGTTTAAAATTCTCAGTTTTTTATTTTCAATAGCAGCAGCAGTGCTATCATTTTTAGCTCTTAATTTATTAGTCTTCTACTTACCAGCTGGTGAGTTTTCAAATGCATCATTCAACTTCTTAACAATTAATTGAAATGCTCAAATTATTGGGCTACTCTACTTAATAGTTAGAGTTGCTGCCATGTTGCTTTTGGGATTGACATGTTTGCTTTCATTAATAAACATTGTTGTTAAAGATAATAAACCAGCAATTCGTATTATAAGAATTCTGACTTTAGTAATTAGTTTAATTTGCTTACTTTGATTTGCTTTTGGATTGCTTTATACTAAAATCTTAAAACCAATTGAACCACCAACTTCAACACTATTAGTAGCTTTAATTCTTCCAATTCTAGCAAGTTTAACAATTATTTTAACAATTGGATTATCAATTCCAACTGGAAAAGCAAAAGACAGTTCTAAAAAAGCTGCAAAAACCTCAAAAACTCAAGCAGCAGACAACACTGATGTTTTTGCCAACCAAGGTAATAATCCAACTCCTGCAACTAATAAATCAGAAACAATTGATATTGCAGATCGTGTTCAAAGAATGCGCCAAGATTTAATTGAAGGAAACTTTGCAAATTATGAAGATACTGAAGATGAACAAAGTCTGCAACCAACTCCAATTCCTCAACCAATCCCAACTCCAACTCCTGAGGTAATCAAACCGCAACCAACCCCAAGTCCACAAGTTCAACTTGAACCAAAAGTTCCAAAAAGTATCACTGAGGAATTTGGGGCAATTGTTGCTAAAAACCCTTATGAAGAAGTAATTTTACCTCGTCGAATGAGGGGTTCAAAATATGAAGGTGAACTTTCTAAGAAATTAACAGATCGTGAAATTGAACAACGTCAATTAGCAAAAGATAAAGCAAGATTAGATGGTAGTTATCGTGATAAATTATTTGTTGGTGAGGGTGACAGAATTTGAGAGGTTGTTAAAAATCAAGAAAGACCTCAACATGATTTTAAATCAATAAGAAGTAATGAAATTACTTCAACAAACTTAATGGATTCAGTTAAAACTGCTAAAAGCGAAAATACAATGGAAATTAACTCTGCAGATGTAAAAGATCCATTAAATGATACAAACACAAAAACCAACCCAACAATTGATTGGGATGAATAATATTTAAATTATTAGTTAAACAAAAAATGCAGTTTAGAACAAAACTGCATTTTTTTGTATTTTTGTTAGTTTCATAAAATATTTCAAACCCACCCATAAACCTTAGAATTTTCGTTGACAAAAGATTGCAAATAAACTAATATTAAGTTAAGAATGGATGTGAATGTATGAAAAAACTTTTAAATTTATTGTCAATAGTGGCTTTATCTGCAAATTCAACCCATGTTGCATTAGCATGTTCGCCAAAGGCGACTAATACCGAACCAAATCAAGACCTTGTAAATTTGATTGCAGATTTAAATCAAGAAGTTGCAAGTGTGTTTTTTAATCATTTTAAAGAAATAGAAGATAACAAAGGCCTAAATGGTGTTTTTGATGATGAGAAGATGCCTTTAAATTTTTTAAATAAAAACAATATTAGCAAATATGGAGTTAATGCAGATAACAATGATACCCAAGAATCAGAGTTGGAAACTGAACAAATTGCTGAACTAAAAGTTGATTTTCACAAGATTACTAAAACAAATACCTTGGTAAATGCGCTGAATGCAATTGTAAGAAGTACAGATAAATATCAATTGATAATTCAAGATAATAAGTTAGTTAGTGATGTTGACTATTTACCTGATTTTTCAATCAGATTTACAAGAACTGATTCAGATACACCACCTCAACCCGACTATTTTACAGCATATACAATTGATAATTTGCAAGTTGATTACCAATATTTTGATGCTAATGGATTACCTGTAAAACAAACAATAAACAGAGAGTTTAATTATATACAAACAAGTGATGTAAACTTGGAACTTGGACTTGGTAAAATTCATGATAAGACAGCAGAGGAGTTAATAACTCAAGAATCAGAATATGCCTGATTGACAAAAAATAGTTTTGCCAATTACGAAAACGCTGAAACAAGTAGTGGGGTTTTTGGACTTCTTAATCCAACACTAAATGCATCAAGACTTACTGAACTTTATAACACTTCTGGATTTGTTGATGACTTAAATGAGCGAGTTGCTAAAAAAGCATTTGGAGCACAAACTGGTTTAAGATTTAAAGCTGGGAAAATTGAGTTAACAGCAGATCCTGCTGAAACAATCAGTGTTGAAAATAAGAATGATATTGTTGAAAAAAGCTATGAGTCTTTTGAAACATTAAGAGCAGCTGTTTTTGAAAATTTAGATACTGAAAATGCTGAACAAGTTGCAAGTATTACTGAATTTGTTGTCAAAAACACTCCCCAAACTTTACCAGAATTCAATGTAAAATTAACTGATAAACTTCAAACTACACTTGGATATACTGGCACTAAAGTCAATGAAGACAATTTTACTTCAGGTCTAGTAGGGTTAAGTGGTTTTGAAATACAAGTAAATGAAAACTTTAGTATTAAACTAAATGACTTAATTGTACGTTATGTGGTGGCTTTTAATGGTGAAGTCAATGCACCCGAAACAATTCAAGATTCACCAATTGTAAAAGCAATGGTTGAAAACACTTGCCAAGGTATTAAAGCTTTCCAAACAGCTTGAGGCACTACTAAATCAAGTGTTAAAGAAACTGAGCCAAAACCCTTATTTGCTTTTAAAGATGAAGGTATTTGACAAACTTTACTACCAGATGTATACATGGGAACTGGTCACCAATTCAAAACCAGTTTATCATTGATGGAAGGTAGACAAATTGCACTTAGACAAATGCTTTTAATTCAAGGAAAACAAACAGGTTTTAACCTTGAAGTTTTAACCACAAAAGCTGATGGAACAGAAGGCACAATTCCTAGACTTTGACTTGCATATTATAATGCTAAGGGTTATGTACTTTTGGAAAACTCAAATCATGAAGGCTGATTTCATAATTTACGCTTTGAAATTAATTTTTTAAACTTATTGTTTGCAATGAATGAGTGACCATCAAATGATGCAAGTCTCAAAGATCAAGTTTTAATTCAAAAAACATAATAGTTTTAATTTAGATATGAAGACTTTTGGCTTTAATATCTAAATTTTTATTTTTTTATAGATTTATGAATAATTCTATTATAATTATTTTAAATAAAGTCAATAATCTTTGGTATAAAAGATTATTGAGAGCATCTAGGTTTGAAACACTTTTCTATTTACTTGGACGGTTTTTTTGGTATAATATTCTTGAAATAAATCATAATGGGAAATTTTTCAAACTGAGAATATTTTTTAACTGATGCATTTTTTTACATAGAGCAAAACATTGAAGTTGGTGTTTTGTTTGAGAGGGGATAAAACTTATGAAAGTTAAAGGAAGTATTTCATTCTTTAATATAACAAAATTCAATTTTAAGTTAATCATTAAGGAGAAATCGTATTTTATTCTTAATATTTCATTACTAATAATTCCGTTAATGTTTTCATTAATTTTTTCTTTTTACAAACTGGTGCACAAGCAATTGAGTATATTAATTTTTACTTAATTTTTTTCATTGCAGTTACAGCTTTTGTGCTAGTTTTAAGAATTTTAGTTTTTTTGTAATTTATTGTAAAGATAATAAATTATTGTATTTAACACTTTCAAATGAAATTTCTAGAATTAAAATGTTGTTTTCTCAAATTATGTTATGTATTTTAAACATTTTTATAATCACAGCTTGATCTACTTTAATAATGTTTTTAATGAGTTTAGCCACAGATTACTGACAGTTAATTGCTCGAATTAGTATTGTTTTCTTTTTATATGTAACACTAGTATCTACAACTTTAACATTATTTATTTTATTTTTAATTTTATTTACAACCCCTCAGGTAACCACAATTATTACAACATTATTATTAGCATTTACTTTTATTTCTGCTTTACCAAGACAATTAGTCGAAACAAAAGAAGATTCAATTGTTTTAGTCTTCTCAACAAGTGGTAATAGTGGACAACAGTTTTTTAATGCTACAACTTTAAGAAATGCTTTTTTACTACAAAAATATATTCACAATGAGCAAAACAAATACCCACATTTAACTAAAAAAGTTAATGAATTTTTAACAACATTCCAGCACACTGTTAATGGCTATGATAGAACAGGGTTTACAAAAGAAGATTTTGTAAGTCAAGATGGGATTAATTCAAGAATTAATGATTTATGAGGTGATGGTGGAACAGGATTAGGATTCATTAAAACTAATGATGTCCAACCAATTAAAGTTGATGGTTTAACAGTACTATCAAACCAAGTTATTCAAGGTATTGGTCCACAAGATCTTGTAAATATTACTATTAACTTTGATAAGAAATTTTTAAATTATGATGAATTAGCAGCTTTAAGAGATAGTCCTAATAGTGATGTCAGTCAAAAGCTAGTCATCCAAGATTTCTTGGATTTAACAGATTTTTTACAAGAGACTTTAGGTAATGACTTTCAAAAACAAAACTCAGATTTCTTTGATGATTATGTTTTTTTAAATGAAACAACAAGTACCATTCAAAAAGTTGGAGATACAGGTGAGCCATTAAATTTACCCAAATCAGAATTAGTAAGTGCTTATAGAAATATTTTAAATCCAAGTCCACTAAATCTTTCAAACTTAACTTTTAATCCTGATCCAGAAGCAACAAAACTTGTCACTGAAAAATTATTTGATCCAGTCATGTTAATAGCAAGAGTTTTAGAACAATACTTAATTGAAAGAACAAGTATTTTTGTATTTGCAACACAAAATCGAGTAAACATTGATTCAGAGAGTTGAAAAGAATATATTGGTAACAGAAATCTGTTCAATATTTATAATATGCTTAATATGCACAATGCCTTTGTGACAAATTATACATATTACACAGGAATTTCAGGAAATGATTTGTGGTTTGATCCTTACTCAGTTTCTTTCATTAACCTTGCTCCAGAAAAAAATATTTTCTTAAGTTATGCAGAGTTCACCTTTGAATTGAATGAAGTAGGCGTTATTAAACCCGATAGTTATGAGAACTATCTGGTGCCATGAATTTATTTAATTGTCCAAGTTGTCTTAATTATTTTATTTATAGTTTTAACAAGTTTCAAATTTAACCGCATTGACTTAAAATAAGTTATGCCAAATAGAAAGTAGATAGGTAGAGAATATGATTGAATTTAAAAATTACTTTAAAGATTATAAAAACTTTAAATTAGGACCAATTAATGTCCATGTTCAAGCTGGTAAAACCACAGCAATTTTAGGACTGTCTGGTAGTGGAAAATCAATTATGATTAATTCAATCATTGGTTCAATCAAAAAATATAAGGGTGATATTTTAATTAATGATATTTCTCGTAAAAAAAGTGGAAATCATGTTATTAATAAATTAATTTCCTTCTATACTCAAATTGACTTTTCAATGTATGAATTAACTGGGTGAGAGTTTTAAACTACAATGACTATTGTTTTAAATATTCCCAAAGCAGACCGAGCAGCTGCAGTGCAGTACTGAATGGAGTACTTTGGAGTTTGAAACTCAAAAGATGTAAAAATAAAAGATTATTCTTGAGGAATGAAAAACCGTCTTAATTTAATTATTTGTTTTTTAAAACAAGGAGAAATAATTATTATGGATGAGCAAGGGGCAAACCTTGATTCAAAATGACGTAAAAAAGTTATTAATTTATTAGATGATTTAAAAAAACAAAATAAAACTTTAGTACTAACTGCTCACAATATTGATGAAATTGCTAGTTTAATTGACCACTACATTATTATTGATGATGGAGCTGTTGTATTTGATGGAAGTTCAAAACAACTTGATATTTATTTAAAATACAAAATTTATGTTTCTGATTATATTGATATTGCAAAACTAAGAGATTTTATGGATTCAAAAAGTTTAAAAATGTTTGATTATGATGAAAGTGAAAACTCAGTGGTTTTTGCAGTTAATGATCTAAAAGACATTAACTGAGTGTTTTTATACTTTGTAAAAGAGGGAACTCCAGTTACAAATATTAAAAAATTACCAGTTAACATGGAAGCTATTTTTAAAGCAATTGCTGATGCTAATAAAAGAAAAAAATTATCAAGTGATAATTCTTATGAAACTACTCAAACTGAAGTGATCTCAGTTCAACCTGAATCAGAACCTGATATTGAGGGTGAACCTGAATCTGAAAATTATGAATAAAAAACTCTTGCTTGCAAGAGTTTTTTTGTATGAAGCTTTATTCTTCATCCTTAAATAGTAGTCTTCAATTTGTTTCATTTTGATATTTTTTAACATTTTCCTTAAAAATTGCTAATCTGTCATTGGTTCAAAGTTTACTTACAAATTTTGAGCTTCCTTTTTTTCTAGTTTCTCATTCTTTTTGATCGAAATTGTTAATTTTGTTTTCACAAAATAGGGTAAAAAAGTACTCGAAACATTCATTACAAGGTATTTTAATTTTGTGAATGCCTTTTTTAAGATTGTTAAATTCTTCACTTAAAATGTTGTGGATTTCTGTTTCTAGTCTTTCGTACATTTCGCAAAGAGTTTCTCTATCATTATCAAAAAAAAATTAATATTCTAGAGTATTTCTCTCTTTTGTTATAGTGCTGTAGGGATTTTAAACTAAATTTAAGTCTGCTCTCTAATTTTGTTTCATTTAGTTTTTCAATAAGATTAAATGAATGAACAACCACATCATTTCATCCCATAATATTTTTAAAGACCCTCTCATTTCTTCTTAAACTTTTAAATGTGTTAATTTCTGTATTTGGATTATTGGCTTCAAAACATAATAATAAAAGCAATTATGTTACTCTCCGAAAAAATCATAAATCTCTTCAGCTTTGAAGTTTTCGGGTCCAGAGCAAACCACTTCATCCAAATACTTAATTTCAAATTTTGTGCTTAATCTTGGAGCACCATTTTCACTAAATTCCTTAATTTTTTCTGGTCAATTCACAACTTCTTGGTTTTCTGAAACTATGTAAAGTGCATCATGCCTAATTTCACTTGCGATATAGGGGTTATGAAATGTAAATAAAAATGTTGTACTTGCAAACATTTTGCTTTTAACCAACCTTAAGAAAATTTTAGTTAAATTTGGGTGTCATGAATTGTCAATCTCATCAATTAAAACATAAACATTTTTTGCATTAATCTGTTTTAATAAGTATAATTTCATAAAAATACCTATAATTTTTCAGGTACCAACTGATAAAGCAGATCATGCTGCTTTATCTTCATTTTTTAGTATAAATGAAAAATTAAATGTGGGCATATCATTGATCATAACTTTTTGAATTTGTGCACCAGCAATTTGTGGATCAACAGACTTTGCAATAGTTCCCAGAAAATCTTGAATTTTTTTAATAGCTTCATCATTATGGTGATTTCTTAATAATAATCTGTTTAAATCTCCGGTTCAATTCATTTTGGTTGTTTCAGAACTAATTGTCATAATTGATGAAGCAATTGAGTCAATTATATTAGCAGTTTTTTTGATAATTTCCAGACTCTCTCTTTGTTCTTTGGCTATGAAATGTCTTTTATTTTCAAATCTTGTATATTTTGAGTAAGTAATAAAATCAATTTTGTCTTCAAAATTCTTTTCAAATATATTTTCTCAAGTGTAGTTTTTATTTTTTTTAATATGTACATCAATTTTTTCAAAAAAAGTAAAATCTCTTTTTATTTTCAAATTATGTTTAACTAAAATCTCTTCAGTTACTAATTCAACAGTGATTTCAAGATAATCTTTATTCTTATTTATATCTTCAGGGTTTAGAATTGAAAAATTACGATCAACTACTCCTGTAAGTGGATCAAGGATACCTTCACCAAAAGTTCTTACTCCACTTGATAAAAAAACTCGATAAATTCTAAATACTGTTAAAATTGAAGTTTTCCCAGCAGCATTTGGTCCAATAAAACCTAAATGATTGTTGAAATAGAGGTTTTTTTCATCTCTAACTAGCTCTATTACTGAATCATTAAAATTATATTTCTTTTTATTTGTTTCAAAGTTAATAAAAACTTCATCTTCAAAAGCTTTGTAGCCACTGAATTTTAATGATTTGATAATTGTTTTCATATTTTGTTCCTCCTAGTCAAATGTATTATACCACTTTTTATTAAAATAACATTTTATTTGATAAAATTTAAAAAACATAAGTCATAATTGAGTTAATTTCTTAGAAAATAACATTTAAAGTGTCAAAAAATAATTTTTAACAAAATTTTTGTAATATAGCAATCTGTTTCTTAAAATCACGCAAAGATTAAAGCCTTTTAAATGTTAGTCTGAGTTAAGTGCTGTCAAAAAGCATGACCTGTTTTAAGACAATAAAAAAATAAAAAAATTTAAGAAAAGTGCTTGTTTTTATAATCTACTTATGCTATTATAAATGAGTTGACACAAGAGCTTTAAGTGTTTAAAAATCAATCAAATTGAATTTTTTTTTAAAAAAAATAGGAAAAAAATGATTTCTGGTGTATATTTAAATATGGCACTTTTGTGTTAAAAACGATCTTTGAAAACTAGATAGAACAACAACCAAAATTTGTACAATTAAAAAAGTTCAATTTTTTGAGAAAATATACAACATAAAAACAGATATAGTCAAGAATCAATATATTCGCATTAATATTTTTAATGAGAGTTTGATCCTGGCTCAGGATGAACGCTGGCGGCATGCCTAATACATGCAAGTCGAACGGGGTGCTTGCACCCAGTGGCGAACGGGTGAGTAACACGTATCTAATCTACCTTTTAGTGGGGGATAACAGTTGGAAACGACTGCTAATACCGCATGTGACGTCACTATGGCATCAGAAGACGTTGAAAGGCCCGTTTGGGCCGCTAGAAGATGAGGATGCGGCGTATTAGCTAGTAGGTGAGGTAATTGCTCACCTAGGCAATGATACGTAGCCGAACTGAGAGGTTGATCGGCCACATTGGGACTGAGATACGGCCCAGACTTCTACGGAAGGCAGCAGTAGGGAATTTTTCACAATGGGCGAAAGCCTGATGAAGCAATGCCGCGTGAGTGATGACGGTCTTCGGATTGTAAAGCTCTGTTGTAAGGGAAGAAATGCTAGAAGAGGAAATGCTTTTAGTTTGACGGTACCTTACCAGAAAGCCACGGCTAACTATGTGCCAGCAGCCGCGGTAATACATAGGTGGCAAGCGTTATCCGGATTTATTGGGCGTATAGGGTGCGTAGGCGGTTAGTTAAGTTTGAGGTTAAAGCCCGGAGCTCAACTCCGGTTCGCCTTGAAAACTGGCTGACTAGAATACAGGAGAGGTAGATGGAATTCCATGTGTAGCGGTGAAATGCGTAGATATATGGAGGAACACCAGTGGCGTAGGCGGTCTACTGGCCTGTTATTGACGCTGAGGCACGAAAGCGTGGGGAGCAAATAGGATTAGATACCCTAGTAGTCCACGCCGTAAACGTTGAGTACTAAGTGTCGGCATACGTCGGTGCTGCAGCTAACGCATTAAGTACTCCGCCTGAGTAGTATGCTCGCAAGAGTGAAACTCAAAGGAATTGACGGGGACCCGCACAAGTGGTGGAGCATGTGGTTTAATTCGAAGCAACGCGAAGAACCTTACCAGGGCTTGACATCCAGTGCAAAGCTACAGAGATGTAGTGGAGGCTAACATTGAGACAGGTGGTGCATGGTTGTCGTCAGCTCGTGCCGTGAGGTGTTGGGTTAAGTCCCGCAACGAGCGCAACCCCTATTATTAGTTACTAACATTCAGTTGAGGACTCTAATGAGACTGCTAGTGTAAGCTAGAGGAAGGTGGGGATGACGTCAAATCATCATGCCCCTTATGTCCTGGGCTACACACGTGCTACAATGGTTGGTACAAAGAGTCGCAATCCCGCGAGGGGGAGCTAATCTCAAAAAGCCAATCTCAGTTCGGATTGAAGTCTGCAACTCGACTTCATGAAGTCGGAATCACTAGTAATCGCGAATCAGCAACGTCGCGGTGAATACGTTCTCGGGTCTTGTACACACCGCCCGTCACACCATGAGAGTTGGTAATACCAGAAGCACGTATCTTAACCATTAGGAGAGAGCGTACCAAGGTAGGACTAGCGATTAGGGTGAAGTCGTAACAAGGTATCCGTACGGGAACGTGCGGATGGATCACCTCCTTTCTATGGAGTTAACTATAGATTAGTACATAAAGCTGAGCGAATCGATAAAACAGCTTTTGATTATATTCTGGTTCTATCTAGTTTTCAGGGATTGTTAGAGCATTTTTTTGCTCTTAATCTCTGAAAAAAATTGTTCTTTGAAAACTGAATATTAGATGAAAAAAGACATTTTATTTTTTCTACGTTTCAATTTATTGAAACAAATGACAGTAACTTAATTTAAATATTAAAAAATTACTAAGAAAAAATCTAAAATTTCAAATTTTTATATAGAATAGATTATCTATAATGCAATAGGATTTCTTTTTAAGAAAGTATAGTAAGGGCATATGGTGAATGCCTTGGAAAATGGAGCCGATGAAGGACGTGATTACCTGCGAAAAGTTTCGGGGAGCTGGAAATAAGCTTTGATCCGGAAATGTCCGAATGGGGAAACCCACTATGATTAATCTCATAGTATCCTTGACTGAATACATAGGTCAAGAGAAGGGAACCTAGGGAACTGAAACATCTTAGTACCTAGAGGAAGAGAAAACGAATGTGATTCTGTGAGTAGCGGCGAGCGAAAGCGGAACAGGCCAAACCGGTCTTCGGGCCGGGGTTGTAGGACTCATGTTAGAGTTACAAAATTAGTGTATAGCAGAAGCTGTTGGGAAGCAGCGGCGTAGAGGGTGATACCCCCGTATGCGAAATGCACTAATCTCGATTGAGTATCCTGAGTACGGCGGGGCACGTGAAACCCTGTCGGAATCCACCCAGACCACTGGGTAAGCCTAAATACTACCATTTTACCGATAGTGAACCAGTACCGTGAGGGAAAGGTGAAAAGTACCCCGAGAGGGGAGTGAAATAGTCCCTGAAACCATATGCTTACAAGAAGTCAGAGCCCGTTAATGGGTGATGGCGTGCTTTTTGTAGAAAGAGCCGGCGAGTTACGATATCGTGCAAGGTTAAGTGGAATCCACGGAGCCGTAGTGAAAGCGAGCCTTAATAGGGCGTTTAGTACGATGTCGTAGACACGAAACCTGGTGATCTAGCCATGAGCAGGTTGAAGTAAGGGTAAAACCTTATGGAGGACCGAACCGACATTCGTTGAAAAGACCGCGGATGACTTGTGGCTAGGGGTGAAATTCCAATCGAACCAGGAGATAGCTAGTTCTCCCCGATATAGCTTTAAGGCTAGCGTCGAGGTTTAGGATTATGGAGGTAGAGCTCTGAATCTATGATGGCCCCACCTAGGGGTACTGAGTAGAATTAAACTACGAATGCCATAATTTCATACTCGGCAGTCAGAACATGGGTGATAAGGTCCATGCTCGTGAGGGAAACAGCCCAGATCTACATCTAAGGTCCCAAAATGTATACTAAGTGTGTAAGGATGTGAAGGTGCACAGACAGCTAGGATGTTGGCTTAGAAGCAGCCACCATTTAAAGAGTGCGTAACAGCTCACTAGTCGAGTGCCTTTGCGCCGAAAATGTACCGGGGCTTAAGTATACTACCGAAGATTAGGATTCACAGCAATGTGAGTGGTAGGGGAGCGTTCTAAGGGCGATGAAGTCAGACCGTGAGGACTGGTGGAGCGCTTAGAAGTGATTATGCCGGCATGAGTAACGTTTGGAGGTGAGAATCCTCCATGCCGTTTGACCAAGGTTTTCTGGGCAAGGTTCGTCCACCCAGAGTTAGTCAGGACCTAAGGCGAGGCCGAAAGGCGTAGTCGATGGACAACAGGTTGATATTCCTGTACCACCACCAAAAGTGATGGAGTGACGGAGAAGGATAGTTGATGCCGGCTGCTGGACATGCCGGTCTAAGCACAAAGGGGTGTATGTTGGCAAATCCGCATACTATAACCTTGAAGTGTGATGGGGAGTGAACGCTGCGGCTAGTAACGAAGTCAATGATTCCACGCTTCCAAGAAAAGCTTCTAGCGTTAATTTTGGCGGTGCCTGTACCTAGAACGAACACACGTGGTCAAGGAGAGTATCCTAAGGCAAGCGAGATAACTATAGCTAAGGAACTCTGCAAAATGACCCCGTACGTTCGCAAGAAGGGGTGCTCACTTATGGTGAGCCGCAGTGAAGAGGGAGGGGCAACTGTTTAGCAAAAACACAGCTCTCTGCAAAGTCGTAAGACGAAGTATAGGGGGTGACGCCTGCCCAGTGCCGGAAGGTTAAGAGGAGATGTTAGCTTCGGTGAAGCATTGAATTGAAGCCCCGGTGAACGGCGGCCGTAACTATAACGGTCCTAAGGTAGCGAAATTCCTTGTCAGGTAAGTTCTGACCCGCACGAAAGGCGTAATGATCCCTTCGCTGTCTCGGCTATAGACTCGGTGAAATTTTAGTACCAGTGAAGATGCTGGTTACCCGCAACTAGACGGAAAGACCCCATGAAGCTTTACTATAACTTAATATTGAATCTTGGTGTAACATGTAGAGGATAGGTGGGAGACTTTGAAGCGGTCACGCTAGTGGCTGTGGAGTCACCCTTGGAATACCACCCTTGTTACATTGAGGTTCTAACCTAGGCCCGTTATCCGGGTCAGGGACAGTGTTTGGTGGGTAGTTTGACTGGGGCGGTCGCCTCCTAAAAAGTAACGGAGGCGCTCAAAGGTACCCTCAATACGGTTAGAAATCGTATGAAGAGCGCAAAGGTATAAGGGTGCTTAACTGCGAGACTTACAAGTCGAACAGATGCGAAAGCAGGACTTAGTGATCCGGCGGTCCCGTGTGGAAGGGCCGTCGCTCAACGGATAAAAGTTACTCTGGGGATAACAGGCTTATCTCCCCCAAGAGTTCACATCGACGGGGAGGTTTGGCACCTCGATGTCGGCTCATCGCATCCTGGAGCTGTAGTCGGTTCCAAGGGTTGGGCTGTTCGCCCATTAAAGCGGTACGCGAGCTGGGTTCAGAACGTCGTGAGACAGTTTGGTCCCTATCTGTTGTGGGCGTAGGAAAATTGAGAAGAGCTGTTCCTAGTACGAGAGGACCGGAATGGACGCACCCCTGGTGCTCCTGTTGTCACGCCAGTGGCACAGCAGGGTAGCTATGTGCGGAAAGGATAATCGCTGAAGGCATCTAAGCGAGAAGCCTCCTTCAAGATGAGTTTTCCCATTCTTTTAGAAGTAAGATCCCATGTAGACCACATGGTTGATAGGTTGGGTGTGTAAGCACAGTGATGTGTTCAGCTTACCAATACTAATAGATCGAGAGTCTTTCTAAAAAGAATCCTAAAAAAAATTGCTTATAGAATAAATTTATCTAATGTTCAGTTTTGAGAGTACAATTTGTTGCAAGTCAACAACTCTCGAAAAAAATTTAAGATCTGGTGGCCATAGCGCTAGGGTAATACCTGTTCCCATGCCGAACACAGTAGTCAAGGCTAGCTGCGCCGAAGATAGTATCATGCAAAAATAGGACGTTGCCAGTTTAAAGCAAAAGCACATCAATTGATGTGCTTTTTTGTTGATTAAAAATTATTTTCACTGATAAAGTAGTAAGATAATAGTGTAGTACAGTATACTACAAGAGAAAAAAAGTATGAAGAAATAGGTTGCAAGACCTGCAACTACCATGGTAGTTGCCTATGTCAAATTATATGTTTACACAATTTTTTGACTATTTTAAGACAAAAGCTTAGTTTATTAAATTAATTTTCTTCAAAATTTAGAGAAAGCAGGTATTAAAATGACAAAAAGTTTACAACTATTAACAGATCGTAGATCTGCAAAAAGATTTAAAAGTGATTTTAAAATCACAAATGAACAAATTACAGAGCTACTAGAATCAGCTCGTTTGGCACCATCTTCATTTGGTATGGAACCATTTCGAGTTTTATTTATTAAAAACAAAGCAATTCGTGAAAAATTATTAGGACCTTGATGAAATCAAGTTGGATCACTGCCTCAAATGGGTTGATGTTGTGATTATCTCCAAAAAAAGATGTTATGGTTAATGAAGTAATTGCAGAACAAAACAAACAAAATATTCCAGATGGTTTTGATGAAATTCGTCAAGCCATGAAAGATGGTCTTACTGGAGTTTGAGCTGCACACAATATTTCAGAAGAACAATGAGCAGCAAAACAAGCGTATATTTCCTTAGGGACAACCTTAAATACTGCACAAGAATTAGGACTTGATGTTTGTCCATCAGAAGGTTTTGATCCTAAAGCAGTAATGGAAGTTCTAGCAAGTGATGGTTTAGCAGATGCAACTCATGAAAATGTTGTAGTAGGAATGTTTGTTGGAAAAGTTGATACAAGTCAAGATTTCCACCATTTCTTTAATAAATCTCGTAAAGCACCAGAAAAGGCATACAAAATAATTGAATAGTTTCATAAATTTCAAGAATTTTCTTGAAATTTTTTATTTTTTTACAAAAAATGAAGTACAATAATAGTAATTATAATTTATTAGGTGAGTGAGAAAATGATGAAAGTTAGAAAAGAGTCGAAAATTAACACAAATAGTTCAAATAATTTTTATTGTGTTCAAGTAGTTTTGAACCTAATTATTTGAAACCTTTTTAGTTTTTTTAAAGTCTTTTCAAAAACTAAGAAATTTATGACTTTACTAATTATTTTTGCTGTTAATTTAATTTTATTAAACTTCATTGATTTATTAAAGTGATTTCCTAGAGTAAACCTTAAATCAGCTCAAGTTGTTATTTTTTGACTTGCACAATATGACTTTAAATTGTCCATTCTTTTAGAATTTTCAGTGATGACAGTTATACACAACATGTTACTTTTAAATATTATTTTGGTAACTGGTTTATTTTTATTTTTTATGGCTCTAACTTATGTGAGAATCTCAATAGTGACCTTTATTTGACAATCAAACTCACCAGTTTTAATTATAAAAAAGAAAGTTAAACTATTATTTTTATTTTTACAAAACCAAATTACTAGCTTATTTTTAAAAATAAGCTATAAATTGTTTAGAATTTTTAGACGTTTAAATAATGCTTTAAAATTTGAAGTCTCATTTAGGAAAAAATTAGCATTGTTAACCATTAAAAAGGGTGATGAAATACCCGAACTTTTTAGTTTTTAATTTTAATAAATCTAAATCAAAAAAACTGAAAAGGGGAAAAACTATGAAAAAATTACTTAGTGCTTTAAGTGCACTTACTTTAATGACCTCAACTGTTACTACTGTGGTTGCTTGTGGAAACAAAAAAGAGGATAATTCAGATAATAATGACAACCAAAATGAAGAATCACTAAAAAACAGTATGTTACAAGGAGCAGAATTTATGTCAAAAGTCATTATTGCTGCTCGTCATGAAAATTTAAATTTTAATGTTAATGAATTACTGTCAAGTTTAATTACACCAGAAGCTACTTTGATGAGAATGCCTCAAAGTTACGAATACGAGGGTAAAAATATTAATATTAATGGCGCATTATCAAACTACAAAAAATTACTAGCACCAACAATTGCTACTTTAGACCAAGATCATTATGCAGGAACATTTGCAAGTTACATCATGGGAATGTATGATGATGATTTTTACAAAACTATTATTAATGGTGAAAGATCATTTAATGATACTATGAACCAAGATGGAGATGTTGGTTTTAATAAAGCAGATAAAAATGCTTTGGGTTATTTAGCTGGTTTGAATAAAGATTTAAGCTTGGCAAGCAGTGATTCACGAAGATCACTTGCTTGAGGAATCCAAGATACAGGTGCTTTAACAAACTACTTGTTAAAACAAGGTTTTGATGGAGGAAACCCAGGTGACACAAGAGCTCGTTGAGGTGGATTAATTGGAAACCCAGGCTCAGGTGCTGATGTAAATAAAGGTGGAACCAATGGAGGGGGTTATGCTTTTTATAATTCGCTAATGGCAATTGGCTCTTCTGCATATAATATTCCAGTTAAAGATAAAACAGTTAAAACAAAACTTGCTAATCTTGACCCAAAAATAACATATACTGCTGGAGGTACAAGTGCAGCAGCATCAAAAATAAATGATATTTCATTTAATGAAATGGGAGCTACAATTGCAAAATCTGGACAATCTAATAATGTTAATGGTGGTATTGCCTTGTTTGCATCTATGGCTGAAAATCTATCAACAACAGCTTCAGGTGCTTTAACTACAGCTGAGTTTACAAATTACTTATTACCTGTGTTAATTACAGATATTGGAGCTGACGGTTTTTTACAATCATTATCATTTACTCTATTAACAAATATCTGAAAATCATTTAATGAAATTAGCAAGACAACTGATGAAAGTTTAGTTAACTTATTTGGTATTGAAGCTATTAATGAAATGGAAAAATTAGATGCAGCACCTGTACCAAATAGTAGTACGTCAAATGAATCTGTTAAAAGAGATCAAATTGGGTATGATGTTTTATATAAATGAGCACCAAAAGATCAAGAAAATCCAGGAACTAATGCTCAAATTATTGTAGATTTAGTCAACAAGTTAGCAGAAAAGTACGCAAATGCAGATAGTACACAAATTGAAGAGTTAAACACTAAATTGTTTTATGGCTATGATGGAGCAATTAGCAATCAGTACAAAAATTTTATTGATGATAAAGGAAATGTGTTTGCACCAGGTATTGGTATGGGTCTTGAAAACTGAAATAACCTAATCAAAAGTGATGAAGGGCTTGGTGGAATTAACTTACTACAATTAGGTCAAGGTGCTTATGAAATGGCACTTGATGAAAATTTACAAAAACAAGTAGAAAAAGTACACACTGAATTTGGTGGTAGAGAAATGGCTTTCAGAAACCTAACAAGTTCAGAAAAACAAAAATTTTTGCAATTATTGGGGTATAATGGTAGTGGATTTGAAAAGGATTCATATCTTGGCAGAACATACTCAGGATTTACAGATGAAAGTGTCATAGGTCAAAAACAATTTGCTATGTTGTTTAAGTCAATGAAAAATGTTGTAAATTCAGGGATGAAAGACGTCCATGAAAAAGCCTTTCAATATATTTATGATGACCAATACTGAACAACAAGTGAAAGTAAAGTTATCGGTACTTCAAATCTTGATTTAAACGGTAGCTTAGAATTTACTTTAAAATACACAGGGATTGGTGATAAATCATCAAATGCCTCATCGCAACATGCTAAGGTTGTAGTACCCGAGAACTTCAACCCTTACCAAACTATCTTGAAAAATCAAACAAAACTTTTACCTGAAGCTAGCCAACCAAGAGAAGGTGCTTTAAGTAAAATTGATACAAGTAGAAAATCAGGAGTAGTTCTTGGAGTAGAACAAAATGTTGTAAAAACTGATGATGATTTGATTAAGTATGATGGAGTTGGCTTGTTAAACAATTATGACAAAGTAGACTTCGAATATAAAGTTAAATGAGAAAATATCTCAAATGATCAATCAAACCCATATTGAGTAATTACTGGAATTGATTGTTTTAATAATGGACAACAATTCTATAACATATACTAAAAATAAGGACCATATTTTTATGGTTTTTATTTTAAATGTTAAGAGAGAGGAAAATTGTAATGTTACTATTTAAAAATGGTTTTCGAAAGTTAATTAGAGAATACATGCAGTTCTTGATTTTTATCATTCTAATAGTACTAGCAGCTATTTTTACTGCGTCTTTTGGGATTGTGAATTCTAACTTAACTAGAACTAACAATGCAATTACCAAAAACTTTAACAACTATGACTATTCATTTAAATACACAAGTAGTGGTTACAAATCCAATGACACCCAAACCTTAAATCCATGATTTGCTTTTAACACGGATTTGGTTTCAAAAAGTCAAAAGGAGAATTTTGCTACTTTAACAATTGGAGATAATGCTGATGCTGTTTTAAAACCATATGAATTTAACATTGCCAAAAACCAAGCGAATGAATTTACTTATGATTCAGCAATTTATCACTATAATTCAAATTATTATGTTAACTTTGGTTTTGGAGATACTGAATCAAGTTTTAGTAAAAGTAAAGACCAAAGCTTTAAACCAACACCCCAACAGGCAGTAATTAACTATTCAGTTGAAGACAAAATTAAAACTGTTGCTAGTGGTGAATTTGGACGCTTTTATCGTTTTAATTTTGAAAGCAAGTTTTTTAAAAATTCTTTATTTGGAAAACTTTATGCCCAAAATGCCAATTTCCAAGGAGAACTGTCTTCAACGGCAATTGCAGCAGCCACTGAAATATTTGACTACATGTTTTATTTAAATAATTCAGCCATAACTTCAGTCTTAAAGGCAACAATTGCAGAATACTATGAAAAAAATGCAAATGAGGCAAACATTAATAATCTTGTTGAAAATTTTGTTAATGGTGATGGTGATAACACCAACAAAACTATTGCAGATCTTCAAACTAATGGATTTAATGGTCGTATTGGAAACTTTGTTGAAAAACAATATTTCTTGTACAATCAACCCAACTTCACCAAAGCATTTTATACAACAAATTCCAATCATTATATGATTCAACAGTTGCAAAAAAATGGAACTTATTTAATTAAGGACTTTGAGTCACGATCATTGTTTTGAAACCCAACAGATGTTTCAGGATTTTTAATCAATTCAAAAAACATCACAGCAAAAAACCTGTTTGAAACTTATTTCAAACTAATTGGAACAGCCACTGGTTTTAATCTTGATTTAACTAGTGAAGTTGTGATGTGAAACTTGGATGGACAAAAGTTCCGCTATATTTCAGCCTTTTACAATGAAACCACAGAGCAAAACACTACCATTACAAAGTTTTATAATGAAGAACTTTACACAATTTATGATAGTTTTGCAGCTGAAGACTACTTAACTAGAAACAGTTTTATGGTTTCTAATGGGTTTGTCAAAGCCAACAATTGAAGTTTGGGTAAAAGTTATGAAATTTTCCCAGGTTTTAGTGGAATTCAAGCTCAATATCGTTTAGATGCAATTGGGGTTGATGCTTACAACACTTATCCAACAATTTATGAAGAAGATTTAATTACAAATCAAAATAACGAAGCAATATTTTACATTAATGCAGCTACCTTTGAAGCCATGTTCAACCATGACCGAAATTCTTCAAAGTTACTTGATGACTCAGCTTATCAAGATGTTAGTCGAGTTTATTTAAATTATGTTGGTGCAAAAACTGCTAAAGCAGATAATTTAAATTTATTTAAACTGTATTTAGCAGACAATATGTCATCAATCAAAGAGGTGCAAGAAGTTTTAAATGAAGGAACTGAGTCAAAGATTTTTGATGAAGAAACTAGTTTATCTCGCGCTAATGTCCAAAGTACAGCAGAAACACCGACTTTGGTTTTACGTAGTACCATGTTTCCAACAGTGACTAGTATGTTTTTAGTTATTTCAATTATCTTTTGTTTAATTTTTGTTTCTTGTATTTTATTTATGGTTTACACCATTACTAAAAAAGTTATGCAGTCTCATCGTAAACAAATTGGTAATTTAAAATCCTTAGGTTATTCAAAATTCAATATTTTAATCAATTATTGGCTTTACATGATTATCCCAATCACTATCATTACTCCAATTGGTTGAGCAATTAGTTTATTTTTACAAATCCCAATTATGAACATTTTTGAACATTATTTTAATATTCCCACAATGTTTACAATTGATTGAGTTTTATTACTAATTTTATGACCGGCCTTTATTGGGGTTAATTCCTTGATGGTGGTTTTAGTGGTTTACAACACAGTTAAAGAACCATCACTAGTTTTATTAGCTGAACTCAAAACAGTGCAAACCAATTCTTGGTTTACTAGATTTATTAGAAGATTTAAAGTTGGAACCTTTAGTAATAAACTAAGATTAACTTTAGTTTCAGTTTCTTGAAAAGGACTAACAACTTTCTTTGGAGTTATCTTACTATCAAGTTTTATCTTGACAATTTCAAGTTTAGTGCCAAGTACAATTGGTAAAATGAATGAAGAGTTCTTCCGAAATGTCAATTATGCAAATCAGTTTAATTATGCTAAAACAATTATCAACAATCCTTTGACTAGAACTGAATTTTATCAAGCCAGTGATGATCTTAAAGAAGATAATTCAGCCATTTCTTCTTTTAACACCTATGTTAAAAGCAAAAACACAGACAATTACTTAAATCTTTTACAAGATTTCGATAACTGAAAAAATGAAGATGACAATAAATATTTACAAACCTTTGAAGATGTCTTTTTAAATAATGTTTTAACTTTTAAAGGTGTAAGTATTTCACCAGGAATGCTTGAAGAAGTGATTACAGCTTCAGGGAAAATCAATAACCCAACAACTCAATCTCAAGTTAAAAAAACTATTAATGCTTTTACTTGTCAAGTTTTACCACAATTATTTGGTCAAGATGCCATTGCTGGGGAAACCAATGATTATAATGACTGTATTAAGAGTATTTCAAATAACTTAATTCCTTCAACAGTTAAACAAATGTGAGTTGAAGATGACAATAACTTTAAAAACTTTGGTTTCAATTTCTCCTTAGTGCCATATAATGCCACTGAAGATGAAATGGTCACTTATGTTCAAGCCAGTGATGCTAAAACTCGTTTAGATTTACAAGTTTATGGTATTGATCAAGCAGCTGGTTTACATAATTTAAATTTAAGTAAACTAGATGCTGTTAAATATGATGCAGCACTTGACTACATTCCAGTGCTAATTAGTGAAAAAATGCGCTTACAAGGTTATGGGGTTGATTCAACCTTTAATTTAAATGTTCCTGTAGAAGTTTTAACACTGCAAACTAAAACAGGTTATAACATTCTTCAAGATAGTGCCTGAAAATATGCAGATCAAAATCACCAAATTGCTGATTTATACACCATAGATTTAGATAAATTAACTTATTCACAAAAAACTTATGCTGGAAATGAAGCTAGTGGTGCTAGTGGAACTACTTTTTATTATAAAGAGGGAAACCAGTATAAAGAGTATAATGATTTAAGTAAAATTCAACTAGATTTAGATGTAAGTCAAGTAGATCCTGACTTATTAGCATTAGTAAATGCTGAATATGAAGAATATTCAAAAAAACCTGTTGAAATAGTTAACAATATTTTAACAGTGAACCCTTTTGATGTCTTTACGTATGAAAATGGTCAACCAAATCGTTTAACCCCAGGTGATATTGCAGTTACTGGAACTAATACTTGAATGAATATTGCCTTAAAAGAAGGGTTACTTGCCAATGAAGTGACCCAAGCTCAAACAAAACCAGTTAAAGTGGTTGGAGTTGAAAAAATGTATAATGGAAACTTCTTATACACTGACCAATTGTATGCCAATGAAATGCTTGGTTTTAAAAACCCAGCTGCTCGTAAAAACTTTGCCAACAATTCTTCAGTTAACATTTGAAGTAATGCTAAATTAAGTAAAAATTCTCTTGTAACAGATCAAATGCAACGCTACATTTTAACTCCAGAAAACATGAACAACACTACAATTGGGTTTAATAAATTTATGACCCAACTGATTGGAAAAACAGATTATGTTAATATGAAAAAAGCTGCAGTTAATGACTTAATTGGTTCAGTTCTATCGATTATTGTAATCTTTATCATAATTTGTTTATTTACTTCGATCATTGTAATTTATCTGATTACTGATATGTTTGTTGGTAAATACAAAGTCTTTATGAATTACATGCGAATTCAAGGTTACTCGTTGCAAGAGGTTAATGCAATTATTATTTGAATTTTCTTACCACTTACCATTTTGGCCTGTTCTCTTGGTTTTGGTTTAGTACTACTAACGGTTTACACAATCATTCCAGCTGCTTTAATTTCTTTAAACATTGCAGTGCCATTAATGTTAAATTGATTTATGTTCCCAATTATCTTTGCAGCAGTTCTTGCAATTTTTGGAACAGCTTATGGAATCATTATTCGAGAAATGTCTAAAGTTAATTTAGCAATGATGATGGGGTAAACCCCAAAATTGAACCTAGTTTACACTAGGTTTTTTTGTTTTTAATTTAAAGTTTAGCACTAGATAGAGTTAATAACCTTTTAAAATACTATTAATGTTTACACTTTTTTGACAATAACTGCTTTTAATAAGTAAAACAATGAGATTTTATGGAAAAAATTATTTAAAAATCAATCTCAAATTAGGTCTAAATATGTTAATCTTTAAATATAAGGAAATATGTGGAGATGTTTTTATGAAGGGTTATAAAAAAAGCAGTTCAGCAACACTTAGTTATAGTCTTGTAATCTTAGCATTACTAGTTTTTCTAATGCTTGAAGTTTTTCACCAATATTCATGAAATTATCTTGACCAAATTGCTTATTTAATTTTCAACCCAGCATCTTATTTAGTACTTTTACTAATTACTGTGGTTGTCATTTTTGCACAATTTACTCGTTTAGTTAGTGAACTTAATACAAGTTTACGTTTAGCAATCTTTACTAAAAGATTTTTACTAAACAAAATCATTATTAAAAGAGTGGCCTTAATTGCCTTGATTACAATTTGTTGTGGTTCAATCTCTTTTATTAATTTCTTTAGTGAAGTGACTTTGGTTTCAAACTATAAAGCTTTTGTTGCTATGATTTCACTATTTTCAATCACTTTACTATTTATTGCTATGTTATTTGGAGCTGTGATCTTCTATGTTTCAAAATATGAAAAAAGCAAAGTAGAGCAAGTTTTAACAGAAATTAACTTTAGTTTTTCAAATCTAGCAGATGAAACACCATTGTGCTCAACTCAATTAAACAAAAAATATTGTGAACAAGACTTTAATAGTTTTATTAATGTTTATATGGTTAATAAAAACATTGATGTTTTAATTCAAATTAATATTACTTATGCAGAATATTGAAGTAATTTGAAAAAGAGTAAAGTACCACCTTTGGCTGTAAGTTTTAATTAAAATAATTATTTATTACGGGAAAATCAGATTTAAGATTATTGTTATTTTAAGAGTCAACCTTTTACAAGATGTCATAAAATATTAAAATGTATGAAATGAATTAAAAACTTATACGACTTAAGGTGAATTTATGAAAAAATTACTTGAACTGTTTGCTGTGGTTAATTGACCACCAACTTTATTAATTTCAACTTCAAAATATAACAAATTACTTGTTAGTTATTTTGTGAATCTCGATTTTACAAATTGATTGCGACTCATAAATTTAAGTGAAATTAAACCCAATGGAGAAATAGTGAAAAAACTAGAACCTTTTAAGCAAAGCATTGGAAGTGTTGCAGGTTCAAGTAGGATAATGTTTAGTGAATTTAGATTAATAGAATCAAATTGTGAGTTAAAAAAACTCAATTCTCAAACCAAACAAGATTTGAAAGTTAATGATAATTTAAAGAACATTAAACAAATTCATAAACAAATGGCTGAAACATTTCCAAGTTCAATGAACTTAAAAATGTTTTGAAAAAGGACCAAAGTTCATTTTACAGGTGTAACAAATAACTTAACAAAAAGATTATTATCTGCAAGTGAACAAATTTATGAAGTTGAAAATAGTGCCCGGTTTTTAAGAATTTAAAAGCCAGATACCTCTTCAAAAATAAACACAAACCTGTAAGTGATAAAAGTATAAAACCTAGCTATTAATTTACTTTGAGTTAGTAAAAAATGCAAAAGGGAGATACTAAATCATGAAAAAATTATTAGGATTATTAGCTGCAGTTGGTTTAACTGCAGCATCAACTGCAAGCGTTGTTGCTTGTGGTGCAGACATAGAAAAAAGTAACAACAACACCAATGATGATGGTGAAAACATTGAAGGTTTACAAACAGACTTAGGAGAAATTGACAACATTTTCTCAGATACATTATTAAATACTTTTAAAGCAAAAAATAGTGCTATCAATATTAGTGATTATGAAGTCTTTAGTTACAACCAAACTAGTGCTCAAATTGTTAAGAAAAAAGTGACAGAAGCTAGCAGCTGAAAACCAATTACTGTTAACTTTACAATCAAACCACTAGATATAACTGAAACTAACCAAGCTTTGGTTAGAAACATTGTGGCAGGAATTATGGATGAAAATGGGATGATAGATCAAACCTTAACAATTTCAAAAATTCTAGCACAGAAAAAAATCACCAAGGCTGCAATTAGAACTTCATTTGCTCAAATGAACGGAATTTATTTAAATGAAAATGACATTGAAATTGGTGAAGTAGATTATACAAACTTCTCAGTTTCAATTAAATCAAAAAACCAAAACATTTTAAAAGGCACTGATGAGGAAATCATCACCTTAAATAGAAATGTTGACACCACTAATTTATTAAAAATTACTGATGTTGGCAGAATCTATTTACCAGGAGAAATGTATGATAATCGTGCTGACTTCTTTGATGGAGCAAATAACCCTGAAAAAGTTGGTATGGCAACAACTGCTTACACTATGGTCTTTCAAAATATTGGAGATAAAAACCCAATCTTTGCTTATCTTGCAAAAGATTTAGCAAGTTCAGCTACTGGAATACTTAGTGAAGCTAGACAAAATATTGGCGAAAACTTAGCCTTAGACTTTTTAAAAATTAATTTAGGATGACAAGGACAAGGTATTGGAACAAACTGATTAGCAAAAAATGGAGTCTTTAGTAAAGATTCAAAAACTACTACTATTAAGTTTGAAATTGTTAAAGAAGATCGAGCAATTTTAGGAACTTACAGAAAACCAAAACTCTTGGTGAAGGAGAAGATGCAACTCAAGTTCCAGTAGATTTCAAAGTTTCAAAAACAAATTATGATGCAAAAAATATTGTAAAAATTAAAGAAGAAATTTATAACCAATTAGAAGCTGAGTTTAAAACTAAAGTTAATTTTGAAGTATTTACAAAATTTACAAAAATAAACTTTACTGATGAAGGTAAAATCCCCACAATTGAAACTTTACCTGGGGGAGATTATATTTATGGATTAGATCCAAGTGCATGACAATTGATTGCCTCAAATATTTCAGATGAGTATAAAGAGAGCTTAAAACCAATCAGTGAAGGTACAGGTTGAGGTTATAAAATTGTAGTAGAATAAAAAATTTAAAAATCATAAGGAGAAAACATATGAAAAAATTATTAGGATTATTAGCAGCAGTTGGTTTAACTGCTGCATCAACAGCCAGTGTTGTGGCTTGTAGTGACACCGTAGGTGGTATTAACAATCGAGATAAAAATGCTTTGGGAGAAATTGCCAATATTTTCCCAGAAACAATCTTAGCTGCTTATAAAGCCAAAAATGATAATGTAAATACTGATGAAATGGAAGTATTTAGTTATGATCAAACTAGTGCAAAACTAATTTACAAAAAAGGTTTCTCAAACCCAAATAAATTTGAACCAATTAATGTGACTTACACAATCAAAGCACTTGATTTAAGTGAAAATAACAAGTCACTTGTAACAAATATTATTGCAGGTAATATGGATGAAAATGGAATCATTGATCAAACCTTACCTCTTAAAGATGTTATGAGTCAAGGGAAAGTTACAAAAAATTCAATTAGAACTTCATTTGCTCAAATGAACGGAATTTATTTAAATGAAAGTGATATTGAGATTGGTGAAGTAAATTATGAAGATAACTCAGTTTCAATTAAATCTAAAAATCAAAACATTTTAAAAGGTGATGATGAAGAAATCATAACTTTAAACAAAAATATAAATTCTGCAGATTTACTTAGAATTACTGATGTTGGAAAAATCTATCTACCAGGTTCACTTTGAAAAGACAGAGCAGATTATTTTGGAAATGAAAATACCACATTTATGCAGTTAATGGTTTCTGTTCCATTTGTTTTTCAAAGTGTTGGAGATAGGAACAAATTATTTACATACTTAGTACAAGATTTAATGGTAGCTTCTATCTCTATGATGGGTGAGATGGAAAAAGATGTTAGTGCAAATATATCAGTAAATTCATTAAAATTAAACTTATCATGGGGTGAACAAAACCCACTTGCTGTTGAAAACATTATTGATAGAAGAAGTTTGACTACAACAATAGAGTATAAATTGATAGAGGAAAATAGAATTGTATTTGGAGATTATATACCAGCAAATGATTTAAAAGTTTCAAGTGAAGCATATAATGGAAGAAGCATCTCAAAAATTATTGAAGAAATCTATACACAAATGAATGATGAATTCAAGAATTTAGTATCTCAGGAAATGTTTGGGAAATTTGTAAAAGTGCATTTTGTTGAGAATGATGAAATACCAACTATTGAAATTTTGCCAGGTGGAGACTACTTATATGCAATTGACTCTAATGCCTGAGAATTAATTGAATCTCTTAACATAATAACAGACCCAGAATTAATTGAAAAATTAACACCTCCAAAAGAAGGTACAAATCCTGGTTATAAATTCGTTGTAGCAGATGAATAATTATGAAAAAACAAAAACTATTTTTTAAAAATATGTTTAAAAACATTATCAAAAACCAATTGCAACTTGTGATGGTAATTTTGTTAATGTTTTTGTCTGTTTTTGTCTTTACACTAACAGATTCTTCATCTCAAAGATTAACCAAGAGCAGAGATGATTTTGCTTTAAAAAGTAATTTACATGATGCTGTAATAAAATTTGAGGGAAGTACTTATAATTTTATGGAAACAGACGAATTTAGAACAATAACCAATACTGAACTTAGAAATGAAATTGTGCTCAACTATTTAAAAAATAGTTTAGCTAAAAGTAACAGTGATTTAAAATTTGATTTTGATCGTACTGAAGCTAGGAATTTTGCATTAAGTTCAGGAAAAACTTTAAAAACAATCTCACTTGATCCAGATAAAGCTGTTGATTCATTTGTAGTTTCAGTTGGAATGAGTTTAGCCACATGAAAAGAATATGAAAACTCATTAAATGATTTAACTCGTAGATGAGTTTATGTTTCTGAAACATTTGCAAAAGCAAATGACATTCAAATTAATGATGTCATTAGAGTTAATGATGATGCTTTTGGAACATCAGTTAAAGTAAAAGATAGTGAAAAATTTGCAGTTGATTTAACTGATTATGAAAATCAAGATATTAATAGTTGAATTACCAATTCACTTTATTCTTCAATGAATTGATTTCAAGTGGTAGGGTATGGTGCCAGTGCTAACTTTATGGCACCAATCATTGATTACACTTCACCACTTCCAAATAATGTAAATGAAGGATTAGTTTATGTCAATCCAAAAAATTTTGGATGACAAAAAAACTATTTAGAAGCTTCATTTAGCAATGAGATTGTTACAAAAATGCAAGAAGTAATTGATGATATTAAAAACTATAAAGTTTTTAATAACAATACTGAAACTCAAGCACTTGAAACTTTAAGAGCAGTTTCAAATCAAGATAAAGAAGTTTATTATTCAATAAAATTTTTAAATGATAAACTAAATATTGATCAAGCAGCAACTCAATTAAATGATCTGCTAACTGATTTGAATAAAGCTCAAACAGTTGGTTTAACCTCAAATTACAAACCAGCAAGTGACAGTTTTGGAAAATTAGTTTACAGCATTAATGATGGAGATTACGATTATAAATTAAGAACAAGTATGTTTCCCATGATTGTTTTGTATTTCCGTTTAATAATGTATGTTTCCACAGTGGTTATTGTTTTAATTGGAGTTTGAATTTTAATTATTATTTTAAAAAACAACATCCAAAAAACTTTTGGACAAAATGGAGTCTTAATATCTTTAGGATATAAAAAGCGAGAATTGATTTTATCAAATCTCCTTTACCCAATTTTTATTTCAGTAATTGGAGGAATTGCTGGTTACTTGCTAGCACTACCATTTCAACTATTTGTCACAAATATTTTTGCCAATTTCTTTACCATTAATTTTGCCGATCCAGATTTCTCTTTAATTGGTTTAGGTACAATGGTCTTTGGATTGTTTGGTTTATTATTAGGAATTACTTTATTAACTTACTGAATTATGTTCAGTAAGTATTCAACTTTACAAATGATTAACTATGAAAATATTACAACCACAAGTAATTTCAAAATTAAATTTAAAAAACTTTTAACAAAACGTAAAAACTTTGATTCAAGATTTAAGGGAGCAATTTTGTCTTCATCAATTTCAAAATTTGTTTCTATAACTTCGGTTATGTTGGTGTCATCATTGATTGTGGCTGTTGGGGTCATTTCTCCAGACATGTTAAATAACTATGCCAAATACATGTATATTGACAATGAGTTTGACAATCAAATTGAATACCAAACTCCAATGTATAATGCACCAACAACATTTTATAAAACATATAATCCAGATAGTGGAGCTGTTTTACCAACAGCTTCAAGTTCTAAATTATTAGAAATGTATTTGGCTAATGAAATTTCTGCAAATGTTTATGCACCAAAAGATGATATTGGAACTTTAACAGATTTAAATTATAAAAATTTAAACAAGGATTTTTTAACAAACTTAAATCTAAATTTAGATGTATCTGGTGAAGGACTTGATAGTGCAATTTTAAAAGGCACAATCATTTCAAGTGTTTGAAGTGATTACAAAACTTACAAACTTGATCAGTATACAAATAAACAAAAATTTTTAGATGTAATTAAAGATGAACAATCTTTAAAAGAAAGACTTGAAGACATTGAAAATTTAAGAGTATTTTATTTAAAATATCGTAACACAATTGGATTAGATATTCGTCGCAGTGAATTTTTCAAAGGTGCTCAACAGTTTGACAGTGGCAATACAGATCTAGTTAGCAATACAGAACTTGCAGATATGGGAATTGATGGAGCTAATGCTCAACCAATTTTAGCAAAATCTGGAAGAATTCAAAAAGATTCAATTTATGAAAAGAGTTTTTATGATGACTTAGATTCAGGTAGTGAAACTTGATACATCTTTACAGCTAGAGATGCAGCAGCACTTTACAATTGAGCAAGAGCCTTCTTTATGGATAATTTACAACAAGGATTTTTACAAGGAATTTATGTAAGTTCTCCAGAAAGCATGAGAAGAATTATGAGTGAAAGTTTTGTTGATGATTCAAAACAATTCAATGCTTTATTTAATGTAATTCCTTATTCAGTAGTCACTGATGATCTTGGAGTTTACTTAGATGCTGCAGTAAAAAATGTTGCATTTAAAATTTATGGAATTGAAGCTGATAACAAAACTCAGTTACTTTTAAATAATAAAGGAACAGATTTAAAACAAAAATTATTTGCCAACAAAGACAACATTGTTATTAATTCAGCTCTGGCAAAAATGCTAAAATTAAAAGTTGGTGATGAAGTTGATATTGAACATTTTTACCAAGCCTTAGCAAATGCAGGAAATGAAATAGATCCATATAGTTGAAATGCTGCAGAACTAAGTGCCAAAAGTGCTGATGGTTCAACTAATCAACAAGAATTATATTCTCGTTCACTGTTGAATTCACAAGACAAGGGTTGAAAAAATTCAACCATTGCTACTGACAGATTTGTTTATAATACAGAAATTGATACAACTAGTGAAACTTTAACAAAACCAACAGTAATGTCTGAAGTTGTTAATACTGGAGATGTTGGTAAAGTTACTGCAAGTACTAACAAAACCTATAAAGTTGTTGGAATTTCAAGACAATTTGGTACTCCAAAAGCTTGAATCCAAAATAGTGTTGCAAAAACTATTTCAGGTTATGAAAAATCTCAAGCTGTTTTATTTCAAGTTTTCTTAAAAGAATGAGAAAACCCCAAAGATTACAACTCTGGAGCAAACAGTAGTTTACTAACTGAATTTGTTAATAGAAATAAGAGTTGACAAACAAATGATCCAACTCAATCTGCAAATAAATATCAAGAGTTTTTAAACTGAACAAATGAAAATGCAGAGCATGGTAAAATTTTAAAATTATTTACAAATGAATACCCAATCTTTAATTATAAAAGTTCACAAAATAATGAATTTAATGATATTTCAAAAGGAGTCAGTGCCAGTCAGGAGTTTGGAGACTTTTCAAGCTATGGATTGAATGGGGGAACCAGTAATTCTCAAAGTATTACTGGTTATCAAATGGCTGCCATAAACAATGCCATTAAAATAGATTTAGCTTTACAAATTCAAACCCGAGTAATCAACAACATTAAAATTATTGTTTATTATGTTATTGCTACTTTATTATTTTTATGTTTAATTATCATTACTTTGATTGTTAACTTAGTAATTGTTAAATACCAAAAAATAATTGCAGTGATGAAAGTCTTGGGTTACAAGGATTCATATATTTTAAAAATCTTTGTAGGAATGTATCTACCAATTGTGGTAGTAACCACAATTTTAGGATTCATCTTGGGAGTTGTGGTGATGAGTTTAGTCACCACAAATATGACAAGTTCAGGAATTGTCTTACCTTTATTTATTTTCACTTGATGATACCCAATTGCTACTTTACTAATTGTGTGAATAATTTACACATCATCTTCAATTACCAGTTGAGAAATTCTAAAAAGAATTCGCTTACTAATAGCAGTACAAGAAAGTTAGGTGTGAGAATATGAAAAAACTTTTAAAAACACTTGCCAGTGTTGTGTTTATCAGCACCACTGCAGTCTTAACTGTGTCATGTGATAAAAATTGAATTGACTATATTGAAATTGAAAGACCTGATCCAGTTTATGCTATTAGAAAAACTGGCTTTCAAAATTTTGCTGCAGATAAAATTGATGTAAACAAATTTGTTTACACTTATGACTTAATTGATGAAGTTAAATTTTACTTAACTGACGGAGGTTATGATTTAAAACAACTAAACTGAGAAGTTGTTAGAAACAAAATGGTTTTAGAAAAAGGTCTAGAGGATAACTTGTTAAGAAATGGTACTTATATTTTTACAATTACCAATTCTCAAAATGGTAATGATAAAATTACAATTGAACAAAAAATCACAAACTCAAAATACTTACCAGATGTAATTGTTGAAACAGACTTAAAAGATATTGAAGACAATCGGGTTAGAACCATTTTAATGAGAATGATCTTTAGAAATTTAGGTTTAATTTCAAGAATTGATGATATTGCCAATGAAATGGTTAACTCAGATAAAATTAACCCAGAAGCTGACAAAGTTACTTTGGACTTTGGTTCATTTGATAAAGAAAATCGTGACAAGTTTTATGGAACAACTACACTTACTTATCGAGTGGTTGATTTTACCCCAGACTGAGGTCCTGGTCCAATTGATATTAATGATTTAGCCGCAAAAGGCAACACAGTTGTTAACAACGACTTAGGAACCTTGAGAAGTATCACACCATACCAAGCTTTTTCTCAATATGTTACTAACAACTTTGCCAATAAACTTAATTATTTGTCAATTTTAGTAAATGATATTGATGTTGATGGTTATAAAATTGCTTTAGACTCTGAAAATGGTTTGAATGCATACACTTTAACTTTTAACACCATTGCCAATCATGATGATGGTTATCCATCATATTTGACTGGAACTATAGTTTTAACTTTTAGATATTTTGGAATAAACCCAATTTAATAGCCTATAAAACCCTACAAAATGTAGGGTTTTTAAATAATTTATGAATAGTTTTGCAGATAAGTAAAAATTATTGCAAATTGTTAAAATTTTACAAAAAATTACGTTAAAATTTATACTAGAAATGGAGAATTTTAAATGAAAAAAATATTAGGAATGTTGGCAGTTATTGGTTTAACTGCCTCAACTGCTACAAGTGTTGTTGCTTGTAAACCAGATAAACCAGATAAACCAGAAGGGGTTGTTGAAACAATTCCTCTACCAAAAAACCCAACAACAAAAGAAGAACTAGTAACATTAATTAACACAGATGCCCAAACTATCAATACAAAAATAAATGAACTTTTTGTAAAAATAAAACCCTTACTTGATGAACACAAAGATGTTAGTGAGGCAATCTATTTTGTTGAGGAATTTAAAGATAGTGAAGATATCCAAGATGCTATTATTGGACAATATACAATAATGGCAATTAATGCTAAAACTGCTTTATTTTTGGCCAAGTATACACCAACAGATCAAGTTAAATTTTTTAATGAAAATAAAGAGAACTTGCAAAAAATAGAATTTGATCTCACTTTTACAGAAATTGATCATGAGGATGGACTCAAGTCAGAGTATATTGAAAAATTTGTCAATAGAATTGCAGGTGATCCTGATTTAATGAAGTCAATTACTGATAAAACTAAAGAAAGACTTAAAAAAAACATTGAGTGAATAAGAGATGACAAATTTCAGAAAGTAGACTAATCTAAATGCTTCAAAACTATGAAGATAGTTTTGAAGTTTTTTATACTAGTTTGAAAGTAAGACTTGGGTCAAATTTTTAAAATAATTGGTTGTAATAATTTTTTATAAGAGTTAATGAAAGATAATAATTAATTTTTTAAAATCTCATGGTTGTGATTTTTTGTCAACAATTGAGTGTAAAGTTACTAAAAGTAAATTAGTAAAAATGAACGATTATCTCTAAATGAACTACAAAATGTGTTAAAAATATCTAAAAAAGCCTTTGAATTTAACTGAGTCTATTAAATAAAACAAGAATTACAAGCTGTTTTTTAATAGACCTAGTATTTTGGTAGGTGTTTTTGATTAAATTCAAATAAAAATAAAAAAAATTAAATACGAAATTTTTGATATAATTTGTTTATAGATTGGAGAAATTAAATATGAAAAGATTATTATCATTTTTTGGAGCAGTAGGTTTAATAGCTACTGCAAGTGCAAATGTCATTGCTTGTGGAGGGTATGTTGTTGAACTACCAATTAATCCTGCCACAGTTGAAGAATTAATAAGTGTTTTAGAAGAAAAAAAATCAACATTTACTGAAGCTACTGCACTTTTAAAAGAGTTATTAAAAGAGGGGATCAACCCATCTAGCATAGTAGAAATGGCAAATGAGGATAACAAAAGCAATTCATCATTTCAAAAATTTCATATTAAAGCACTAGAAATTAATGCATATAAAGATAAAACCTTTCAATACATTAATACTTTAGATGAAGAGGGTGTGTCAACTTTTCTTACAACTAATGCTGTATTATTAGAAACTTATGCTATTACTGAGGAAACTGAAATTATTCCTAATGATGAGATTGAAGCTGGTGCAGATTCAGTAATTGCAAATATTTTTAATGTTAAATCCTACTCATCTTCAACCAAAGAGTCGGTTGTAAAGATTTTTGAATGAGTAAAAACAAACAATTTCACAAGTTAACTTGTTAACCCTAATTTAAGATAAATTAGGGTTTTTAATTGACAAATTTTAAAGCTATTTTAAAGTCAAACCCGGAATGATCATAAAGTTATAAAAATACTGAGAGAATTACTTATAAAATTTCTTTAAATATTACTGATATTAGCAAAATGGAATGTTTTTTGAAAATATCAATTTTTTTTGAAACTAATTAAACTTTCTAGGTTATAATGAATTTGTTAAGAGGAGAACCACGAAATGAAAAAATTATTAGCAATTTTTGGAGTATTTAGTATGGTGACCACTGCAAGCACAAGTGTGCTTGCATGTAACTCAGACCTGACAACACTAGATGCTGATTCAATCAAAAATCCAAGCAACAAAGCAGAACTTTTAAAACTTTTAAAAGCTAATAAAAATCTTAATGCTGAATTAAAAGCCACAGCCCTAGAACTAGTTCAATCAGGTCAAGTAGATAATGTTGAGGCATTATTTGATGATGAAGGACTTCAAAGTAATGAAAAATTTCAAAAATTTGTTTTAGATGGTGCAAAATTATATGTTCTAGGTGTTAAAACCTTTCAATATCTTGATTCTGTCAATCTAGTAATGGCAGGTAAATTCTTATTAGAAAATTATAGTCTTTTACTTAACTTTTTAGATATATCAGGTCTTAATGTTAGTGATATCAAATACTTTCTTAAAGCAATACTCAGAGATGTTGAACTTACCAGAGAACTTATCATGGAATATAAATCTTTGGCACAAAAAACAATAGATACATATTCAAAACTATTAGATTGAGCACTTGAAAATAAATTTTAAATTGCTTAGTTTTTTAAAAGATTGTAATTTTAGATCAAATAAATTATTATTAACAATTTTCAAATAACATAAAGCAAATGACTAAAGGTCATTTGTTTTTTTAATTAAAAATTTACTATACCAAAATCAATTCAAGTAGTTTACATAAGCATTTAGTAATATTTTTAAAGAAAAGTGATTTTTCTAAAAAAATAACACTTTTAAGTTATAATATTTAAGAAACAGGAGAAATACGAAATGAAAAAAATATTATCACTATTTGGAGCACTTGGTATGGTAGCTACTACAAGTACAACTGTAATTGCATGTACTACTGAGGGTATACCTCTACCAAAAAATCCATCAACTAAAGAAGAAATTATTAATTTAATAAACATTGATGCGCAAAATTTGTTAGCTGAAATGGATGATGTTGCCAAAAAGCTTGATGAAGTAACTAATTTTGATGAATTAAGCAAGATTTTACAAACATCAATTACTGCATTATGAACTTCATATGCATTTAATGCTAAGATAGCTCAATATTTGTGTTTGTTAGAAGCAACACAACAAGAAGAGTTTTTTAATGAACATGAATTGAATCTAGAAGAAATTGGCTTTTCTATCTACTTTCCAGAAATTAAAACTACAGAAAAAATCAAGCCTATTGATGTTGAGAATTTTATAGAACTGTTTTTTAATGATGAAGTTGATGACTTTATAATAGCAACAGATAAAACCAAAAAACAACTTTAAAAAATTATTAATTGAGTAAAAGAAAATAACTTTTCTCAAACAGTTTAACAACAGAACTTCAAAACTATAATTATAGTTTTGAAGTTTTTTTAGACTTAATACTTTTACAAGATCTAGTAAATAGTTTTATATGAATTGTTAATGTTGGGGGTAATTAAAGAAATCATATAGAACACTTTTGTTTGAAAGCTCTTAAATTAATTCAAATAGTTAATTGCTTTTTTTGAATAATTAAAAAGACAGTTTTTTGTGTGGGTGCTAAATTTTCTTAAAAAATTTCAATTTTTAAAACAATGAGTGTTAAAATATAAAAAGAAATTTAGGGGAATCATGTATGAAATCAGTAGCAAAAACCATTAATAATGTTGGGTCATATATATTTTTAACAAGTTTAATCCCAATTATGACTTTTGCAATTATTTTAATTGGGATTAAACACTTAATTGAATCCGGCTTAGAAACATTTAGTGACTTTGGAGAGTGATTAAAATCAATTTTAAGTCCTTCTTTAGAAACAATTTCTCAATTGGGAGTAATTATTTTAACAGTAAGTTTAGTACTATTTGTTGTAGTTTTAATTCAAACTATATTTAACAATATGAAAAAAGAAATTTTAGTAGTTTTAGGAAGTTTGATCAGTTTTTTAGTTGGTTTTGCTTTATTTTGAATTGGTGCAATACCTTTTTTTAAAACTGTCAATGACCCTAGTTCAATTTCTTTAGTTACAGGGTTATTATTTATTTACTTAGGAATATCAGGTACTTTAATGGTTAGTGGTTCAGCACTTTATTTGTTGGCATTTTTCTTGTTTAAAAAAAGAACAAAAGCTTCTAAAAAAACTGACTAAGTTTACTAACCTAGAAGAAACATTATATTGGAAACATTATAGTAAATAGCAAAAAAATATTGATAAAAAAGTTATAAATAATAATACACTTTTTGGTAGCTATAGACTTCTATTAACAAAATAGGGGTCTATGATTTGTTTAATCAGTGCTAGATATTTTTCAATAGCAATTAAAAACCCTTGAACTAGTAATGCTCAAGGGTTTTATTTTTACATTTTTAATTTTATTCAATTGGAGCTTTTGCCCATTCTAAACCTTCATCAATAAACTTTGTATAATCTGGATTAGACAATTCTTTATTATTTGTAATATTAACTCAATCTAACACGTCATCTCAATCAACTTGGAAAATTTCCACTTTATCCCCATTATAATCAAATTCAAAAGCATCTATATTAAGCTGTGTCAATTTGTAAAATGGCACATAACGCAGAGAGTTTCAAACTCTACTTTTTTGTGTATTGCTATTAGTCTTCAAAAATTCCTTATATGATTCTTGTCAATTCTCAGGACCTGTACCAGTAGTAGGATTTACATCATTTTATTTTAATCATTCAGACTCCTCTGCATCACTCAAAGTCTTATATTTTTGACGTCCCTCTCGTATAATTTCATAAATTTTAATCACATCTTCTTGGTTTTTTGGTTGTGGTTGATTTCGTAAAGTAAATCAAGACTCATCCACAGTAGGGGCATGATTGTCAGGTTTACATGCTATAACTGTTGATGAAGCAGCACTTGTGATTAAAAGTGCTGATAACAAAGATAAAATTTTTCTCATAATACTTCCTCTTTTCTAATGATCAATTTCCAAGGGTTTTCTTAACGGTTTTTAAATTTATTCAATTGGAGCTTTTGCTCATTCTAAGCCTTCATCAATAAATTTTGTATAATCTGGATTAGACAATTCTTTATTATTTGTAATATTAACTCAATCTAATACATCATCTCAATCAACTTGGAAAATTTCCACTTTATCCCCATTGTATTCTAAATAAAAATCTGGTAAATCAAGTTGAGTCATTTTGAAATAAGGTATTAAATGTAGAGAAGAATAAACACCTCTTTTTTGTGTGTTACTATTTGTTTTCAAAAATTCCTTATATGATTCTTGTCAATTCTCAGGACCTATACCACTAGAACTTACATCATTTTCTTTTAACCAGTTAGTCTCTTCTACATCACTCAAAGCCTTATATTTTCAAAACCCATCTTCTATAAGTTTATAAATTTTAATCACATCTTCTTGGTCTTTTGGTTGAGGTTGATTTCGTAAAGTAAATCAAGATTCATCCACAGTAGGGGCATGATTGTCAGGTTTACATGCTATAACTGTTGATGAAGCAGCACTTGTGATTAAAAGTGCTGATAACAAAGATAAAATTTTTCTCATAATACTTCCTCTTTTCTAATGCTCTTATTATAGCATAGAATATTAACTACTTTTTCTAGATTATTTTAGAAAAATTTAACAATTTTTATTGTAATTTTTTTCCAAAGTAGTATTATTATTACGGAAAGGAACGTAATAATGAAAAAAAATAGCACATATGAAAAGTTAATTGAAAAACTTTTCAAAACAAAAAGCAAATCAAAAATTAACTGAAAAACAATATTAATCACAGCAAGTGTCACATCGATTACAGTTGGGTCAATTCTAGCAACAGTTTATTCAGTTGATAAAGCAGAGAAAATTAAAACAAGTTACATATTTGATGATAGAACTTTTGAAAATAAAAATGAAATGATTGACTATGCATATAGCAATTCAGATGTCAAAAAATATAGTTATGATAGCAGCAGCTATTTATTTGAAGACCAAATCTATAATTCAAAAGATCAATTAAACAATCATATTTTAAACAAATTTGCAATCAAGGAGCAAAAAACTATAAAAAATCCTAAAGATTATGTAGTGGACTACAGTGGAAAATTAGGAAATGGAGTTTTAACAGACAAAACTGAAAATTTACAAAAAGTTTACAAGGGATTAAGTGGTGATAGTTACTTTGATAAAAATGATGCAATTGATTCATATACAAATAATTATCAAACATCATATTCAATTGAAGGTAAAGAATTTGAAAATATATATTCTGCACAAAATTACTATAGAGATGTAAAATTGGCAGAGTTAGAAGATGTAAATTATGGAAAAACTACATGTTACATTAAGGGTTCAATTTGTGAAACTGAAGATGAAATAAAATCATGAATTAGAAGAAATGTTAAACCTGGATTTGACTATAATGGAAATCATTTTAGTGATTATAATTATGCAGAGTTTCAAAATGCTGTGCAAGATTTAGATCAAAGAATTATTGATGAAAACATTAAAGAGGTTGCAAATACCGATAAAAATGAATATTGAATTGAGCACAATAATAGTACATTTTTAGGTTTTTTTGTAGGTCCAAAGTATGTTCAAACTAGGGAAAAACTAACAGAACTTAGTTGAAATCCAATAAGTTCTATGAATATTGACTTTATTTCTACCTTTTTTATGGCCAGATCTTTTATTGATGTTTATTCTGTCTATCTAGAAACAAAATTGACAAATTCAAATAATGAAGAATATGAGTTTTTTAATTATATTGATGACCTTAGACAAAGTGGCATTATTTCACAATTAACTTTCAAAAATTTCAAATCATTGTCAGAGAAGTACTTTAAAGAATTTATTTATGCCAAATCAGATAAGTTGAATCAAATTAAAAATAATGAACTTACTAATTTTCATAAATTTTTGATAACAATCAAAAGTGTAATTGAATATAGCAAGATTTTCCCGCGAGCAGATTTTGAATTGAATGAATTTGAAAACCTGGCAAAGAAAATTGTTGTTGAAGCAATGAAAAGTAATAAAAAACTTACAGATAATTTATTTAAAGGCATAGATGGCGGAATTGATTTTTTACTTAAAGAAAATGTTAAATTTGATGATATTTACAATTTACATTTAAATAGTCAAGCATTTTATGAAAATAATACTGACCTTACTTCATTTTTAAAAACCTATGAAAATTTCACTAAAGTGATGGATGGTATAATGACAATACTGGGAGGGGTAGCAGCATCTTTAAACCTTGTAAAGGCTGTTAAATCTGGTGGACAAACTAGTAAAGAAAGTTTAAATGGAGAGATTAAATCAGCCATTGAGACCAGTGAAGCAATTGCAAGCCGCAATAGTGAAATATTTATGAGTGAATTAGGAATTGATTATACTTCAAAACTATTAAATGGTAAGAATAGAGCTGCTGTTATTGGAATTATTGCAGCTACAATAAGTTTGCTTGTAGCAATATGAAACATTTCAAAAGTTTTGAGTTTTATAAGCATGGATACATATGAAGCAGTAATTGATGAAAATCAATCTTTATTTTATATAACACCAAACATAAGAATTCCACTTATAGGTCAATTTTTCCCTAAAAAAGACCCAAATATTAAAACAACAATAACTCCATTGGTGGATTCAGTTTTAAGTTATTCATCAAATAATATGCAAGGAAAAGTATGAGAATTCAATAATGCATATTATTTTGAAAAACAAAGAGCAATTGAGAGACTTAAAAATGAAATTTATTTAAACCCAGAAAAATATATCAGAACTTCAAAATTATATGCTTCCATTTTTGATGATAGTGATTACATATTGGGCTTACCCCGAATTTCAACTTCTGCAAATGATGGAGGTATATCTAAGGCACAGTATGAAAAATTAATAATTGAAGAAAAGGAAAAATATATAAATATTCTTTTTGAAAAATATTATGAAAAAAACAAAGCCTCTTATTATCTTGATGGCTTTGGAAACTACTTTGATACTAGACTTGCAGCACAAAAAAGTTTAGAGGATAAAGTTGATAGTGAACAGTATTATAAAAAACACTATACTTATCTAGTTCCTGAAACTGGTAAAAAAGTTTATGAGACATCAGTTGATGGTATCAAAAATGTCATTAAACAAAATCAACATGTTTATTCAAAACTAGTATTATCAACAGATTTATTTTCAACAAGTGTCTATCAAAATCTAAAAGAGTATGATGGACAAACATATACAATTTATTCTTTAGATTATTATGGAATTGAAATGTATTTTGAGTCATATCAACAAGTCTTGAATTATTTAGATGCAAATCTAAATTATAAACTTATTGATATCAATCACCAAATTGAAATAATTAATTATAAAAATATGCAATTCTTAGGTAGTGCAGAATTTGAAAATTGAATTCTAAATAATTCCTCTACTATAAGTAGTGTAGCAAATAATCTTGATGGAATGAGAGGGCAAACATATGCTTAAAAAAATGCTTATATCATTAATGGCAACTTCATTGCCATCAACAACAGTTATTTCAGCAATAAATATGAATGATGTTCAAACTCATTACTATGAAAATCTAAAATCAGACATAATTAATAACTCTATTAAACTAGAAGATTCATATTATACTGAATATGATGGACAAAAGTTTTATAGCCAAGATCAATTAGATGGACATATTTATCAACAAAGTAATATTGAATCAGTGGTAACTTCATCAAACCCAAGTAAAATAGTCAAAGATTATGAAAATCAAGTTCTTGATGGAGATAAAGTTTTTGATACAGATATTGAAACAGCAAAAAAAGTTTATAGAGATGCTTTTGGAAATGTAGCTTTAACTCATCAAGATGCCTTAAATACATATACCAATCCAGGACTTGTAAAAGAGAAATATAGTTATGATGCCCAAGAATGATTTAGTAGTGCAGAAGAAGCAAAAATCTATGAAAAAAATAATTTAGATATTTATAAGTCAATTTTTCAGTTATGAGGTAACAATTATTACAATGCCTTCAATTTAGAGGATATGGAAAAATTAATTCTAAATTTTAGAAATGGGATATCTGTAAATATTAAGAAAAACTTAGAAGGGGGAACCTTAAAAACTCCATATACTTTTGTTGGAAGTGAATCTGATGGATTTAGTTTTATAAAAGCAAAATTATTTAACAATTTTGTAAACACCTATTTTTCACAAGTTGTTAAAATGGAGCACCAAAGTATGATGGTGGTTCAACCAACTGAAAAACATGAATTAAGAATCCATTTTTCTTCAGCTCCTGAGCAAGACATTTATTATGGTGAAAAAGGGGAATCATTTCAATTAGTATTTGCAAACAAGTATGATTCAAACGAAAGCATGTTAAATGATTTTAAAAATGAAGCATGATGAAATAAGGGTTCAGAAGGTAGTTATTCAATTGGTAGAAAATATGTATATCGTAACTTCAAATTAATTAATCCAACAACAGGAAGAGTGGAGGATGCAGTGGTTAAAACTGTTCCTAATTGATCTTATGGAGGTGGAAAGAACAAGTATGATTTTAGTAAATACAATTATTCTGATAAAACAACAAGTGTTGCAAAGCTCTATTTAGATACAAATAAATCAAAATATTTAGGGTCACTAACTAACTTACCAAAAAGATACTCAGTTAATGACCTTGAATCTGGTGAACGTCAAAGACTATATGATATTTGATTTGAAAGTTACTTTAGAAATGTTTTAACAAAATTTTATTACAAAAACAGTAATGGTAGCACAATTTCAAATGGTGCAAATGTTACTATAAAATATGCTGATGTCATTAATCAAAAATTAATTGCCAATGCAGATAATAGTGTTTACAAAGACTTGTATTTCACAATGAATTCAGGTAATGGTAAAAACTATTCTTTCTTACAAAGCTACTTTGATTTTTTACCAAAAAAATTAGAACTTTTAAATAACCCAAAAAACATTGATGGTGTAAATCTCTATGAACTAAGACCAGATTATTATGTAACCAAAGAAGATCTAGAAGTTTTTATTCCTTTTGAAATGGGTCCTGATGCAAGAGTTAAATATTTTCAGTCAACTGATAATAAATTATCAGATATTGAAGGTAAAATGTTGTCTAACTCTAAACAAGAAGCATTAGAAAAAGCATTTATTAATAATGCTAGATCTTTAAAGAAAAAATATATTGCTTATGATGTTTTTGGAAACGGTGTGACATCTGGTGATAGTGAAGAAGATGCAATTAGAACCTTACAGCAAAAAATACTTACTGAATCAAAATTTGTTAGCATTCAAGAATACCAACAGTGAAATTTAAATTATAAAATTGATTTTGCAAGTGTTATTTCAGATGGAAGATATGTAGTTTATAGAATAAAAGACCCAAATAATCTTGGCAAATTTATTTACTATGCTTCACTAGAAAAAGCACTAGCATCTGTTAAATCAAGTTTAAGAGTTTCAGATAAGGTTGTAGAAAAATACACAAGTTGCTTTTTGTATAACTACAAAAGTCAAGATGGTGAAATAATTCCAATTATCTACTTTAATTATGATGTTGATTATGTAGCTAATTTGATTTCCACCAATTATTTAAAACACTAAATTATTATAAAACTACTTAGAATAACTGAGTAAAATTTAAAAGTAAATAATTAACAACATCAAAAACATGTCTTGTTCCAAGGGCAAAAGAAACTCTAAAGCTGTTATAAAAACTTAGAATAACAAGAATAATGAATTACAGTAATAAAAAGTCAATTTAAAAAGTAAATTACAATTATATAATTTATATTATTTTAATAGATTTTGAAATCTATTGAGAAATTAATTATTCTAATGTTAATATTTTAAATTTGTGTAGAGGTGATTATCAATGAAGAAGAATGATGTTGATAAATTATTGTTTAATACACTAAAATTTCTTTTAAATATCCAATTATTACTAAAAATTAACTATTTTTTTTAAAAAACTAAACTTATAAGTTATAATTATTTATGAAAAGGAGAAATACGAAATGAAAAAATTATTATCACTATTTGGAGCAATTGGTATGGTAGCTACTGCAAGCACAAGTGTTATTGCATGTACTAATACCGAAGGTTCTTCATTACCAAAAAATCCATCAACTAAAGAAGAAATTATTGCATTAATAAACAATAATGTAAAAGATTTAGTAGCAAAAATGGATGAAATTAATGATGAAGTTATGGCTATACTTGATGAGTATGAGGACTGAGAAGGTGATGAACCTATATTTATTGTTCCAGCATTTAAGGAAAAACAGGTTATGCAAGATGCACTTATTGGTCTGCTTTCTCAGTATGCATTTAGTGCCAAAGTGGCCCAATATATATGTACACTTGATGTAGCAGATCAAAAAACTTTTTTTGGAGAACATAAAGTAAATCTAGAAAAAATATCCTTTGTAATAATCTTCCCTGAAATTAAATTAGCAAATGGAATTTTGCAAGAAAAGGTTAATACTTTTGTCACAAGTTTATTTGATGATGATTTTGAAGATATTGCTTCAGCAACAGATAAAACCAAAGAACAGTTTAAAAAAATTGCTGCTTGAGTAATGGAAAACAAATTTTCGACCAGCAGCTAATTTTTGAACCTTAAAACTATAATTATAGTTTTAAGGTTTTTTTAGTATAGGCAAGTCCATTTAAAAAATTCAAGATAAAAGTAAATAAATTTAGAGCATGTGGCCACTATTTTTAAATAGACCAAATCTTACCAACAATTCTTTTTGAATAGCAGTAATTTACGATAATGACTAGAGTAGTATTTTTTTTGTAATAATTTTTGAAAAAGTCAATCTCTATTTTATAATATTTATGAAATAATTTTCATAAAAATGAAAAAAAGAGGGACTTATAGTATGAGCATCAGTAATTTGTATAAAAAAATTCAAACAAAATTTCCAGGTATGAATGAAAATAACCAAGCAATTGCTAAATATCTAATTGAACAATGAAATGAAATTCGTCATATTTCCTTAAAAAAAATTTCTCAAGCCACAAAACAATCCCCAGCAACAATAGTAAGATTTTGTAAGGAGTTTGGTTACCAAGGGTTTTATCAATTTCGAAAATCTGTTTTAGAAATTAATGATAATTTAAACTACAATAATTTAGAATTAATTTTTAAAAAAGATGTTTTTAAAGATATTTCTACTTTTGAAGAATGCTACTGACAAAGAATGGAGCAGGGTAGAAATGTTATAAAAGGGTTAATTGCTAATAAAACCATAGCAAAAATCACTGAAATGTTGTATGAAGCTAACAAAATAGTGATTGCAGGTATGAATATTAACTATAACCAAAGTGTTGATTTTAAAAATAAGATGATTTCTATTGGAAAAAACTGTATGGTTGAATGTGATTTACACCTTTTAAAAAGTTTAGCCCATACCACAAGTGCAAATGATCTAGTCATAACAATCTCTTTATCAAATGAAAACGCCAACATTATTCAGTTTGGGAATAATGCAAAAACCAATCATGCTAAATGAATTCATATTTTTTCAAAGCAAACTCAACTTTTAAACCCAAAACCAGACCTTGAAGTTGAAATTGATGTTGATGAAAATGGTATGTGAAACCTTTATTCATCAAGAGGAGCTATTATTTTTTACCTGTTTAATGTAATTTTTGCCAATTACATTATTTTTCAAGAAAACGAAAAAAATTAATGCTCAAAATAGTAGCATTATTTTTAGCATTTCCAGATAATTGGAGTAGTTGTATTATCTACAACACTGCAAGTACAATGATAATGATTAAAATTACAAGTGCTGTTAAGTAGCAACCAATAAAGGTTCACTTGATGGTTGGTTTAAATCAAACCTGATATCCTTTAGAGTTTTTCACTAGTTTTAAAGCAGCCCATGTAAATAGTGGAATCAAAATTAAAACAGCAAAAACTGATATTAAGGCATTTAGCATCTTGATCACTCCCTTGTAATGATAATACAGCAAAAGGAGGAAAAAATAATGAAAAAGGTATTATTGGCATGTGCTGCTGGTTTAAGTACTTCAATGATGGTTGAAGCTATGAAAAAAGCAGCACTTGCTAAAGGATTAGAATTAGAAATTTGAGCTGAACCAGTTAATAGTGCCCTGCATAAAGTTGACCAAGTTGATGTGGTGCTTTTAGGTCCCCAAGTCAGGTATGAATTAGCAGCTTTTCAAAAGCAAGCCAAAGAAACAGTTGTTAAGGTTATTGATATGAAACATTACGGAATTATGAATGGGATGGCAGTTATTGAAAGTATTATGAGTGATTTAGGTTAATGTTTTTTACAAACAAAAAAACAGTTTCAGCACCAAATGCAAGTGTTGTTGAAGAGCTAAAAGCTTGTCATTCTCGTAAAAGTAGATTCAGTTTGGGGTATGAAATTGAAAGATGTTTTTATGCAATCATTAAATTGTCATTTAAAACTCTAAGAGGTGTTAATTGAAGAAAAATCACAGAAATGCAACCTCATACTGTTGTTAAATCAAAGACAGGTACAAGATTTGAAATTTCTTTATTAGAATTTCCTTATTTGTATGAACTTAAAAGTGAAAGCAATGGAGTAATCTATTGAACAAATTATGAATTAAGAAAAATTAAAGATAATAAAACTGAAATTATTATTACTGAAACTGTTAAGTTTAGTAGTGCTTTAAATGGATTTAGAGCAAATATTGGGAAAATGAACTTTAATAAAGAATTTGATAAAAAAGTTAAACAAATTACTTTAGCAATTTTTGAGGAGGTTAAAAATCTTGATGAATATTAGTTTTGAAAAGGATTTTGATCTAAAAATCCCAGTTTTAAAAAGTTCAAAATCAACTTTATTAATCAACCCAAGTTTTTCTAACTTAGAAATTACTTTGCATTTAAATACAAAATACAAAGCAAATGTTGCTGAAGTTTTTGAAGAATGCAAAGAAATTAAATTACCAACTCTTGAAAAAATTCAAATTGATCTTCAGGATTTTGACTCAGTTTTAAAACAAGAACTTCTAGTTCAAATTTTGTTTAATAATTATGGTACAAGGTATAGTAAAAAAACCTCAGCAAACCCAAAAACTCAAGTGATTTTTGTTGGTGGCATTAGTGCGGAACTACAAAATTTCTTAGCACTTTACCAAGCAGTTTATCAGGCAAAATACTTGGGTGATTTAGATTCACTTGATGATGGAACTCCAACTCAATTTTGTCAAAACTTTTTAAAACAATTACCAAAAAAACATAAAAATCTTTTGGTTAAAGTTTGAGATGCACAACAAATTCAACAATTGGGTTTAAACTTAATTTCTGCAGTAGGTGGATCTGGAAAAAACCCCCCAGTAGTTTTAGAAGTTTGTTTTAAAAATAATCCCTTAGAAAATAATTTTTTAGTATTAGTAGGTAAAGGAGTTACCTTTGATAGTGGGGGTTATGCTTTAAAAAATTCTACAGGTATTCGGACAATGAGATTAGATAAAAGTGGAGCTGCCAGTCTTTGTGGAGTTTTACAATACTTAGTTGAACAAGATGTTAAAGTCAATGTGGCTGCAGTACTGGTTTTAGCAGAAAATCTAATTGGTCAACAAGCACTATTGCCAAGTCAAGTAATTACTGCTTATAATCAAAAAACTGTTCAAGTAGATAATCCAGATGCAGAAGGTCGGCTACTATTGGGAGAAGGAATCAGTTATTTACAAGATCAGTATCCTTGTCAAACAGTAATTAGTGTGGCCACTTTAACTGGTGCTATTTGTACAACTTTGGGTAAATACATGACTGGGTTGTTTGCCACAGATCAAAAATGAGCCCATAACTTAAAAACAGCTTGTGATGCAGTTGGTGAAGAAGTGTGAATTTTACCAATTCATCGTCAAAATTACAAACAAATTCGCACAGCAACACTGGCTGATTTAACCAATGCTCCTGAGTCTGCAACTCACGGAGCAAGTTCACTCGGAGCTGCATTTGTTGCAGAATTTATTCAACCTCAAACTAGTTTATTACACTTTGATATTGGTGGAACTGGGGTTGAAGCCAATCGTGCCACAGGAGTTTTGGTGCGAGGCATTATAAATTTTATTAAAAATTATCAACTTGAAGGGAAGTGATAATATGAAAAAACCAAAAACACCAGAAATTAATCCTGAACCAACTAATGCTAATGTTGAAAAGAAAAGTTGGTTTAATGATAAACTAATGCCAGCAATGACAAAATTTGCTAGTCAAACTCATCTAACTTGCATTAGAGATGCTTTTGGGATACTAACTCCAATTATTATTGGAGGATCAATTTCATTTTTACTAGGGATCTTAATCTTTGGAGCTGGAGGCAATTTACAAACTTCATTATTAGGATTACTAGCCAAAGCTGCTGGAGCAGTTACTGTGGTCGGAGATTCAGGACATGGTACTAGTTGACAAATTAGTGGTGGGTGATTAATTGCCAACCAAATTGGAGAAAAAATCTTTCAAACAATTTTTGATTTTTCAATGGGAACCTTTGCTTTAATGATTGCAGTTATGTTAGGATATCTTTATGCTAAAAAAAGAGATTTAAAAAGTCCAATGTTTGTTGCAGTCTTTAATTTAGTAACTTTCTTAATTACAGCAGCTACATTTAGAGCTGAACAAGCACGCTTCAATTTCTTTTATGATTCAAAAGGAATGTTAGCAGCAATTATTCAAACATTTTTAGTAATTGAATTTTATCGAATTTTAGCAAATAATAAAAAAATGTTAATTAAAATGCCAAAACAAGTGCCCCCAATGGTGGCCACTGGGTTTTCATTGTTAATCCCTGTAGCATTAACTTTGATTTTGGTATCGTCAATTAATACTGCAGCTTGAGCAATTGGAGAATATGGAAATTATGATATTACCAGTAGTAGTGGAGCTGTTGTTTTGGCAAGAGGAGAATATGGCTTTGTGGGTCTTTTTTATAAAACCCTTTCAGCACCATTTACTGCCCTAATTTCAGGAAATGAAGTTGGGTTAGGTTTTGGACTATCATACCAATTCTTAATTGGTTTCTTCTGATTCTTTGGTCTAAATGGAAGTTCAGTTGTTAATGGAGCCTATTACCCATTCTTATTACAAATGTTTATGCAAAATGCAGATGCAGTTTCTCAATACAGTTATGCGGTTGCAGATGCACAAAACATGTTAAGTGTCATTAATATTCAATTTATTGAAAGTTATTCTCAAACTACAGGTTGAGGTCACACTGGAGCATTACTAATTGCTATTGGTATTTTTGGAAAAGCTCGTGAACAAAGAGAAGTGGCCAAAATTGCAGCAGTACCTGCTTGTTTTTCAATTAATGAACCAGTAACATTTGGAATTCCAATTATGTTACACCCAGTTTATGGGGTTGGTGCTATGTTTGCAATGCCAATTACTTTATTTATTGCCTGGCTAGTTGTGGGTCCAATTGGTATTGTAAGAAAATCTTACATTATGGTACCTTGAACTTTACCTCCAGGAATTGGAGCCTTATTATCAACCGGATTTGACTGGCGAGCTATGATTTTATCTTGGTTCTGTTTAGCAGTTATTTTTGTCTGGTACATTCCATTTGTTTTGATTGCCAATAAATATCAAGCAAACTTAAATATTAAAAGCTACATGGATACAGGTATGAGCAGAGATGCTGCATTGGCTCAAATTGCTCAAGATGAAGTTGACTACCAAGAACAAAAAAGACTTGCCAAAGAAGCAAAAATTGCTGCAAAAAAAGCAAAACTTGCTGAAAAACAAGAGTTTTTAAAACTACCAAAAGCAGAACAAGAGCAAATTTTACATAACAAAAAAATGCTAAAAATGGAAGCCAAAGCACTTGAAAAATTAGCTTCAATTAAAACTAGCAAAGCAACCTCAAAAACAATTTTAGTTGAAACCATTCCTTATGGAGGTTATAAAATTAGAATTGATGGTAAAACTGTTGCATCTGCTTTAAGTGATGAGAAAATGCGTGAAATTGTTGGCAAAATTTGTCAAGCAAATCAGCAAACTAGTTATACTTTAAAAAACATCAATGGTGAAACCACCATTGTGGAGCTTGATAGCTAATGAAATATGCAATGATTGGCACATGAAGAATGGCTTATGAAGCCATTGCAAACAATATTGACCAATTAAAACAAAGTACAGCTCCAGGAGCAGCACTGGTACAAGCTATTGTTGAAGTTGAAAACTATCCTTATTTTAAATCAGTGGGATATGGAGGACTACCCAATCAAGAGTGTGAAGTGGAGCTAGATGCTGCTTTTATGAATGGTTCAACCTTGGCAATTGGAGCAATTGGTGGGGTAAAAAATATTAAAAATCCTATCAAATTAGCTCATCATTTAAGTCAAGAAAAATTTAATAGTTTTTTAGTAGCAGCTGGAGCAGAAAAATATGCCCAACAACAAGGGTTTGAATTTACCAATATGTTAACAAAAAGAGCCCAACAACATTATCAAAAAAAATTAGACCTCTTAAGATCTGATCCAACTTTATCTCCATATGATGGTCATGATACTGTGGGAATGGTCAGTCTTGATAGTCAAAATAACTTGTGTGTAGGAACATCAACAAGTGGTTTGTTTATGAAAAAACCTGGACGAGTTGGAGATTCTCCAGTTATGGGCAGTGGATTTTATGCAGATAGTGAAGTTGGTGGGGCAGTGGCAACAGGTTTAGGTGAAGATATCTATAAAGGTTGTTTAAGTTTTTTAGTGGTTGAAAAACTGCGTCAAAACTTTGATGTTAAAACTGTGGTGCAAGAAGTTGTTAAAGAGTTTAACGACAAGTTAATTCAAAAATATGGAAAATGTGGACCCATCTCAATTGTTGCCTTAGACAAAAATGGTGAGTATGGAGTGGGTACAAATTGTGAGTTCTCTTTTGTTGTGGGAAACCACAACCAAGTTACCACCATTTATCTTGCTCAACCCAATGAAGATTTAACCAAACTAACAATTACCAAACCCTCACCAAAATGATTAGCAGATTATGATAGAGCCAGAAAAGAACCTATCAAATAATGGCAAAAATTGATTGAAATGAAATCAGCATGAACATGATTGCTTATTCAGGAGAAGCAAAATCTCTGGCAGTTTTTGCTATTGAAAAGGCTGAAAATAATCAGGTTTTAGCAGCTCTTCAAGATATCAAGGATGCTGAAGAACTGCTCATTAGTGCTGAAAAATTACATCTTGGTGTTATTGTTCAAGAAGCTCAGGGCATTAAGTTGGAATTTAAAATCCTCTTTATGCATGCTGAAGACCAAATGCTGAGTACTCAATTTTTTATCTTGACTGCTAAGAAGTTGATTAATTTACATCAAAAAGTTGGGGAACTAACTGCTAAACTAGCTAGTTAATTATTTTGTAAAGATTTTAAAAATAGATCAATTTAGATCTATTTTTTGTTTGCTACCAAGTTTGTACTTCCACCTTTTTCCGGACAAAAAATTAAATTACATTTATATTGAATGTAAAATAATATTGTTAGGAAAGAGGTTTTTTTATGGGACATTACTCAGCAAAGCAAAAAGAAAAAATAATTTTAAAATTTAGAGAGAGCAAGACAAAGGCCAAGAATTTTGTTAAAAGTTATGGCATCTCAGATCAAACACTTTTAAATTGGTGTAAAAAGTATGATCAATCTGGAATTGATGGTCTTGGGGCACCAAATTCAGCTGATAAAGAAGAACTAATAATTTTAAGAAATGAAGTTAAAGAACTGAAGAAGAAAAATGCCGAATTAGAAACTAGAAATGAAATGTGAAAAAGAATTGAGGCCCTGATAAGTAAAAAAAAGTAGTTAAATGGGAGCTTAATATAATTAAATGCTTAGTTGTTGAGGAATTTATCTACAATGAATTCAAAATACCTAAAAATGGCTTATTAAAAATTGCTCAACTTCCAAAAAGTACATACTATGAATGAGTGAAGCAAGGGAAACCTAGGGTAAGATATTATGATCATGATTTTTATTTAAATATTGAGCAGAGCTTTATTGATTCAGGAAAAACCTATGGTTGTAAAAGAATTGCAATAGATTTGCTCACTAAGGGGATAGCTAAGTCATCACATAAAAAAATATTGAGATACTTTAAAATGAGAAGCATCTCCACCAATAATCATGTGAAATGAAAAAATAAGGTAGCAAAACCTGAAAAGGTTGGTAAATACCCAAACTTGTTAACTGATCCTGAAAATTTTGATAAGTATGGTGATGTTTTTTCAGTAGACATAACAGAAAAGGAATTCAATGGTGAAAGATACTATACCTGTGGTTTTTATCATATTAAAATGAAAAAAATATTTGGTTTAGTAACAGAAAAAAATAAAGGGAATCAACTTGTAGAAAAATCATTTCTAAAAATGACTGATGAATTTGGTGTCTTCTTGCCAAACAGTGTAATACACTCAGATAATGGTTCTGAATTTAAAGCATATAATTATAAGTTGATGCTAATGTACTTTAATTTGATTCCAAGCATGTCAAGAATAGCCAAGTCTACAGATAATGGTTGGATTGAAGGGTTTTGATCAGTTTTTAAAAGAGAATGCTTAAAAGAAAATTACTGTTATAAAGGACTTGCTGAGTATCAGCTAAATGCAAGTTTATATCAAAAATTTTACAATTATGTGAGAATAAAGTTGTAAAATATGTGTGTCCGGAAAAAGGTTACCTGTCATTTGCTACCAAGTTCGAGTAATTGACCAATAATAAGTTAAACATATAGTTTGAAAAGTGTATAATATAAGTAGAAAGCAAGAAACTAGGTAGAGATTATGAGAACAAACCCCACTGTCGAAGAATATATTAATAAATTAAGTAAATTTCAAGCTGAATTTAAAGCTATGCGAGCACTGTTAATGGAATTTGAGTTAGATGAAGAATTTAAATGATGAACTCCAGTTTATGACTATAATGGTAAGAATGTAGTGATTTTAGGTAAGTTTAAAACTGAGTGTGTTTTTTCCTTTGTTAAAGGGAGTTTATTAAAAGATCCTTACCAAATTTTACAAGCACCAGGACCAAATGCTCAGGGTGGGAAAATTATAAGATTTGCAAATGTTGCTGAAATTGAAGCCTTAGCTGATAAGATTAAAGAGTATATTCAAGAAGCAATTGAAAATGAAAGATTGGGTTTAAAAATTGTTTACAAGGATTACCCACTTCCTGATGAACTTGTAGAAATTTTAGCATCAAACCCAGAACTAAGTGTTGCTTGAGACAAATTGACAAAGGGGCGTCAAAAAGGTTATGTTTTATATTTTTCATCAGCAAAACAATCTGCTACCCGAATTGCTAGAATTGAAAAAAATATTGACAAAATTCTTGCAGGAAAAGGAATGCATGATTAGAATTCTAGCTGATCATTAAAGATAAATTAGAAAATGATTTGAAAAAATGTTTTAAATTTCTTAAAACATTTTTTTATTTTTTGTTAAACTTAGATTATTGAACTATATCTGATCAAAAGAGTGCAAAGTATTTTTTCTTTATGATAAAGCATTTTTGAAAATTTTAATTTAGCTGCAAATTTTGTTATTTGTCAACGATTAATTAATTGTAGAACAGAATTGAACTACTTGTCTATAAAGTTTGCAAACAAAACTATGGGCAAATAATTTGAAAGGACATAATTAATTATGAGTCTAAAATTAAAAATAGGAGAAATATTCCTTATTATTACTGATGCAGATATCAAAATGCTATTTGAAAAATTAATCGGTAGGTTTGATGATATACTAGTTAAAGAGTACGAAAAACTTGAAAAAGTTTTAACTGGAAAGGAAAGAAAAATGTTTAAAAAAACTATTGATGCTACCAAAAGGGAGCTAAATGTTTTCAATTTTGCTGACATGCCATCAGACTGTCAAAAATTTGTTGATGAAGCAATTGAAAGAACTAAAAAAGTGATGGAAGAATTGATGTTTAAACAACTTCAATATTTTCAAAAACGTGAAGCAGAATTCAAAATACGTGAGGAATGATTTAAACAACGTGAAGCAGAATTTAAAGAACGCGAAGCAGAATTCAAACAACGTGAAGCAGAATTTAGAAAAAAGGAACTATTAATGCAGGCTGAAATAAATGAATTAAAACAGAAAGAAAAATCATTTAGGCAACGAGAAATAATAATGCAAGATCAAATTAGTCAATTAAAACAAGAAATTATGGAACTTAAAAGATTAATAAACTAGCCAAAAAATACTCAATCATTAGTTGAGTATTTTTTATTTAACTTTAAATGAAACCAAGTAAAAGCAAAATAGTCTATGCATTCTTTAAATATAATCAAGGGTTATTTGTGACAATCAGCAAATTTTATTTTTAACTGATGATAATTAATTATAGAGCAGAATTGAATTGCTTGCCTAAAAAATTTACAAACTAGACTTTAGACAAATTTTTCGAAAGTAATTTTAAGATGAATTTAAAATTAAAAATTGCAGAAGTTTTTCTTTTAATTGATAAGGATAGCATAAAAATGCAACTTGAAAAATTAATTGGTAGATATGACGATATACTAATTACAGAGTATGAAAGGCTTGAAAAAATCTTAACAGGAGAGGAAAAAAACATGTTTGGTAAAAATGTTGATTCAAATAAAAAAGAATTAAATGAATACAAATTTGAAGGAATACCACGAAGTTGTCAACCATTTGTTGATGCAGCAATTGCAAGCACTAAAAAAATGATGGAAGAATTAATGTTAAAACAATTTCAATATTTTCAAAAAAGAGAATCAATAATGCAGGCTGAAATAAATGAATTAAAACAGAGAGAAGAAGCATTTAGACAAAGAGAGCTAATAATGCAGGCTGAAATAAGTCAATTAAAGCAAGAAATTAAAGAACTTAAAAATTTAATAAACTAGTTATTATCTAAATACTCAATTGAGTATAAACACCATAACTTATTTAATAATTTAGAATAGAACTAGAATACAATTGATATCCCAAAAAAGAGATTATTTTAATAATCTCTTTTTTACTTTACATTTTCAGTTTAGTAATTTAAGTAAAAAAATGCCCTTTAGAAACAAAAGTCAGTAACTTTATTTGCAAATCTTGGCATTTACTTTTAAATGTAATCATTTAAAGTAGATAATAAGAGAATAATCGATATTATTTCAGAAATTTGCTTATTTTTTTTAAAGCATGGTAAGGCTAAATTATAGAATATTTTATTATTTTCATAAGCAAGATTAGGTTGATTTGAAATATTAATGCTCATAATTCTTTTATTAAATAATTCTTTAAGCAATGAGAAATACTTTTCAGATTCTCTTAAAATAATATTTATAAAAACATCATTTTGATCAAAATGATTTAACATTGTTTCATCCATATTACTAATATTTAAGATTTGAACATTACTTCTTTTGAAAACAAAATCTAAGATTGAAGTTGTAATCATTCCAGTTGATAAGACATCTGAAACAATGAAAATTCGGCGCTTAGTAATTAGCAATTCTCTTAGATCTAAAAAAATGTTATTAGAATTAAGTCACTCAGAGATAAGTTTGATATTCTTGATAGTACTAAACTCAATCTCATTGTCAAGATCATGTTTTTTTTGAATAAATTTCTCATTTTCAGTAAGTAAAGAGTAGTAAAATTCATTGAAATTTTTAAACCCAATTTTATTAATATACCTTGACAGGGTAGCTTTAGAACAATGGGTGTTTTCAACAATGTATTTATGGGTTCAGATTTTAATATTGTTAAGATCTGCAATTAAAAACTTTGAAATAATTGACTCTAATGTATCATCATTTGCATTAAGTTTAATTATTTTTTCAATAATTTTCATATTCTTAACTTCCATTCTATTTACATTATTATTTTATATTTATTTTATAGCTATTCTTAAAAATTGGAACATGTTTTGCTTAATAAAACTTGTTTCATTACAATTTATGCAATTATCAAAGTGAAAGGAGCATGTAATGAAAAAATTAAAAATTTGTACAGTTTGCGGTAATGGGTTAGGTTCATCGCTTGTCATTGAAATCAATGTCCAAAGAGTTATTGATGAAAATAACCTTAATGCAGATGTCGAACACAAAAATTTAAACTCATATACTCAAGAAAATGATTATGACATTGTGATTTGTGGTAGTGATTTAGCAGATCAAATTACAGTAGTATATGGGCACAAACTCACATTAACTAATTTAATTGATTTTGATGAAGTTAATGAAAAGATTTTATCTGTTTTACAGAATATAAAGGAGAAATAGTATGTGATTTGTAAATTTTCTTAAAGAATTTATTGGAGCACCTGCCATCTTACTTGGTTTATTTGCCTTATTGGGTTGTATTTTACAAAAAAAAGGCTTCACTCAAACCTTAACTGCCACTTTAAAAACTATTATTGGTTTTGTAGTAATGCAAGCAGGGGCTGCAATTTTAACTCTAACTTTAACAAATTTAAGTATTTTATTTCAAGAACTATTTGGCTTAACTGGAGCAATACCTTTAAATGAAGCTACTGCTGCAATTTTAGCAGAAATTACCCCTAAAATTGTTGCCATTGGTTCATTAATAATGATTTTTGCAATGCTAGTCAATATTTTATTAGCTAAATTTTCAAGATTTAAATACATTTATTTATCAGGACATTGTTTATTTTACATGTCAGTTATGTTAGCTGGAACTGCAAGTATGGTGGGAATTTTAAATATTAACACTATTGAAGGTTACATCATGGCAGTAGTTACTGGAGCATTATGTATGGGAATTTATATGACTTTACAACCAGCTATGTTACAAAAAAGAACAAAACAAATTACCAATTCAGATAAATTAGCTTTGGCTCACACTGGTGCTTTTGGTTACTTGTTATCTGCAAACATTGGTGAATTAATTTACAAAATTAGAAAAGGTAAAGTAAAATCTACTGAATCAATTAAATTCCCCAAAGGATTGGCAATTTTTAGAAACACAACAATTGCTATTGCTATCTTAATGTTTATTATTTACATGGCAATTTATATTCCAGTTGGAATTAAATATGAATTAGGAAAAATAGAACCTGGTGCTGCTTATAGTATTTTAAGTAGTGGAAACTGACTGGTTAATGGAATGATTGGGGGAATTCAATTTGCTGCAGCAGTAGAAATTATCTTATTAGGGGTAAGAACTTTTATTGCAGAAATTGTCCCAGCTTTTAAAGGGGTTTCACAAAGAATGATCAAAGACTCAAAACCAGGAGTTGACTGTCCAGTAGTATTTCCTTATGCACCCAATGCAGTTATTATTGGCTTTATTTCAGCATTTGCTGGTGCACTTGTTGCAATGGGAATTTCTTTTGCCATTGGTTTTCAAGTAGAAGCAATTGTTTATATTGTTTTACCTTCAATTATGAACATCTTTTTCCAAGGTGGAACTTCAGCAGTATACGGAAATATTAAAGGTGGAATTTTAGGGGCCATCATTGGACCATTTATTCAAAGTATCATTTTCCACTTAGTGCCAATTATTTTTCTAGCAGCAAAATGATTACCCGAAGTTAGCGATGCTTCAACTCTAAATCAAGTTGGTTGAGGCGATACTGACTACTTACTTGGAGCTTTTAGTGCTATTTTTGGATTTATGGGAACAGCTGGTGGTTATGTTTACCTAGGAGTTTTAGCAGCAGTAGTTGTCGGACTAATTGTTGATGGAACTATTAAAGATAAAAAAATTAAAAAATTAAGTTTAACAGCAGAAACTAGTGCAGAAATTAAAACTGAAAAAATAACTAAAGCTGCCAAATCAAAAGAAGAACAAATAAAAGGGGAAGTTAAAAATGAGTAATTTTGAAATATTTTCACCATGTGATTTGAAAATATTGTCTACCACTATTCATAAAGTAACTAATAAAACTATTTTAAAAATTGTTTTTACACCTTTAAATGAAAAATTTCAAATTCCACTTGATGGAGTAGTTAGTGTTATTAAACCTTTTAACTATTATTATGAAATTTCAAATAAAAAAAATAATGTCTCAGTCAACTTAACAATTGGTGAAGAATCAGAACAAGCCTTTGGAGTCGGTTTTGACATGAAAGTTGTGGTGGGTCAACCAGTTTCGGTTGGAGATCGGCTACTAACAATTGATAAAGAGGAACTGGCAAACAGTATTAAGTCATTGAATTCAATTCTTGAAATAATTGTTGACGATGATTTAAAGATTGACTTTGCCAAACTTAAATTACAAAAAGAATATTTAAGTGGAGAACAAATTATATAAGGGGGAAAATTATGCCATTAGTAACCACAAAAGAAATACTAACCAAAGCTGTGGCACAAAATTATGCAGTGCCACATATTAATATTTCAAATCTAGAACACTTTGACACCATTTTAAGCACAGCAGCAAAACTAAAATCACCAATAATTGTGGCTTTTACCACAGGATTAATTAAGTATTATGGTGATGAAATTTTAGAAGGACTTTGCAGTGCAGCTAGTAAAAAGTATCAAATTCCATTTGCTGTTCATTTAGACCATCACAAAGACCCAAAAGATATTTTTACAAGAATTAAAAAAAATAAATACATAACTTCAGTTATGATTGATGCATCACTTGTTGACTTTGAAAAAAATGTTGCAATCACAAAAGATGTGGTTGAGTTTTGTTCAAAAAAAGGAATAAGTGTTGAAGCAGAACTTGGAGCAATCCAAGGAACTGAAGATGATCATTCTAGTGCTGATGCTTTTTATACAGATCCAAATTTGGCAATTGAATTTATTAAGCAAACAAAAATTGATGCCCTAGCAATTTCCATTGGAACAGTTCATGGTTGTGTCACAAAACTTGCACCAAGTTTGGATTTAAAAAGACTTGAACAATTAAGAAAAACTACAACAATCCCTTTGGTCTTGCATGGTTGTTCAGGTTTAAATGATGAACAAATAAAAACTGTTGTTAGCAAAGGGATTGCTAAAATAAATATTGCCACAGAATTTAAAGTGGTCTTCCATGATGGCTTGGTAAAGTATTTACATGAACATCCAACTGAAACTGATTCAAGATTATTTTTTGGTGCAGCAAATAAAAATGTTAAAAATCTTTTAGAGTCAAAAATAAAATTATTTAATTCTGAAAATAAAGGTTAATGAAATATTTATTTAAAAATTTTTCAAGAACAATTAATCGTGACCAAGCTCTGAAAGAAATTGCCAACCTAATTACAGATTCAGAAGTGATAAATTCAAATATTGTTGATGGGTTTATTAAACGAGAAGAAATTATTTCAACTGGAATTGGAAATCAAATTGCCATTCCCCATTGTCAAGTTGCTGGAATCACTGATGACTACTTAGTTTTTTTAAAAGTTAAAAAGCAAATTGATTGAAATAGTCTTGATGAAAAGCCAGTAGAATACATTTTTGGAATTGTTACTCAAGAAAATAGTGATAAGCATTTAGAGATTATTGCTTTCATTTCAAATCTATTAATTGATGCTGCTGTCAAATCTAAAATCATCAATGTGAAATCTCAAAAAGATTTTGTTAAACTCATTTTAGATTTTAAAAATGAAAAACAAAATTTAGAAATGCAATTAGAAGAGAAAACAACTTTGCAAGTAAACAACTATGACATTGTAGCAATAACTTGTTGTCCAAGTGGATTGGCTCATACTTTTATTGCTGAAAAAATTTTATACAACTATGGCAGAGAAGAAAATTTAAAAGTAAAAGTTGAAACAAGAGGAAGAGATGGTATTCAAAATAAACTTACCAAAGATGATGTTAAGAATGCAAAAATATTTATCCAAGCAATTGATAGACCAGTAGTTTTAGAAGAGTATTACAATTTAAACAAAAATATTATTAAAACTTCAACAGTCAATGTTGTAAATAACCTAAAGAAAGTAATTTCAAATCAAAGAAAAAATAAATCAATTATTACTGGTACAGAATTTTATACAGCATTTGTGGGAACTACAATAAATCTTAGCTTTGCAATAAAGTTAATTATGCTAGTTTTGGGGCTATTATCATTTTTGAAATGATATTTAAATGTTGAAATTATTAAATTTGAATCTTTAAATTTATTACTTCAAACAAGTGCAGCAATATTAATTGCTATTTATTCGAGTTATATTCTTGCAAGCCTTTTTGGAGAAACAAAATTTTGAGTAACTTTAATTGCTTTTATCCCATCAATATTTAAACTAACCTCAATCACAGCAATTTGTGGATCATTTATCTACATTACTGTTGGCTTAATGATTTATTTTCAAATTTGTAAATTGACTTTAAATAAAATTAATAAGCAAATTTTAAAGAAAAATCTAATTATGATTGCTGACGGTTTAGTTTTAGTAATAATCTTTTTAACAAATTATTTATACTTACTAGATTATTTAAAACACATTGATTGGGTTGTGTTTAAAACATTTGCCTACTTAAATCAACACTGGTACATCAATCAAATCTTAGTATTTTTATTATTAGTTTTATATACCATTGATTTAGGAGGTAAAATTAATAAAGTAAGTATGATGTTGTGTTACAATTTGATCTTATTTAGTTTAAGCCAAGGTCTTTTGGCAATCTATTTATATTCAGGTACAGTACTATTATTTGCTCCAACTTTTCCAAATCTTGTTTATGGAATATCTGCATTAATTAATAAAGATAAAAAATACTTTAAAATATTAATGAAAGATACTTTATTACCAAAAACTGAGAGTTGTCAAAATTATCTTCAAAAAAATGGTAAGGTTGTTCTCTTGTCATTAATTTTAACCTACCTATTAATGTCATTTGGAATCTGCTATTTAAAAATTCAGTACTTTATTTTCTTGAGTTCTCCTTTAGGAGCATTAATTGGATTTTTATATCAACCTGTCTTGTTTTGGGGAGTAGCATATTTGTGTGTCTTATTTGGTACAGTAGCTTTTGGGGTCTTAGTAAATGAAATTATACTTAAATTTCAAGGAGGTTATAAAAATGAACAAATTAGTGGATAAACAACTATTTACATTTGTTAGTGAAAAACTTGGTTGAGAAGAAGCAATTGGTAAGGGAGTGGAGTTATTGGTTAAAAACAATGTTTGCACCCAAGAACTTTTAAAACAAATTGTTGAATCAACCAAAAAGTTTGGACCATATTATGTTTTAAGTGACAAGATTGCCTTGGCACATGCAGCTCCTGGTAAGTTTTGTTTAAAACCTCAGTTAGCATTAGTTTACTTAAAAGAGGAAACTTTCCTTTTGGATTCAGATAAACACCCAGTTAAAGCAATGTTTGTGCTATCTGCACCAGACACTGATTCACATTTAAGTATATTAAAGAGCTTCGCCACTGCGTTTTCAGACAAAATAATTCGAGAAAAATTTATTAATTTAGAGTCTGCTGAAGAGGTATTAAAATTAATGTTTTCAGAATAGAGATATTGATAGAAAAGTATATTTAATTTAAAAAACTCTTAAAGTAAGAGTTTTTTATTTGAGTATAATTGGTTATTTTAGCAAAAAATTATTTTTTTTGATACTTAGTATTTGAAATTAACACTAATATATGTTATATTTATTTTGTTATTAAAAAAGGGGATAAAATGAAAAAATTATTAGGAATCTTATCAATTTTGAGTCTGGCCACAATTTCAGCATCAACAACTATTTCTTGCGGATTAAAAGGAAATGAAAATAATGGTCACATTGACGACAATGAAAATGTCAATGATATTGGTAATGGTGAAGACACAGATAGTGGCTCAGGAATTGATGACAACGATGATGATGACACCGATAATGGTGAAGACAATGAGAATATAGAAGACGGTGAAGACACAGAAGACAATGAGAATACAGAAGATGGTGAAGACATAGAAGACAATGAGAATACAGAAGACGGTGAAGACACAGACAATGAAAACACCAATGATGGTGCTGATGATTTTGAAAAAGCAGTTGAAGATTTTCAAGATAAAGGATCTGAAAGTCTTTTAAATGGTGATAGTGAAGCCACATGAATTGATGCTGGTGATTTAGGTTATGAAGTAAATGATTACTACAAAATGTTTGAATTATATAACAAACAAATAAGAGTTGCTAAATTAGATGATTTTTATAGTAGTGATGAGTTTAAAAACATAATTCAAGACCTAAAGGGTGACTTTTTTTCAGATTTTACCAATGTTTCTATTGACTTAAGTAATATGAATCTTGTTGGTGAAGAGGTTTTAGCAAAATACCAACCACAAAATCTACCAGATGTATTTTTTAAAAATACAGAAGCTAATGTTTTAGAAACAAAACATGCAGTTTTAAGAGAAATACATGAAGATGGCAGTGATATAACTTTTAAATCAGGAGTTCAAAAAGTAAATAATCAAATTTTTGATTATTTAGATCAAAATATTTCTCAAATGTACAATGACTTTGAGACAAACTTTTCACAAAAATTACAAGGTAAGGATTATAGAGGCAATTATGCTAAAATTGATAATTTTTTAATGGGTGAAGCAACTCTTGGGGGCATAAAAATAACTACTGATAAGTTTATAACTACGATAAATGACTTTAAAATTAATTATATTTTTTCATTATCTGGAGAAGAACTATTACCATCAACAAATCTTGTAAACTCATATTTAGGAGAAGCTATTTACAAAAACATAATTGCAGGAATATCATCATTTCAATCAAACTTGGGGGTTGAAGCACCAAAAATAACAACAAGTTATGAGATTCCTCTGGCTTTTAGTGGAATTAATCAACAAACTGGTTTAGATTTATGACAAGATATTAAAGATAATGCCTTTTATTCAGTAGTTAGCTCTAATGGTGATGAATGTTGAACATATAGTAATGATAATTATCCAAAATTGGGTAGTATCCTTTCATTAACAATTTCAGGTGCCAATGAATCTAGACAAGAGTTACTAAAAATAGGATATCAAGGAAATTATTCATTAGAACTTTGCTCATTTGATAGCAGTGGTACATTTATTTTTAGAGAAAATTTGGCTATAAAATTTTCAACAATATTTGTGGAAAATGGCCTTGAGAAATCAGGATGAGAAGTGCCAAATGATCAAAACCCTTATGAATATGCAGGGCTACAAATTCAATTTAATTTTATGAATATTGCTTTTGGATTTGAAGAGTTTTCAAATAACGCTAATGCAATAGGGAAATATTTTATGAATAATACAAGAATTTAATACAAACCCCCAAGAGAATCTTGGGGGTTTTTAGTTATTTTGTCAAATTCTAATTTATAACTATATTAGTAATTATGTGTCAATTACATGAAGGATTTTAAATTAATCATTAATTACTAGGCTTTGTAGAATTTTTCTTGGTATATTTATAGAGCAATCAGTGATAAAAAGGCACATTGGCATATATTTTTTTAAGTGTGTCCTAAAGGTTAAGACAGTTTTAGTGTTATATATTATTTTCATAGACTTAAAATATAATTTTAAAGTGTACTTCCACCTTTTTCCGGACAAAAAATTAAATTACATTTATATTGAATGTAAAATAATATTGTTAGGAAAGAGGTTTTTTTATGGGACATTACTCAGCAAAGCAAAAAGAAAAAATAATTTTAAAATTTAGAGAGAGCAAGACAAAGGCCAAGAATTTTGTTAAAAGTTATGGCATCTCAGATCAAACACTTTTAAATTGGTGTAAAAAGTATGATCAATCTGGAATTGATGGTCTTGGGGCACCAAATTCAGCTGATAAAGAAGAACTAATAATTTTAAGAAATGAAGTTAAAGAACTGAAGAAGAAAAATGCCGAATTAGAAACTAGAAATGAAATGCAAAAAAGAATTGAGGCCCTGATAAGTAAAAAAAAGTAGTTAAATGGGAGCTTAATATAATTAAATGCTTAGTTGTTGAGGAATTTATCTACAATGAATTCAAAATACCTAAAAATGGCTTATTAAAAATTGCTCAACTTCCAAAAAGTACATACTATGAATGAGTGAAGCAAGGGAAACCTAGGGTAAGATATTATGATCATGATTTTTATTTAAATATTGAGCAGAGCTTTATTGATTCAGGAAAAACCTATGGTTGTAAAAGAATTGCAATAGATTTGCTCACTAAGGGGATAGCTAAGTCATCACATAAAAAAATATTGAGATACTTTAAAATGAGAAGCATCTCCACCAATAATCATGTGAAATGAAAAAATAAGGTAGCAAAACCTGAAAAGGTTGGTAAATACCCAAACTTGTTAACTGATCCTGAAAATTTTGATAAGTATGGTGATGTTTTTTCAGTAGACATAACAGAAAAGGAATTCAATGGTGAAAGATACTATACCTGTGGTTTTTATCATATTAAAATGAAAAAAATATTTGGTTTAGTAACAGAAAAAAATAAAGGGAATCAACTTGTAGAAAAATCATTTCTAAAAATGACTGATGAATTTGGTGTCTTCTTGCCAAACAGTGTAATACACTCAGATAATGGTTCTGAATTTAAAGCATATAATTATAAGTTGATGCTAATGTACTTTAATTTGATTCCAAGCATGTCAAGAATAGCCAAGTCTACAGATAATGGTTGGATTGAAGGGTTTTGATCAGTTTTTAAAAGAGAATGCTTAAAAGAAAATTACTGTTATAAAGGACTTGCTGAGTATCAGCTAAATGCAAGTTTATATCAAAAATTTTACAATTATGTGAGAATAAAGTTGTAAAATATGTGTGTCCGGAAAAAGGTTACCTGTCAATATAATTTTAAAGTAAAAAAATTTTTAAAGTTTCAACATATAAGTTGAAAATATTGTAAACTATACTTATACAATAGATATTTAAGTTCTAAAATTTAAATATGCTTATATAAAAAATTTGAAAATTGATTTAATGAAACAAATCATATTTTTTTTAAATAAGTTTAGAAAGGACATGAATTAATGTGTGCATAAAATTAGATAAAAAAATAAAGTTAAAGTCAAAAAGCTCTCAAGAATTAGATTTACATATAAGTACAAATATTACCTATATATATGGAAGTAATGGTTCAGGCAAAACCACAATTTCTCAACAATTAGACAATATTTCCGAATTAGAAAATAGCAATGTTGGTGAGATATTTTTTACATTTAGTGAAAACTACATAAATAGTGTTATCTTAAATTTTAAAGAAGATGGAACTATAAAAATTCCTGCAAAATTACAAGAAATAAAAAGTAGATTTTTTGTTAATGAAGATTTAAAAAAAATAGGTGTTGCAAAGGATAAAATTTATGAGATAGGTATTGATAAAGATGCTTTTATTAATGCCTTTAATGAATGAAAAAATGCAAGCACTTTTAATGAATTGAAAAACTTGACGAAGATAAATTTGGAAGTAATAAGAGAGTTAGAAAATAACTTATTAGAAGAAATGAAAAAAAATTTAAGTCTAATATTTCAAAGCAAAATGCATATGGCAATGTAAAAAAACCTGTAGATACACTCGTGAAATTCATAGAAAATTCTTATTTAGACTATATAAGTTATGATGATATTTATTCACTATCAAATCAAATTGATGAGAATGAATTTGAAAGTGAAGTAATAAAAATTTTTCACAGTACTTTAGTTGACAGATTTAATAATAAAGTAATTGACCCACTATCAAAGTGCTTAAGCACCTCATATACAAAAATTGGTAATCTAATTGAAAACTATAATGAATTATTAGATAGTGAACATAATTATGAGATATGTATGTCAGAAATAAGCAAAGTACTAGAAAGAAATAGCGATACAAAAATAGATTTAAGAAATAAAGATATGATAGGTATCAATGAATGGTGTGAGGCAGGTACTAAAATCCATAAAAATTTGGGAATTGAAAAGACTTGCCTATATTGCTCAAATAAGAGGGATTCTGATAATAGTACAATAATTGATAATGTTAATAAAATTTTATCTAATAGAATTGAAGAAACAAAAAATAAAGTTAATGTTACAATCAAACAAACCATTGGGGAAATTTGTGGAATTGCAATGGAACTTTTTGCTAGCGAGATATATCAACCAATTTTTGCTAGCATTTTATCTAAAGAAGTTAGATTATTGGATAAATTCATAGCTGAATATTTGAGTCAAGTAATTGATATTGATAGAAATATTCAAGATAATATTAAAATTTATTTGGAATGTGAATCTAACAAAAATTTTGATTGTATAAAAGTTAATGAAAGTAACATAAATGAAAATATCTTTAAAAAATTTTTAAAAGATAAGATAGAATGCATAAAGCCAATAATGCAAAATAAATTGTTTTATTTTGAAAAAAAAGAATTAAATAAACATATAACTAATTTAGAAAAAAAGGAATTAGAAGTTATTGCAAATAAAATTAATCTGCAATTCGAAGAAATGGATAAATTGAATATCAATCCTTTTGGACTAAAGGTAATAATCAAACCATCAACAGCTATAACTAATACTGAATATAAACCATTATTGGATATTGTTGATTCTAATAACAAAAGCATTGTCGATTCAATAAGTTATGGACAAAGAAATTTGGTTGCACTAATGTTTTACCTTGTTGAACTTATGGAATTAAAGAATAATTTCTCTAAAAAACAAATTTTTGCTGTTCTTGATGATGTTGTAGATGGCTCAGATCTGTATTCATATTTTATTATAAAATGATTAATTAGAAAATATATTGGGAAAAATGATATAAATTTAGTAATTCTCACACACAATTACTATTTTTCAAATATTTATTTACAACAAACAGAGAATAAAGATTACATTAAAATGTTTGTTTTAACAAATGCAAAATTAATTGAAATAGATCATAGAATATTCAATATGTCAGATAATTTGTTATTGCTTATTTTATTAAAACTAATACCAGAAATTAAACTTGGTGATAGAGAGTTAATAATTGGATCATTTATAGTTATTCTTTTGAAGGTTATTGAAGTAAAACTTGTTGAAAAGTTACAATGGGAAACTAGTGATTTTATAAACTATACAGATGAAATATATAAGAAATTTAAATCAGAATTAAATAATGAAAAATATGGTGAATTGGTAAGTAAATTTATTTCTTTAAAGGATTTTATATATTATAGGTGGAAAAATAATCTTAAAGAACTTGAAAATAAAAAAATAGATATTCTAGATTTAATGGGGGCAGCAGAAAATTGCAAAGTTATAGAAAATATTTTAAGAGATTTTGAAGAAATAGTGAACAATTCAAAGTTAGATTTTAACATAAATTTTTGAGACAAAAATTTAAATGATGAATCTGATTTCACACTTTTAAATTCATTAAATATAGCAAGAACAATCATATTTAGTAAAACTATTGAAGCTATTAATAATCAAAAAGGTGATGTAAATATTGAAATGGCAAAACAGATTTCAAATTACTTAAGACACAGTTCAAATGCCATCAGTTCACCAATGATGGCACTAAACTTCGAAGAACTAGTTGACAGGATGAAAAAGTACATTAAAAAATAATATAATTGCTTTTTAATACAAACCCCCAAGTGAATCTTGGGGGTTTTTAGTTATTTTGTCAAATTCTAATTTATAACTATGTTAGTAATTACATGAAGGATTTTAAATGAATTTATTTGGTAATCTAGGATTATTTTTTTGTTTTGAATATTTTCCATTATAATTGCTTATAGGGGTGAATTTTAATGAATTTAGAAGAAATAATAAAAACAAATGAAACTAAGTTAACTGACTTAGAAAGAAAAATTTCAGATTATATCTTAGAAAACAAAGAGGAAGTCTTTAAAACTACCATATCAAAAATTTCGCAAAACTTAAATGTCAGCACAAGCATGATTGACAAAACCTTAAACAAACTTGGTATAACAGGCTTTAAGCAACTAAAGTTTTTTTTACAAAAAGATCTTTTAACAAATGAGCTGTATCAAAATGATCAACAAACAAATACTCATCAAGCCATTGAAGAGTTAATCTACACCAAGTCACTTAGAGAGACGTTTGCTTCAATCAATAAAAAAGATATTGGAGAAATGGTTAATTCTATTTCATTATATCGTCAGGTGATAATTTTTGGAGAAGGGTTCATGGGGATTGTTGGTAGTGATTTTGAAAAGAAATTTAAAAAGATTCAAAAAAATGTAATATGTGTAAAGTACTTTGAAGAACTTAAATATATCAATAGAAGTAGGGAAAGTTTGTTTATTTTACTTTCAGTTTCTGGACAAACTGAAACATTAAAAAGAGTCATAGATTTTGCTACACAAAATTTTAAGTCTAAAAAAATTGTGGCAATTACAGCTACCAAAACTTTTAGTTGAAAAGAACAAGTGGATATGCATTTATACGGAAATTATATTTCCTTGATGCCAGCCTATGAAAAAGAGGTACCTTGTACATCAAGATTCGTAGTGCAATATATACTAGATTTAATTTTTATTGAGTATTTTTTAGAAACCAAAACATAAATCTAGACTATATCCAAAAGGGATCAAAAATTTATTAGTTTGTGAAATTTTTCACATATAGTTTGAAAAAGATAAAAATATATCAGACCAAGTGCACCAGTATTGGAGTTAAATATCATATTCTAATTGTGGAGGTACAGAAATGATTAAATTTAAAGATAGTTTTGTTTTTGGAGGCTCAATGTCTTCAATTCAAAATGATGGTCAAGGACCATTTGAAGCATATCGTTCAAACTATGATCTAGTTTGAGAAAAGAAATCTGACTTGTTTTTTAACAAAATTGGTCATCATAAAACTTGTGATTTTATGAATACATACAAAGAAGATTTAGTTTTATTAAAAGCCTGTGGAATTGATGCAATTAGGCATAGCTTTGCATTATCAAAGTTATTCCCAACTGCTGATGTAAAGCCAAATCCGATTTTGGTTAAATACTATCATGAACTAATTGCAGAAATGAAAAAAAATAACATCAAACCAATGATGACAATAATGCACTTTGATATGCCTGAATGAATGGCTTTAGAAGGTGGATTGGCAAGTGAGGTATTTGTAGACAAATTCTTGAAAATGTCACAATTTATTATTGATGAATATGGGGCTGAATTAGAGTTCATAGCAACTTTTAATGAACCTATCATTCAATGTGGTTCATGTTTTTTAGTACAAGGTGAAGGTGGTTTTTATCCTCATGAATTTAATATGCAAAAATATTTTGATGCAATCAACAATGTTATTATTTCCACTGCAAAAACAATTGCTTATTTAAAAACAACAAATAAAAAAGTAAAAGTTGGAATAGTGGTTGATTTAAGTCCTGCATATCCAAGAAATTCATTAAATCAAAAAGACCTTGAGGCTGTGAAATATTTTACAGCATATCGAGAAGAGTCATTGTTAATTCCATTAGCAAATGGAGAAGTTCCACAATTATATTTTAAAATGATTGATGAACTTGGTTGTTCAAATAACTTAAGTAAAAACCTGGACTTGATTTCAAAAAATAAATCAATGTGGATTGGGATAAATTATTATATTCCAAGTTACATTAAAGAACCAAAACCTAATGCTGATCTAAAAAAATTTGAAAGATATTTTTCAAATTGAGACAAGCCTATTGTCACAATGAATAAATCTAGAGGTTGAATTATCAAACCTGATACCATGTATGAAATTGGTATGATGATGAAAAATAAATACCACAACATTGAATGATTCATAACTGAAAATGGTATTGCCATTGAAGATGAAGCTGTTGATTATACATTTGAAGGTAAAATTATTGATGATTATCGAATTGAATTTTACCAGGAACACTTAAAAGAGCTTCATAAAGCAATAACTGCAGGTTCAAATTGTAGTGGTTATCTGATTTGAACTCCAATTGATAGTTGGTCTTATATGAATGCTTATAAAAATAGATATGGATTAATTCAACTAGATCTTGAAACCTATAAAAAAATTCCTAAAAAATCAGCCACATGATTTAAGGAACTATCTGTAAAGAAAGGATTTTAAAATGGAAGAAAACATATTAACCTTTGACATTGGAGGAATGGGAATAAAAATTATTAAATTTAATTCAAAAGGTCAGGAACTTATTGTTGATTATTTACATCACAATCATTTAGCATTGGATAAATATTTTGTGAAACTAACTGACTTACTTGATCACATTGATGAATATATTTGTAAAAATCATGAAAAAGTAAAAGTTGGAATTTGTATTCCAGGAATTATTGATAGTCAAAACTTTCAAGTTAAAAGTAGATCTTTTATCTTGGATTGAAAAGATCTTGATATTAAACAATATCTACAAAAAAATAAACTAATAACTAATTTAGTTATTGAAAATGATGCAAAAGCTGCAGCATATGGGGAGTTTTCAAACAACAATTTTAAATTAAGTCGAAAACTTAATAGTGCAATTATTATAACCATTGGTTCTGCAATTGGTGGAGGTATTGTTATCGATGAAAAAATCCACAGTGGAATTAATGGATTAGCTGGTGAATTTTCAAAAATGTATGCCAACTTAAAATGAGATGACGATGCTGAAGCTGCTGGAGAATGTTCAACAATGCAAATGAGAATTAAATATGCTGAAGCAATTGGTAAACCAATTGAAGAAGTTAGTGGTAAAACCATTATGGAACAATACTTAAAAAAAGACAAACATGCATTAAAAGTTGTTGAAAACACAACCACAGCATTAGCAAAAATGATTTTTAACATAAATATTTGCATTGATACTGATGCAATCTTAATTGGTGGTGGAATTAGTAGTGATAAAATTTTTGTTGATTTAATCAAATTAAAATTAGCACATTACTATGAAGAACAAGAGTTAAAAGACTTATACCCAAAATTTATTGAGTCTTGTACTTTAGAAAATAAAGCTGGATGTTATGGAATGTTTTATAAATTGGTAAGTAGTTAGGAGATTAAAATGCAAAAAAACAATAAAGCTAACATTGAAAAAAGTGTCTTGTATATTTTTGTAATTGCTGCAATTGCTTATATTATTTTTACAACAGCACATATGCTATGAGATATAGCAATTGCAAAAGAACTAGCAATTAAATCTGGTATTACAATTAGCGAAACTCAAAAAATTGAAGACTTTGTATTTTTAATTAAAAGACAATGAATGTTTCAATATATTTCTACAATGCTCTTATTGATGACATTTTTATTGTTTGTGATACTTGGTGTCAAGAAAATGGAATGAGGTTATCTATTTATTATAATTTGAAATGCAGTCTGAATTGGATTTTTAATTGCTCCAATAATTTTATATAAAAAATTTGGAGTCTTTGATGGATTTAATTTAGCAATCGTTTTTTCAATCATTGTTGGGATGTTCTTGTTTCACAAAAATATTCAAAAAAGTAAATTAATCTTAAGATCAAATATGAGGTCTAAAAATTATTTAAAAATATAGAAAAGAGGGGAGCAGTTTGGAATTTAAAAATTTAAATGATGTAAAAGAGTGAATTGATAATTCTCCAATTGAAGTTGTTATTTCACAACTAAATGATATTGATAAATACAATTACAACAACTCTGCTATTGGTTATAATGAGTTTTTTATAAATGCAACAGATTTTTTAAAAACAAAAATTAAAAATAATTTTTCAACTTATAAAACAAATGAATTTAATAAATTTTTAATTGAAAAGGATAATAAATTTATTATTGATATATCAAAAGTTGAAGAAGAATTTCAAAACAAAGATGATCAATATCTTAAAAATATGATTAATATTTCAGCAAGAAAACAACTTGCAACAATGAGTTATCAAACAAGAGTAAAAGAGATAAAAGATTTCAAGACTTTTTACAATAAGAAGTGATTAAATGTTTTATTATGAGAAGCAAAACAAGTTTACAAATTTCAAAATAATTTTATAAATAAAAGTTATAAAATTGCAATCAGAAAATTTAAAGAAGTAAATATGATTATTTCAAATGATGATACTGTTTTTTATAAGAAAAGTTCTAAATACAAACCTGAAGAATTAAATGATGCCAAAAAATTATTTAAAGGTGAACTTAAAAAATTAGGTAAAAATGAAATTGACAAAAAAATTGAAATTTATAAAAATTATCAGATCTTTGATTATGACATTGAGTTTGCACATAATTATTTAATCTTTAAAAGAGATTATGTACAAGAAAAAAACATTCTTACTCAAGAGCATAATGAAGAAATTATTAAACTTCAATCAGAATTAGAAGAGAACAAAAAAAATAAGACTCAAATTAATTCTGAGATAAAAGTAAAGTTAAAAAAACTTAGAAATGAATTTAAAGAAAGCTTAAAACTTACCACAAATAAAAATGAAATTGATGATTTAAAACTTGAATATTTTGATAGTTTAAATAATATCAAATTCAAAAATAGTATTACTTTAATAAAAGATAAAATTAAATTTTCAAAAAGTTCTTACAAAAGAAAACTCAAAAAAAATAAAGTCATGTTTGAAACAAATGTTTCAAACTTTAGAGATTCATTACCAATTGAAAGAGGAAGTTTAATCAAAAATCTTTCAATAACATTGGGAATAATCCCTGGTGTTTGTCAGTTTATTAACAAGCAATATATTAAAGGATCATTATTGTTTTTTGTTGGCTTACCAATTGCCATCATTTTATTGTTATATTCATTTGGTATTGGCAATGTTGGAGGAAATGGGATATTTGGTTTAATTGACTTTGGGAAAAGTGCAGAAACAACCGATAATTTCTTTGATATTGATGGGAGATTCTACTTTGTTGAAAGTATTTTGGGAATGCTATTATTATTTATTGTAATTGCCTTCTTTGCAATTAATTACTATAACTCATGGATAACAACAAAACAAATTAAAATTGGTGGAAGACCATCATTGTGAATGAATACAAGAAAATATTTGCAAAGTCAAGGCGTGCCGTATGTGCTAACTTTACCTTCATTAATTGGTATTCTATTAATTGTAGTTTTCCCAGTTGTAGCAACTTTTGTTATAGCCTTTACTGATTATGGAAAGGGTAGTGACCCTGCCAATCCTGGACAATATATTAGCTGAATAGGATTTGATAATTTTAAAAAAATCTTTGGTGGACAGTATGGATCATCATTTGTATTTGTTTTTCAATGAACAATAATTTGAGTAATTTTTGCAGGCTTTGGTGGAATTGTAGTAGGAACAATATTTTGTTTACTAATTAATAATGAAAGAATGTATGGTAAAAAAATATTTAGACTAATTATGATTCTTCCAGGAGCAGTTCCGGGATTTGTGATGGTATTGTTATTTAGTATTTTGTTTTCATCACAAACTTTTAATAATTTCACAAATAAAATTTTTGGGGTTTATGGCTGAACAACAGAACTTGCATTGGCAAGAATTGCATTAATTTTTGTAAATGCATGACTATCACAAACCTATATCTTCTTATTATTTACAGGAGTTTCACAAGGAATTTCAAAAGATCTTTATGATTCATCTAAGATTGATGGAGCAAGCAAACCAAGTCAGACTTTTAAAATTACTCTCCCAATTCTTTTTAGTCAAACGGGTCCATTACTAATTGGTCAATTTACAGGAGCATTTTCTAATTTTGGAATAATTGCACTGTTTAATTCTAATGGTTCAGTTTTGAGTAGTAATGGTGAATTGATGGCTGGTAACCCTGGCATCACAGATATTTTAATTTCATTTGTTTATAAAATAACAAATGATCAACAAAATTACAGCTATGGTCTTGGAGCTGCATTTATTATTATTTTCTCATTATTTACAGTTTCAATGGCATTTATGGGAATGAGAAACATGAAAGCATTTAAGAAAGGAGTTGTTTAATTTATGACTCAAAAATTTGATTTTCAAAAATTTAAAAAAGTTATAAAGATTAATGAACCCAACTTTAAAATGCTAGTTAGTTTTACAATGATTAATAATAACTTTGATACTAGTGATGAAGAAAAAATAAGTGCTAATTTTTATAGATTCATTTATTCAACTTTTGATAAAAATGGTCAGACCCCAATAAAACAATATTATGATGATGTCTTTGAAAATTTATGAGACAAAGATGATTTTGAACAGTTTAAAAATATTCTTGAGCATAAATATGATTTTAATGATCTAATAAACTATGAAAATATTTACTTTTGATATTTTATTTATAAGGAATTTAAGAGCTATAATAAAAATTTAAATCAAGAATTCGTTTTAGATTGATTTGTCTACTTTATATTATTTTATGAGGAAAGAATGAACCAGTTAGATTTTAAAAACATAAATGTAATACTGCATTCAAATCTCAATGAGAACTTCATTTTTAACCTTAAAAATGAAGTTGAACAAAAAATCTATGTCCAGCTTGAAAAGATTTTTACAAACAAAGATTCTGTCTTACAACTTTCTGAACTAGTAAAATCTCAATCTATTTTCTTACAACAAATTCTAAACGAAAAAGATAAAGATAAATGATTTAAAAAATTTACAAAAAAAGATTATAAGTTTAAGCTTCACTTAGATGAAAGTATAACAGATAAAATTTATGATGAGCTTAAAAATTTAACAAAACCTGTTAAATCAGCTGAAAATAATTTAAATAGTATTGCAAAAATGGATGGCAAAATAAAAATCAATAATAAGACATATAAATTTAATAATGATATGTTAAAAAATGCGAAAAAAGTTTTTTTTGAAGTTTGATCAAAATAATTATTTAACAGCAATTGCTGAATCATATTTTAAATCATTAAAAATTGATAGTCAAAAAAAGAAAAAAAGCTTTAGTCCTAATCAAATTATCTACTCTTGCTTATAGTTACAATATTCATAAAAAATTTAATAGTATAAATTTTGTTGAATCAAAAAAACTTTTTGAAATTTTAATGATTAAACATGCAAATGAAATTAACTAAAATGCTTGTGAACAATTGATAGGTATTATTAATGATGATCAGTATAGTTTTGCAGAAGTTGAAGCAATTTTTGAAAAAGAATATTTATTCAAAACCAACTACTATAAATTTCAATGAATGTTAAATTGAATCTGTCAGCAAATGGATTTAAAAAATGACTTCTTACAAGATGTTTTGAAATATTTTATTCTTAAGAATGAGCTATACTATTATAATTTATCAAAAAAATCTAACACATTCTTTGATAATCATGATGTTGATTTAAATGACTACTACTTAAAAAGAAGTGATATTCTTGATAAAATAAATGAAGTACTAAAAATTGAAAATATTAGTTCTCAAAAAAGTATTGTGAGATTTATTACTGAAACATTTGGCAAACTATATCTTTCAGATAAACCCAAATTGTCCTTGAATGCAAAAATTGGTTTGGGCTTCAGCTATGCCATAATTTTAATGTGATCGGTTATTATTATTTTCCCCATCACATTAGTTATCATTCAGTCATTTAACTATTATTCATCTGCTGAATATTCTGGTAAAAATGCTTTTTTCAATTTCTCATTTGCAAATTTTAGTTACCTTTGAAATGAAACTTTATTCAAACAATGGTTAGTAAATTCAATTTACATTGGATTTATAAGTATGACATTAATAATTTGTTTAAGTGCATTATCTGGATATGTATTTAGTAGATTTAGATTTAAAGGAAAAAAGCTGGATTATTAACAATTATGTTAATTCAAACAATTCCCACAATTGCAAGTTTTATTATTTACATTGTAATTGCTGGTATTTTAGAAAGTAATTCTAGTATTCCACCACAAGTATTGTTAATTTCAATTTATGTTTTTGGAAGTATTCCAGGAACACTTTCTTATTGAAGGGCTACATGGATAATCTTTCAACAGAAATTGATGATGCAGCAAAAATTGATGGCTGCGGTAATTGAGCAATTTTTACAAAAATAATTTTACCATTAGCAAAACCTATGCTATCTGTAATTGCCCTGTGATCATTCTTAGGACCATTTGGCGATGTAATTCTCCCAGCAATCCTTGCTAGAGATTCAAGTGAATTGACTATGGCAAGTGGATTGCAATCATTAATTAATGCAACAAGCGTTAGACAAGAAGGTGCTTTTGCAGCAGGTGCCCTAGTAATTGCAATTCCAATTACTATGATGTTTATGTTGTTACAAAAAAATATTACAACAGGTCTCTCAGCTGCTGGAGTGAAAGGATAAATAAAATGAAAGTAGATTTAAGAAATATTTCAAAAAAATATCAAGGTAATTCTTTTTATACATTAGAAAATATTAATTTACAAATTGATGATAATGATTTTTGTGTTTTACTTGGACCTAGTGGTTGTGGTAAAACAACTTTGTTAAGAATTATTGCTGGTTTAAATTCAATTACAAAAGGTGATTTATACTTTGATAATCAAAAAGTTAATGATATAGAACCAAAAGACCGAGACATTGCTATGGTTTTTCAAAGTTATGCTTTGTACCCACATTACAATGTTTATAAAAACATGGCTTTTGGTTTGAAAATGAAAAAAGAAAGAAAAGATGTAGTCAATCATCGTGTTAGAGGTGCTGCAAAGTTATTAAATATTGAAAAACATTTATTTAAAAAACCAAAAGAACTTTCAGGAGGGCAACAACAACGTGTTGCCTTAGGAAGAGCAATTGTCAGAAAACCAAAATTATTTTTAATGGATGAACCTTTAAGTAACTTGGATGCAAAATTAAGAGAAAGCATACGAACAGAGTTAGTTTCAATTCACAGAATGTTGGGAACTACAACAGTTTATGTAACTCACGACCAACTTGAGGCCATGACTATGGCTACCAAAATTGTTTTGATGAACAATCAAGTTATTCAACAAATTGGGAGACCTGAAGAATTTTACAACAGACCAAACAATTTATTTGTTTCAAAATTTATAGGTACTCCAACAATTAACTTGTTTGAAACAGTCCTTCTTGAAGACCAATTAAAGTTTGATGACTTTGATAAATTTAATTTAAAAGTTACTGAAGATCAATTAGAAATTTTGAAAAAAGAAAAAACAACAAAATTTACAGTGGGAGTTAGATCTGAAGATATTCAAATTGTTAAAAATGAAAATGAAGCACATGGTGAATTTAAAATCATTAATGTTGAACTTTTAGGTATGAACAAACAAGTTACATGTGAATCTAGAAATGGTAAAAAAATTGTTATAACAACAAGAAAAGATTTTGATAAGAATATTGATGATAAAATTTTTGTTAACTATAGTAAATATTTAATTTTCAACTCAATAACTGAAAATTTGGTTTGTGATTAAAAAGTTAAATGCTAACAAAAATGAATTATTAAATACTTTCAAAAAGAAAAAAATTAACTTTTTTAAGTTAATTTTTGAACTAACAAGAGAAAATAGAGTTCAATTTTGTGTTTTTGTATCCTTGATTATTTTTAACTCACTTTTAATTAGTATCAATTCTTACATAATTAATTTAACAATTGAACAAATTGCTTTTGACTTTTCAGACACTGGTGTTGGAAACAACCACAAAATGCAGTGATGGTTTTTCTTAATTATGTCAGGAATAGTCTTGTTAGGTATGGCACTAGGAGCATATTCTAAAGAATATTTAGGAACCATTATTGCAATTAAAATTGAAATTCAATTAAGACAGATTATCTTAGATAAACTTTTAAAACAAGATATTTCTTTTTACTATGATAAAAAAATTGGTGACATTATGACAAAAGTTGTTGGAGACACAAATGTTATTGGTAATGAAATTAATGGCCTTTTTTCAGCAATTATTCAAGCTCCAATTGTTATGATTTTTTCTTCAGTTGTTTTATTTATGATTGATGTACCTTTAGGAATAACTTCAGTTGTTACAATATATTTGTTAAGTTTTATACTAATTGCAATTACTTCAAACTATAAAAAAAGAACTACCATTGTCAGAACAACCATTTCAGATATAAATGGAGATGTGATAGATAGAATTGGAGCAATTAGGTTGATTAAGTCATCAGCAACTCGTGAATATGAGTATGAAAGAATTAAACAAATTCATAAACCATACTTAAAAAGTTTTAAACCCTTAGCAAAAACAGGGGGATTACTTTTACAAACATTAATAGTTTGTGATGCCATAGTAAACATCATTGTCATTTCAGTTGGTGTCTTTTGATATGGTTATATACAAAATGATATTAATATTTTCCTAGTTAAATTAATTCCAATTGTTTCATGTTTAACTCAATTAACTAGACCACTTTGACAAATTTCAGGAATAATCCCAGGTATTGCTCGAGCAGGAGCTTCAACTGAAAAAGTTATGGAGATAGTTACAAGTGAAATTTTACTTGATGACAATTTTACTTCTGGAAAACAACTAGATCAAGAGGTTGAAACAATTGAGTTTAAAAATGTTTACTTTAGGTATCCAAAAAAAGAAGAAATAATTTTAAATAACATTAATTTAAAATTAGAAAAAGGAAAAAAATATGCTTTTGTTGGTGAAACTGGGAGTGGTAAATCAACAATAGCAAAACTAATTTTAAGATTTTATGATAAAAGTGAAGGTGAAATTTTAATTAATGGTGAGAAAATTGAGTCCTTTAACTTAAAAAGTTATTTAAGTCGAGTTGGCTATGTTGAACAAGAACCTCAAATCATTTATGGAAATGTTTATGATAATGTCAAATATGGGAGTTTTGAGGCAAGTGATGATCAAGTTAAGACGGCTTGCATACAGTCAAAAGTTCATGAAGTAGTAAAAAGCTGAGAAAATGGGTATGAAACTCTTTTAGGAGAAAGAGGCACATTAATTTCAGGTGGTCAAAAACAAAGATTGGTACTAGCAAGACTCTTGTTAAAAAACCCGGAAATTCTTATTCTCGATGAGGCCACTAGTGCTCTTGACAATATTGTTGAAAAAGAAATTCAACTTCAACTTGAAAAAATGATGGAAAATAAAACCACAGTGATTATTGCTCATAGATTAAGCACAATCAAAAATGTTGACAAAATTTATGTCATGGCACCAGGAAAAGGCATAGTTCAAGAGGGAAACTGAGATGAACTAATCAAGTTAACTGGTCCATTTAAAAAATTATATGATTCAAGTTTGTAAAATATTTTACAAAATAATCACCTTATTATAATTTTTTATAATCAAATCAAGCTTATTTTCTTAATTTTAAAATAAACTTAAATTGGGTAAAGGAGAAATAAAATGAAAAAATTATTAGTATCATTACAAGCTGCACTATTAATTGGTGCAACAACTTCAAGTGTTGCAGCATGTGGTGCAAAAGATCAAGTCTGAGAAATTACAGTTGATACATGAACACCTGTTTATAGTATTTATGAACAAGCAGCTACAAAAGTAAACAATCAATTTGAAGCTGATGGTTTAAAATGAAGAGTAAAACTTAAAGAAACAAGTTGGTATGACACTATTTCAAACTTACAAGTTTCAGGAGTAAGAAGTAAATCAATACCAGATTTATTCCCAGCTGAAGTGTTTATGCTTCCTGAGTGACATAGCAAAAATATGTTATACAATTTTTCAAGTGAAGCTGCAAAAACATTTAATGGTGAGAGCGATTTAATTGACTATGGAATTAAACTTGATGAAAATGGAAAATTAGATGTTGCAAACTCACATTCACTTTGAGCTTTATCACAAGGTTGAGAAGTAAATGGGCAAAAACCATTATTAGGAGTTCCATACTTTGTAAACTCTCAATTTGGAATTGGAGATAGCAGTGTCGTTGACATTGCTGATGGTGAAATAACTTATAATGGAAACACTTATGATGCATCATTAACTGGTTTTAAAGAAATTAATGCTGACAAAAAAGGAACTATAGCATTTAGATCAAATTGAGGTTGATTAATGTTGTTTGCTTTTAATGGAATTGTTGAGAAATATTTTGATGAAATCAGTAGTAAAACAAGTGATGAATTCCCAACAGTTTCATGACTAAAAAATGAGCAAACAGATTTAAATAAAATTGAATCATATTCAAGTTTATTAGAAGAAGAACCAATGAAAACTGACTTCTTAAATATGGCAAAACAATTGTTAGATTTTTCAAAAACAGTAGGAGATGAGTTAATTTATGGATTTGGTTCAAGTTATGAACAATCAAATTCATCAATGGCTACACAATTGCAAAATGGAACAACAAAATTTGCAATTGCTACTCAAGATTATTTAGAAACATATGCAAACCAATTAAAACAAGGTGGAGCTAGTGTTGAAGATATCAAAGTGACTCCAATTAATCAATTAAAATTTAATATCTCAGATGTTGGTGCAGCAACCCAAGAATATGTAAATGGAAGAGTTAACATGGGTGCTTGATCTTGAACTGTGAAATCAACAATCAACACTACTCAAACTTATGAAGACAATGATGGTAATTTAGTTGATAAACCAACTGCTGCTTTGAAATTTTTAAAAGAAATAAGTTCAGCAGACTACTCAGGACAAATTACTGATAAGTTTGGCTTAATACCAGGTTTAGAAAAACAACAAAAAGCTGCTTCAAAATATATGAAAGAAACTTCAACAAAAGAATTTAAAGATTTATTTGTGCAGTTAATTGATCAAACTGAAATAGAATATTCAGCTGATCTTGAAGATGGTGGAGGAATTTGACAATCTGCAACTCCATTGTTTGGTATAATACTTGCAGCATATGATACAGCATTTTTACCAGAAATTAAAAAAGGTGATAATGCGGATGTTGAAAATTTTGCAGCAAATCTCTTAAAAGATTATGAAGCAAGAAAAAAAGAATTTAAATAAAATTCATAACAAAATTTTCTCAGTGAGAAATTTTGTTATTTTTAAAAAGAGGTACTAGTATGATAAATTTAAAAATTGGTTTGAAGCAAGAAAATGAAAATGTTTATTTTGAAGCCTTTATCTTAGAAACTCCAAACTCAAAAACTACTCAATTGCCAGTATTAATAATTTGTCCTGGTGGAGGTTTTGTTTTTTGCTCTGAAAATGAGGCTGAAAATATTGGATTTAGTTTTTTAGACAAAGATTTTCATATTGTAGTTTTACATTATAGTGTTTATGATACTGAAAAAAACTTTAAAGAAGGTGAGCAATTAAAAGAACTAGGCCAAGTTTATGACTGAATACTAAAGAATGCACACAGCTATAATTTTGATATTAATCAAATTAATTTATTAGGCTTTTCAGCTGGAGGTAATTTAGTTTTGAATTTTAATAATCATTTTGAAAATCAAGCAGTGATAGGTTTTGATGTAAAAAAATGACCAAAAATTAATAAAATTATTGTTGGTTACCCAAGGCTGAAATATAATTCTTTGAATATTGATGCAAATAATTCATTAATAAATTCTTCAAATCCCAATGCTAACATTGATGATGCAATCAAGTGATATACAAAAAGAAACTTAGCCCTCTTTGGAGTGGCAGATCCTAGTTTTGAACAACAACAAAAATTCTCACCAATCCAAAATATTACTGCAAAACACCCACCAGTATTCATTTTTCAAGCAAGAGATGATGACACTACTTTAATTGAAGAAACAATTGATTATGTAAAGAAACTTCAAAACTTAAACATAAAATATCAATTACATATTTATAATACTGGTGGACATGGTTTTGGTGATGGTTCTTCAAGAAATAACAATAAAGTTTTATCAACTTGAATTACTGAAGCAATTTATTGGTTGAATGAAAGAGAGGTTAAATAATGTTGAAGTTTAGTAAAGATTTTCAAATTGGTGCTGCTATTAGTGCAATTCAAACTGAAGGTGCTGGGCTTACCAAAAAAGGTGACACTATTTTTGAAATGCAATACAAGAAAAAGAAAGCTGAATTTTTTGAAGGAATTGGACCAAATATAACATCTGATTTTATGAGAAACTACAAAACTGATTTAAAAATGTTATCTGAAATCAAGTTAACAAGTTTAAGAACCAGTTTTTCTTGAGCCAGACTTTACCCAGATGGCAAAAACCTTGATAATGAGGCTGTGAAATATTATCATAACTATCTAGATGAGTGTATTAAAAATAACATAATTCCTCACATGTGCTTGTTCCATTTTGATATGCCTGCTTGGGCTTCAGAACTTGGAGGTTGAAGTTCTGAAGTTGTAATTGAGTCTTTTATAAAATATGCTGACTTTATTTTTAGTGAATATGGTGCCAAAGTAAAATATTTCACAACTTTTAATGAACCTTTAAACCCAATTGTTGGAGGTTTTCTTGGTGATGGTTTTGAACCATATGTAAATGATCCAAGATTAGCAATTCAACAAGCTTATGGAATGATATTAGCTCATGCAAAAGTTGTTGAAATATTTAGAGAAAAGAATTATCATAAAGATTCAAAAATAGGAATTGTTTTTGACTGAAACTATACTTATCCATTTTCAGAATCTGAAAATGATAAATACAGTGCCAAAATTTTTGATGCATATATCAATAAAGGACCATTAAAAATTTTAGCACAAGGTGTTATTGATGACTTTTTAGTGGATTCACTGAAAAAATACCAAATGCTACCAAAATATACAAAATCCGAAATAGAAATAATAAAAAAAGTAAAAGTTGATTTCTTAGGAATAAACTACTATTTTCCAAAGCGTGCTGCTTATGTAGAATGCAATAACCCAAGATTTGAAATGGATAATGTGACTCAAAAAATTCCTGCTGATGCTATTATGAATGTTCACCGGGGTTGAGAAATTTATCCTCAAGCATTGTATGATATAGGATTGGCATTAAAAAACGAGTTTCAAAATATTCCATGATATATTGGTGAATGTGGTATGGGTGTACAAAATGAGGATTTATATAGAGATAAAAATGGGATGATTAATGATGATTATCGCATTGATTTTTTAGAAAAACATTTAGAACAAATCAAAAGAGTAATTGATATGGGTTCAAATTGCTTTGGCTTCCATGTTTGAGCTGCAATTGATTGTTGAAGTTTTAGAAATGCATACAAAAATAGGTATGGTTTAATTGAAGTTAATCTTAAAAATCAAGAAAGGAGATTTAAAAAATCTGCTTATTGATATAAAAAATTAATTGAAAACAGATCTTAGTTTTAAAAACCCAGCTTAAGTTGGGTTTTAAATACTTTTGTTTCATTCAAAATTATCGTGATTTCCTTTTTTAATTTTAGTGTCTGATAATTTATACATAATAACATTAAATAAAATGTTTACTGAATAAATTTGACTTGTTAGAGTGCTGATTGCAGGAAATGAAGTTACTTCTAAATCATGTTTTGAATAACAGACAGTAAAATCAACAGGGTATTTATTTTTGTTTTTTTCCTCAGTAACAAGGCAAGTTTTAAATTTAAAACTATCAAGTTTTTGTAAAATGAATTTAATTTCTTTAGTTTCTAAACTTGTTGAAAAAATAATCAAAACATCATTGTTCTTTAAATATTCTTTTTGAATCATCAAGTCATGAATAGAAACAGGATTAAAACAATTGATCCCAATTTTATTTAAGGACGAAGTTAAAAACTGAGCAGCAATTCCTGAGTTACCCATTCCAAAAGTTAAAACTTTATTGGCACTAAGCAAAAAAAGTGCCAGATTTTCAATCATTTTTTTATTTAAACATTCATTAGTTTTTAAAACTGAGTACAGTGAGTAACTTGAAACTTCAGAAATAATGTCATCAACCATTTTTTCATTAATAGACTGTTTTTTGATGCTAGTCATTTCAATAATATTTCGTTTATTATAATAATTCATCTGCATTTGTTTTAAAGTTTTATACCCTAATTTTTTAAATAGTCTCACAATACTGGCATCAGAAATGCTGTATACTTGAGATATTTTTTTTAAAGAATTGTTTATAAAAAAATCTAAATCTTCATCAATCTTTTTTAGAGTTTGTTCTTCATAATAAGTTAATTTTGCGATCTTTAAAATTAATCCTTTACTTTTTAATTATATCATTTTAAAAGATTGCATTTTTTATTATAAAAAATGTTGTAAAGCAACTACTTAAACAATAATTTACATTCTTGATTATTTCAAAATATGATAATAAAGAGGTGAAAAAAATGACAAAACTGAATATTTCTTTACATATCTTTGATTTGACAAATTTAACAAAAACTATTGAGGCTGCATTAGCAGCAAAAATTAATTATTTTCATATTGACATTATGGACGGGAAATTTGTCAAAAACTTTGCTTTATGTCAAAGACACATTTTTGATATTAAACAAAAATATGACAATGTCATCATTGATGCTCATTTAATGATTGAAGAACCACAAAATTATGTGACTGAATTTGCAAAATCAGGAAAAGATATTTTTAACTTTCATTACAAAGCAGTACAAGACGGTGTTAAATTAAAGCAACTACTTGCAGAAATTAAAAATAATGGAATGCAAGCAGCACTAATGTTGGATTTAGACACAGATATTGATGTAATAAAACCTTTTGTAACTGAGTTAGATATAGTGGCTTTGATGTCAATTAAAACTGGTTTTCCTGGTCAAAACATGAATAAAGATGTTATTAATCGCATTAAAGCAGCTTGTGAACTTAAAAAACTTAACCCAAATCTACTTGTTGAAGTTGATGGGGGAGTTCGTGAAGACACATATAAAGAAATGATTTTAGCTGGGGCTGATATTTTGGTGGTAGGACATTTCTTGTTAAATCAAGATTTTCAAACTCAATTTGACAAAATTAAAGTAGTTAAATAGTTGGGAGGTAACAAATGAAAATAGCAATTGGAAATGACCATGTTGGCATTGAATTAAAAGCAGCAATCTTAAATCATCTTAAAACTAAACCAAATCTTGAAGTAATTGATTGTGGAACCAACAGTCTTGAAAGAACAGATTACCCAATTTATGGTAAAAAAGTAGCGAAATTAGTAGCCAATCAAGTAGCAGATTTAGGCATATTAATTTGTGGTACTGGAGTTGGTATCACTTTAGCAGCCAATAAAGTTCCCAATATTAGAGCTGTGGTTTGTAGTGAACCATATACTGCCAAACTTTCAAAAGAACACAACAACACAAATATTTTAGGCTTAGGTTCAAGGGTTGTGGGATCTAATTTAGCTTTGATGATTATTGATGAGTGGTTAGCTGCAAAATTTGAAGGTGGTCGACATAAAAAAAGAATTGACATGCTTGAGGTGTAGTATTACAACAAAATGACTTCTAAAAAGACCTAGGTTAAGGTCTTTTTTCTTTGTTTATAATTTAAAAATTTTCAAGCAAGTTAGTTTTATAAAATATAGTTGTAAAGGAGGAAAAAATGTCAAATGATTTATTAAATTCAGAAATTTTATATGCAATTGCCAAGATGGGTCATTTTGATACATTATGTATTGCAGATGCAGGATTACCAATCCCAAAAGCTGTCAAACGAATTGATCTAGCAGTTACTAAAAATTTACCAAATTTTGTAGATACTTTAAAAGTGATTTTAGACAATTTTGTCTTACAAAAAGCATATGTAGCTTCTGAAATTGAAATTAAAAACAAAAAAACTAGTCAAACAATTGGTTCCTTGATTGTGAGTGATAAAATAAAATACTTATCTCATCAAGAATTAAAAGAAAAAACCAGTGCTTGTGTTGCAGTCATTAGAACTGGAGAATGTTCACCATATTCTAACATCATTTTGGAAATGGGGGTTGATTTCTAATGCAAATCTTTAATGAAAGCATTAAACAAAAACCATTTATCACTTTAAAAAATATTAAAAAGAATTTTGGTAATGTTCAAGCATTAAATAATGTTAATTTACGAGTCTTTCCAGGTCAGGTTATGGCAATTCTTGGTGAAAATGGTGCAGGAAAATCAACTTTGATGAATATTCTAAGCGGTGTACACAAACGCAGTTCTGGACAAATACTTGATGAACATAATTTTGAAATGGAATTTCAAAATATTAAAGATGCTGAAAAGTTTGGGATTACAATTATCCATCAAGAAATTTTAGCATTTCAAGACATGACAGTCTTGGACAATGTTTTCATAGGTCATGAAATTAGAAACAAAATTGGATTAATTGACTACAAAAAAGAAAAAAGATTATTTTTTGAAGCATTAACTGAAATTGGGATGCATATTGATCCTGGAACTTTAATGTCACAATTAACAATTGCTCAACAACAAATGATTGGAATTGCTAAAGCAATTTTAAAAGAATCAAAAATCATCATCATGGATGAACCAACAAGTTCACTTTCTAAAAAAGAAACTGATGTTTTATTTAAGATCATTAAAAAATTAAAAGAGCAAAATAAGGCAATCCTTTATATTTCTCATCGTCTTGACGAAATACCTTTAATTTGTGATTTTATTACAATCATCAGAGATGGTCAGTACATTGGTGAGTTTGTTGTTGGTGAAATTAATGAGGATGAAATTATTAACCACATGGTTGGTCGAGAAGTAACACAAAAATTCCCAGATAAAATTAACTCAAAATCAAATGAAAAAATCCTTGAAGTTAAAAATTTAACAACAGATTTATTTTCAAATGTGTCTTTTGAAGTTATGAAAGGTGAAATCTTAGGGTTTTCAGGTTTAGTTGGATCAAAAAGAACTGAAATTTTTAAAACCATAATTGGTTTAATAAAAAAACAAGCTGGAGTTGTGACTTTTCATGGAAATGAGATTAACTTAAAAAGTCCAAGTCAAGCAATTAAAACTGGAATCTATTATGTTACTGAAGATCGAAAAGTTGAGGGGTTATTTTTAGATGATTCAATTAAAAATAACATTTTACTCTCATCATTAAAGTCTGTTTCACATTACGGAATACTAAGTCAAAACTTAGAAAAAGAAACTGTTAACAAATACTTTAATGAACTAAAAATTAAAGCCAGTAATGCTGGTGCTAAAGTAAAAACAATGTCTGGGGGAAACCAGCAAAAAGTTTTAATAGCAAAGGCATTAGCAGCACAACCAAAACTAATAATTTTTGATGAACCCACTAGAGGGGTTGATGTCGGAGCCAGACGAGAAATTTATGATTTAATTGTCAATGTTCAAAAATCAGGTGTACCAATTATCTTAATTTCAAGTGACTTGCCTGAAATTGTTGGTATGTCAAATCGGGTAATTGTTGTTAAAGAGGGTAAAATTACAAAAACTTTAGCAACAGAAATAAATGCAGAAAACATTATGCAGTATGCAATATAGGAAGGGTAAAGATTTTGAAACTTAATAATTTTAATTCATATGAAAGATTAATAAGTATTTTAGATAATAAGTTTTTAAATGAAAAGAATTATATTAATGAATATTTTGAAAAGAAAAATGAAAACTTATTTAATAAAGTATTTTTCCTTTCCTCAATGCGAGAAAAGGAAATTGAAGCTATCGAGAAAAAAATCTTAAGCTTAAACTTAAAAATTTCTAAGATTAAAGAAGAATATGATTTTCAACTTGAAGATTTAGTGATTGACAAAAAACAATATGATTATTTAATCAACAATGAGTTACCAGTGAAAGCAAAGAAATTTCAAGAAGCTATTAAAAAACTTGAAATTAAAAAAACTCGAAAAATTACCAAGTGAGATAATTTGATTAACAAAAAAAGAGTTAGTGAAAAAGAAAAGATCAAAAAAATTAACTCTCTTTCAGAAAAAACTCAGCAAAAAAATTTGCTGAAATTTGAAAAGTTAAAACTAAGTCTTAATAAAAAACAAAATGAAATTGGAGTTCTTGATGAAAATGAATATAACAAATTTTTAGACAAACTTAATAAATCAAAGTATAGTCGAAAAATAGTAGAGTTAAATCAAAATCGTCAAGAACAACAAATTGGACCTGTGTCTTATGAAAAGCAACTAATTCAAAATGAAATTTCTCAAAATCAATTAGTTGAAAGTATTAATAAAAATTATAAACCTAAAGCTTTTGTAAAAGAAAATAGAAAACTTTCACAAGGTTTTGTAACTTCATTTAGTAATAAAAAAAGAATTATTCATCAAGTTGGTTTTGGTTTGGACCAAGCTAAATTAATTATCATCATTATGTTGATAGCTATTGTTGTGGGAATTCTACAACCAGTGTTTTTTTCAACTAGAAACTGAAAACTAATCTTCTTGCAAAATGCAGACCTAGCTTGTCTAGCAATTGGGGTCACAATTATCATTTTAACAGGTGGAATTGACCTCTCAATTGGATCAACCTTGGCCTTTGCAAGTGCCTTGGTCGCAAAAATGATTGTTGACGGCTATGAACTTAGTCTAGTCATCATAGCTTTAGTTGCCTTTTGTGCTCTTGGAGGTTTAATTTCAGGAGTGTTGGTCAGTTTGTTAAAGCTCCAACCTTTTATTGTGACACTTGTTATGATGTTGGTATGGAGGGGTGCCACTTATGTTTTATTAAACAATAAAGTGGTACCAGTTCAAAATGATGCCCTTGCAAAAATTGCCTCTTTAGAAATTCTCTCAATTCCATTACCAATTATTTTAGTCTTTGCCTTAGTACTTGTAACTTTTGTACTTTTAAAATTTACAGTTTACGGTAGAGCAGTTTATGCAGTTGGTGCTAACTACAAGGCAAGTGAATTATCAGGAATTAAAGCTAAATTTATTTTAGCCTCAGTCTATGTTACAGCTTCATTGTGTTTTGCTTTGGGTAGTTTATTGTATATTTCTCAAAACCGAGTAGCTACTCCAACAACAGGAAATGCTTGAGAACTTGATGCAATTGCCTGTGTTGTGCTTGGTGGTACTGCTCTTAGTGGAGGTAAAGGTGGAGTTTTACAAACTTTAATAGGTTGATTTGTTATGAGTGTGCTAAAAAATGCCTTAGTAATTGTTGGTTTAGACACAAATGTTCAATCAATCGTAAAAGGTTTAGTAATTTTAATAGCAATTATTTCTCAATCAAACTATGGTTTGATTAGATACTTAAATAAAAAATTTAAAAATGTTCAATGTAAGATTCTTACATGATAAGGAGAAAAAAATATGAAAAAATTAATTATGTCTTTGATGGGAGCATCAATTTTAACTAGTACTGCAGCAAGCGTTGTTGCTTGTGGTTCTGGAGGAAAAACAATTGGAATTGTTTTATCCACAACAGCAAATCCATATTTTTCAAAAATGAAAGATGTGGCAACAGATTATTTAAAAGATAAAGAATATTCACCAGTATTTTATGATTCAAATGATAATACTGCCACAGAAAAAACAAATATTGAAAATGGAATTACTAAAGGACACCTAGGAATGATAGTAAACCCAAATAATGCTGAAGCAGCTACTAATGCTGATCCAATTATTAGTGCAAAAATTCCATTAGTAACTGTTGACAGAGAGTTTGATGGTAAAAAAGGAGCAGCTTCATTTGTGACAGATAATACCCTAGAAGCAAAAAAACTATTTGATAATATTAAAGCAAAAATCAGTCCTGCAGCAGGAGATAAACTTGATGTTTATGTTCTTAGAGGAGTTTCAGGTGCTGATGCATCAAACAAAAGATACAAAGGTTTTGTTACAGATAATTTATCTGAAATTAATTTGCTTGGAACATCTGAAAATAACTTTGCAAACTGAGAAAGAAATACAGCAGCAGATAAAGTTGCAACTGATATTACAACAGTAAATCAAGCAAATGTAATTTTTGCTGAAAACGATGAAATGGCAATGGGAGCATATCAAGCTCTAAACACAGCCACTAATAAAGATTGATTTAAAACTGGATACATTATTGGTTTTGATGGAAATGATGATACAAAAGCATCAATTGCTAAATGAACAGAAGAAGCTAAAGAAAATGTTTTTTCAACAATTGAACAAGATCCTGAAAAAATGATTAAATTGGCAATAGATAAAATGATAGAATTAATAGAAGCAGAAGGGGAGGCAGCAACAACTTATGCTAGTATAACACCAGTTGATGGTAAATTAATTTCTGGTTTTCCTAGTGCAAGTTAATAATTTATGGATAAAATTTTGGTTATAGGAAGCATCAACAAAGATTTTACAATCAATGTTGACAAAGCTCCACTTGAAGGTGAAACAATTACAAGTTCTGCATCAAGTTACTCACTTGGAGGCAAAGGCGCCAACCAAGCAGTGGCCTTAGCTAGACTTGAAGCCCAAGTTGACTTTATTGGAAAAATTGGTGAAGACAATAATGGATATGAGGCAATTGAATCAATTCAAAACGATGGTGTCAATATGCCAGTTATCTTAAAAAGTCAAACAAAAGATACAGGGATTGCAGTCATTATTTTAGAAAAAAATGGTAAGAACAGAATTATAGTAAATCAAGGGGTAAATTTGAATTTTAATGATGAAGATTTTGAGATAGTCAAAAAACTTGTTGATAATTATGATTATTTCTTAATTCAACTTGAGATAAATGTTGAATTTATTAAAAAATTAATCAACTACTTACATTCTAAAAAGAAATTTATTGTCTTAAATCCAGCACCTGCATATCATTTAGAAGATGAAATTTTAAAAAAAATTAATTTAGTAATACCAAATGAGCATGAACTTGCAATTCTAACAAATTCACCAAATCCTAAAAATTTAGATGAACTAAAGGTTTTATTAAAACAAAAGGCTTTAGAACTAAAAAACAAATGAATAGTGACCTTGGGTGAAGTTGGTTCAATTTATATGGATGAAACAAATGAATTATTTTGTCCATCACTTCAAGTTGAAGTTGTTGACACAACAGCTGCAGGAGATACATATATTGCAGCTTTCTTGAAAAAATATTTAGAAAGTAAGGATATTTTAGGTGCAATGCAGTTTGCAACAAAAGCAAGTGCTGTCACCATTTCAAGAAAAGGTGCCCAAGAATCCTTACCATATTTAAAAGAAATAGTATAAAAAAATTCCCAATTTGGGAATTTTTTAATCTTCAAAGTTTACTGCACCAATCAAGGTGTTTTCAGTCATCTCTTGAGCAAATTCAAAACCTGTTTGATAGTTAATGTCTTTGGTAACATTAATAACTCTAGTAAAAATTTTTTGAAAATATTGTTGATTGTTCATTGCTACACTACCTCCAATAACTATAACTTGTGGGTTTAAGATATAAATTAGTGTAGAGAAAAATGCAACAAAATGGTTTGCTAAATCTGCAAAGAATTTAACTGCAATTGGTTTTGCCTCAGTTAATTTTTCAAAGGCTTCTTTTGCAGTTGAGACATGCAAACCTAGCATATTTAAATTTTTAACAATATTGGCTCCACTTGCTAAAAACTCGATTCCATTACGATTGCTATCAAATTCTTCTCCAATTGTTGTCATCATTGAATTTGCAACTTCACCAGCAGTTCCTGTAAAACCTTGATAAATTTTTTGATTGATAATAATGCCACAACCAATTCCAGTTGAAATAGTTAGAAAAACTAGGTCTTGCTTATTTTTAACTATGGCTTGACCTAATGCTGCAAAGTTTGCATCATTATTAACAACAACTTTGATTGCAAAGACTGCTTTAAAAGCTGCCACTAAATTAACTCCCTCTCAACCTTGTAAATTGTTTGTTTTTGGGATTACCTCCATATTTTTTGTCACTGGACAAGGTAAACCAATGGCTATTAAACTAATTTTATTTTTTTCAGATCATTCAATAATCTTTTGTTTTAAAGTTGCAAAAGTTTTGTTAAAATCATTTGCATCTGTATCAAAAACATGTATTGCCACAATTTTATTTTGATGAATTAACCCAATTCGGGTTAATGTACCACCAATATCAATACCAACTTTCATAATCCACCTCCATTTTGATTTTATAAGTTATTTGCTGTTGTATTCCAACAGTTTTAAATACCCATCACTACTTTTTGTAAAAGGAATTTGTCAATGGTTAATAAGAGGTCAGGACAAATTTTAGCAAAACACTTTATTGATGTATAATACATATGTAAATTGCAAAAAAGTGCGCTACACTAGAAAGGAAAAACTTGATGAGAACTTGTAATTGATGTTTGGAAGTGTTTCAAGATGATGAAAAAGTTTATCTAATTATACCCAGACAAGACAGAAGTGGTCAAAACCCACAAACTTACCACTTAGAATGTCATAAGAAAGCTTATAAAAGAGAGTTGCTGACTAAAATTATTTTACATATTGTTGCTTTGGTTCTTGTGACAACGCTTGTTGCAGTTTGAATTTTGGTAAAGTTCATTCGATAGGAGATGATTAAAAATGACCCCATATAAAATTTGTACAAACTGTCACTGACAGTTGCTTGAAGATGCAGAACCAAATAATTTGTGTGAAAATTGTAGCATTGATGCTACAGTTGCTTTACCTCGAGTAATTTGTGATGGTTGTCAAACTGAAATTAGTCGAACTGAACCACTACTTACTTGAACAAAACCAGGTAAATCACCAGCTGTGGTTTATCTCTCAAACACTGTATATTTCCATAAAGAATGTTATACTGAAAGGATTAAAAAATCTCGGGTTAGGTTTATCTGCAGTATTTTAATATTTTTGGTATTATCACTGGGAATAATCTGTTTATTTGCATTTTTGTTAACACCTATATTTTAGTGAATTTTAAATATTAAGGTTTAAAATAGTTTCTGAAGTTAAGAAACTATTTTTTTATAAAAATTTAAATTAATTATTTCATTCAAGGGAAAGTGTTAGGAATTTTCACAAGGGTTCTGCTTATTTTGATAATTTATGCATATTTTTGTTTTTATTCATAAAATTTAGTAAAAATTTAATAAAAAAAATATTTGTTAAGGTAATTTGGATGTATACTAATAAGGACAAATGTTTTATTTAAAAAACAAGGTTGTTTAAAAAAGATTTTTGAGGGTTTTTTCAATAAAAAGAGTAATCTTAGTAATTAGATTTTATTGATAAAAAATGGGGAAGCAAACTCATATTTTTTTGGTTAGCCTTTTTTTAAAAAAACAAATAAAGTCGATAAAAGAGAGGATAAGTGAAAAAAATGCAACAAGATTTAAATGATAGAATAAGGTTTTTTTCAAAAGATAAGTTTAAAAACCTTTTTTTAATGTTAAAAGATGCAATTAGAGCATATCCGGGACTATTTTCAGTCTTCTTAATTGTTGCAATCTTAGATGCCTTGTTATTTTCTGGGATGTCTTTTGTGATTGCTAACATTGTTAAAAGTATTAACAACACAGGGGGAAACAGCTTATTAGGACTTAAAATGTACTGATATAGTTGAGTAATTGTTGGTGTATCAATGGTCGGGGCCTATGCTATAATTGAGTTCATTCTTAACTTCTTAAGTGGGGTATGAACAAGAAAAATTGAGATTTTTTTAAGAGTTAAATGTTTAGATAACCTTGTGGATGTTGACTTAAGTTTTTATTCAAAAAACCAAATTGGTAATATTATGACCAAAATTGTTGGGGATTCACAAGGAGTTGCAGACAGTTTAAATGAATTTTCAATCAACTTTATTTACATTTTGATTATGTTTACCACAGTAAACATTGTAACTTTTTCAATTGATCCTTTAATTGCAGGTATTTGTTTAGGAATCTTTTTTGGATTATTAATCATTTCTTGAATTGTTTTTTTAGCTTATCAAAAGGCTTTAATCACTTCAATTGATTTTAAACAACAAATGGATACTAATAATACTGATAAATTGATGAATATTCGTTTAATCAAATCATCAGGAACTGAATTACAAGAAATTGAAAATGTTAAAGATGCAAACAAACAATATCAGAAAAAAATTAGTTGCACAATTAGAATTAGAATTACTATGCAACTATTTTCAAACTTTTTGAGTTGAATTTTACCAGGAATTACTACAATTTTAGTAATTGTTTTGTACAAAGATCAAACTCCCCAATTTATTTCATCACGAGCAATTGCCTTTATTTCAACAATGTCAATCATGGCTGGAGCGGTTTTTTTACTACCAATTATTTTAAGAGCTTTATCTGCTTGTTTAAACTGTAATACTCGTTTGACATTCATCTATACTCAAAAATCAATTATTAAATTTTTAGAAAAACCAACCAAAATTACAGGGATTAAAACAATTACCTTTGCAGATCTTGAGTTTATTTACCCTGAATCACCAACTAAACAAGTGTTACCAAAAACTAACTTAGTTTTTGAAAATGGGAAAAGCTATGCTTTTGTTGGTGAAACTGGTAGCGGTAAATCAACAATTGCTAAGTTATTGTTGAGGTTTTATGATCCAAGTCAAGGTAGTGTTAGAGTTAATGACATTGATTTAAAAGAAATTGATTTACCAAATTACTTACAATATGTGGGTTATGTTGAACAAGAGCCCCAAATTTTATATGGCACAGTGATTGATAATATTCGTTATGGTAATTTTGAAGCAACTGATGAAGAGGTAATTGCAGCAGCAGAAAAAGCCCAAATTCACAATTTTGTTTTAACATTAGCAGATAAATATGACACAATTTTGGGAGAAAGAGGTTTTATGTTAAGTGGGGGGCAAAAACAAAGACTTGTAATTGCCCGAATGTTTTTAAAAAATCCCCAATTATTGATCTTAGATGAAGCTACAAGTGCTCTAGACAACATTGTTGAGAAGGAAGTACAAGCCCAATTAGATCAATTAGTGATTGGGAGAACCACAATTGTGATTGCACACCGATTAAGTACCATCAAAAATTGTGATCAAATCATTGTTTTGGGCCCAAATGCCCAAGGAATTATTCAAACTGGGACTTTTAATGAACTAAAAGATCAACCAGGACACTTTAAAAAACTGTATGATGCAGGATTAATGGGATAGAAGGAGCTGAGATTATGGCATTTGAACAATTAGCAAAATCAGAAATTACTAAAAAAATTGAAGCTGAAAGAAAAAACCGTGGTTATGTAAGGATGCTCTTTCGTTATTTTAAAAAACATCCTTTATTCGCCTTTACCATTTTATTTTTTGCAATGTTAACTTCAACCATTGGAGTTTCAGCACCTTTGGTAATGCGTCAGTTGATGACATGTATTCAAACTGGGGGAACTACCACATTTATTGTTTGAGATTTTAGTTTACAACACTGAATTATTTTTCAAGTTTGTTTATTTGTTTTATTAGGATTTTGTTTCTTTGCTTTAAATTTCTCAGTGGGAACATTGGGTAAAAGGATTGAAACATATTTGAGAAATGAAACTTTAAAAGCACTTATTTTACAAGATATTTCTTATTATTCAAATAAAAAAATTGGGGAAATTTTAACAAAAATTGGGACTGACACCTGAATTATTGGTGAACAAACTCAAAATATTCCTACCTTGATACTACTAGCAATCTTTAACTTTGTTGGTTCTTCAATTGTGTTAATTTCAATTGACTGAAGACTTGGATTAATTGCAATGTCATTTGTAACTTTAGGGTTATCATCAATGTTTTTATTCTTTTCAAGAATTAAAAAATGAATTGTACAATTAAGAACTACCATAACTTATGTGAATGGGGATATTACTGATAGAATTGCCACTATTAGATTAATAAAAGCTAGTGGTACTGAAGTTTATGAAAAGCAAAGATTTAGAGATATTCATGTTGAATTCTTTCAAACAGTAAAAGCCTTTTTTAGAAGACTAAGTTTAGTGATTACAAGTGGTTTTATTGCTGTTATGGGAATGCAACTGTTGATTTTAAGTTCAGCATATGGGTTTTATCATGATCGTCCAGATAAACTGTTGATTATTACTACTGCTTTTATGTCTGGATTAGGGTCAATGACTTCACCAATCTACCAAGTTTTAAGATTAATTTTTGGATTCTTTATGTGTGATGAGTGTACAAAAAGACTTTATCAAATCATTGACTCTGAACCTCGTTTTGATGCTCATTACTACAATGATGCTGCAAAAATTGTAACAAGTTTAGATCAAGATATTATCCTTAAAGATATTGTTTTTAAATATCCAGAAGATCCAAGTAAAACTGTCTTACCAGCATTTAACTTTACTTTTAAAAAAGGTAAAAGCTATGCTTTTGTTGGTGAAACTGGAAGTGGTAAATCAACCATTTCTAAACTCTTATTAAGATTTTATGACCCAACTGAGGGACAAATATTAATTAATGGTGATACTAACTTAAAAGACGTGAAATTAAAGTCTTATTTAGACTTAGTGGGTTATGTAGAACAAGAACCCCAAATTATTTTTGGTACTGTTAAAGACAATATTAAGTATACAACTCCCTGAAAAACTGATGAAGAAATTATTGCAGCAGCAAAAAAAGTTAATTTACATGACTTAATTATGTCTTGACCACATCAATATGACACAATTTTGGGAGAACGTGGTTTTATGTTAAGTGGAGGGCAAAAACAAAGACTTGTAATTGCTCGTATGTTCTTAAAAGATCCTCAAGTTTTAATTTTAGATGAAGCCACTAGTGCTCTTGACAACATTGTTGAAAAAGAAGTTCAAGCCGAGTTAGAAAAACTAATGGTGGGAAGAACCAGTGTTTCAATTGCACACAGATTAAGTACTATCAAAAATTGTGACCAAATTATTGTACTAGCTCCTGGTCAAGGAGTTGTTCAAGTGGGAGCTTTTGATGAACTAAGAAATCAACCTGGTCATTTTAAAAACCTTTATGAAGCTGGTTTAATGAAAGCTGATAAAATCACAATTTAATTGTGATTTTTATTTTGCAAAATTTTTTAAACTAAAATTTGATATTTTTGTTAGTTAAATAAAGAATTTAATAAACCATATTGGAAAACAGAGGTTTTATAAATGGTAATCTATTATATTAAGGAAATGTTTTAAAAAAGATTAATAATTTCTAAAAACTATATTATTATATAAGTGTAGCAGGTAAAAATTAATAAATAGTTAAAAGTAATAATTGTTTCATTGTTATACTGACACTTCTTGTAAACAATCATTCTCTTTAACCTAAGTTTTCAACCTAACTGATTAAACTTGTGCACTTTTAAGAAACACTATTAATATTAGTTTTTTTAGTATATATTTTCTTAAAATAGATGCAAATATTTAAAATAATATAAAAATTTTAGTCCTTAAATTATTTAATGATGATCTTCACTAAAAATATTGTGCAGATAGTTCTTTGTATTTGGTGATAACAGGAAATAATTCATTTTTTTGCTTATCTAAATAAGAAGAGAATTCATATCCATAAAATTATTGCTTACTATAATAAATTACGGCAAAAAATAAATTTAGTAAATATAAACAAAATGTGTGGATACTTTAAATTTTTAAAATTTTAAATATTTAAAACAAATTAAAACTCAAAAGGAGGAGTAAAAAAATGAAAAAATTATTAATTTTATTTGGTGTGATCTGTTTTTCACAAATTGGAGCACTAAATGTGGTGGCTTGTACAGATCCAGTAGAAAATCCTGATAATGAGGAAAAGCCAGTTTTGACACAAGAAATATTTGATGAGTTTTTTGACAATGACCCCACAGTAAATTACACAGGGGCATATGTGTTTAATAATGGAGACGAAATTGGTGATTGACTGACAGTCTCAGGTACTTTTCTATCAAAGTTGGCAGTTGCAACTTTGTATAAAGATTTTAGTGATAAGTATACAAACAATGATTTTGCATTTGTAACAGGTTCATTTAATGACAGTTCAATTATTTTTAAAACCAATGAAATGGTTACAATCAAAACCTCAACACCTTGTAGAACCACATCACAAAAGGATGAATATATGAATAGAACCTTAAGTTTTACATTTAATTTTAAACAAACCAACAATATGACTGGAATTGAATTACTAGAAGAAATTTTTAATTCCTATTTTACTTTATATTTTTTTAGAAATAATCCAACTGAAATAAATACTAGTCGAAACAAGTATGAAGAAGATTATACAGCTTGAGGGGGACCAACATATTCAGCATTCTCACAAAGTGAACTAGAATCATATCCTGATCAAATTTCTAAAATTAATTATTTAACAAATGCATATTTTGAAAGAATGAATGAAGATAGAAAAACAAATTCATTACTACAAGATATAGATGTAAAAATATTGGATTTACACAATCATAAAGTAGTTGATAGTATTAAATACTATAAAATTAAAGCAAAATTATTCTTAAAATCAAACCCTGAATTTTTTATAGAAAAAGAATTTATTGACAGAGGTTATGAATAAGTATGCAGTATTTTTATATAAACATTTTAATATTTAAAACAAATTAAAACTCAAAAGGAGGAGTAAAAAATGAAAAAATTATTAACTTTATTTGGTGTGATCTGTTTTTCACAGATTGGAGCACTAAATGTGGTGGCTTGTACAGATCCAGTAGAAAATCCCAATAATGAAGAAAAGCCAGTTTTGACACAAGAAATATTTGATGAGTTTTTTGACAATGACCCTACAGTAAATTACACAGGAGCATATGTTTTTAATGATGGAAACAAATTTGATGACTGAACATCAGTTACTAGTATTTTTTTAAGAAAAATTGCTATTGAAACTTTGTACAAAGAACTTAGCAATAATTATACAAATAATGACTTTGCCTTTCTAACAGGTTCATTTGATGATAATTCAATTATTTTTAAGACTAATGAAATGATAACAATCAGAATTTCAATGCCATTCAGAACAACATCACAAAAGGATGAAAAAAAGAATGACACATTAAACTTCACATTAAATTTTAAACAAACCAACAAAATGACAGGAACTGAATTATTAGAAGAAATTTTCAATGCCTATTTTACTAGATATTTCTTTAGAAATAATCCAACTGAAATAAATACAAGTAGAACTGAGGATGAAGAAAGATATACAGCCTGAGGAGCACCAAATTTTGCATTATTTTCACAAAGTGAACTAGAAGAATTACAAGATAATCCAACTTCTAAAGTTGAGTATTTAACAAATGCATATTATGGCAGAATGGAAGCTGATAGTGAAATTGATTCATTATTGAACAATATTAATGTAAAAATATTAGATTGCCAAGATTATAAAGAAATTGGTGGTGTTAAGTACTATAAAATTAAAGCAAAATTATTCTTAGAATCAAGCCCTGAAATTTTTATAGAAAAAGAATTTATTGACTGAGGTTATTAGTAAGTATGCAATGATTTTTTAAAACAAGAAAAAGAATAATGGCTTTTACGGCAGCAATCTTTTTAGCACTTTCTGCAACTATTGTTACTGTTGTAATGATTGTTGTCCCACATACCAATAATTCATTTCATTATGAATTTGATGGTAGAAGGTTCAACACCAAATAAGAATTAGATGAATACATCACTAACAATCTAGAGTATAATCCAAAAGAAACACAAAATGATTTTTATTTATATGACTCAAAAGCTTATGCAGTTAATGGTTTAAAAGCAATTGCAGAAGATATTGCAACAAAAAACAAAATTGTTGAAGAAAAAACATATAAAAATGTCAATGATTACATCATTGACACTTCAAATCAATTATCTGATGATGTTGTGACCAACTCTGGTGAAAAACTTATAAATATTTATCAAGGAAATGATGGAGTTGCTTATACAGATAAAAGTGAAGCAATTGATACTTTCCAAGACATAAAAAAAGTTACTATGGTCAACAATTTCAATGGTGAACAAAATATTGAGTTTGAAAATCAAAATGATGCATTGTCATATTATGAAAGTGTTATAAGAAAAGAACTTGAAAATGGTACTCAAACAGATAAGTACAATGTCTCTGGAATTGATATGACAAAAGATCAAGTTTTACAATGAATTGAACAAACTTTGAACATTAAATATCAACATGGGAATTTTTCTTGGTCACCAAATCAAATCCCAGATATAAGTGAAATGAAGTTAACTAGAGCAGATGAAGAAAAAATTCAACCATTTCAACCAGTTAAAAATGCTTATTGAATTGATTATGACTCAAAAGGTTTTACAGGAACTTTTAGAGGACCTAAGTACATAACAAGTAATGAAAGCATTAGTGCCTTTAGTAATCTTTTATCTACAAATTGAGAAAGAGTTGACTCAAAACCAATTAACCTTTTATTGGTAAATTATATGGCAGCAGCAGAAGTTACAAAAGCTGTAATTAATAATAAAACTGATTAAGAGATAAATAATGGGGCTTTGGTCCTTTTTTGTTTTGATAACAATGGTAAAATCCCACAACCAACAGTAATTTGTTATTTTAAAAGAATTACTATACAATATAAAGGTGTTAAAAAAATTAATTTTAACTAAAAAATCATCAACAAAGGATTAATTATATGGAAAAAACAGCAAAAAATTTATGATTAAGTGCATTACTCACTCATTTTGTTTTGATAATAATAACTACGGTATATTTACTATTTTTTAATATGCTGATTCAATTCAAAGAAACTAATCTTTTTAATCTAATTTTTAACATCCAACTAGTATTTAAAATTACAATCTTGATTCAATTTATAAGCTTTGTTTGTTTTTGAGTTAGGATGTTTACCCAAAATAGGGTTAAATACTTTTTTATTTTATACCATCTTTACTTTTTTATAACAATCCCAATGGATATGTTTTTGCAAAGATGTGATGAGAAAAAAATTTTTGCAGACTATAAAAAAATTATCTCCTGATCTTTTAAAAGTGGTTTGACGCTATTTTTATTTACAGGTTTAATTACAGTCACTTTTGATTTTTGAGATATTTTCAAAGGGTTATTTTACTTTACAACAACTAAAGCTATCACTTGAAGAGATAATGTCTTTATCTTTTCAACTGTTTTAACTGGTCTAATTGGTATTATTTGCTTATGCAGTTTACTTAGTTTACCAGCAATTTTAATTGCAAATTACAAAAAAACCACTAAAAATGGTTCTAAAAAATATAACAAAGTTCTTTTATTTTCACAAAACCAGAACTAATTGTTAAGAAGGGGAATAAAATATGAAAACTAGAACAAAATTAATTTTACCAATCACCTTACTTGGTTTAATAGTTTTTGGGGCAACTGCTGCTCTAATTACAGCACTTTTAATTGAAAATGAAAGTGAATGATACAACAAAAACTTTGAAAAGGTAGAAATCAAGAACCCAGATTTTATCAAGGGTGCAGATATTTCTTCATATGCTGAGGTTATTGAACAAGCAACTTATAATGAAGGAAAATATAAAAATTACTTAGATTTAACTGCCACAGATCAAGAAATCTACACAAACTATGATGGAATAAACAAGAATTTGTTTGAAATATTGGCAAATAATGGAGTTAATTCATTACGCTTGAGAGTTTGAAATGACCCATATGATGCTGAAGGTAACTCATATGGGGGTGGTCACAATGATATTGAGACCAACATTTGAATTGCCAATCAAGCCAAAAAATTTGGTTTTACAGATTTTTTATTAGATTTTCATTATTCAGATTTTTGAGCAGATCCAGCAAAACAATATCTACCTAAAGCTTGACAAAATCTATCAGATAGTCAAGTGAGAAATGCAGCCCAAACATACACATATAATGCATTGAAAAAGTTTTATGATGAAACAAAACTAGTTCCAAAAATAGTGCAACTAGGTAATGAAATTACTTATGGATCATTTTGAAGGGAACAAGCAGACAGTTCTAGTTCAAAAGAAAGTTTCATTAGAACTTCAGGGTTTTTAAATGCAGCAGCTCGAGGTTTAAAAGAGTTTGAAAGCTATGTTTCTGCAAAAGAAACTACAACCCAAGATGTTATTGCAGCAATTCACATTGATGGCACGCCCTCAGTTGATCGGTTTGTAAGTATTGTTCATGACTACTTGTATGCTGGAGGCTGTGTTAGTTGAGTAGAAGAAGTGGGTATTACTCATTATCAAAATTGAAATGGTAATAATGTTAAACTTTTTAATTTAATGAAAAAATTAAAAGCCAAATTTAACTTAAATTCTTTTGTTTCAGAAGCAGCCACACCTTATACTTGAGGTGAATCTGATTATACTGGTGACATCACAGGTTCACAAAACAAAGAATATGAAAAAGAATATCACACTAGTAACCAAATGCATACCAAATTATTAACTTCACTTATGGAAACTACTAGTAAGGCATTACCTAATGCAAAAACAGGGTTTTATTGATGAGAGCCGGCTTGATTAATGGGGGGGAAAACTGGTTGAGCTACTCCTGCTGGAATTAAGTATGCCGAACCTGAAGATCTTGAAAAACAAGCAAGTTTTTTAACTGGTAATAGTTGGTGAAATCGAGGTTGGTTTAATTTTGACGGTCAAGTTTTACCAATTTTAAAAGCTGTAAAAGCCTATAAAAGAGTTTATGAGTCTACAGAAGTTATTGACATTAATGCTTTGGAAACTAATTTTTATTATCCAACCTTTAATTCTGATGTAATCTTTAAAAAAGCACCGCTAGTTGACACAAAAAATCTTTTAGTAGATGCTGAAGATTTAAATGCTAGAATAAAACAAGATTATTTTGTTTTAAACAGTAGCACTAACCTTGAACAAGATTTAATCAAAAAATTTAATGAAGTTAATGATTCAATTTATACATCGCAAATTAGTTTCTCTAATTTACAATATGATGAAGTTGCTCAAACTGGTACAATTGACTTAAAATTAAGTGCTAAAAACTTCTATTATCAAAGTGATTTTCAAAGTAAAACCATTTATTTTGCAGTCCAACCATTAAAAAACGAATATCTAGATTTTACAGAAGACTTTACAATTGAGGTTGAAGGTCAAGATTGATACAATGGTTTAAATTGAGGTTTTGCTGGATCTGAGGTCAACTCAACTCATGAGGCCCAAATTAAAACAGTTACAGATAAACTAACTACAACAATCACTGCAGAATTTAAAAAAGATTATTGATACACTGTCTTTCGTGAAGACAGTGGGGTGATTGCTTATTGAGATAAATATAATAACTTAAATCGCTATTATGCTGCCTATTTAGCAATTGACCCTGCAGGTTACGACATTATTAACTATGATAATTCAGTAAATTATGATACTTTACAAGCAGTCACTGCATGACAAGACACTTTGACACCAGGAGTTCATGACCTTTTAATTTATTATACAAAATCAGTTGATTTTAATAATTATGGCATTGAAAACTGACGAAACATTAAAACAGTTGCTGTTAAATATAGAGTTAATGCTAGTTAAAATTTTTATGTTAAAACCCAAAAGCCTTTGGGTTTTTTGATTTTGCTAAAAAAGCAATATCCTAGTAGTGTTAAAGCTAGATTTAATAAACAAACTATAAGTAAATCACATAAAATAGTTTAATTGTCAAACTTTTTGCAGGTGAAAAAAATTTAAAATAAATTAGTTTTGGACTTGTATTTTACAAAGATTAGTTTTAGAATAAATAATGCTTTTACTCCCAAATTGGCAGATAAAAAATTAATTTTTTTTGTAAAAGTACTTGTTTTTTATATTATGTTTGTGCTAATATTAATGAGTTGACACAAGCGCAATGAAATCTTTAAAAAAGCTAGAAAAATTGAAAAATTTTTTTAAAAATTAGTGAAAAATGACTAATTTTAATGTATATTTAAAGATGGCACTTTTGTGTTAAAAACGATCTTTGAAAACTAGATAGAACAACAACCAAAATTTGTACAATTAAAAAAGTTCAATTTTTTGAGAAAACATACAACATAAAAACAGATATAGTCAAGAATCAATACATTCGCATTAATATTTTTAATGAGAGTTTGATCCTGGCTCAGGATGAACGCTGGCGGCATGCCTAATACATGCAAGTCGAACGGGGTGCTTGCACCCAGTGGCGAACGGGTGAGTAACACGTATCTAATCTACCTTTTAGTGGGGGATAACAGTTGGAAACGACTGCTAATACCGCATGTGACGTCACTATGGCATCAGAAGACGTTGAAAGGCCTGTTTGGGCCGCTAGAAGATGAGGATGCGGCGTATTAGCTAGTAGGTGAGGTAATTGCTCACCTAGGCAATGATACGTAGCCGAACTGAGAGGTTGATCGGCCACATTGGGACTGAGATACGGCCCAGACTTCTACGGAAGGCAGCAGTAGGGAATTTTTCACAATGGGCGAAAGCCTGATGAAGCAATGCCGCGTGAGTGATGACGGTCTTCGGATTGTAAAGCTCTGTTGTAAGGGAAGAAATGCTAGAAGAGGAAATGCTTTTAGTTTGACGGTACCTTACCAGAAAGCCACGGCTAACTATGTGCCAGCAGCCGCGGTAATACATAGGTGGCAAGCGTTATCCGGATTTATTGGGCGTATAGGGTGCGTAGGCGGTTAGTTAAGTTTGAGGTTAAAGCCCGGAGCTCAACTCCGGTTCGCCTTGAAAACTAGCTGACTAGAATACAGGAGAGGTAGATGGAATTCCATGTGTAGCGGTGAAATGCGTAGATATATGGAGGAACACCAGTGGCGTAGGCGGTCTACTGGCCTGTTATTGACGCTGAGGCACGAAAGCGTGGGGAGCAAATAGGATTAGATACCCTAGTAGTCCACGCCGTAAACGTTGAGTACTAAGTGTCGGCATACGTCGGTGCTGCAGCTAACGCATTAAGTACTCCGCCTGAGTAGTATGCTCGCAAGAGTGAAACTCAAAGGAATTGACGGGGACCCGCACAAGTGGTGGAGCATGTGGTTTAATTCGAAGCAACGCGAAGAACCTTACCAGGGCTTGACATCCAGTGCAAAGCTACAGAGATGTAGTGGAGGCTAACATTGAGACAGGTGGTGCATGGTTGTCGTCAGCTCGTGCCGTGAGGTGTTGGGTTAAGTCCCGCAACGAGCGCAACCCCTATTATTAGTTACTAACATTCAGTTGAGGACTCTAATGAGACTGCTAGTGTAAGTTAGAGGAAGGTGGGGATGACGTCAAATCATCATGCCCCTTATGTCCTGGGCTACACACGTGCTACAATGGTTGGTACAAAGAGTCGCAATCCCGCGAGGGGGAGCTAATCTCAAAAAGCCAATCTCAGTTCGGATTGAAGTCTGCAACTCGACTTCATGAAGCCGGAATCACTAGTAATCGCGAATCAGCAACGTCGCGGTGAATACGTTCTCGGGTCTTGTACACACCGCCCGTCACACCATGAGAGTTGGTAATACCAGAAGCACGTATCTTAACCATTAGGAGAGAGCGTACCAAGGTAGGACTAGCGATTAGGGTGAAGTCGTAACAAGGTATCCGTACGGGAACGTGCGGATGGATCACCTCCTTTCTATGGAGTTAACTATAGATTAGTACATAAAGCTGAGCGAATCGATAAAACAGCTTTTGATTATATTCTGGTTCTATCTAGTTTTCAGGGATTGTTAGAGCATTTTTTTGCTCTTAATCTCTGAAAAAAATTGTTCTTTGAAAACTGAATATTAGATGAAAAAAGACATTTTATTTTTTCTACGTTTCAATTTATTGAAACAAATGACAGTAACTTAATTTAAATATTAAAAAATTACTAAGAAAAAATCTAAAATTTCAAATTTTTATATAGAATAGATTATCTATAATGCAATAGGATTTCTTTTTAAGAAAGTATAGTAAGGGCATATGGTGAATGCCTTGGAAAATGGAGCCGATGAAGGACGTGATTACCTGCGAAAAGTTTCGGGGAGCTGGAAATAAGCTTTGATCCGGAAATGTCCGAATGGGGAAACCCACTATGATTAATCTCATAGTATCCTTGACTGAATACATAGGTCAAGAGAAGGGAACCTAGGGAACTGAAACATCTTAGTACCTAGAGGAAGAGAAAACGAATGTGATTCTGTGAGTAGCGGCGAGCGAAAGCGGAACAGGCCAAACCGGTCTTCGGGCCGGGGTTGTAGGACTCATGTTAGAGTTACAAAATTAGTGTATAGCAGAAGCTGTTGGGAAGCAGCGGCGTAGAGGGTGATACCCCCGTATGCGAAATGCACTAATCTCGATTGAGTATCCTGAGTACGGCGGGGCACGTGAAACCCTGTCGGAATCCACCCAGACCACTGGGTAAGCCTAAATACTACCATTTTACCGATAGTGAACCAGTACCGTGAGGGAAAGGTGAAAAGTACCCCGAGAGGGGAGTGAAATAGTCCCTGAAACCATATGCTTACAAGAAGTCAGAGCCCGTTAATGGGTGATGGCGTGCTTTTTGTAGAAAGAGCCGGCGAGTTACGATATCGTGCAAGGTTAAGTGGAATCCACGGAGCCGTAGTGAAAGCGAGCCTTAATAGGGCGTTTAGTACGATGTCGTAGACACGAAACCTGGTGATCTAGCCATGAGCAGGTTGAAGTAAGGGTAAAACCTTATGGAGGACCGAACCGACGTTCGTTGAAAAGACCGCGGATGACTTGTGGCTAGGGGTGAAATTCCAATCGAACCAGGAGATAGCTAGTTCTCCCCGATATAGCTTTAAGGCTAGCGTCGAGGTTTAGGATTATGGAGGTAGAGCTCTGAATCTATGATGGCCCCACCTAGGGGTACTGAGTAGAATTAAACTACGAATGCCATAATTTCATACTCGGCAGTCAGAACATGGGTGATAAGGTCCATGCTCGTGAGGGAAACAGCCCAGATCTACATCTAAGGTCCCAAAATGTATACTAAGTGTGTAAGGATGTGAAGGTGCACAGACAGCTAGGATGTTGGCTTAGAAGCAGCCACCATTTAAAGAGTGCGTAACAGCTCACTAGTCGAGTGCCTTTGCGCCGAAAATGTACCGGGGCTTAAGTATACTACCGAAGATTAGGATTCACAGCAATGTGAGTGGTAGGGGAGCGTTCTAAGGGCGATGAAGTCAGACCGTGAGGACTGGTGGAGCGCTTAGAAGTGATTATGCCGGCATGAGTAACGTTTGGAGGTGAGAATCCTCTATGCCGTTTGACCAAGGTTTTCTGGGCAAGGTTCGTCCACCCAGAGTTAGTCAGGACCTAAGGCGAGGCCGAAAGGCGTAGTCGATGGACAACAGGTTGATATTCCTGTACCACCACCAAAAGTGATGGAGTGACGGAGAAGGATAGTTGATGCCGGCTGCTGGACATGCCGGTCTAAGCACAAAGGGGTGTATGTTGGCAAATCCGCATACTATAACCTTGAAGTGTGATGGGGAGTGAACGCTGCGGCTAGTAACGAAGTCAATGATTCCACGCTTCCAAGAAAAGCTTCTAGCGTTAATTTTGGCGGTGCCTGTACCTAGAACGAACACACGTGGTCAAGGAGAGTATCCTAAGGCAAGCGAGATAACTATAGCTAAGGAACTCTGCAAAATGACCCCGTACGTTCGCAAGAAGGGGTGCTCACTTATGGTGAGCCGCAGTGAAGAGGGAGGGGCAACTGTTTAGCAAAAACACAGCTCTCTGCAAAGTCGTAAGACGAAGTATAGGGGGTGACGCCTGCCCAGTGCCGGAAGGTTAAGAGGAGATGTTAGCTTCGGTGAAGCATTGAATTGAAGCCCCGGTGAACGGCGGCCGTAACTATAACGGTCCTAAGGTAGCGAAATTCCTTGTCAGGTAAGTTCTGACCCGCACGAAAGGCGTAATGATCCCTTCGCTGTCTCGGCTATAGACTCGGTGAAATTTTAGTACCAGTGAAGATGCTGGTTACCCGCAACTAGACGGAAAGACCCCATGAAGCTTTACTATAACTTAATATTGAATCTTGGTGTAACATGTAGAGGATAGGTGGGAGACTTTGAAGCGGTCACGCTAGTGGCTGTGGAGTCACCCTTGGAATACCACCCTTGTTACATTGAGGTTCTAACCTAGGTCCGTTATCCGGGTCAGGGACAGTGTTTGGTGGGTAGTTTGACTGGGGCGGTCGCCTCCTAAAAAGTAACGGAGGCGCTCAAAGGTACCCTCAATACGGTTAGAAATCGTATGAAGAGCGCAAAGGTATAAGGGTGCTTAACTGCGAGACTTACAAGTCGAACAGATGCGAAAGCAGGACTTAGTGATCCGGCGGTCCCGTGTGGAAGGGCCGTCGCTCAACGGATAAAAGTTACTCTGGGGATAACAGGCTTATCTCCCCCAAGAGTTCACATCGACGGGGAGGTTTGGCACCTCGATGTCGGCTCATCGCATCCTGGAGCTGTAGTCGGTTCCAAGGGTTGGGCTGTTCGCCCATTAAAGCGGTACGCGAGCTGGGTTCAGAACGTCGTGAGACAGTTTGGTCCCTATCTGTTGTGGGCGTAGGAAAATTGAGAAGAGCTGTTCCTAGTACGAGAGGACCGGAATGGACGCACCCCTGGTGCTCCTGTTGTCACGCCAGTGGCACAGCAGGGTAGCTATGTGCGGAAAGGATAATCGCTGAAGGCATCTAAGCGAGAAGCCTCCTTCAAGATGAGTTTTCCCATTCTTTTAGAAGTAAGATCCCATGTAGACCACATGGTTGATAGGTTGGGTGTGTAAGCACAGTGATGTGTTCAGCTTACCAATACTAATAGATCGAGAGTCTTTCTAAAAAGAATCCTAAAAAAAATTGCTTATAGAATAAATTTATCTAATGTTCAGTTTTGAGAGTACAATTTGTTGCAAGTCAACAACTCTCGAAAAAATTTAAGATCTGGTGGCCATAGCGCTAGGGTAATACCTGTTCCCATGCCGAACACAGTAGTCAAGGCTAGCTGCGCCGAAGATAGTATCATGCAAAAATAGGACGTTGCCAGTTTAAAGCAAAAGCACATCAATTGATGTGCTTTTTTGCTGATTTTTTAATTCTAAAGATCTTCTTAATGCTGATTTTTAGGGGAATTTTGTCAAAAAAAATTAGTGTATAAAAATATTATACAATATTTTGGAAAAAAATTGTTAAAATTACAAAAACTTAAAAGTTATTTTACAAATTTCGAAGTTTTTTTATTTTGGAAATTATTTTATATAAATCAAATAAGTATGGTAAAAATATATTGGAGGTGGGGAAATGATTAAAAAAGGTAATTATCAAAAATTAATTGATAAAATTTATAAAATTGAATGTAAAAAATTAAATAAAGCAAAACTTCTTGTAGATTTTAAACGTGCGTACCCAAGTCATGCTTAGGTTCAATAGTCTTACTCATATTTAACTAATAATAAATTAACTGCAACAACCACCAGTATTTTAAAGGATTTATCTTTAAGAATGAGGTTGTTTTTGTATTTTATAAGCACTTCTTGAAAAAAACTTTAAATAATCAAGATAAGTAGTGTAGAATTTTAAGGTGTAGAGTTTCAAACAGGGTACTTATTTGGGAGGATTGTAATGCAACAAATCTTACTTGATTTTAATAATAAATACACTAAAACTATTAATAAAACCAAAATTCATAACATAGAATTTTATTGAGAGTTTTGTGGATTTAGTGAAATTATTAATACTAATAATTTTTTTACCTTTATTGAAACAAGACTAAAAATGAAGTTAAATAAAACTCAAGAGGATCATCTAGTGTCAAAAATTGACTGTTTAAGAAGTTTGCTCAATCATGAACTTATTTCATCCCCAGTTAGTAACAAAAACCTAATTTTAAATTATCTTTTAAAATGTTACACAAGTATTCGAGATTTTATTAATGAAACTTTATTTGCCTATGTTCTGTACAGTTATCTCCATGAAGATATTGAGTACCAACACCAAGTTTATGACATTGATGACTTTTATCAGCTTTGTCAAAGTCTTTTAACTAGAAAAATTAAAAAAATTGAAACTTAGTTTTACATGTCTTTTTTAAAAAAACAAGATTAAGGTCCTAAAGTAGTTAGAATAACTAAAATTTTGTTCTAATCTGCTAGTAAAAGTTGTTTAAGTGATTAATTTTAGAAATTAATAAGGAAATTTTAGATTATAGGCATTTTTTCTAAAAACTCTAAATTTTTTAGTTTAAATTTTATATAATAATGATAGTGAGTGGGGGAAAAGTAAATGCTCTTTTGGTATAAAAAAAATAGATCAAGCTTGTTATTAAGTATCAAAATACTAGCCATTTTGACTTTTTTGATTCTCCTATCAATTACTAATTTTTGAGGTAATCACAATAATTATTCATTGACCTATTATACTTTAAAATTTTTACAATCATTGTTGATTTTGTTAATTGCTGTAGTTAGTTCATTTTTATTAATAAAAAGTCTCTTAAAAAAAATCAAGGCAAATAATAACATAATTTCAAAAAGAGTGGTCTTTTTTGAAACTATCACTGATAATAAGTTTATTTTAAATATCTTAATTATTTTTTTAATGTTTTTTTATGCTTCAATTATTCCCAAAGACATTATTAACCTTCAAAACAGTTTGATTGGTTCAGAGATAATTATTTCATTTAGAAATATCTTAATTTATCGTCTTCGTTACAGAATGTTTAAGATCTTAAATTACACTACTACAAATTCAGCTTCAAATTGATTTAGAAGTGTTATCATTTTAATTGTGTTTTTAGGTGCCTTTTTTATGGTCTACCAATTGTTTTGTCTAACTTATCAAAGTTGAATTTTATACAAAATTGATATCTTTATTAGTGATAAAAAATCAAATTTTGCAAAAGCTGATGAAGAATTAAAATTGATTTTACAATCTGAAAATCAATTCAAATCTAATAATAACCCTGAAACTGAAGAACAGTTTTTATTTGCCCGAAACATCATCTTGATTAGATCCTTTTTGAAAGCAACCCAACCCCCAATTCTCTTTTAAATATTACAGAATATAGAAAAGAGGAAAAATCAATGAAAAAAATACTGAATCTTTTAGCAGTAATTTCTTTAACTTCCCCAATTGCAGCAGTTGTTGCTTGCAAAAGTCCAAAATTTGGAACTGATTTAAGTAAAGTTAAAGATTATGATTGAACTGCTGAAGAACCATATTTTGAAGGTTACAACCAAGTTGGTGCAAGTGCTTTACCTTCAAATGGAATAACCGATCTTGGTAAAATTACAATTAAAAATAAAAATAGTTATTTAAATTTAGCAGATTTTAATACAGGGTTTCAAATTGAAACTGAAATTAAAAAACAAGCAGCTACAGGAGTACCATTAAATGCTAAATTTTTACCAAATGGTCAAGGAAAAACAACTGTGACTGAAGTCTCAAAAGCAGAGTATTATGATAGAATTAATCAATTAGTTAATTGAAGTTATGACACTTCATTAGATGCAAAATACAATACTGCCCGAATTCCTTTGCAACAAGCAAGCAAAGTAAAAACAAAATGAGTTTCAAGTCAAGATGACCGCATTATGGAAATGAACATGAACACCATTATTCCACACACTTCAATGGCAAATACTATTATTGGTAATAACCGTGCTTATGAAAGATCATTTAATAACTATCAGTATAATGATGTTATGGTGGCTTGGGCTGGTGCTATTGATGAAGGAATTATTGTTCCTCCTGGGAAAAACCAAGTTGAAAAAGGTCATTTAAATGGAACAAAAGTTTTAGGAAATGTCTTTTTAGATGGTTATCATGGTTTAACTAAAGAAAAACTATCAGGTTTTCTTGAAAAAGATAGCAATGGAAATTACAAAGTGGCTGATGTCTTAATTGATATTGCAGCAAAAATGGGTTTTGACGGATGATTTTGAAATAATGAACCAAATGGTGAACAACCCAATGGAACCATTGTTGATTACAAAGAAACTGTTGAAATTATGAAACAAATGCAAGCAAAAATTGCAGCAAGCACAGATCCTGCTGTGAAAAATTTAATAGTTTATGGTTACAGAAACCATGGTACTTTAGCACTTGATGTTGATGGAAAAACCCCAGCAGACCTAGAGGCAAATGAAATTTGAAAAAACACAAATTATTATGTTAATGATTTTTATCGTTTTCCAATTCAAATGCAAACCTTTATGAAAGCAAATGGTTTGTTAGATGCAAATAATAAACCAACTGCTGATGCTTTTAAAGTGTTTAACATGTTAAATACTGGGGCTTGAGTTGGAGATAAAATCTACTTAAATGAAGATCGTATTGGAACTACAGATTTTAGACAACTAACTCATTTAGTGACTCAATCTGATGATACCCCTTATGATTTAACAACAAAAGTTGGGCAGGAAAAATTTTACGAAGACTATATGAAAGGAAACTGAAAATATAGTGGAGAAGCCATAAATTCATTGTCTATGTTTGCTTCACATGTCCCAAATGACTTAGCAGAAAGTAAAATGGGTGACACTCGTACAGCTACCCAGGATATTTACAGTTTAGTTTATGCTAGTGACTATGATGACATTTTACATACAGGAAGAAATAAAGCTCTTTCAGATAATGACACTGGAGTGAGTTATTATCCAGACCCTGAACTTGATGCACAACTTGAGGAGAAATCTTCAGGAGTTGGAAATTTAATTTCAGAAAAAACTACTTTGGTAGACTCAAATCCAGACTTTGTAACCAATTTTTCAACTGGGCAAGGAGTTGTTTTTAACACTCAAGCTAAAGATGGTTCAATATCAACAATTTCAAACTACCCATGAAGCAATACAAATATTGCAGACACTCAACCAACTTACAAATGAAAAGTGGCTACTGATGCTGGGGTTCAGTTAAATAAAACTGATGGAGTTTCTGGATATTATGATTATTACAACCCATACTTAAAAGGAAATTCAATTGCTTTAGGTGGAGGTTATGACACTACTGGAAAAATTCAAGAAGGAACTTTTACAAAGGATGCAACTTACAATTGAACTATTATGGGTGCAGATTATTCAAGCACCAAAAGAGAAATTAGTATGGTAGTTAAAGGTGACACAGATAAAGTTAACTTAGAAAACTTAACAATTAATGTAACTGACCAATCAGGTGAAATGACTAAATTTACACCAACTAAGACAAATCTTGCCAATGGTTGGGTGAAAATAAGTGCACAAGCATCAAGTCAAATTTCTCAAATTGGACTAGGATTTACTGCAAAAGCTGCTAAACTTACTTTAAATGTTGGAGAAATTGCGGTGAAAGATAGTTCTGTTCGAAATACACCAAAAGCAACTACCCCAGAATTAACCAGTGAATATTTAGTAGCAAGAAATAATCAAATGAACCTGCGTTTGAATTTTAACCATATAATTGATGATAGTATTTATAGTTATTATGAAATTTATCAAAAAAACTCAGATGCTAGCTTAACAATGGTTGGTCAATCAAATGCCAACAATTATTATATAAAAAATGTTGCAGCATCAATTTCTGAATTTTATGTAAAAAGCATTAATAAAGCAAGTAATTCAATAGATTGAGTAAAATTTGAGGTTTAATAGTATGATTGAAGTAAAAAATATTCATAAAAAATTTGGTAAAAAAATAGTTTTAGAAGACATCTCTTTAACTATAAAAGATGGCGAAGTTTTAGGGTTATTGGGTTCAAATGGTAGTGGTAAAACTACCTTGTTAGATATAATTATTGGCCAACAAAAACCAACTTCTGGAACTGTTTCAATTGATGGTAAAAAAGATGGATATAAAAATGTCGGAATTCAATTTCAAGAAGGAAGTTGACCCAAAGGGGTCACTGCCAAACTTCTAATTCAATATTTTAGAAGAAAACAAAAAGCATTGACTGAAGAATATGTAATTAAGTTAATAGAACTTTTTGAGATCAAAGATTTCTTAGAACTTGATTTAAATCAATTAAGTGGGGGTCAAAAACAAAGACTAAATACTTTATTAGCAGTTATTAATGACCCTAAATATATATGTTTAGATGAGATGATTACTGGATTAGACTTAAAAATGCAACTTAAGTTAATCGAATGAATTGGTGAGCTGAAAAAACACCAAAAAACCATTATTATAATTTCACATAATCCTGAGGAAGTGGAGGTTTTGTGTGATTCATTTGTGATTATTGAAAGAGGTCACATTTATTATGAGGCAAGTGTTGCAAAGGCAATAAAAGAATTTGGATCTATCAGAAATATGATGATCAAATATTATAAAGAGGAGTTAAAATCAAATGTCATTTCAAAATCAAAGTAAATTGTATTTTGTCAATATTTGAAATAATTTCAAAATTATTGCCTCATCAATTTTAAAAAATTTAAGAACTTATTTATATGTTATTATTATTCCAATCTTTTTCTTGACAGCTTTATTTATTTATCAAAATACAAATTTAGCATCAGAAATCAAGATTTCAAGAATAGTTAGCTTTTTACATGTGCCTGGATTTATGTTAATTTTCTTGGTTAATGTGACTATTGCTGAATGAAAAAACTCAGTCTTTTTAAAGCGTATTCATTCTGCTGGTGTTAGCAAAGTCAACTTTTTAATCTCTATGGCTATTTTTATCTTTGTGCTAGGAATAGTTTCAGTGTTAATTTCTTTTGGTTACTTGTTAATTCTAAGTCAAATTTTCTTCAAGTCACTTCACGTGACTGCACAATTAAGATTAATTTCATTTGGTGGTTGAATCGCCACATGATATGGAGTCTTTTTAACTATTGGTATTTCAATTACACTAGGAATTATTACCAGTGGTTTGCTAAAAAGTGTAGCATTATCTCAAACAATTACTACATTGATTATTTTATTCTCATTAATTTTTTCAGATAACTTTTTGGGTCCAGAGTTTGTTGGAAAAGACAAATATTTAACTGCAATTAGTTACTTTTTACCTTACAAGTACAGTGTCTGAACAAGTTTTATTGGAGCTAGTGATGGGCTACCAAGTTTGATTTTTAATAATGATGTTAGTGCCTTTCGGATTCACTTTAGTTTTGGTTTAAATATTTGAGCTGCTTTATTTAGTGGAACAGGGTTTTTAGCTCTTTTAGGAGTTGGAGCCCATTACTCATTTAGATGAAACGCCAAATAAATATTAAAAAGGTTTTAAAAACCTTTTTTTATTAGGCAACTTTCTGTGAAAAAAGGGTAGATTAATTAAAAATAGTGTGTTATTTTAGTATAATTAGATTGAAAAACATTTAGAAAGGCTTAGAATGATGTTAAAAAAATTAGAACAAATTTTACTTGATTTTGAAAAACAAGTTAAACAAGTAAAAACCCCTGCAGATTTAGATAATGTTAAAAGTATTTATGCTGGTAAGGATTCACCACTAACTCAGGTGTTAAAAAACCTGAGAGAAGTTGATCCTGAAACTAGAAAATTAGTTGGCGAGAAAGCTAATGAAACTAAAACCAAGATTTTTGGACAAATTAATCAAATCCAAGATGACTTTAAGTATGCAGAGTTAAAAAAACAATTAGAAAATGAAAAAGTTGATTTAACTTTACCTGGAATTAACTTAACCAAAGGAACAAAACACCCTTTAAACCTAGTAATTGAAGAAATAGCAGATATTTTTAAAGGTTTAGGTTATGACATGATTGATGGTACAGAGTTTGAAACTGATGAATTTTGTTTTCAAAAACTTAATCTCCCAGTAGGTCATCCAGCTAGAGATATGCAAGATACATTTTATGTTGATAAAAACACAGTTTTAAGAACTCATTGTACCAATATGACTGCTAGATTATTGACAAATTTAGCAAAAACCAAAGTTGCTGAGAAAAATCTTGCAGCAATTAGTTATGGTAATGTCTTTCGTCGTGATGATGATGATGCCACTCATTCTCACCAATTTACCCAAATTGACGGGTTTGCTGTTGGTAAGAAAATTAGTTTTGCCAACTTAAAATGAATTTTAGAGTACATGTGTAAACGTTTGTTTGCTCCAACCACTGAAATTAGAATGCGCCCAAGTTACTTTCCTTTCACTGAACCAAGTGTTGAAGTTGATATTACTTGTGTTACTTGTGCTGGTTTGGGATGTAAAATCTGTAAATTTACAGGTTGAATTGAAATTTTAGGAGCTGGAATGATTGCTCCTGAAGTCATTGAATTAAATGGTTTAGATCCAAGTCAAGTGGGAGGTCTTGCCTTTGGAATTGGGGTTGAAAGAGTTGCTATGTTAAAATTTGGGATTAAAAATATTAGAGACTTTTATGAAAATGATACTCGTTTCTTACAACAATTTAAATTTTTTGGAGATTAAAAGAAGGAGAGCTTAGAATATGATAATTACAAGAAGATGATTAGAAAACTTTATTGACCTTACTGGTGTTAAAGACAAAGACATTACTATTGCCCTAAACTCTCTAGGTTTTGAAGTTGATGCTTATAAATCTTATCAAGAACTTAATGATAACTTAACTTTGGGTTATGTAACAAATGTAGCCCCAATGCCAGGCACACATTTGAACTATTGTTTTGTTGATAAAGGTGAGGAATTAGTTTCTCCCATTGTCACAGGAGCCACAAATGTTAGAGAAGGACAATATGTGGTGGTAGCAGATCCTGGTAAAACCATTGCTAATGGTACTACACTGAGTGTTAAAGAATTACAAGGTAAAACTAGTGAAGGTATGATGGTTTCATTGTTGGAGGTTGGAATGAGCGAAAGTGTGCTAACCCCAGCAGAAATCGATGAGTGAATTTATGAAGTTCATACTAAACAAGAGGCTTACCAGTTAATTGGAAATAGTGATGCTTTAGAAGTTATTGGTTTTAAAGATTCAACTTGAGAAGTTGATCTTACTTTAAATCGTAGTGATGCTTTGGGTGCTTTACAACTGGTGAAAGAATTGGCAAATTATTTTGCAAAAACAGTAACAAACTTAGCAGATGTTTATACTGAAAAAAAATCCCCAAACCCTGTTCCAGTTTCATTTGTGAATAATAAGCTTAGTCAAAAATTGGTGCGTAGTTTAGCACTACAACAATTTGATACAAAAAAAGTGTTGACAATTGATGAAAGAACTTTAAATATTTATTCAACCCAAGATGTTTGGTTGAAATTTTCTCAAGCTAAAACTACTGACAATTTCTTTTTAGATTTAGCAAATGCAATTGCAATTGAAACTGGACAACCTGTTTTATTTGTTGATCCAAAAAAACTTAATAAACAATTGGAAATTAAAGATAATAGTAATGAAACTAACCCAGTTAATTTTCAATTAATGCATGGTAAAGATGTTGTGGCAACTTTGGGTGTTGACTTTAATGAGGCTTTTTTACCAACAGTTGATAGTGAGCAAATTTTAGCAATTTATCTAAGTCTAGATCCAGTTGCTATGAGAAAACAACAAAAATCATTTAACAGTTCTTCAGTTTTTTTACAACGTTGAATGAAACCAATTTCTTCACGTCTTTATGAAATTGCAGCAAAACACACAGTGCATTGGTTAGACCAATATGATTTATATGGTGCTTCAAGTCAATTAGAAGTACAAATCCCAAGCAAAGAAGTTGATGTAGAAATTGAGTTAGATTTGGTTTATTTAAACCAAATGTTGGGAATTGAATTGCCATTTAAAACTATTCAGGAGTTATTTTCTGGTTTAAATTTTGAAGTAAAACAAATTAATCCACAATTGTTGAGTTTTAAAGTTGATTTTGCTCGAACAGATATTAGTCACCAAGCTCACTTGGTTGAAGAAATTGCTCGTTTATATGGTTATAATAAAATTCCAAGTTTTGCTCCAGAAATTAAAGTTCTAGCAAAACCAAAAGCACTTGAGGTAGTTTTAAAAAACCAAGTTGAAAATTATCTAACAGGTTTAGGTTTTTATAATGTTAAAACTTATGCTTTGCTGAACCTTCAAGAAGTGGAAAAATGGGATTTATTTGGTTTAAAAGACCCAATTAAATTAATGGCTCCATTAAGTAAAAATCGAGAAGCTTATCGTTTGAGTCTTTCGAGAAGTTTAATTGAAGCTGCTAGCTTTAATTCAACAAAAGGTAATAAAAATTTAAAACTTTATGAAGTGGGAGACGTTTATAACTTAAACAATACTCGTGAAAAACATTTAGCAATGTTAGTAACTGGAGATAGTTTTAGTCAAAAAGCTTACAAACTTGAGTTAAAACCAAATTATGCTTATTTAAAAGGGGTTTTTGATGAAATTTGTGCACAGTACCAAATTTCGACAAATCATGTAGAGATAAACAATTTCACAAATTTATTTGAAGAAATTCACCCATATATTAATGGGGAAATTAAAGTAAATAATCAATTGGTAGGGTTTATTTATAAACTGAATCCAAGGTTTGAACAAGCTCAAAAACTTGATAGTACCTTTGTTTTAGAACTTAATTTAACTCTACTTGAACAATTAGCTAATTTACAAGTTGTTGTTAATGAAGTTTCAAAATTCCAAAAAACATCAAGAGATGTTACAATGCTTTTGAGTGATAAACACCAATATAATTCAGTCATTAAAGAAATTACAAAAGGTTTAAAATATTTACAAACCACTAGTTTGGTAGATATTTACCAAGATGAAGCTTTAAAAACTCAAAATTTACAAGCAGTTTCAGTTAATTTTGTTTTTAACAGTGTTACAACCCAGTTAACTGATGAAATGGTAAGTAAAGAGTGAGAGCAAGTTTTACAAAAACTAGCTAAATTAAAAATTGAGGTGAAATAATGTTAAAAAAAATCATTGAAATGAATAAACATCAAAAAATTGATCTAAATTTTAGTTATGAACCAACTGATCAATATCACCATGATTTAATTAAAAAAATTGACAATATTTCAGTGGTTGGAACTTTAAATTATCAAGATAATTTAAAATGTCTATTAGTTCAAGCCAAAATATTTGCCACAATTGAAGCAGTTGATGCTCGTGATGGTCAAATTATTGTTAGTGAAAATCAAAGTTTTGAATGAGATGATGAATATTATTTTGCTCAAATTGCAGCTGACCAACACAACTTAGTTTTGGGAGATGACTTTGACATTAAAGGTTATGCAATTGAGCAAATAGTTTTAAATATTCCTTTAAATTTCACAAAAAATTGTGGTAAAATTTCATTTGTCGGTAAAGATTTTAAATTGCTATCCGAAGAAGAATTTGAACAAGAACAATTAGATAAAATAGATCCACGTTGGGAAGTTCTTAAAGATTTTAAAGTTGATAAATAGTCAAGTAAATAGGAGGTGTAATCATGGCTGTACCATTTAGAAAGACCAGTAAGGCTGTTAAAAATAAACGTAGAAGTCATTTAGCATTAGTAAGTTCTGCAATCATTTCATGTCAAAACTGTGGAAGTATGATCAAACCACACCGTGTGTGTCGTGAATGTGGTTATTACAAAAACAAAGAAGTTAAAAAAGTTGATTAATTCTTAAACAAGTTAAAGCTTGTTTTTTTTATTAAAAAAGTTAAATATTTTTGGCAAAATTCCTTCAAATTAAGCGATTAATATATTAGGAGGTGGTTAGGTGTCAGAATATGAATTAAAAGAGTTGCTCAAAAAATTAGCAACCTCTTCACTATTAGTGGCTTTAGTGACAAATAACATTGATTCAAAGTTTCTTAATCTAAAGTTCAAAACACTGGGTGAATTTCTAGCAAACTTCAAAGAACCATTAAGGGAGAAAATTACTCGAACATTTATTAACACTTACTTTATGTTTGTTAATAGACTAGCAGATTGTCAAGATTTCAGTAATTTTGTAGATTTAATTGAACGTTGAGAACTGGAAGCCTGTCTTCAATTCTTAGATAATTTTCAAAATAAAGTTGTTCATTAACAACTTTTTTTATTTAATTAACCTTTTAAGTTAATTTATGCAATTTGTGGGAAAAAATTTGTAAAAAGTATTGAAAATGTGTCAAAGTGGTATATAATAATAACTAAGTGGGAGAAAGTGGGGCGATTGACCATGTTATTAGGTACATTTGAACATAACCTTGATGATAAAGCAAGATTAACAGTTCCTTCAAAATTAAGGAATAAACTTGGAGAATTAGTCATTGTTTCTAAAGGTATTGAAAACTGTTTAGAAATTCGCACCCCCGATTCTTTTGAAAGACTACGTGAAGAAATAGGTAAAAACAGTAGTTTCAACGCAGCCACTCGTAAAATTGAACGTTTAATACTTTCAAATTCTGAGGAGTTATCATTTGATAATGCAGGTAGAATTAAAATCTCTAATGGGCTATTAGAGAAAGTGGGTATTACCAAGCAAGTCTATATTCTAGGGCTAGGAGATAGAGTTGAAATTTGAGATAAATCAGCATATGAACAATTAGAATCTGAAATGGATGCTAGTGAGATTTATGATGCTGCTGAAAAATTGGGCGGAGTAAAATAATGACACAAAAACATGTCTCTGTGTTATTGAATGAAGCAATTGCTTTGTTAAATATTCAAGCAGAAGGAGTTTATGTTGATTGCACGTTGGGCCGTGCAGGACACAGTGTTGAGATTTTAAAACAATTAACAACTGGGCATTTATATGCTATTGATCAAGATGAAGAAGCCATCAAAGCTAGTTACACCACACTTAAAAAAGTGGGTGAAAATTTTACTATCTTAGAAGGTAATTTTGTTGATATTAAAGCAATGTTAGCTGTAAACAATGTCAAACAAGTTAATGGAATTTTATATGATTTAGGTGTTTCATCACCACAATTTGATGAAGGCAATAGGGGCTTTAGTTACCGTTTTGATGCACCTCTTGATATGAGAATGGATGTTAACAACAACCAAATGACTGCACAAATTGTTGTAAATACTTTTAGTGAAAAACAGTTAGCTGATATATTTTATCAATATGGAGATGAAAAATTTTCATACCAAATTGCTAAAAATATTATTAAAGTAAGAACAAAACAAGCAATCACTACAACTAATGAATTGGTGGAAGTTATAAAGCAAGCACTTCCACAAAAAGTTTTAAAACAAAAAAAGCATCCAGCAAAGAAAACTTTTCAAGCATTAAGGGTTTATGTTAATAACGAATTAGAAGTATTAAAAAAATCCTTAAATCAAGCACTAGATCTTTTATTACCTGGAGGAAGGGTAGTAGTTATTACTTTTCAATCTCATGAAGAAAGAATAGTCAAAGAATTGTTTAAAAGCAAAACAACCAACAGTGAGGACAAATTTTTAGCTAAATTACCAATTGATAATTTAATTAAAGCCAAAGAATTTGCATTGGTTCATAAAAAACCAATTTCACCAAATCAAGCAGAATTAGAAAACAATAGAAGAAGCCATAGTGCTAAACTATGAGCAATCCAAAAGGTGGTGTAATTATGAATACTGAAATCTATGCAACTTTAGAAATTAGAAAAAAAGAACTTAGAGTTGTTGTTGTGAGATATCGTCAAGGTTCAACCTCAGTAATTTTTAAAGAAAAAATTGCTGGGGAGTGATTATCTGAAAATGATATAGTAAATGATCATAAGCATGCTGCTCAAAAATTTCGTCGAGTTATTGATAGTTTTGAAAAAACTTTTAACCAAAAAATTCAAAGAGTTATCTTAGTGCTACCATCAAAAACATTACAAATTTTGGATAAAGATGATAGTATGGATTTGAGTGACAAAGCAGGTATCTCTGAAAATGTTGTCACTAGTATGCTTGAAAAAATTAAAAATGATAACAAAACTGCTGGACGTCAAATTGTTTCAATTAGACCTTACAGTTTTAAAACTCAAGATGGTGCAGAAAGTCCTTATGCTCCAATTACAATTAAAAGTAATTACTTACTAATTAGAACAAAAATTTACACAGTGGCTGCTGAGGTTTACACATCTCATCTTGGAGTATTAACTGCTGCCAACCTTGAGCTTTTAACAATCACCATTGACATGTTTTCAATTGGTAAAGCAATTATCAGTGAGCGAGAATTTAGAAATGCTCAGGTTGTAGTTAATTGAGGGTATGATACAATTAAAGTTGGGTTTTATGCTAGAGAAGCACTTAACAAAGTGATTTCTTTAAACTTTGGGGTAGCTTGAATTATCAAGCGCATGTCTGAAGCTTTAAGTGTTAAAACAAGAGATATAGAAAAATACTTATTTAAACTAATTGATTGTTCAAAAGAAACTTTTGGTAGTGAAGAGTTAGTTTTTAGGAAATACAGCTCAACTGAACAAAGATCACTAGTTTATAATGCACAAACTATGCGAGAATACATTTACACAGAATTTAAAAAATGTATTGACATTATTGATGATAGAATCAAGACTGAAATTCCATTAGCAATTGATTACAATGTTTTTTACTATGGTAGAGTCACTGAAGTCACTGGTTTTCCAGATATTTTGATGAAAAGTGAATTATATAAACGCACCAAAGTTTATTACTCAAATATGATTGGTGGCAATGAATTGTGATTAACTTCAGCAATTGGTGCAGTTAAACAACAAAGACAAGCAAATAAGAATAGCACACACACTTTTAAAACATCAACTGGAATTTTAGATCTAACTTTACACCAAAACTTAGGTCAAACTCAAGTAATTAATCAAACCAAGACTATACCTACCTTTAATTTAAAACCAAACTTTAATCCCCAACCAAACCCAGTCCAATATGGAATGAAGCCACAAGCACAGTATCAAACACAAAATGTCACTACTATGCCACCAAGCCCAAGAGGTCAATTTAATCCAAATCAACAGTGGTATCCAATGCCACCAAGTCATTATGTACCTCAACCAACTAACGTTCAAAGACAGCGAGTAGCTGAACCAAACCGAAACTTTAATCCAAATGGTATGAGCAACCAACCAGTGCAACACCCATACCAAAATCAATATCAAAATCAATACCAATACCAAAACCAAAATTCAAACCAACATCAACAAAACTATGGACAAAATTATTATAAAAACCATAACAATTCTTAGTTTTAGGTGGTAATATAGAGTAAATGGTTAAAATTTAGAAAATATAGCAAGGAAAAGAGGGTTAAAAATGAATCAAAAGAATTACCATATTGCAAAAATTAAAGTCATCGGTGTTGGAGGCGGTGGTGGAAATGCTGTTAATCGCATGATTGAAGATGGGGTTAATGGTGTTGAATTTATTGTTGCCAATACAGATTTACAAGATTTATATAAAAGTCCAGTTGAAAACAAAATTGTTTTAGGGGAGAAATTAACAAAAGGACTTGGAGCTGGTGCAAAACCAAATATTGGGAGAGAAGCAGCCTTAGAAGCAGAACCACAGCTTAAAAAAGCACTAGAAGGTGCTGATTTAATCTTTTTAGCTGCTGGAATGGGTGGAGGAACTGGAACTGGTGCAGCTCCAGTTGTTGCTCGAATTGCCAAAGAAACAGGTGCTTTAGTTGTGGCTATTGTGACCAAACCATTCAAATGAGAAGGTAAAAATAGAACAATTTTTGCAATGGATGGTATTGATGAACTAAGAAAAAATGTTGACTCAATTATTGTGATCTCAAATGACCGTTTACGTCAAATTGGGGGAACTCTGCCAGTTATGAAAGCCTTTAAAGAAGCAGATAACATTTTAAAACAAGGAGTTCAAGCAATTACTGATTTAACAGCAGTACCTGCTATTATGAACGTTGACTTTGCTGATGTGCGAACTATTATGGAAGGTCAAGGTAATGCAATTTTTGGAATTGGAATTGGTAGAGGACCAAATAAAGTAATTGAAGCTACAAATAAAGCTGTAACTTCATCACTACTAGAAACCTCAATTTATGGTGCAAAAAATGCTCTAATCAACATTACTGGAGGTGTTAACCACTCTCTTGAAGATGCTGAAGATGTAATTGACATTATTAACCAAGCTGCTGGAGTTGAATTAGACCCAATTATTGGTTTCTCAGTAAATGAGCATTTGGATGATGAAATCATTGTCACAATTATTGCTACAGGATTTGATGACAATTATAACCCAATTTCTGAAAGTGCTACTGGATCTGCACATCAACAAAATTCACAAAGTCACCACCAAGCTGAAAATGTTGAAACAGTTTATGATAAAAGAACATCATTTATGGAATCAAGAGATGACAAAAGACCTAGTTTTGTTAGAGAATCTCAACCTGAACAATTTCAAGGTGGTAATCATGAAGATACAACTGAAGAAGCTCCAATTGTGAGAAAAATTGATGATACAGTTGATGATGAAGAAGATGACTTATTTTCTAACAATGATTGAATTTAATTTAAAGACTTTTAGAAGTCTTTTTTTATTGAAAACCAAACACTTTTCCATTTTTTTTAAATTTCTATTTTGACTAAAAAAAAGGTCTAAAATACTCCTATTTTTAGGGGGTTTTTTGAGATTTTAAAAAATTGGGCAAACCCTGAAAAATTTGCAATTTCAGCCACAATTTGTTAGTATCTAAATAGGCGATGGAGGTCTAGAAAAATGCAAAAATTAGTACAAGTACAAAAATTTGATAGTTTACAAGCATTTTTTGCTATGCCTGCATTGTCATTAAAAAATACGTTTTTTAATGATTTTTTAGTATGCGCGAATACAACCAATATGATGGGCAATTACCGCACATTACCTATGATTATTAAAGGAAATAAGTTCTGAACAGACTCGGTTAAGGGATTTATAAATGAATGTATTTTATAATGATATTGTGTATTAATAAAATAAATATCTAAAATATTTAATTAATATAAAAAGATTATAAAAGAGCATTAATTTTATAGATTACCTTACCAGTGTTAGTAAGATGGTACTATAAATTTAATGCTCCTTTTTTTATGAAAAGTTTATTAAGTAAAGTATGTGTCTTATTAATCTACAGGTATAAAATTAATGCAATCACACCAGATATAATCAACAATATCACACCAGTTAGCAAAAACATTTTACCAATTCTTCTATTTCTACCTTCTTCTACAGTAAAGGTTGATTGATACCTTCTGCGAGAATCATTGTAGAACTTAGCTGAATGGTTGTTTCTGATAAAGCCAATCAAAAGTCAGATAAAGACTGAAACTGCACCAAAGGCTGTAGTAATAAATTCAGTACGTTCAAGACTTTTGAGGGCAAAAATACCTAAAATAAAACTAAAACCTGTAATAATTGCACAAATAAGGGCAATTATTATATAATCAAATCAGCGAAGTTTTTTCGAAGAAAGGTAGTCAACTTCACGTTCAATCCCACCAGATTGGATGTCTAATACTTGATCATCAACTTGTTGTTGGTGGGCCTTTCTTCTCTCTTTGTTGATTCTTCTAAATGAAGATTTATTATTTTCTTTCATTAGTTCACCTCGTATAATTATTATAGTGGAAAACAAATGGTTTTAGAAAAAAGGAAGGAAAAATTATGGAAAACAAGTCAAAATCTTCTCCAGAGAACCTCGAAAGCTCATCACAGAGTAAGACTGAGATTATTAAAAATTCAAAGTTAGAAACTTTATTTGAAGAAGTTTCCTTAGATGAGCAAGTAAGTGGTGGGGCAAAATTCGCTTGAGAAAAAACAAAATATGGTTTATCAAAATTTAACCAATCACGGATTGAATTTTTGAACCGAACACCATTATTAAGTTATTCTGTCAAAAGAATCTTGTATGCCATTGTTACTTTGTACTTGGCAATGATTGTCATGTATGTTTTATTAAGAATAGTGACCCCAGATAGTGTTTACATTGCAGATATCAATTTAGACAAAATGGGAGTTTCTGCAGGGGACCCAATCTACTACCAGTTAATTGAAAACCGTAAGAGGTTGTTGGGGGTTGATGGACCACTAATTAGTCAAATCTTTAAGTATTTGAATAACATCACACCATTATGAAGAAAAACAATTTTACTTGATCCTTCTTTTGAAGTGGTTAATGGAAATTTAGAAATTGTTGGTCGTGAAGTAAAAATGTGAATGTACTTAGGAGTAATCTTTGGAAGATCTACAGGAATTCCATTGGGTACTATGGTACAAACTTCTTTTGCTGAATCAATGCCAGTTTCTTTCAAAGTTGGTGCCTTAGCAGTATTGCTATCATATGCTTTAGGAATGCCCTTAGGAATTTTGGCAGCTAAATACAAAGAAAAATGGCAAGATACTTCAATTAATGGGGTTAACTTAATTATTCTAGCAATTCCATCATTGGTTATTATTAAAATTCTTTATGAACTTTCTATTTACTATCTTGGGGCTGGGGCACGTTGAGAAGATGCTGACCTATTCACAAAGATGTTTCCAATAATTGGGGTAATGTTATTAATTATGCCCTCAATTGTGGTAAATACTCGTAGATATGTAATTGATGAGATGACTGCAGACTATACAAAATTTGCAATGTCAAAAGGACTAAGCAATAGTTATGTCTTCTATGTCCATGTTTTTAGAAATGCTTCACTAAGACTAGTGAAAAATATCCCAGAAATCTTTATCCTAACAATGTTTGGATCAAGTATTTTGGTGGAACAACACTGGAATATTCCAGGTATGAGTAAATTTATTCTTGCTGGGGTTAGAGATCGAGATACATTTGTAGTTTTAGGATACATTTATGTTTCCGCAGGAATTGGGATTTTTGCTAACTTGTTAGGTGACCTAGCATTAGCAATCTTAGATCCAAGAGTAAAACTAACATCAAAATAGATTAGGAGTTTATTGATCATGAAAACAAAACAAAATGCAATTATTGATATCAATCAACTTGACAAATCTATGTTTGAAATAGTTGGTACTAATATTGAAGCTGCAGAACGTATCTCAACAAAACCATACAGTTATTGAAAATCAGTATTTTTAAGAATTTTGAAAAACCCAACCTTTATTATCTCATTTACATTACTAGTTGTGGTGGTGGCAATGGCTTGTTCAATTGGAATTGGTGCTTATGCAGTACCTGTTGACAGTAGCTTTTTAAATCGAAATCAGGCACCAAGTGCAGAACACTGATTTGGAACAGGAGGTTTTGGAGAGGATTTATGAACTAAGGTTTGAATTGGAACCAGAACTACATTGTTGTTTACATTGATTGTAGCTTCAATTCAAATTTGTTTAGGAATTATTATTGGATCAATTTGAGGATTTTACTCAAGACTTGATATTATGTTTATTGAGATCACAAGATTCATTACATTAATTCCATCATTAATTTTATGATTGGTAGTTATCTTCTTGTTTGGAGGTAACAAATCAATTGCAGTAATTACCTTTGCAATTTCAATTACCAGTTGGGTAGGACTTGCTTCACTAATTAGGGTGCAAATTATGTTAACAAAAAATACAGAATATAATATTGCCTCAAAAGTGTTAGGAACTCCTGGACATAAAATTATTAGAAAAAACATTATGCCAAAAATTCTCCCAATTATTATTCAAACTTCATCATTTGCAATTCCTAATGCAATTGCAATTGACTCATTGTTAGCTTACTATGGGTTTGGATTTATTGCTGCAACTTCAAATAAAGAAGCATCCCTGGGTTCAATTTTGAATGAATTATTAAGTAATACAGATTGACAAACTCCAGGTCAGCGTCATTTATTTGTAGTACCAATTGCTATGGTTGCTGGAATCTCATTGATCTTTTTCCTAGCTGGAAAAGTGTTTGCCGATTCTCTTGACCCAAAAACACATAGATAGGAAAGGTTTTTATATGAAGAAAGAAAATAGAGTATTATCTGTTCGAAACATGGAAGTAAAATTTCGTGTAAGAAACCGGATTTTAACTGCAATTCGCAATGTTTCATTTGATGTTTTCAATGAAGAAGTACTTGCAATTGTTGGTGAATCAGGAAGTGGTAAGTCTGTTATTACAAAAACTTTTACTGGAATGCTTGAAGCTAATGGGTGAATTAGCGAAGGGTCAATAGTTTATCGTCCAAGTCAAGCTACAATTAATGATGACAAAGCTTTTTTTAAAGAGCCAATCGATTTAGTTAACTTGCAAAAACCATTAATTTCACATGAAGTTGTGAGGTTTGTTTCAAAAAGAAATAAAAAAGTTATCAAAAAACTTCAAGCTGAAGTGAAAAAACTTTACCAGTTAAATCCATTAACTGTTGAAGAAGATCAAGAAAAAGGTATTGAATTAGAACAACACAAAGATCTAGTGCAACAAAATTTAACTAAAAATAATGCGGCACTAACAATTTTAAAAACTAAGTTAGGTTTACTAAAAGAAAAGGAAGGGTTTACTTCATCAAATCGAATTTTTAACAAAATTGCGAAACTTGATGGGGAAATTCAGTACTTAGAAGACTTAAATAAGGTAATTGCTAACAGGGATTATCGTAATGATAAAATCGAAGAAATTGAGTTAACAATTGAAAAAAAAGTTTCAGACACATCAAAGGTAAAACCTCTGACAGTCTTACAAAAACTTTCAATTAAAAAAATTATTGCAATTGTTGAAAAATATTTAAAATCATCAGAAGTTGTGACTACTGGTGAATATGATTATATAAATCAGTACTTTTCAAAAAGAAATCAACTTTCTCGATTTGAAAGTGAATTAAAAGATATCACCAATGTTTTACAAGCAAAAGGATCAATTGATGAAAAACACTTTGAAAATATTTTAAATGACTGAAAACGTGTTTCAAATTCTGCTTTTGTAAACAGAATTAAGGCTACTAAAGAAATTCGTCAGGTTCGTGGAAAAACAGTTTCAACAATTTTCCAAGATCCAATGACATCTTTAAACCCATTGTTATCAGTTGGGTTTCAAATATCAGAAGTGTTAAGAAAACAATTGAAAATGAGTATTAAAGAAGCAAAAAAAGAAGCTATTGAATTATTAAGAAAAGTTGGAATCACTAATCCAGAAAAGCGCTACTCTGACATTCCAGGAAGATATTCTGGGGGGATGAGACAAAGAGTTGTTATTGCTATTGCATTAGCATGTCGCCCAAAAATCTTGATTTGTGATGAACCAACCACAGCTCTTGATGTTACTATCCAAGCTCAAATCTTGAAGTTAATTAAAGAACTACAAAAAGAATACAAATTCTCAGTTCTATTTATTACTCATGACTTGGGGGTAGTGGCTGCAATTGCTGACCGCATTGCAGTTATGTATGCTGGACAAATTGTGGAAATTGGAACTACAGATGAAATTTTCAATGATCCAAAACATCCATATACTTGAGCATTGTTATCATCATTGCCTCAATTAGGAACAAAAGGAAAAGACTTGTTCTCAATTGCTGGAACACCTCCATCATTATTTGGAAGTATTAAAGGTGATGCTTTTGCTCCCAGAAATAAGTTTGCTATGAAAGTAGATTATGAACTTGAACCACCAATGTTTCAAGTTTCAGAAACTCATTTTGCCAAAACTTGATTACTACATAAGGATGCACCAAAAATTGAAAAACCAACTGAAATTAAAAACCTAAGAGAACTCATAGAAAAATCAATGAAGGAGTAAGATGCCATGTCAACACAAGAACAACAATTCTTAAATATTCGTGATCTAGTAATAGAATTCAGGAATAAAGGAAGAAAATTTCAAGCTGTTAAAGGTATTAACTTTGATATTAATAAAGGAGAAATCTTTGGTTTAGTTGGTGAATCAGGAAGTGGTAAAACCACAATTGGTCGTGCCATTGTCGGAGTTCAACCTGTAAAAGATGGAACCATCTATTTAGAGGGTCAAGCAATTTCAGGAAGACCAACTAATTTATATGCTTTAAATAAAGAAATTTACAAGCGTCTAAAAAACATTGAGTTAAAAACTGTAATTTCTACAACTTACATTAATAATTTCTTAAATAGTTTAAAAAGATCATATGAGAATTTTCGCCAAGAAAATGCTCAATACACATCAGAAGGAATTGCTAAAGTTTTAAAAAAATCAAATATTAATTTTATTGATAGTGTAATTCTTGGAAACTTAAAATATGTGAACAGAATTATTCGTTATTTTGATCGCATTAACCAATTTGTTAAAAATATTCATGAGTATATTCCAAGTATCTCAGTGGAGCTTGAAAAAGCCATTTTAACCAAAAACACTTCAACAAAATTAGAGTTTTTAAAAGCTAAAGATATTTTAGATGATATGTATAAAGCAATTCTTCAAATTAAGGCAACAATTAAAAACTTTAAAATGAATGAATCAATTAAGTTTGAAAAACTAATTGTAGCAATTTTTGAAGAATTAAAAATTGTAACTGAAGGACAAAAAGAATTATTAAAAATCATTCCGATTATTAATAACTATGAATTTCAAAACTTAGTGCTATCTGCACCATTAGCAAAGCGTGATAATTATAAAAAAGGTTATTACAAAATGGTTTATGTATTTAGAAATGAATTCTTTGATGAGTGTCAAAAACAATTACAAACTCTCTTAGAAGTAGATCCACAAAATGCTAATGTTCAAAAATACCAAGAGTATTTAAAAGATTTTTGGTCAAAAGACAATATGAATATCAAGGCTTGTGAAAAAATTATTAAGAACCTCATGGGTTCAACTGTAAATGCTGTTTCAGAAGCATTGTTAAGTAGTTTAAAAGCTACCAATTTTGAACAAAAATTAAAATCTCTTGTAGCTGGAGCTCAACGAATTAGTCCAGCCGCTGTTGTGGCCCTTGAAAAAGAGTTTCAACAAATCAAAAAGGTCGTCGAGGCCAATATTATTAAAGATGATGAATTGATATTTGAATTCTATAAATGAAAAGATGTTCAAAAGGATTACGGTTTAGAATCTAGAGAATCAATTATTGAGCTAATTGAATTCTTAGAATTGCCTTCAATTGATGAGCTAGTTAAAGATTCATATCTTTACAAAAAACTTAGAAGAGATGAGCGTCGCACAAACCGTAAAAATGTCCAAATGATTTTTCAAGATCCAGGGTCTTCATTAAATGACCGGATGGCAATTGAAGAAATTATTGCAGAAGGATTAGAAAACTTCACTGAGTTGTATAAAGCAGATGAAGCAAAACTAGATTATGTTAACCATCACAATGCTTTACACCCTGAAGACAAAATTAGACTTGAAGATGTAAAACCCGTTGATGTTAGAAAACACATTATTTTAAAACTAATTACTTCTGTGGGATTACTACCTGAACACCTTTCAAGGTATCCCCATGAATTTAGTGGGGGACAACGTCAAAGGGTAGGGATTGCTCGAAGTTTAGCAATGCAACCCAAAATTATTGTGGCTGATGAGCCAATCTCAGCACTTGATGTATCTATTAGAGCTCAAGTGTTAAACTTATTTAAAAAATTCAAAGAAGAGTATGACTTAACTTATTTGTTCATTACTCATGATCTTTCTGTTGTTAGATTTATTGCAGACAGAATTGCAGTTATTTATCATGGTCAAATTGTGGAATTGGCAAGTGCAGAGGAATTGTTTACCAATCCTTTACACCCCTACACAAAGTCATTGTTAAGTGCAGTTCCAGTGCCTGAACCATCTTTAGCAAAAGCCAAAGATCTTGAGATTTATGAACCAGAAAAAGAACATGCAGACTATATCTTTGATATCCCAGCGTTTATTGAAATAAAAAAAGGACACTTTATTTATGCCAATAGACGTGAATTAAAACAAATTAAAAATAGTTTTAAAAAGTAAAAAATAAAAATAAATGATATTTTAAAAAAGCAATATTGTAAAATAATATTGTCATGAAAAGGAGAATAAAAAAATGCCAATAACAAGTAAAAAATTATTGAGTACCCTGGCTGCATTAAGCTCGGTCGCATTAACAGCTTCAAGCGTTGTTTCGTGTGGTTTTAGTTTAGATAAAATCAGAAACAGAGTTTTTGACTCGAAAGTGTTTAACACAACTTTTAGTTATGCTGTTACAAACTGAAACACTGCTTATACAATGCAGTCTGAAGATCAACTTATTTTAGCAAATACAAATGCAACATTGTTAGCAATTGATCAATATGGAAGAATTTATGGAGATATTTTTAAATCAAACACAGATCTTGCAAGTCCAACTGTTGCCACAGTTGGTGATAATGGTCTAAGCTATTCATATACAATTAGGGATGATGCAAAATGATGAAATAAAAAAGGTGATGAACTAGGTGCTATTACAGCAGATCATATGTGAAACACTGCATACTATACACTTTACACATCTAAAACTGCTTCATCAGTTGGAGGTTTGTGAATAAACTTTATTAAAGGTGCTGGAGATATGAGCAGATGGTTAAATGAGACTGCAGATAACCCAACTCTTGAACAATTCAAAAATTACGCAAAAGCAAATGGATTTGGACTAGAAGCTGAGGGAAAAAATGTTAAATTCACTTTAACAAAAGAGGCTCCATTCTTTGAATCACTATTGTGTTACTCAGCTTTCTCACCAATAAGAACAACAAATGATGTTCCAAGGTTTGATAGTCCTGAGGCCTCTTATTCTGGAGCATTTTTACCAAAAGAAGTTACTGGAACAAGAATGATCCTAGAAAAAAATGAAAATTACCACTTTAGTGATTTAGTGACAATTGAAAAAATCAACTACTTAGCTCTTGGAAAAGGTGATGTGCAACAAACAAGAACCTTATTTGAAGCTGGTAACACTTCTGGATTTGTAGTTGCTTCAACAGACTCAACAGGATGAAACCGTTATATTGGTGACGATGCTTTAAACCCATTATTTAACCAAGCTTATAATGTTCCATCAGCAAGACAAACTTCAACTTTTGTTTACTTCTTTAATACATACAATGGTAAATTAGACACTGGTGATCAGACTGCAAAAAAACACTATGCAGAAGTAAGTAAATTATTACAAAATGATCAAGTGAGATCTTTTATCTCAACAAACTTAGATAGAAGTGAATTTGTAAGATACTATTCAGGTAAATTTGATGGTACTGATTCAACTTCATCAATGTTAAGAAACGTATATACTTCACCAACAGTAGGAATTGTTAATGGAAAAGATTATACAGATTTCTTACAAGAAAAAGCAACATCTAAAATATCAACTGCAGATTTAAAAGATGGAACAGATTTTTTAAAAACTAATGCTGATGCACTAAATGATGGCAAATCACAAGCTGAGTTAATTACTGATATTAAAGCATATATGGATGCTGAAGATATTCCAGAAGGGATCACTTTAGATTTCCTAGTAAATGGAGATTTTGCAAGTACATCGAACCCATTTATAAACCAAATGTTGGCAAAATTTAATGCAATTCCAAATAACCCAATCAAAATCCAAAGCGATGTAGCTCCAGGTGGTACTGAATATAGTGCAAGAGCCCAAAATGGACAATTTGACTTATATAGTGGTGGATGAGGACCAGACTTTGCTGACCCATCAACATTCCTAGCAACTCTAGCACTTGGAGGAGATATGGCAAACTATACTGGGACAAAAAGATTTGTTGAAAAAGTTGGAGATGATTATAAATTATCACCCAATGCTACTGCATTAGGTTTAGGAACAAAATCAGGAGAAACTAGTGAGTATATTAAAAGATTAGAAGACTACACAAAAACATTTAATGAAATTGATACAACAGAAACTAGTGATATAACTAAAAGATTTACAGATTTTGCAGATTTAGAATACAAAATGTTATATGATGATTTCTTAATTATGCCAATGTATACAGCTGCAACTCCAAAAAACTGAACTGTTTCACATATGGAACCTTACTCATCAGTTTACATTACAACTTATGGTGTAAGTAACTACAAACTATTTACAGCAAAAATCAATGAAAAATTATTGACAAAAGAGCAGTTAGATGAACTTTATGATAAATATGATAAAAATTTAATTGCAATTCAAGCAGATAAAACAGGGGCATTGAAAGATCCAGAAAACAAAGATGCAATTAACCCAAGATTCTGAAAATAATTTTAAACAAAACAATTTTAAAAATACAAAACTAAGTTTTGTATTTTTTTTACCTGAAAGTTATCAACAATGAGATTTAAATTAGTTTATAATAATTAAAGTTAACAATTGGGGGTAGTTATGAATCAATTTATTTTAGAGAAGTTAGTTTCTGGTTTAAACAAAACCAATCTTCATAAAGATATTTATCAAACTATTGGTTGAGAACAACTTTTGAATCTTTACAAAGAATCATTAACAGCAACATATTTAGATAACAATTATGAATTTGAAGAATTTAATGGTTGAGAAAAAGTTGTGGTTGATAATAAACTCCATGCAATTGTGCACTTAAATAAAAAACCAAGTAGAAAGTGAATCATTGCTTGTCATGGTTACACTTCATCAAAAGAATCTGCAGCACTGGGGGCTTGATGTTTTAATAAACTTGGTTATAATATCTTAGCCTTTGATTTTTTAAATCATGGAGAATCTGCAGCTGGACTAGTTACATTTGGTATTAATGAAGTTCAATCATTAGAACAAGTAATAAGTTGAGTTAATCAAACTTATAAAGTTAATCAAATTGGTTTGATTGGTTTTTCAATGGGTGCCCATACAGTCAATATTTATGCTTTAAAACCTGGAGTAAAACATAAAAAAAATAAAGTAAAATTTATAGTTAGTGATTCAACATATTATTCAATTAAAGATGTTCTAGTAATCTTGGGAAAAATTAAGTTCCAGTTGATTGAAAGCATGTTTAATTCAATTAAACAAAGTTTAATTGAATACTATTTGTCAGAATATAATATAGATTTATTAGAATATGATTTGAATACACTCAAAAATAACACAAAAAATACAGTTCCAGCATTATTTTTTCATACCAAAGCAGATAATATCACAGATTATCGTGATTCAGAAAGGATTTTTGTTTTGCGTAATTCACTAACAAAACAAGATCAAATTAAAATTTTTAATAAAGGTGAACATTTACAAGCTCAAAATGAGTATTTTAGTGAGTACAATAAAATTTTACAAGAATTTTTAAGTCAGATTAAGTAAGGGGGTTAAACAATGGAAAGCACAAAACCAATAGTAGTATTGGAAAATGTCACAAAAATTTTTAATAAAAAAAATTGAGCTATCAAAAAAATTAATTTAAAGATCACCAAAGGTGAGGCAGTAGCTATTATTGGACCCAACAGTTCAGGGAAAACAGTTTTGGGAAGGTTAATTGCAAGTTTAATCAAACCAACAAGTGGAATTGTTGAATACAATTTCACCAAAGGTGACGCTTACACTTCAATTGGTTTTCAATTTGAGCATACCAATTGACCAGAAGGTTTTAAAGTAAGGGAAATAGTTAATTTATATGTAAAAATCTTTGCCATTCATGATGAGGCCTGACTTGAAAAACTTTCAAATTTATTTGACATTAACTCTCGTTTTGATCGAACTTTAAATTCTTGTGGTAGTTCATGACTTAAATTATTTTCCTTATATTTAGCTCTGGTTCACAAACCTGAATTGGTAATTTTAGATGAAGTTTCTAACTCGATTGGTTTAGATATGAAACAAAAAGTGGTTGAATTTTTAAAATGATATAAAAAAGAATACAAAGCTACTTTTATTATCATCTCTCCAGATGAAATGTTATTTGAAATTTGTGATCAAGTCATAGTTTTACAAAATGGCTTAATAGCTTCTGAAGATGAAATAAGCAAATTACCCCAACCAGTTTCTTATAAAGCTTATATTACTGAAATTATGAGAGCACTTGAAACTGAAACAGTTACTTTAAAACCTGATCCAATTTTTCAACCTATCTTAAAAAATTACTTAGTAGCTTTTGAAAGTTTTAATGAGGAATACCAAAAATTTATGGCTATCAAAAATTTACAAACTGCAGTTGAAACCAGCAACTCATTAACTATGCTAAAAAACTATTGGTTTCACACTGAAATTTTACATCAAGCATTATTGAAAGTAGCTTCCACTGCTTTGGATAAAAAAAATATTGATGAAGTTAGATATGAAATAAAAGCCTTATTAAAAACTTTGAATAAGGCTACAAAACTCGTCAAAAAAGAACCAACAGACTTTAAATACCGCAAGGCAGAATTAAAGTTTATTGACAAAATTATCACTTTTAATAAGTATATTAAAGCTGATCTTTATCCAATCTTTAAATCAAGTAAATTGTTAATTGATGGGAATGAAGTTACTGCTGAACTTTCCAACAAAGAACAAGCAAAACTAAAAACTATGAAAAAGAAATATATTCAAGAAGAAATAAAATTAATGAAATTAGAAGAAAGACATTTAAAAAAACAAGCTCGTCACAACCAAAGTTAGGAGGAAAAAATATGAAGCACCACTGAAAGATTTTCAAAGAAATTTGATTATTGCAATGAGAAAATTACAAAAAAGATATTTTTAATTTATTTTCAGGTTGAGTAATTACTTTAGTTATTTTATTAGTTTGATTAACTTTCAGAGATACAAACATTAAATCTGATCCCTTTGTGCTGGCATCTGCTATTGGAGTGGTGGGAATTCGAAATTGTTCTTTCAACTTTATTCGCACCCTTCATAATTTTAAAGAAACCAATTTCTTTGCAAGGTTATTTAATACTAAAATTTCAAAAACTTTTGTTTTTTTTAGTATCTTTTTATTCAATCAAATAGCTAACTTTGTAACTTCTGCAATCTTTTTTGGGATTGGTATGCTCTATCAAGACCAAAGAGAAAAAGTTGCAGATGTTAACTGGGTTTTATTCTTAATTGGTTACTTAGCGTTGGCTTTGATGTCTAATTTTATTGGTTTTATTATTGGTTTTACTATTAAAAGTTTAGACATTACCATTGCAATTGCCAACTTTTATTACTTTGGTTCAATTTATTTTTTAGGATTAGGATTTCCTTGAACAACAGTAGCACATTATCCAGGACTTGTCATTGCTTCATACTTTTTCCCACAAAGGTATGCTTTAAATATTATGGCTGCAGGTTGAATTAATCGACCTGACATGACAGTGGATAGCGAAGTTACTTTTGGGTTTGGAACTCATGTGTGAATCCCATATCTTGTTTGTGCAGTTATTATAGTCTTGGGAGCAATCTTAATGGGTTGATTATTAATGCGAGAATTTGAGTTTGGTAATAAAAAATACAAAAAATATCATAATGTTCAAAAACATTTAATTATCATTAGACAAATTAAGCAAGCCAATAGTTTAGAAGAATTGCACCAAGTTATTGCCACTCATGATGCACTTCAAACTAAGTTAAAAAAAGCACCAAAAGTCAAAAACACACACAAAATTAAGGAGGAATAACAATTATGCACCAAATTATTCAACAAACTGCTAAAAATAACTTTGCTATTTTTATTCGTTTATATTTGTTGGCATTAAAATCGTTTTTTCGTTCAGTCATTAACATTTTTTTAGGAATTGTTTTGATAACATTTGTTATTTTTGTTTGACTTTTATTCCACAATGATGAACCATTTTTACTGGCTTCGGCAGTAGGAGCAATTATTGTGCGTAATGGTATTCACTTGTTTTATCGAACATTAGACATGCATAAAAATGGGGGTTTAAAAATGCGTTTAGCGTATACCCCTTTAAGTCCTTGAATTTTACCAGTGGCTCACATAGTTGCTAATTTCACTATTAATTTATTATTAAGTTGTTTTTTGGTGGGAGCAACTTTACTGTTCTATCCATCTCAAAGAACAGTAGCTGCCAATGTTGATTGATTATTTTTTGTTTTAGCTGCAGTTTCTCTTTGGATTTTAGGGGTTTGTATGACTTTTTGTGTAGCAGTCTTTGTTCCAAGTTCAGTTTGAGGTTTAATTATTTCAATCATCTTTTTTATAGTTTCTTGAAACTTTTTGGGAATTACTTTTCCTTATCATATTATTGCAACTTATGCAGGTTTAAATATTGCATTGTACTTATTTCCACCAAGATATATGTTAAATGCCATGCAAGCTGCTTGGGTTGGTCAAAGAAATTTAGTTTTTGAAGACCAAAACTTTTTAACAGGGCAAAGTAATATTGATTATAGTGTAAATTTTAAACTTGGTGGTACAATGTTTGTCCCTTTTGGTGTAACTTATGGCATAATAATATTGTTAACCATAGTATTAATTACCCGTTCAATTAAAATTAGAAATCAAAGTAAAAAGGATGGTTTTGGATCAAGTTTGATCCAAAAGTTATCAAATCAATACATTAGGGATATCAAAAGATGCACTAGTTTTGAAAAACTAAATAGTTTAAGAACTGGGCATTTAGCAGAAAGAGGAATTAACTTAAAAAAAGAAATAATTTTTAAACCAGATTTAAAGGTTAAACAACCTAGAACTATCAAGAAGGGAAAACACAATGAAGATAATTAATTTAGAAAACCTAAAAACTAATGCCACTGAGTATATTGTGGCTGACTTAATCAATAAGAGTCCTGATTTTTTTACAAGTCACTCAATCCAAGAAGTTTCAAAAGAGTTTAATGTTAGTCCAAGTACCATGACTCGTGTTTGTCAAAAATTAGGCTTTAAATCATTTAAAGCAACCCAAATGTTTGTTTATGAAAAATCAAGAATGCAAATGGATTATTATAAAATTGTTGATTCAAATGGGGTCAACCAAATTATGCACAACGTCCGAGGTAGTGCTTTATTTACTATTAATGAAACCTTAAATGATTTAGATCCCAAGTTAATAGAAACAATTGCTGCAAAAATTTATAAAGCAAAACGTGTGGTAGTATTTGGTTTAGAACAACAAACTACAAGTGCTAATGCCTTTGTTATGAACTTATTGCGAATTGACATTGATGCCACTCGAGTTGGTAGCATCCACACCTTTGGTCAAAGAGCAGTTTTCTTTGATAAAAATGACTTTTGTGTTTTTATCACTCGTACTGGGTGAACCAAAGAGGTCATTGAATCAATTAAATGAGCCCGTAATAAAGGAATTCCACTATTAATTTTAACTGCTGATGAAGAAACTACTCGAAAACTAATTGGTGGTGAATATGATTGAACTGACATGTATTTAATTGAAACTCAAACTATGCGTAATGAAAAATTAGAATACCCAATCATTTCCTCATTACCAGGTGAAATGATAATTTTTGATGTGATTTTTAATACAATTATTAGTTTAAACACTGAATTTATTGAAAAAATTAAAAAATCAAGTGCTATTTCACTTAACTGAAACTTTGAGGGTCACTTGTAATGGAAGAAAAAGATTTGCTTAAAAAAATTCACAACTTAGAAAGTCAGCTGCAAGCTTATCAAAACAAAGAACAATATATTAATGATGGGGTTGTTAAAACTAAAGAGGTTTATGATGTGGCACGTCATAATGCTGAAAAAATCATTGCTCGAGCTGTTATGATTGCTCATGATTTAAAAGCAGATTTAAATAACCTCATTGATGCTTTAGAAGCTGATCAAAGTGTGGCAAATTTAAGAAGGTTAATTCAAAAATACCAGAAAATCTTTGCAATTAATAAAGAAGAAGTTAAACTTTTATCTGAAAAACTAGTGAATAAAGTTAAAAAATAGTTAATTTTTTATTATAATAGTTATTGAGAGAGTAAGACAAATTGTTGAGTAATTTCAACAAACTACTGTTAAAAACAAACACTCACTACAACTAGGGGTGTTTTTTATTGGAGGAAATATGGAAAAGAATTATAAAGATACACTATTAATGTATCAAACTGATTTTGATATGAAAGCAGATTTAAAAACAAAAGAACCAGTAATTGAGAAGAAATGGTTAGATCAAAAAATTTATCAACAAAAAATTGCTTTGAATGCCAAAAAACCTTACTTTATTCTACATGATGGTCCTCCATATGCAAATGGGAACATTCATGTTGGACATGCTTTGAATAAAATTTTAAAAGACATTATTGTGCGCTGAAAAAATAGTAGTGGTTATAATTCACCTTACATTATGGGGTGAGACACTCATGGTTTACCAATCGAAACTGCTGTTACTAAAACTGGAGTTGATCGTAAAGCTTTAAAACCTTCTGAATTTAGAGATTTATGTAAGAGTTATGCTTTAGAACAAGTGCAAATTCAAAGTGAACAATTTCGTCGTTTGGGGGTTTTTACAGATTATAATCAAAAATACTTAACTTTAACCCCAGATTTTGAAGCTGCGCAATTAGCTTTATATACAAAAATGATTGAAAAAAAACTAATTTATCGAGATTTAAAACCAATTTATTGATCTCCAAGTAGTGAATCTGCACTAGCAGAAGCCGAAATTGAGTATGCTGATGTAAAATCACCAACAATTTTTGTGGGAGTACCAATTGTTGAACACCCAGATTTTAAAAACGCTAACCTAGTAATTTGAACAACCACTCCTTGAACAATTCCAGCCAACCAGTTAATTGCTGTTGGTGCAGAACTAACATATTGTTTGGTGCAACCAAAAAACTCAACTAAGAGTTTTGTGGTGGCTAAAGATTTACAAGCAAGTGTGGCTGAACAAATTGGTTGAGAAGAAGTTACTGTTTTAAAAGAATATCAGGGTCCTGAATTGGTAGGTTTAAAATACCAACACCCTTGATATGACAAACAAACTGGTAGTGTAGTTATTGGACACCATGTTAGTGCTGAGGCAGGTTCAGGTCTAGTTCACACTGCTGGAGGTTTTGGAGAAGATGACTTTGAAATTGTGACAAAACAGGGAATCAAAGCTTTTGCTCCCATTGATGACCAAGGTAAATTTGATGTGACAATTAATGATAAAACTCTTGAGGGAGTCTTTTATGAAGATGCTAACAAAATCATTGGTCAAGCTTTAGAAAATAAAGGATATTTGTTAAAACTAAAATTTGTTAAACACTCATATCCACATGACTGAAGAACTAAAAAACCAGTAATTTATCGAGCAACTCACCAATGATTTGTTAGTTTAGAACAAGTTAAAGCTGAAATTGACCAACAAATTGTAACCAAAGTAAGCACCAATCCAGAGTGATCAAAAGAGCGTTTGCGAAACATTATTAAAGACCGAAATGATTGAACTATTTCTCGTCAAAGGTTATGAGGAGTACCAATTATTGCCTTTTATGATCAAAACAAACAAGCCATCTATGATTTACCAACAATTAAATATGCAGTGGCTCAAGTTAATAAATTGGGAACTAATGCTTGATTTGAGTTACCAGCAGATGAATTTTTACCAAAAGAGCATCAAAATAAAGGCTGAACTAAAGAAAAAGATATTTTAGATGTTTGGTTTGATTCAGGTAGTTCAAACATTGCTTTAGAAGCAAACTTTAAATTACCAAGACCATTTGATGTTTATTTAGAAGGAAATGACCAGTATCGTGGTTGGTTTAACTCTTCAATGATCAATTCAGTCATTTTTGATGGTAAGCCAGCTTACAAACAATTAATCACTCATGGAATGACAAATGATGAAAAGGGTCACAAAATGTCAAAATCAATTGGAAATACAGTTGATCCTTTAGCTATTGCTGATGATTTAGGAGCTGATGTTTTAAGGTTATGAGTTTTTTCAACAGATTTTACTGATGATCAAAGAATTGGTCCAGAGATTTTAAAACAAGTAGCAGAATCTTATCGAAAAATTAGAAATACTATGCGTTTTATGTTAGCAAATTTAGTTGATTTTAATCCAAGTAGTGATTATCAAAAAAAACTTGCAGAAGTTGATGCTTTTGCACTGCATAACTTAACAAATGTAAAAACTAAGTTTAGTGAAGCTATGAACACATATAATTTTAATGCTGGTTTTAAACTGATCAACAACTATGTAATTAATGATTTATCTTCATTTTACTTAGATTTTATTAAAGACATAATCTACATTGAAAAACAAACAGCTCCAAGAAGACGTCAAGTTCAAACAGTTTTATATGAACAATTGTGGGCTTTAATTGATATGCTTAGAGTGGTATTACCACATACAATTGAAGAAGTGTACCAAGCCATGAAAAACCTTGATTTAGTAGCTTCTGTTCACTTATTAGATGTTAGACCACAAGACTTTACTCAACCCTTAGATTTTGTTAAAAAATGAAACTCATTTTTAGATTTAAGAGATGATGTGAATGAAGCTCTTGAAAAAGCTCGAAATGAAAAACTAATTAAAAAAGGTTTTGATGCTGTGGTCTCAATTAGTTTACAAACTGAATTTGAAAACTTAAAAACCATCCCCAACTTAAGTCAATTGTTAATTGTTAATACTGTTAATTTCAAGAATAGTTCTCAAGCAGTAAGTGGTAAAGTGGCTGATGTTAAAGTTGAAGCCAAAGAAGGTTTAAAATGCCAAAGATGTTGAGCTATTTTTGATGAATTAGTGGCAGATATTTGCCAAAGATGTTATGCTGTAATTAATTAAAGGATGATAAAAAATGGATAAAATAAAAATCTACTTAAAAGAACATAATTATCGTTGGAGATACAAATTAATCTGGTGTCTGCCAATCTTTTTGGTATTAGTGGCTTTTGACTGAATTACAAAAGCTGTGGCTGTTGCTAAATGAAACCAGAACTTTGATAGTGATGTTATTAAAGGGTTTTTACACTTTAACTTTTTAGTAAATTTTGGGTCTGCTTATGGAGCCAATGCCAACAATCTAGCACTAACGATTTTTATGGCTACAAGTGTGACAATTGTTGTTGGAGTGATTTTAACTTTTGTTAGAAATCGCTTGTGAATTCATTCTGCAAATATCTTTTTTGCAGGAGCTATGGGAAATTTATTAGCTCGCGGTTGAGCTCCTGAATTTGAAGGTCGTAAAGGTGGAGTGGTTGACTTTTTATCATTCAACCAAGACCTATTTCCAAGTTGAGTACCCACAGGTGTTTATGCTTACAGCTTCAATATTGCTGATTTATGTGTTAATATTGCTGTTGTCTTATTGATAGTTTGTTTTATTTATTGAATTGTTGTTGAAGTCAAACAAGCACCATACAAAAAACATGAACTTATTTTTGATAATTGAGAAATTACTCAAACTAATCGTTTAGCACTAGATCAAAAATTAGTAACAGATTTAAAACAAAAATCATTTAAAACTCAATACTTTTTGTATAAGGAATGAAATTGAATGTGTAAAATTAATGAACTTCAGTTTAAAAAGTTTTTAGTTGAATATCAACTTCAAAATCTACCAGGTGAGCATAAAAATTTGAGTAGTTTACAAGTTAAGAAAAATCAACAGATTGAAAAAATAACTAAAAAAATTGCAAGATTAGAGGGTTTTGTGAAAAGCAACAGTGAAAAATTAATTTAATGAGAGTGGAAAACAGGTTAAGGTGAAGAAAATGGAGATAAAATTAACTCAAAATGCAGGACGTTTAGATAAATTTGTAGCTGATTATTTAAAAGATGAGTTTGATTTTTCTCGCAGTTATGTCCAAAAACTAATTGAAGAAGGTTATATTACTGTTAACACTCAACAAGTTAGTGCCAAATATAATTTATTAAGTGGAGACACAGTAGTTATTAACCCAAAAACCCCTGAAGCCATTAGTGCCATTCCTCAAGATGTTAAATTTGAAATAATTTATCAAGATAGTGACATTTTAGTAGTTAATAAACCCAATGGTTTAATAGTACACCCAGCAGCTGGGAACCGAGACCAAACCTTAGTAAATGGTCTATTATTTCATATCAAAGATTTATCTTCAATTGCTGGTAAATTAAGACCAGGAATTGTGCATCGACTTGATAAAATGACTACAGGTTTGTTAATGGTTGCTAAAACAGACCAAGCTCATAAAAAGTTAACTGAAATGTTAGCAAATAACCAAATTTATAAAGAATATTTAGCCTTAGTTCATGGGGAGTTAGCATCAGAATCAGGTTTAATAGATGCTCCAATTGGTCGTCATAAAGCTGATCGTAAAAAAATGACAGTAACAGACCATAATTCCAAACCAGCCAAAACTCATTTTGAGGTTGTAAAAAAGTTTGAACATTATACCTTATTAAAATGTGTACTAGAAACTGGGCGAACTCACCAAATTAGAGTTCACCTCAGTTTTATTAATCACCCAGTTGTTGGTGATCCACTTTATGCTTTTAAAGAAGACCAAAAAGATACTTTTGGACAATATTTACATGCCCAAAGATTAAAGTTTAAGCACCCCATAACAGGTGAAAAATTAGAATTTTATGTTGAAATTCCTAGGGAATTTAGTGATAAAATAAGAGAGTTAGAAAAATAGGTGTTAAGATGTCAATGAATTTCAATGAATTAAAACTTAGTTTAGTTGACTACTTGATTAGAGTTGAAAGATACAAACCATCAAAACTAAGTGATGAAAAAACTTCATATTTAGTAAATAAACGTCAGAGTAAAAAAATTGTGGTGGTAACAATTGGTGTACCAATGGAAAATGACCGAAAACTACAAGAAATTAAAACTAATATTTCAAATGGTAAACGTGAAAGAATTGAAACTCTAACCATTGCTGTTACTAGTGATAATTTGAAGGGTGCAGTTTGTGTTGAAGACTTAGAAGAAGCTAAAATCAAATTAAAAGATTATTTCTCAAAAATTGTCAAATTAACCACAGCTCTACCTGATGAAAAACAATATACAGATGAAGAGATTTTAGACCAATTGCAAAATCCATCTAATTCAACTAATCAGAAACTAAAAGATTTGATTTCAAGTATGAACAATCGCAGTGCTGTTTCTATTATTTTTAGTGTCTTTTTCATAATTATGCCTTTGGTAACTTATGTATTGTGGATATATTTGTCAAGAGCAGATGAAGATCTTTTAAATTCATTTGTAGCTTCATTATTCTTTGGTGGTTCAACAAAAGCTCTAACAATTGATGCTGGGCAGTACTGGAGAATTTTAACCTATGGGTTTAATAATATTAATTATGGAATATTTATTGCCCCAGTTCAGATAATATTTGCAATTTTAGTTGTTATCAAAACTGCTCGTTATACTGAAAAAATTATTGGTTCATGAAAATTTGCCTTTATAATTTTTGCCACTTACATATTAACTGGTCTATTTGTGACAATCTTAATGCCAACAGTTCAAATTGCTGGAATCATGGTCTTTGTGATTTCAGTCATCTCAGTTTTAGGGGTAACAACTTGAAACAAAAAAAGAAATGCTATTTCAATTTACTCAAATTCAAGATTCTTACTGCCATTAATTGCAGTTTTGGTTTACATGATTTTTTTACCACATGGAGATGTTGTTTCAATTCTTGCTGCTTTGGCATTAAGTTCAGCTATTACATTATTCTTTACCTATGATTACAAACACATTGATCTCTTTTTGGGGATCCCAATCATAATTGTTGCTGGATTTTTATTTGTCCCTTTAATTGGGTTAATAATGGAATCAAATGGCTTAGTATATAATGAAATTGTTGCTCGCTCATTACTAGTTGGTGTCCGTAAGTGAGTCTTTAATGTTGATAAAGTTAACACTATTTTAAATGAGAATTTAGGTTGAAGGTATTTCATTGCCAATAGTAGTGGCGACTTTGTAATTCAACCCTTTATGTAGGAATTAAAAAGCAATGACAAAAAGAACAAATTACATTGATTGAGACACCTATTTCTTAGCAATGGTAAAATTAATTGCTATGCGGAGTAAAGATCCAAGCACTCAAGTCGGAGCAGTAATTGTCAACGATTTATTTCAAGTAGTAAGTACTGGTTATAATGGTTTTCCACGTGGAATTAGTGATGATGAATTTCCTTGAACTAGAGAAGGGGACTGAACTCAAACTAAGTACCCATATGTAGTTCATGCAGAATTAAATGCAATTTTATCTTCAAATACTAATGTTCGAGATTGTACAATGTATACTTCTTTGTTTCCTTGTAATGAATGTTCTAAAAGTATTATTCAATCAGGGATCAAAAAAATTGTTTATTCTTGTGACAAGTATAGTGATACTGCAGAATTTCAAGTTTCTAAAAAAATGCTAACAACTGCAGGTGTACAATTGGAATTAAAACCAGCAGTAGAAGTAGTTTTAAAGTTTAATAAGTAAAAAAAGCAACACCAAACTAGGTGTTGCTTTTACTTCTTGATTTTGCTATTAAAGTTTAATTTCAGTAAACCTCGAACATCAATTTGTTTTTGCCTTTTTAAAGAATTAACCAAACTTTTTACATGGTTATTAGCTCCTAAAGGAATGACAAGATTATATTTAGCTTCTAAATTTTTTATTGCAGTTAAAAAATAATAACGAGCAATAATACTTGCACTAGCCACTGCCACAGATTTGCTTTCTGCTTTGGTTTTAAAAGTAATTTGGTATGGTGCTAATTTAATTTTATTAACTTGTAAGTGCTCATAGTATTTTTTTTCTTCAACAAATTGATCCATTAAGATGTAATTAATGTTTAAATCTTGGTTTTCTTGAGCAAATTTGGCAAGCACTTGATTGTGAGCCAAGCATTTTAAAGTGTTAATATTTTGGTACTGTTCATATTTATCATTATAGGTTTTATTACCCATAATGTAGACAGTGTGTTTGACTAAATCTTTAATTTGTAAATAGACTTTTGTAATTTCATGATCGGTTAGTGTTTTTGAATCTTTAAGATTTTGAAAGATGCTAGGGTTACTGGTTTTAAAACTGGCAGGTACATAAGCACAACAAACTACAATTGGTCCAAAAAAATCCCCAACTCCAACTTCATCACTTCCCAAAACATTATATTCATTAAAGTTAACTTCTACTTGGGTTTGAGGATCTTGGATATCACCTAGTTGGTACTTGAGAACATAGTTTGCTCCAGTTTTGCCTTGAATTAAAATGGTATTATTTTGATAAATAGTAATTGTGGCACCATCTTTTGGTTGATAAATCAATTTCCCACCCATTTCTTGGTGGGGTACTTTTAAATGGTTTAAGTCATTAATTAAGGCTTTCACCTTTTGCACTGCTACCTTTTTAAAACTAAATTGGTCCATATTTTCCTCCATTGCAGTTGATAATATAAAATATATAGTCTAATCATAATACAAATCTTAGCAAAATATTGGTATAATCAAAAATAGTTAGGGGGCAACTTATGATAATAAATATTGGGCCATGATGGTTATATGACATCTTTGCATTTTTAATAATCATTGGTGGTTTATATTTTGGCTTAAAAAGAGGTTTTTTAGTGACCCTTTATGTTTTAGGTGTGCAAATTGTAGCCCTTGTAATCAACTTATTTATTCCAACTTTATTAACAAACGCCATTAACCCCCCAATTGTAGCTCTTATTAAAAAAACTGGTTTGGTAGATATTTTAAATTTTGCAGCAAGTTCAATTGGTTCAGTTTTTATGAACTTGTTAAAATCACTAATTGGAGATAGTGAC